>NZ_CDDD01000049.1 GCF_000820165.1 Aeromonas taiwanensis
CGCTATCGCATGACCCAGAGCATGAGTCGTCGTGGTAACTGCTGGGATAACGCCCCGGTGGAGCGGTTGTTCAGAAGCCTGAAGTCAGAGTGGCTCCCGGCAACGGGATACATGAGCCTGCGGGAAGCAAAGCGGGATATCAGTTATTACCTAATGGATTACTACAACTGGCGGCGTCCACATCAACACAATGACGGGATGCCGCCAGCAAAAGCCGAGGATCGGCCTAACCAAGTGTCCGGATTTAGTTGACCACTACAGATCTCACCCGCCAGCGTGAAACGCGCTTTCCGGCCTTTAGGTTTGTCTGGCCATACTGACTGAATCGTTAGCGGCTCTAAATCGGCGGTTTGAACTCAGTTCCCCAGCTCCAGCAAATGTGAAGCAAAAGCTTCCCTTAATATGTGAGATTCGATCAAGTATTATCGGTCTTGGAGTGATAGCCTCATCAGTACACCTTATCTTGTTGCAATAGGTGGAACCACTTCACTTGTAAGTGCCCCCTTACACACATACCTAACTCAGACTGAGTTCATGATTGCTTAAGCCTTCAAAATATCGACGATTCTTGCTACTGCGCTACAGGTCAATCACTTTAACCTGTTACTGATTACCCGCGACGGGATTACTCATGTACACATTCTCGATCCCGTTTGGTTGCAGCAGAGGCTGGACGATGAGCTCACCGACTATTTGCACTGAAGATCAGGACGATTGCCATGACTGAAATTAAAAGGCCTCTGGGCGACGACAACGAAATGGATAACAGCATCGACTTTGCGCATACCAATCAGGAGCAGGTGGAGTACCTCGAAGCCAAGCTGCTCGACGGCGACGGCAGTAACGCCGAAAAGACTACTGCGGTGGTCGCTTCCTTTGTCGATTCTTGCAACCAGCGCGGTGACAAGCCGCTGGACCAGTGGCTGAACGATGAATTCCGTAAATACCCGGACTTGTGGAACAGCGAAGCAGAACTGCTAAAGACCAGCCAGCAGGTAATCACCTCCACCGTGGCATTCAACCAGTCCCGTGAGTCGTTGCAAGCGCATATGGACAAAGGGCGTAGCAAAGCCTCGTGGCTGGCCGGCGAAATCGAGAAGAACGCCGCCCTCTCCGGCTCGGTGCATGTCGGCCAGTATGCCGGATGCATTGACCAAGCCTTGGCCGATGCCACGATGAACGCACGGGACATGGTAACCACACTCAAAGGGGACATTAGTCGCAGCCCTCACCTCAACGGCCTGATCGCCGAGCAGCACCACGTCGACACCTTTAACATCGACGCAGTGAGTAAGGGAAGCCCTTATCGTGCGCGGGTCGTGGGCTCCCAGGAAGTGAACTCGGTAGACATCGAGATCATCGACGGCAACGGCAACGTGGTCGGTAAGTACCAGTCCAAGTACGGTGCGGATGCAAATGCCACTAACGAGCTGCTTAATCGTGGTGATTACGAAGGGCAGAAACCGCTGGTACCGGAAGGCCAAGGCGCGGACGTGCCCGATAGCACGGAGGTGATCGAAGCCGATGGCGTGAAATCCCGCCCGCTGTCCAAGGACGAAGCAAGGAGACTGCAGGAGAAAGCCCAACAGGAAGCAGAGTCGCGCCAATACGATTGGAACGACACCAACCGTGCCACAATCGCCCGCCAGATCGGCAAGCAGGCCGTAGTTGGTGCGTGCATCTCGGTGGGCATGCAGGGCACGCGGATTCTTGCCCGGCGCTTCTGGAACCGGTTGAACGGTCGGGAAAATCCTAGTGCCAACGACGATCTCAAAGAGTTTTTCGAAAGTTCGCTGCGCACTGGTGCCAACACTGCCGCGCAAGTAGCGGTTTCCGGGGCCGTGGTGGTGGCGGTGAAAAACGGCTGGCTCGGTGCTGCGCTGCGTAATACTCCAGCAGGTCAGATCACCAATATTGCCTGTGTCGGCCTGCAGAACGCCAAGGTTCTCTACAAGTTTGGCAAGGGCGAACTGACAGGTGAAGAAGCCGTCGACGCCATTGGCAACACCACGGTAACCACCACTATGGCCATAGCGGGGGCAACCAAGGGTGCTGCGCTGGGTGCAACGATCGGAACGGTGTTCGGCCCGGTGGGCACGGCCATTGGTGGCTTTGTCGGTGGCGTGGCCGGAGGGATCGCCGGCGGACAGATCGGCGAACTGGTGTACGAAGCAGGCAAGTCGATTGCCAGAACTGCCACCAAGGTGGCCGCAGTGGTGCTCGAGGGGGCGGGCCGGGCAATAGAATCGGTGGGCAACGGTCTGCGCAACCTCGCCTCCAGCCTCTTCTCTCTGTGGTGACGCTATGAACTTGCTCGAACTCAAGGACAAGATCAAATCCCATCTGGTCGCTGGCTACCCCGGGCTGTACATTCACTCCGGCGAAGAAGCCCGAGTCGATGCCATGCTTCAGGACATAACGAGCCAGTTGCACCTGCATCCCAAGGAATGGAACCTGGGTTATGGCTGGGTGGACTTCGTCAACAAGCAACCACTGGGCAGCCAGGGATCGAGAATCGATCTGGCCGAAAGCTTGCCGTCGCTGCTGGATGAAGATCTGGACCACAAACTTTTCATTATCAAGGATGCCCGCAGTGCTTTGGAAAACCAGCCGCTGGCGGTGGCACGGCTGAAGCAGTTACTCAACCGTATCCAGCGCCATCATCGCGGCAAGGCGGCGGTGGTGTTGGTCTCGGAGACTTTGCACATTCCGTCGCAGATAGAAGCGCAGATGACCCTGCTACCCCTGCCACTGCCCCGGGGCGAGGAAATCAGTAGCCTGCTCGATGCTGTTTGCCTGCAGCTGGACTTACTGGTGCCAGATGGGCTTCGACATCGTCTGCACGCCGCTTGCAGCGGGCTGAATCAGGAAGAAATCCGATCGGCGCTGGCGATGGTTCGGCAGCACCACGAGCAGATTAGTGATGTAGCTCTGCTACTGATCCAGCATGAGAAGGAGCAGATCATTTCCAAGAGCGGCGTGCTGGAAATGCTCAGGGTTAGCGAAAACGCTACCGACATCGGTGGCCTAGAAAATCTCAAAACGTGGCTGAGCCGTCGTGCGCAAATCTTTCAGCGCCTTAGTAAAGCCCGTGCAGCCCGGGTGCTGGCACCCAAGGGTGTACTAATCGCCGGTATGCCGGGTTGCGGCAAGTCGCTCACCGCCAAGGCTGCCGCCAGCCTGTTCCAGTTGCCGCTACTACGCTTGGACATCGGCTCGCTGCTGGGAAAATACGTAGGTGAAAGTGAACACAACATGCGCCGCGCCCTGAACATGGCCGAGTCGGTCAGCCCGTGCATACTGTGGATCGACGAGCTGGAAAAAGCCTTCGTCGGCATGAACAGCGGTAGCGGCTCGGAGGTTTCGTCGCGGCTGTTTGGCTATTTCTTGACCTGGATGCAGGAAAAGACAGGTGCCGTCTTTGTCATAGCCACCGCCAACAACATCACTGCCCTACCACCGGAATTGTTGCGTAAGGGACGCTTCGACGAGGTGTTTTATGTCGGCTTTCCCAATGCCGCTGAGCGCGGGGCGATTCTCGATATCCACCTAAAGGGCGAGACTCTGGAGCTCGAACCCAGGCAGCGCCGCAAACTAGTCACCCAGTGCCGCGACTACGCCGGGGCGGATATCCAGAATGCAATCAACGAAGCGCGAGAAACCGCCTTTCTGGACGGGCGCCCACTGGAACTCGAAGATCTCGAAGTTGCTATCAAACTGACTGTGCCGCTGCGGGATACTTTGCGCGAGCAGGTGGCCAAATATGAAGAGTTGTTCGAGAAGCTAAAGCTAAAGCCGGCTTCGGCCTGCGACGGCCTGAACGTGGCGCAGATGATTCAGATGGCTGAAAGCCACAACGCGCTGCGCCGTAAGGAAGTTGCCCGGCATGAAGACTGCCCTGACGATCTGTTGGAGAAACTGGTCGACGACACCGATTCCAAGGTTCGAACCGCTGCATACAGCAACCCCAACTGCCCAGAGAAGTTGTTGACGCTGCGGATCAATATCGAAGAAGGCCAGCCCGACTTTGATCTCGCGTTGCTACATCTTGCCTGTCTTCACGCCAACGCCCCCCATGATCTGATAGCAGCTCAGTTCGAACGACTCAAACTGAACACAGAACAACGCCACCTATTGGCGAAAAGAAGCGACGACGAGTCGTTGCAACAGCGCTTGCTCGCTGACCAAGAGCCTCTGGTGCGCAGTGCACTGGCGGCTAACAAGGCTGTGGGAAAGGCCGTGCAACAACAACTCGCAAGGGACCCTGAAGAGTTTGTTCGAAGTTGTCTTATCGGCAACGACAACCTGCATCTCGAGGTACAAGAACAACTGGCCAGAGACCCTTCCTGCGAGGTACGCGAACGCCTCGCCTGGCGCGACGAACTAAGCGAAACCGCACAACTGCAGCTGACTTGTGATGAAGACCAGGACGTTCTCGAAGCGCTGGCCCGCCGGGCAGGAGCGGCCACCCTCCCTGACTCGGTGCAACTGGAATTGGTGAAGTGCGATCACTACGTGCGCGAGGCCTTAGCACACAACGGAAACCTGGGGGCCCCCGCCCAGTTTCTGCTCGCCCAGGATCTAAACACGGAGGTACGGCGCATCCTTGCCGAACATCCAAACCTCACCAGCGCCGCTCTGCAATACCTGACCATGGACGTCGAAGAAGTGCAGGCCAGTTTGGCCGGCAACCACCATCTGGATTCAGCTTTACTACAAATGGGTCTGAGCCAACATGAGTCGGAGTCTGTCCGTAGTGCTTTGGCGGGCAACCGCGCGCTCAACATCGATGTACAGGCGCGGCTGCTAAAAGATGAGAATCCCAAGGTACGCAAGGCGTTGTCTGGCAACGGTAACCTTGCCGAAAGCATCCTCGAGGTGCTGATGCGTGATGAGAACGACGATGTCCGCGAATGCCTGGTGCGATGGCGCGACTCGGTCTTGCCGAGCGTACAGCGGCACTTGGCAACAGACCCGAATATCGAAATCCGCAAATACTTGGCACGTGCAGCTGACTTGCTGGACGACGTGCAGCAACAACTGGCAGGCGACCTGCCCGAGGTCCAGCAGGAACTGGCGAGTAACGCCGCCCTGAGCGCTGAAATCCAGCAGCGCCTTCTGGAAAGAGGCGACATACAAGTCCTTTCTGCGCTGGCTCGCAATCAGGGTGTAACGCCACAGTTACAAGCCAGGCTTGCTGATGACCGCCATGTCGAGGTGCGCACCCGCTTGGCACACAACCCGGCTCTGGCCGGGCCGATTGCCGACAAACTGATCGGTGACGTGGATGCGGTACAAAAAGCCTTGGCCGGCAATCGCCACCTGAGCGAGGCGCAGTACCTGCACCTGTACAAGGGTGGTAACACGGAAGTCCGCGAAACGCTGGCAGAAAACACTCGAATTGGTGAAGACTTGATGACCCTGATTTGCCAAGGTGGGGTTTCAGAAAGGTCTGATGGTCCAACAAGGAGGGGTGCTAATTCTATCCACTCGAGATACATGGGCGGGCAAAACCAAGCCATGGGCAAGCAGGGGCAGAGCCTGCGTAAGGAAAAACTGGTGCTGGCCGCACGAGGCACTCTGCCTGGTCACTTGCAGTCCGCACTGTTGGCCGAAGGAGAGCAGGAGGAAGCCCTGCTGGAGGCACTGGCCGGTAACTCAACGTTGATCAAGCCTGTGCAACAGGCTTTGGCGGGGAATAAAAGTGCCAAGGTCAGAGCTAAGCTAGCCGCCAACGAGGACGTTGATGCAGACATTCTGCACCAGCTGCTTTCCGACCCTGTGGCCAAAGTTCGCGCTGCGCTGGTGCGCGATTGGTGGATGGATAACGCGATGGAGCTGGAGCTGGCCCGGGACAAAGATGTCAGAGTGCGCTGTGCCGTTGCTGCCAAGGATCGCCCTAGCAAAAATGTACAACTGCTGCTTGCCAGCGACTCAGACAAAAGCGTACGCACCTGTCTGTTAAAACGTGATAACCATTTCGTGTTCACTCTGCATAGTCAGGCCCAGGAGACGCTTGCACGGGACAGTGACCAGTTCATCCGTGAATTGCTGGCTGCGTACCCCAAGTTGAAAGCGTCAGTGCAACTGGTGCTAGCCAAGGACGATAAGATTGGCGTTCGAAAAGCGCTGGCCAAGGGGCCTGAGGAGTGGTTTGGAGGGAACCTGTGTGAGGAAGCACAATTACGTCTGTCCCTAGACCAGGAAAGCAGCGTGCGTTTGGCCTTGGCCGAAAACCACAGTATTTCTCCCTCCGCCCAAGAGATGCTAGCCCAGGACGCTTTGGCGAGTGTGAGACTGAAGCTTGTAGAAGCATCCAGCTACCTACGTCAACTCACACCTGAGACCCAACGGATCCTGAGCAAGGACCCTGACAGCAAAGTCCGCCAGGAACTGGCGTGCAAACTGTTTGGCCTCCTAGCTATACCCAGCGGCGAGGATGTGCAGTTGACCTTGGCCAGCGATCCCGACCCGGGCGTCAAGCTGGCTATTCTGGGTTCCCTGCGATATGGCGGCAACATGCGAGTGAGCGATGCAGTGAGGGAGCGATTGCTCGAAGAGCTGGACGACGACACCCGTCAGACTGTTGAGGAGATGCTGGACAGCTGCGAGGAAAGCTGACCTTCTATGTGTATATCTCCTGTCTACCCCAAGACAGGAGATGTCCACATCAACACAATGACGGGATACCGCCAGCCAAAGCCGAAGATCGGCCTAACCAAGTGTCCGGATTTAGTTGACCACTACACACTGATATAAATGTTCACTAAGGCTAAGAAATCGTTTTAGTAGAAAGTCGCAACGACCAGTTACTTCTAATCGTACGATGATCCAGATTGCATAAGTATGAATAGTTAAAGTTAAATCTTCGCCGTTGGGATCTCGCTAAGATTAGTTGTATAGCGGGGGCTGAGCTGCTCCCGTTTCATCATCCACTCCCTGGTGTTCCGGCCGCGGGCTGCGAAGTAGACCTTCCCCAGCCTTCCCTGATTGATCTGGTCAATCACCTTCATCAGCGCCTCGCTGCGGGGATCCAGCTGCCTGTCAGCGAACAGGTCTCCCTGGTGTATGCTGGCCGGGGTGAAGTCGGCCAGCATCACGCCCCCCTTCATATAGCGGACATCATCCCGCCAGATACGGCTCAGCAGCGGTTCAACCAGGGCAAGTAGGTCCCGGGTGTCTGAGGTGGCGGTCTGCAACTTGGTCGATACCTGGTTGCCGTAATAGGTTTCTCGCTCCGAGAAGGGGCTGCTCCTTATAAAGAGGGTGACGAGTCGGCAGCACATGCTCTCCGCTCTAAGCTTTTCCGCGGCCCGCTCCATGTAGCCGGCCAGCGCCTCCCGCATGGGGCCAAACGCGGTGATGCGTTCACCAAAGCTCCGGCTGCAGATGATCTGCTGCTTGGCCTGGGCCATCGGCTCCAGCTCGGCACAGGGGATCCCCCTCAGCTCCTGTACGGTGCGCTCGACGACAACCCCATACTGTCGGCGCAGACTCTTGGGGTCGGCACCCACCAGATCAGCCACGGTGTTGATGCCCTGTTTGTTGAACTTGGCGGTCAGCTTGCGCCCTATCCCCCAGACTTCCTCAACCGGGGTGATGGCCATCAGCTTGGCGCGGCGCCCCTCATCACGCAGATCCACCACGCCGCCGGTGGCCGGCCACTTCTTGGCGGCGTAGTTCGCCAGCTTGGCCAGGGTCTTGGTCGGCGCAATGCCCACCCCGACAGTGAGACCAGTCCACTGCTGCACTCGCTCACGGATCTGGCGGCCATAGGCCAGCAGGTCACCGGCCCAGCTTTCGCTAAGCTCGACGAACGCTTCATCAATGCTGTAGACCTCCACCGTCGGGGCCATGCTCTCCAGGGTCGTCATCACCCGGTTCGACATGTCGCCGTAGAGTGCGTAGTTGGAGCTGAACCAGATACCGCCCTGCTCTTCATAGCGCTCGCGGATCTGGAAGTAGGGCACCCCCATCTTGACCCCCAACCGTTTGGCCTCTGCCGATCTGGCGACAACACAGCCATCGTTGTTGGAGAGCACCACGATAGGCACCCCCTTGAGGTCGGGACGAAACAGCCGCTCGCAAGAGGCGTAGAAGTTGTTCACGTCGACCAGGGCAATGGCGGTTGGCATGGCTACCCTCGCCGGGTTTTGTGCAGAACGAAGGTGACTACGCCGAAGATATCCAGCTCCTGCCCTTCTTGCAGAATGATGGGGGAGAAATCAGGGTTGGACGGTAGTAGCGCGGGTGGGTCGGACTGCAAGATCTTGACGGTGAACTCGCCATCCAGACAGGCCAGCACGATGTCGCCGTGGCGAGCCGTGACGGCACGGTCGATGATCAGCATATCGCCGTCATTGATGCCTTCCCCGATCATGCTGTGTCCGCTGGCCCGCACATAGAAGGTGGCCGCCGGGTGGGGGACACAGTGCTTGTTGAGGTCGATGGACTGTTCCACATAGTCCTGAGCCGGGGAGGGGAACCCGCAGGCGGCAGGGGTGAGGAACTGAGGGAGCTCTATGATAGGTGCATCGGTTGCGTGGGGGATCATGGTAAATATCACTGTATGAACATACAGTGATTCTAACCGAGGGATCCGGAAAGATCACTGGTCGGCGTTCGGGTCTTGGCAGGGCAAGGGGGACGCGGCCAATTATGCTTGGCAGAGACTGATCTGGTGAGTTTGAGCTCTCATACGACGGAGGGGCTGCGCATGTGCATCAACTACATCCCGACCACCAAGGCGGTGTTGGAGGAATACTTCGGGGTTGATGACCCCGGGTACGACTGGAAGGAGGAGGTGTGGCAGGACTATCAGGCCCCGATCCTGATCCAGCGAGATGGCCGGCGGCAGGCGCTGATCGCCAGTTATGGGATGGTGCCGAAGAGGAAGGTGCAGCCAGGCAACAAGCACTACACCACGATGAACGCCAGGGCCGAGACGGTAGGCGAAAAGCCGACGTACCGCCACGCCTGGCAGCAGGGGCATCTCTGCTTGGTGCCCATGACCGGCTTTTTCGAACCCTGCTACGAGAGCGGCAAGGCCGAGCGCTGGCGGATCAGCATGGTCGACGGCATGCCCTTTGCGGTGGCCGGCATCTGGCGGGCATGGCAGGAGGAGCAGGGCTACACCTTCAGCTTCTCCCAGCTCACCATCAATGCCGACACGCACCCGCTACTGCGGCGAATGCACAAGCCCGGAGACGAGAAGCGAAGCCTGGTCATCGTGTCGCCGGATGACTACGACACCTGGCTGGGGTGCAAAGACCCTGAACTGGCGCGAACCTACCTGGTGCAGCAGCATGCTGAGCGGTTGATGGGAGGGCCGATGCCACTTGTACGCCGGAGCTGATGTTAGCCCAGTGTTAGCCACCTCAGAAATGAATAAGGCTCGCATCGCTGCGAGCCTTGATATATCTGGTGCCGGAAACAGGAGTCGAACCTGCGACCTTCGCATTACGAATGCGCTGCTCTACCAACTGAGCTATACCGGCTTCGTGAACTCCAGATTCGTGAAAAAGGGCTGACAAGTCAATTGAGCCGCTTCAATTTTATGAGTTGGCTCATGATGTTAGCGGTCTTTAGAGATCGACGAACTCCGGGATATGGGCGCGGCCACGACTTTCCAGGAAATCGAGCAGGGCACGGGGGGAGCGCGCGAGTATCCGCTCCTCGGGGAAGCCGGCCTCGGTCACCAGCCGGTGACAGTAGTCAAAGTCTCCTAGGCTGAAGGCCACGTGGGAGTCGGAGCCGAAGGTGAGGTAGGCGCCAAGGTCGCGCGCCGCCTCGACGATGGCGCGGCAGTTTGCCTCGCTGCCCGCACGGGAGTGGCTGAACGAGGAGTTGTTGACCTCCAGTGCGACCCGGTATTCGGCTGCCGCCCTGACCACCGCCTGGATATCGATGGGGAAGGCGGGGTTGCCCGGGTGGCTTATCATGTCGACCCGACCGCTCTTGATGGCGTTGATCATGGCCTGGGTGTGGGTCGCCCGATCGCAGGGAGGAAACACCGGTTCGTGGAAGCCCGCCATGATCATGTCGAGCCGCGACTCGTAGCGCTCGGGGAAGTCTATTTCACCGTCGATATTCTTGATGTTGGCCTCGATGCCGCGCAGGATGCCGACCCCGTCCACCACCCTGGGCAGGACGTGCAGATTGACGAAATGCCAGTAGTGAGGGGCATCGGCCATGTCGGGGCCGTGATCCGTGGTGGCGAAGAGTTTGATCCCCTTGGCTTTGGCGATGGGCAGGTAGTCGTGGATGGTGCTGTAGGCGTGGGTGCTGGCGACGGTGTGCGTGTGGGTATCGACCGTGTACTTCATCTTCTCTCCCCTCTGGCATGAGGCGTCAGCATAGCAAGATTGGCCGAGTCGGGCCATGTGGCTGGCTGTCATACTTTGTCACAAATTGCGCCAGTACTGACAAAGTCTGACCACCTTTGTCTGCGACCATGGCTTGGTCGATGCAGCCTGAACTCCCATCGACGGGTTGACATTGGATGGTTCGACCCGATTTTCCCCACCGTCGCCCCTGCGACGGTTTTTTTTGCTTGTCTGTCGACGCATCGGGTCGCTGCAGGGTAAAAAAATGCCCAACTAGCATGAAGCAGGTTGGGCGAGACTTAATGTTTAATTGCAGTGGCATAGATATAGAGTCCGGTCTGGTCGCGAAGTTCCCCTCTTGTTCCCCTTTTTTGATTAAAAACATTCCATCAACACCCGTTCACATTCTCTTGACATCACTGAGTGTGAAACGTACTTTTTAAACATTCGTTTAAGTGAGGTGTCCTGTGAGTAAAATCGATACCAAGAACCGTATTCTCGATGCCGCCGAGGTGCTGTTTGCCGAGCGGGGGTTCGCCGATACCTCGTTGCGTCTGATCACCAGCGAGGCTGAGGTGAACCTGGCGTCCGTCAACTACCACTTCGGCTCCAAGAAGGAGCTGATCCAGGCGGTGCTCGATCGCTACCTGAGCCTGTTCATGCCGGCCCTGGATGCGCGCCTGCAGACCCTGATGGCGCAGGATCAGCTGACCCTGCTGCAGGTGTTCGAGAGCTTTGTCGATCCCCTGATGAAGCTGGTGGCGGTGCGGGCCAACGGGCCTGCGCTCTTCATGCAGCTGCTGGGACGCGGCTACATCGACAGCCAGGGCCACCTGCGCCGTTTCATCACGACCCACTACGGTACGACCCTGCACGGGATCACCCAGGCCATCTCCAAGGCCAATCCGGACTTGTCGCCGGCGGATCTCTTCTGGCGCCTGCACTTCACCCTGGGCACCGTCGTGTTCACCATGGCCTCCGCCGATGCTCTGCGTGACATCGCCCAGGCCGATTTTGGCCAGCAGCTCGATGTGGAAGGGCTGGTGCGCAACGTTATTCCCTATCTGGCGTCCGGTGTCGGGGCGCCCGTGGAGTCGACCAGGCTGTCCCTGGCCGTGTAATACCAACAATAAATCAACGGAAACAGTGAAATAGAAGGAACTTCGGTATGATCACATTGCTTGTCCTGCTGGTGCTGGCGATAGCCGTGGTGCTCGGCGTACCCTCCATCCGTAAAAAGGTGGTGACCCGCCCGGTGTTTGGCATCTTCAAGAAGATACTGCCACCCCTGTCCGCCACCGAGCGGGAGGCCATGGAGGCCGGCTCCGTCTGGTGGGATGGGGAGCTGTTTCGCGGCAACCCGGACTGGAAAAAACTGCACGGCTACGGCAAGGCCGAGCTGAGCGCGGAGGAGCAGGCCTTCATCGACAACCAGGTCGAAACCCTGCTCGCCATGGTCGACGACTTCAAGATCGTCAACGAAACCAAGGACCTGCCGGAGCCGGTCTGGGACTATCTGAAGCAGGAAGGCTTCTTCTCCCTGATCATCCCGAAATCCTACGGTGGCCGCGAATTCTCCGCGATTGCCAACTCCACCATCGTCACCCGCATCGCCACCAAGAGTCTGAGCGTGGCGGTCACCGTCATGGTGCCGAACTCCTTAGGCCCCGGCGAGCTGCTGATGCATTACGGCACCCAGGCCCAGAAGGACTTCTGGCTGCCGGGGCTGGCCAACGGCAAGGAAGTGCCCTGCTTCGCCCTGACCGGTCCGGAAGCGGGCTCCGACGCCGGTGCCATCCCTGACAAGGGGATCGTCTGCAAGGGGATGCACAAGGGGGAGGAAGTGCTCGGCATTCGCCTCAACTGGAACAAGCGCTACATCACCCTGGCGCCGCGCGCCACCGTGCTGGGGCTGGCGTTCAAGCTCTATGACCCGGAAAAACTGCTGGGGGACAAGGAGGAGATCGGCATCACCTGTGCGCTCATCCCCACCAGTCACCCGGGCGTGCGCGTCGGCGATCGCCACTACCCCATGGGACTGGCGTTCCTGAACGGCCCGACCTTCGGCAAGGACGTGTTCATTCCGCTCGACTGGATCATCGGTGGCCCGGATTACGCCGGCCGTGGCTGGCGCATGCTGGTCGAATGCCTCTCCGCCGGTCGCGGCATCTCGCTGCCTGCCCTCGGTAGCGCCTGCGGCCACATGGCGAGCCGCACCGTGGGGGCCTACTCCTATGTGCGCAAGCAGTTCGGCATGTCCATCGGCAAGTTTGAAGGGGTGCAGGAGGCGCTGGCCCGCATCGGTGGTCTCACCTATCAGCTGGAAGGGGCCCGACGCATGACAGCAGGCTCCCTGGATCTCGGCCAGGCACCGGCCATCGTCACCGCCATCTCCAAGTACCACATGACCGAGATGGCCCGCCAGGTGATGGACGACTCCATGGATATCCATGCCGGTCGCGCCATTCAGCTCGGTCCGAAAAACTACACCGGCTACGCCTACATGGGCATTCCGGTGGCCATCACGGTGGAAGGGGCCAACATCCTGACCCGCAACCTGATGATCTTCGGGCAAGGGGCCACCCGCTGCCATCCGTACGTGTTTGCCGAGCTGGAAGCGGCCGCCGACACCGACGTGGAGCGCGGTCTCGAGAAGTTCGACGCCCTGCTGATGAAGCACATTGCCTTTGGCACCGGCAACTTCTTCGGCTCCCTGTTCCAGGGGCTGACCCTGGGCCAGTTCAACAGCGCCCCGGTGGCCGGCGAAACCGCCCGCTACTACAAGCAGCTCTCCCGCATGAGCAAGGGGCTGGCCCTGTGCGCCGACGTCTCCATGCTGATGCTGGGAGGCGATCTCAAGCGCAAGGAGATGATCTCCGCCCGTCTGGGTGACGTGCTGAGCCACCTCTATCTCGCCTCCGCCACCCTCAAGCACTACGAGGATCAGGGCCGCATGGTCTCGGATCTGCCGTTCGTGCAGTACGCGGTGGAGCGCAACCTCTACCTGATTGGCAAGGCGTTCGAGGGCTTCTTCCAGAACTTCCCGAACAAGGTGGTGGGCGCCGTACTCAAGCGCGTGGTCTTCCCGTTCGGCGTGGGTTACAAGATGCCGTCCGATGACCGCTGCCACGCCATCTGCCTGGCCATGATGACACCGGGCGAGTTCCGCGACCGTCTGACCGCGCTTTGCTACGTTGGCAAGGACGAGGCGGATCCGGTCGGCCTGATGGAGCGCGCCTTCCAGGCCATGGTCGCCGTCCAGCCCATCGAGAAGAAGCTGGTGCAGGCCCAGAAGGAGGGCAGGCTGCCTCGCAAGATGGCACTGCCGGAACTGGTGGAGGCGGCCCTGTCCCAATCCATCCTTGGCAAGGAGGAGGCCGACAAGCTGCTGGCCGCCGATGCCCTGCGTTACGAGGCAATCCAGGTGGACAACTTCGCTCCTGGCGAGCTGGAGGGCTTGTCTCAACCGAACCCGGTTGTGCACGCTGCCTGATCCCGACAGTAAATGGAAAACCGGCCCAAGTGGCCGGTTTTTTTGTTGTTTAACCAGGCATTTACAACCTGGATTAATTCCAGTTTAATGCAATGGCCCCCACCCTTGGGGCAGGAAGCAAGGCCACTGGAATGGCCGATAACAACAACTCAGGAAGAGTGAATGAACCTCGCCAAAACGGCGATCGAACGCCCCATCTGGGTGGCGGTCTCGGTCGTGCTGATCTTTTTGCTGGGCCTGCTCAGCATCCGGGGGCTGCCTGTCCAGCTGTTCCCCGACATAGACCGTCCCCACCTCAACATCTCGGTGAGCTGGCGATCCGCCTCGCCCCAGGAGATGGAGTCGGAGGTCACCGACCCGATCGAGCAGGAGATGCAGGGGGTGCAGGGGCTGAAAAGCATCGGCAGCAACAGCTACCCTGGCTTCACCGAGATCAACATGGAGTTCGCCCTCGGCACCGACATGCAGCGTGCCCAGCTCGACGTCATCTCGCGGCTGAACCGGGTCTCCGGCCTGCCGGACAACATCGACGGCCCCTACGTCAACAACTACAGCAGCAACGATACCCTCACCTTCTTCTTCATCCAGCAGCTGCCTGGCGCCAAGGGCTTGATCGACGATCATCAGGCGCTGATCGAGGCGCGGGTCAAGCCGGAGCTTGAGCGGATCCCCGGGGTCTCCACCGTGGAGGTGGAGGGGATCAACGAGCGTCAGATCCAGGTCCGCTTCGACCCCTACCGCGCCGCCGAGCTGGGGGTGGAGATCCCGGTATTGGCCAGCCGGGCCAGCACCGACTGGGACGTGTCGGCCGGCACCCTCGACATCGGCCGCTGGGAATACAAGCTGCGCTTCGCCGGTCGCTACGACGTGGAGACCCTGGGAGACAAGGTGGTGGACTGGCGCGACGGCCTGCCCATCTATCTGCGGGATGTGGCCGAGGTGCGGCTGGCCCGGGAGGAGAACCCGGTGCTGCGCATCCAGAATGGCAACACCGCCATCGCGGCCCAGATCTTCAAGGAGAGCGGCGCCAACGCCCTGGCGGCGCTGGAGGCGATCAAGCTCAAGGTGGGCGAGCTCAACCGCGAGGTGCTGGAGCCGGTCGGCCTGCATATGGAGCAGTCGTTCGACGCCTCTCTCTACATCAACAGGGCGGTGAGCATGGTGACCGCCAACCTGGGGCTCGGCGTGCTGCTCTCCTGCGCCATCCTCTGGGTCTTTCTGCGCCGGCTCAAGGCGACCCTGATGATAGCGATCGCCATCCCCATCAGCATCATGCTCACCTTCTGTTTGCTCAAGGTGATGGGGCGCACCCTCAACGTCATCTCCCTGGCCGGCATCGCCTTTGCGGTGGGCATGGTGCTCGATGCCGCCATCGTGGTGCTGGAGAGCATCTACCGCCGCACCGAGCCGGGGGATATCAGCAAGTCGGAGGCGGCATTGGAGGGGACCAGCCGAGTGTGGACGGCGCTGGTGGCCTCCACCCTGACCACGGTCGCCATCTTCCTGCCGGTGCTGCTGCTCAACGACGTGGAGGGCCAGCTGTTTGCCGATCTTGCGTTGACCATCGCCTGCGCCGTGACCGTCTCCATGCTGGTGGCGGTCACCGTGTTGCCGGCGGTGGCGGCGCGCTGGATGGGGGGCGAGCGGCTGATCGATCCTTACGACAAGCTGTGGCAGGGCACCACCCGTCACGTGATCCGCTGGACAGCGACGCCTCGCCGGCGCTGGACCATCATCGCCCTGATGATGAGTCTGCCCGTGCTGGCGAGCTGGTTGCTGCTGCCCAAGATGAACTACCTGCCGGACGTGAAAAGGGATGCCATCGACGTCTGGATGACCTTCACCCCCGGGGTCAACCCCAAAGCCCAGCGAGAGGAGGTGATAGATACCCTGATTGCCAGGCTGGATCCCTACATGAAGGGGGAGCAGGAGCCGGCCCTCAAGAACTATTACATCCTGCGCTACCCGGGAGGTGCCCAGATCGGGGTACGCCCCAAGGACGAGACCCAGATCAAGGTGCTTGAGCGCCTGCTGATGGACAAGCTGTTCGCCAATATCCCGGACACCCGGGCCTTCGGCGGCCAGGGCTCACTGTTTGGCGGCTTTGACAGCGAGAACAGCATCTCGTTGCTCATCCAGGGGGGCACTCTGCCCGAGCTCTATCGGGCGGCCCGCGAGAGCATGGCCATCGTACAGAAAGAGCTGCCGGGGGCCCAGGTCAGGCCGGATCCCGGCCTCGACTTCACCGCCCCGGAGTTGCGGCTGGTGCCGCAAGACAGGCGCCTCGCCGAGGTGGGCTGGGATCGCACCCCCATGCCCACCATTATCCAGACCTTCGGCGACGGGCTGCGGGTCGGCGAGTATTTCGACGGCGAAGACAGGCTGGACATCCTGCTGATGGGCCAGAGCTCGGCCAATCCGGATGAACTCAGAGCCGTGCCTCTTGCGACCCCGTCCGGGCGCATCGTGCCGCTGGGGGAACTGCTGCGGGTGGAGCACAGCCTGGGGCCGGAGAGCATCTTCCGGGCCGACGGGCGGCGCAGCATCCAGCTCTTTATCACACCGCCGGACGGCATGAGCATGGAGCAGGTGCTGGAGATCCTGCAGCACAAGAGCTTCCCCGCCATCCGACCCATACTGCCGGCCGGCGGCGAGCTGCAGGTCGCCGGCAATGCGGACAGCCTGCAACAGGCGCTGGACAACCTCGGCAGCATCTTCCTGTTTGCCGTGATGATCCTGCTCATCCTGCTGTGGGGGGTCTTCGCCTCCATCAGGGATGCCGTGCTGGTGCTGCTGACCCTGCCTCTGGCCGCGGTCGGCGGCGTGCTGGCGCTGCGTCTGAGCGGCCTCCTGGTGCCGCTGCCGATGGACCTGCTGACCATCATCGGCTTCGTCATCCTGCTGGGGCTGGTGGTCAACAATGCCATCCTGCTGGTGCATCAGACCCGCACCGCGGAGCGGGAGGGGTTGAGTCGCCAGCTGGCGGTGGCCGATGCCCTGCAAAGCCGGATGCGCCCCATCGCCATGACCAGCCTCACCAGCATCTTTGGCATGTTGCCCCTGATGCTGAGCCCGAGCGAGGGCAGCGAAATCTACCGGGGGCTGGCCACCGTCATCGTCGGCGGCATGAGTTGCAGCACCCTGTTTACCCTGATCCTGCTGCCCGCCTTCCTGCGGCTGGGCGAGCGGGCCGATGCACCGCAAGCCCTTCGGCAGCGAGCCTGAGCAAGGAGCTCATCGATGACACGAATGTTTACAAGGATGGTAGTGGGCGTGCTGCTGCTGGCAGGCGGGGCACCCGCACTGGCACAGGGCAAGATGGTGACCCTGGCGGACGTGACTCGGGGGGAGGCGGGCGCCAGCATCTGGGTCAGCGGCACGGTGGCGAGCCGCCAGCAGGCCGCGCTGAGCGCCGAGGTGAGCGGCCGGGTGGAGTGGATAGCCGAGTTCGGCAGCAAGGTGAAGGCGGGGGACGAGTTGCTGCGCCTCGACGGGGCGACCCTGCGCCTCTCGCTGGAGCAGGCGAGGGCCGAGCAGGCGAGGGAGGGGAGCAACCTGCGTTTCGCCCGGGCCGAGTTCCAGCGTCTCGATCGGTTGCACCAGCAGAAGAGCGCCTCCCGGAGTCAGTATGACAAGGCCCGTTACGACGTGGAGCAGGCCGAGCTGGCGGAACAGCTGGCCCGGGTGCAGGTGCGCCAGATTGAAGAACAGCTGCGCAAGAGCCGTATCTTTGCGCCCTTCGATGGTGTGGTGAACGAGCATTTCATCCAGCCGGGTGAACATGTGGATGCAGGGGAGCGGGCGTTGGAGCTGGTCAATCCGGAGCAGCCGGACATCCGGTTGCGGGCGCCCATCGCCTGGGCCCAGCAGCTGGAGGTGAATGCCCGGCTGCGGGTGGAGGGGGAGCAGCTCAGCAGCCACGGCGTCTATTACCAGCGGGCGGCCAGTGCCGATCCCAAGTCCCGCCTCATCGAACTGCGCCTCAAACCCGAGGCGGGCCGCTTCATCATCGGCTCGCCGGTGCGGGTGGCGCTGCCGCTGGGAGAGCAGCAGACCATGCTGTTGCCGCGGGATGCCCTGGTGCTTGGCACCGAGGGGAGCGTGGTCTATCAGGTCGAGCAGCACGGTGAGGAGCTGAAGGTGAACCGGGTGCCGGTGACCGTGCTGTTTGGCGACAACCAGCAGGTGGCGGTGAGCGGCGCCCTCAAGCAGGGGGACAGGGTGGTGGTGCGCGGCGCTGGCAGCCTGCAGGACGGCGACAAGGTGGAACTGTTTCGCGGCTGAGGCGGTGGTTTCGCCATAAAAAAACGGCTCCCGCGGGAGCCGTTTTTGTTGCGGGCAGGAGGGCGATTACTCGACCATCATCACCTTGCAGGTGTTGGTACTGCCGACGGTTTCCATCTTGTCGCCGTGGGTCAGCAACACCATGTCGCCGCTTTGCACCAGGCCCTTGGCCTTGAGTGCGTCCAGCGCCTCGCGGCACACCTCGTAGACAGGCTTGGTCTCGTCGCCGTCAAACAGCACCGGCGTGACGCCGCGGTAGAGGTTGGCCCAGGCCAGGGTCTTGTTGTGGGGGGACATGGCGAAGATCGGCAGGCCGGAGCTGATGCGGGACATCAGCAGCGGGGTGGTGCCGGACTCGGTCAGTGCGACGATCGCCTTGACCCCTTCCAGGTGGTTGGCCGCATACATGGTGGACATGGCGACGGCTTCCTCCACCGAGGTGAAGGTGTAGCTCATGCGGTGGTTGGAGACGTTCAGGCTCGGGTGCTTCTCGGCCCCCACGCAGACGCTGGCCATGGAGGTCACGGTCTCGATGGGGAACTGACCGGCTGCGGTCTCGGCGGAGAGCATCACCGCATCGGTACCATCCAGTACGGCGTTGGCCACGTCCATGACTTCGGCACGGGTCGGCAGCGGCGCGTTGATCATGGACTCCATCATCTGGGTCGCGGTGATGACCACGCGATTCAGGCGGCGGGAGTGGCGAATGAGCTTCTTCTGCACGCCAACAAGCTCGGGGTCACCGATCTCGACGCCCAGATCCCCACGGGCCACCATGACGGCGTCGGAGCCGAGGATGATGTCTTCCATTGCCTCGTCGCTGGCGACGGTCTCGGCGCGCTCGACCTTGGCCACGATCTTGGCGTTGGAGCCGGCTTCGCGGGCCAGTTCGCGGGCGTAGCGCAGGTCATCGCCACTGCGGGGGAAGGAGACCGCCAGGTAGTCCACGTTCATGCGGGCGGCGGTCTTGATGTCTTCCTTGTCCTTCTCGGTCAGGGCCGGAGCGGAGAGGCCGCCACCCTTCTTGTTGATGCCCTTGTTGTTGGACAGCGGGCCAGCCACGGTCACCGTGGTGTGAATGCGGGTGCCTTCCACCTGCTCGACCTTCAGCTGCACGCGGCCGTCGTCCAGCAGCAGGATGTCGCCGGACACCACGTCATTGGGCAGGCTCTTGTAGTCGATACCGACCTGCTCCTGGCAGCCTTCCCCTTTGCCGAGGGCAGCATCGAGGATGAACTTGTCGCCGATGGCGAGGTAGATCTTGCCATCCTTGAAGGTGGAGACACGGATCTTGGGGCCCTGCAGGTCGCCCATGATGGCGACGTGACGGCCCAGCTTGGCGGCGATGTCACGCACCTGGTTGGCGCGCTGGATATGATCTTCAGGAGTGCCGTGAGAGAAATTCATCCGTACCATATCGGCGCCGGCGCGAATGATCCCCTCGAGGATGCCGTCGCGATCGGTCGCCGGACCAAGTGTGGTGACAATCTTTGTACGTCTTGGCATGAAAGACTCCAATGTGAAGTTGATATGACTTGAAATACTGCCCCGTCAAGCGTGTGGCATGGCGCCTGCTCGCAGACCCTCTGGGGGGTCTTGTGTAATTGAATTTCGATACTACACCAAGCTTGGTGGCATAGACAGTCGGGGGCGGACCCCCGAATGATCAGGAGGAGTGCGGGGTATCAAAGCGGGATTCGCGCAAACCTTCTTTGACTTTCTTCAGGTTTTCGCGAAATTTCATGCCCCGGCGCAGGGTGAAGCCGGTCGCCAGTACGTCTACCAGGGCAAGCTGGGCGATGCGCGAGGCCATGGGCATGTAAACGTCGGTGTCTTCCGGCACGTCCATGGAGAGTACCAGGTTGCACTCGCGGGCCAGGGGGGAGTCCTTGGCGGTCATGCCGATGACGGTGGCATCGTTTTCACGGGCCAGGGCGGCGATCTCCACCAGGGCCTTGGTGCGACCAGTGTGGGAGATGAGCACGACCACGTCCCCTTCGCTGCTGTTGATGCAGCTCATGCGCATCATGACGATGTCATCGAAGCTCACCACCGGGATGTTGAAGCGGAAGAACTTGTTCTGGGCATCTCGGGCGACGGCGGAAGAGGCGCCAAGGCCAAAGAAGCTGATCTTCTTGGACTGGGTCAGGATATCGACGCAGCGGTTGATGGCGGAGATGTCCAGGCTGTTCTTGGCGGCATCGAGGCAGGCCATGGTGGACTCGAAGATCTTGGCGGTGTAAGTGTCGGGGCCGTCTTCCGCTTCCACGTGGCGGTTCACATAGGGGGTGCCGTTGGCCAGGCTCTGGGCGAGGTGCAGCTTGAAGTCGGGAAAGCCCTTGGTATCGAGACGACGGCAGAAGCGATTGACGGTGGGTTCGCTGACATCCGCCAGCTTGGCCAGGGTAGCAATGCTGGAGTGAATGGCGGTCTGGGGGGATGCCAGGATCACTTCCGCCACCTTACGCTCTGATTTACTGAAACTTTCCAAATTGTTCGTAATTTTATCGAGGGTATTCATCATTACCACCAGGCATTTTTGTAATTTAACTTCAGTGTCTGTGCACTAAGTTCACAGCTCAAGCAGGTTTCCAATTTCGGTGAGGACTATACAAGACAAGCGCTTATCGGAACTAATCTCGTCAATACAAAGTATGACTCATGTCTAATTATTTCGAGTTTTTAGTTACTAACTTCCAGTTAGGTCTTGAAAACGCTTACAAATGTTGCAAAGCAACAACACTGTGAGCGGGCGCACAGTTGCATTCATAAAACGCGCCGCCAGCCGGTGGGGTCGAGTAGTATGACTGCCAAATAACAAGGTCGGGACGGTAAGGGCCGCCCCGAGTCGGTAACGAAGGAGTTTGTTATGCAGCATACCCATGCGCTGGTGGGCGATGTAGGCGGCACCAATGCCCGTCTGGCCCTCTGTGAGCTGGCGACGGGCGCCATTTCCCAGGCAAAAACCTATTCGGGCCTGGCCCATCCCAGCCTGGAGGCCGTGGTGCGCCTCTATCTGGAAGAGCACGATGCCAAGGTGGGCGAGGCTTGTATCGCCATCGCCTGCCCCATCAATGGCGACTGGGTGGCCATGACCAACCACAGCTGGGAGTTCTCCATCAGCGAGATGCAGGCCAACCTGGGCCTGGATCGCCTGCAAGTGATCAACGATTTCACCGCCGTCTCCATGGCTGTCCCGGTCCTCGCTGACGGGGATCGCATCCAGCTGGGCGGCGCCGAGCCGGTGGCTGGCAAGCCCATCGCCATCTATGGTGCCGGCACCGGTCTGGGGGTGGCTCATCTGGTGCAGGCTGGCGATCAGTGGCTGAGCCTGCCCGGCGAGGGGGGCCACGTGGACTTCGCCGCCAACACGGAAGAGGAAGATGCCGTACTGCAGGTGATGCGTGGCGAGCTGGGGCATGTGTCGGCCGAGCGTTTCCTGTCGGGCCCGGGTCTGGTCAACCTCTACCGCGGCCTGGTGAAATCCGATGGCCGTGAGCCACAGGCGTTCGCCCCCAAAGACATCACCGAGCGGGCGCTGGCGGGAGACTGCCTGGATTGTCGCCGCACCTTGAGCCTGTTCTGCGTGCTGATGGGCCGCTTTGCCGGCAACCTGGCGCTCAACATGGGCACCTTTGGCGGCGTTTACATCGCCGGCGGCATAGTACCGCGCTTCCAGGAGTTCTTCATCGCCTCGGGTTTCCGGGTGGCGTTTGAGGACAAGGGGCGCTTCAAGCCCTATCTCAAAGACATCCCCGTGTTTCTCATCACCCACGAAGGCCCGGGCCTGCTCGGTGCGGGCGCCTATCTGCGCCAGTCTCTCGGGTTTAGGCTCTGAGGCCGGTAATCGATGTCATGACGGTTAAGTCTTGGTTCAGTGACCCTGGCGTAGAGTGAACCCACGTACTCAAGAAGACAGGGTTTCACAGGGATTTGGAAGCTGTCTTCATCCGCTGGGTGCGCATTGTCACCTGACAAGCCTGAACTGTTTCACCGGCCCTCGCGGCCGGTTTTTTTATGTCTGCTGTGTTCGTCTGTCATGCGCTCTTCGAGAAGCGTCAGACCCGCCAGGGTGGGGGCCGCAGGAGTTGGCCCCAGTGTTCTCATGCCTCAGGGGATCTGGTCTGCGAGGGAGGGGATGGGGTTTGGCGCCAAAATGACGTCGTAGCGCAAGGCAAAAGGATGGGGCCAGGTGTCAGCCTGGCCCCGATCTGTCAGGGGAGGGTGATGTAGAAGCGGGCGCCGCCGAGGGGGGATTCATCCACCCGGATCTCGCCGCCATAGCTGTGCACGATCTCGGTCACCACGGCGAGCCCTATCCCCTGGCCCGGGGAGCTGTCGGCTCTGACCCCGCGCTGGAAGATCTGCTGCGATTTGCCGGGGGCGATGCCGGGGCCGTCGTCCTCCACCACGATGAGCAGACCGCGGCCCTGGCGGCTGACCCTGACCTGGATCTCGCTGATGGCGAACTTGCAGGCGTTGTCGAGCAGGTTGCCCATCAACTCCATCAGGTCGCCCTGTTCACCGTGAAAGAAGACATCGTCATCGAACTGGAAACCTGTCTGCAGCTTCTTGTGGCGGTAGACCTTGGCGAGGCTGGCCAGCAGCTTCTCGATGAGAGGGACGGGCTCGGTCCCCTTGCTGGCAAGACGCTTGCGACCCGTGACGGCCCGGCGCAGCTGGTACTGGATGATCTGATCCATGGTGGTGATCTGTTCGCTGATGTTGTCATGGATCTCGTGGCCGAGTTTGAGCTCCTGGGCGGTGATCTGGATGAGTGCCAGCCGTGTCTTCAGACTGTGGGCGAGATCATTGAGGGCATGCTGGTAGCGCTGGGTCTGCTGGCGCTCGTTTTCCAGCAGCTGGTTGACCGATTCTGTCAGCGGTGTCAGCTCCCGCTCGTAGTCGCTGGACAACTCCTCCCGCGTGCCGGCGCGGATCTCGTCGATCTGCCGCGCCATGGTGCGCAGGGAGGAGAGGCTCCAGAAGCTGGTGAGCAGCAGCAGGGCGCCCAGCAGGCTGTAGGCAAGCAGGGCCTGGCGAATGCAGCGGTAGAGGTAGTCGCGGGTCTGGGCCTGGTAACGCTTGGCGGAGTCGACCATCACCACGTAATAGGTGGTGGGGCCGTCACCGTGATTGCGCAGGAAGCGCAGGCTGTAAATAAAGTAGCTCTCGCCATTTTTGATGGTGTGCAACTTGAAGAAATAGTCCTGATCCAGGCCGCCAAGGTACCTCATCAGGTCCTGGCAGATGGTCTCCTTGATGGAGACCACCTCGGGCATGTGCAGGCTGGACCAGCTCAGCGCCCCGTCGGCGCGGCAGATCAGGGTGTCGAGATTGGGGTCGATGGCATCCGGGGTGAGGCTGCCGAGATCCGTGATGGCGTGGGGCTCAGGCTGCTTGGAGGAGAACAGCTTGGAGAGGTTCTCCTGCATACGGACACTGGCCTTCTGGGCCTGCTCCTCGGTGTGGCCAAGGTAGAGGATATAGACCGAGAAGGCCATGATGAGCGCGATGACCAGCATGGCGCTCATCATCAGTTTGAGATGCAGCGAGCGGCGGATCAGTTTCATGGAGGTCAGCATGACGGGGCGTATCAACTGCAGGAGAGGTTGAAGATGTAACCCTGTCGGCGGATGGTGGAGATGGGTTGGATGCTCCCCTCCGGATCCAGCTTTTTGCGCAGTCGGCTCACCATGACCTCTATGGTGTTGGGATCCCCTTCACCATCCCCATAGAGCTGATCCAGCAGCTGCTGCTTGGAGACAACCTGACGGGCGTTGCGCATCAGGTACTCCAGGATCAGGTACTCGAAGCTGGTGAGCACGGTGACTTCGCCGGAAATGGTCAGCTCCTTGCGGGAGAGATCCAGTTCATAATCACCCGCTTTCACCCTGGGGGAGATGAAACCGGCGCTGCGCCGCACCAGAGCGTTGAGACGGGCGAGCAGCTCGTCTTTCTGGAAGGGCTTGACCAGGTAGTCGTCCGCACCGGCTTCCAGGCCTTCCACCTTGTCCTGCCAGTTGCCCCGGGCGGTCAACACTATGATGGGGAAGGGGATCTGCTGCTCGCGCAGACGACTGATGAGCTGCAGGCCGTCCATGTCCGGCAGGCCGAGGTCAATGATGGCCACGTCGATGGGATAGTCGGCCGCGTAGTGCAGCGCCACCTGGGCATTGTCCGTGCTGTGAACCTGGTTCTGGGCCTCGGTCAGCAGCGTGGTGAGGTGGTGATTGAGCAGCTTGTCGTCTTCGACCAGTAGGATTTTCATAAGATGCATGATGATAAGGGTCCAGGCTGTCAATTAGAGGGTCAAGAAGAGGGAGAGTCAATCCGGATCCTACCTTGCCCCCCTGTATCGGGACTGAATCGTGCCTGCCTTTATTACCAGCCTTGACTTAGCCATGACCATCAAAGTTCAGAGATACTTTTCAAGTTAGATGATGGCTTGCTTGCATCTCCATTGGGTCTTAATGAGGAAGGGAGCGACCGTTCTGATCGCATAGCGTAGGGGAAATCTCTTGGTTGACGCTGACCAGGGAGAGGGTGTTTGCCGAGACAAGGCCATATAGAGAGTTGTGCACCCAGATGACAGGGCATATTAACCCTCTGAAATTAAATATGTTTATCATCAGCTTGGACTGACTTTTGGCAACCAGAGGCTGGTGGTGGCAGTGAGGGTAGTGATGAGGCGAGCAAAAGGAGAAGGGAAAGGAGTGTATTGAACCCTTATCCTCTTGGGGTTTTCCTCTTGTATTGACTGTTCATCCTAGGGGGAAACGAGATAGAATCTGACCCAAAATCGGGTTTGGGGCACACTTAGCCCAAGATGTGAGCAATGCAGGCTATCGGACTGCCTGGATGTGCAATGTGATGCGACGACATTGTTAAACATCAATCAAAACAAGAAGCTGGAGGAGATGATGGCCAACAGCGAGCACAATCAGGTTAAAGGCAGCATGTTGGGAGCTGTAACTCAAGGGCGGTAGCATAATTATTGTCTATGTGCATGACTCCTGAGTGATCTTATCGCTGTAGAGGGCCTTTGGTCGTCATATCAACCTATCTCTTTGTTTTATCAGTGATTATTAAGCGTTGCCCACCCTGTGATATTCAATGGTGTCACTACAATCACGTCCTCTTCTCCATGGACAAATCGTGGCGCCATAAGACAGTACAACATCACTAGACGTCTCTTCTTTTCATTAGATTGCAATCAGGAACCTTTCAATGAAGATCCTTGTGACCGGCGGCGCCGGTTTTATCGGCTCGGCTGTGGTGCGCCATATCATCCGGGATACCAACGACTCAGTTATCAACCTCGATAAACTCACCTATGCGGGCAACCTGGAATCCTTGGCCTCTGTTGCAAACAGTGAACGTTATGCCTTTGAGCAGGTGGATATCTGCAACCGCGCTGAACTGGATCGGGTCTTTGCCCAGCATCAACCGGACGCCGTGATGCACTTGGCGGCCGAGAGCCACGTTGATCGCTCCATCACCGGCCCTGCCGACTTCATCGAGACCAATATCGTCGGTACCTACATGCTGCTGGAGGCGGCTCGCGCCTACTGGAACGGTCTTGACGAGGTACGCAAGGCGGCCTTCCGTTTCCACCACATCTCCACCGACGAGGTGTATGGTGACCTTCCCCATCCAGATGAAGTCGAACCCGGTGTGGTACTGCCGCTCTTTACCGAAACTACCCCCTATGCCCCCAGCAGTCCTTATTCTGCTTCCAAGGCCTCCAGTGACCATTTGGTGCGCGCCTGGCGCCGTACTTACGGCCTGCCGACCATCGTTACCAACTGTTCCAACAACTACGGCCCGTTCCACTTCCCCGAGAAGCTGATCCCGCTAGTCATCCTCAATGCGCTGGATGGCAAGCCGCTGCCTGTCTATGGCAAGGGCGACCAGATCCGTGACTGGCTCTATGTGGAAGATCACGCCCGCGCGCTCTATACCGTGGTCACCACAGGTGTGATCGGCGAGACCTACAACATCGGTGGTCATAACGAGAAACAGAATCTGGACGTCGTTCATACCATCTGCGATCTGCTGGATGAGATGGTGCCCAAGGATGGCTCCTATCGCGATCAAATCACCTATGTGGCTGACCGCCCCGGTCATGATCGCCGTTATGCCATTGACGCCAGCAAGATGAGCGCCGAGCTTGCCTGGCAACCGCAAGAAACGTTCGAGTCGGGTATTCGCAAAACCGTGCAGTGGTATCTGGATAACCAGCAGTGGGTCAGCAACGTCAAGAGCGGTGCCTACCAATCCTGGATTGAGCAGAATTACGGGGAGCGTGCCTGATGCATATTCTGCTGTTTGGCAAAAACGGTCAGGTAGGCTGGGAGCTGCAACGAGCACTGGCGCCGCTGGGGCGCATCACGGCCGTTGATTTTGACTCCACTGACTATTGCGGTGATTTCAGCAACCCGGCCGGGGTGGCCGACACGGTACGTTTGGTCAAGCCGGACGTGATAGTCAACGCCGCAGCCCACACCGCAGTCGACAAGGCCGAAAGCGAGCAGGAATTTGCCGAGCTGCTTAACGCAACCAGCGTGGCAGCGATAGCCAAAGAAGCGGAAGCATTGGGTGCCTGGTTAGTGCATTACTCCACCGATTATGTGTTCGATGGCAGCGGTGAGCGCCCCTGGGTGGAAACCGATGCAACCGCCCCGCTCAACGTCTATGGCGAAACCAAGCTGGCGGGTGAGCAAGGGGCCGCGCTTTGTTCCCGTCACCTGATCTTCCGCACCAGCTGGGTTTACGCCGCTCGGGGGGCCAACTTTGCCAAGACCATGTTGCGCTTTGGCAAGGAGCGCAGCGAAATGTCGGTCATCAATGACCAATTCGGCGCTCCGACCGGCGCCGAGTTGCTGGCCGATTGCACCGCCCATGCGATCCGCGTGGCGCAGGGCAAGCCCGAGGTCGCCGGGCTATACCATCTGATTGCTTCCGGCACCACCACCTGGTTTGACTACGCCCAGCTGGTGTTTGCCCACGCCAGAGAGGCAGGTGTTGAACTGGCGGTCACGCAACTCAATGCCGTGCCGACCAGCGCCTTCCCGACCCCGGCCAAACGCCCCCATAACTCCCGCCTAGATACCGGCAAATTCCAGCGTACTTTCGATCTGGTACTGCCGGACTGGAAGGTTGGCGTGGAGCGGATGTTGACCGAGATCCTGGGCAAGTAAATCAGTGGCCAGGGATGTAGTGAATGCCTCCCAGGTTGGCAGGGATAAAACAGAAAGGAGTGGTGTCAAACCACCCTTTCTTTTGAAATTTAAAAATAAGAAACAAGCATCATGACCAAACGTAAAGGCATTATTCTGGCCGGTGGATCCGGCACCCGTCTCTATCCAGTCACCATGGCGGTGAGCAAGCAACTACTGCCCATTTATGACAAGCCGATGATCTATTACCCGCTCAGCACCCTGATGCTGGCGGGTATTTGCGATATTTTGATCATCAGCACCCCGCAAGATACCCCCCGCTTTGAGCAGTTGCTGGGTGATGGCAGCCAGTGGGGTCTGAATTTGCAATACAAGGTACAGCCGAGCCCGGACGGGTTGGCACAAGCCTTTATTCTGGGTGAAGAGTTTATCGGGTCAGACCCCTGTGCGCTGGTGCTGGGGGACAACATTTTCTACGGCCACGACCTGCAGAAACAGTTGGAGGCGGCCGCAGCCAAAGAGAGTGGCGCCACCGTCTTTGCCTACCATGTGCATGACCCTGAGCGCTATGGTGTGGTGGAATTTGATAAGCAAGGTACCGCTATTTCTCTGGAAGAGAAGCCGCTGGAGCCCAAGAGCAACTATGCAGTGACCGGCCTCTATTTCTACGATAACAGCGTGGTGGAGATCGCCAAGAGTCTGAAGCCGTCGCCGCGTGGTGAGCTGGAAATCACAGATGTGAACCGTATCTACCTGGAGCAAGGCAATCTGTCGGTGGCCATGATGGGCCGTGGTTATGCCTGGCTTGATACCGGCACTCATGAAAGCCTGATTGAAGCAAGTAACTTTATTCAGACCATCGAGACTCGACAGGGGTTGAAAGTGTCTTGCCCAGAAGAAATAGCTTATCGCAAAGGGTTCATTGATGCAGAGCAGATCAGAAAATTAGCCGAACCACTAGCTAAAAATGCTTATGGACAGTATTTGCTGAAAATGATTAAAGGGAAATAATTTTCATGAGAGTTATTAAAACGGAACTTCCTGATGTTTTACTCTTTGAACCTAACGTTTTTGGTGATGAACGCGGTTTTTTCTTTGAAAGTTTCAATCATAAAAAATTTGAACAAGCTTTGGGATATCCAGTTACATTTGTACAAGATAATCACTCTAAGTCGAGTAAGGGGGTGTTACGTGGCTTGCATTATCAGTCACAACCTCATGCTCAGGGTAAATTGGTCAGATGTGTTTCCGGTGAAGTGTTTGATGTTGCTGTCGATATTCGCCTCGGATCGCCAACCTTTGGGAAGTGGGTTGGCGTCCATCTATCTGCAGAGAATAAAAAGCAGTTATGGATCCCAGAAGGATTTGCTCACGGATTTGTGACACTGAGCGAAACGGCAGAATTTTTATATAAAACAACAGAGTATTATCATCCCGAAAGCGAAGCATCAATAATCTGGAATGATACTACTTTGAATATATCATGGCCCATATCTGATATGAAACTTTCACAGAAAGATCAAATAGCAGTGACGTTGTCAAGCTATGTAGAGGCGATGAATCAATGCAAGTAAAATTAATTCCATTGCAAGCTCATGGTGATGAACGAGGTTCATTAGTCGCGTTGGAAGAAGGAAAAAACATTCCTTTCGAGATAAAGCGCGTCTACTACATGTTTAAAACCAATCCAGGGGTCAGGCGCGGGTTTCATGCACATAAAACTCTGAAGCAGGTCGCAATCGCTGTACGTGGATCCTGTCGTTTCATGCTTGATGACGGTCGAGAGCGAGTCGATATATTACTTGATAACCCGGCGCAAGGGTTGCTGATTGAATCATTCATGTGGCGTGAAATGTATGATTTTTCAGATGATTGTGTACTGATGGTGTTGGCTGATCAGTTATATGATGAGAATGATTACGTAAGGGATTATGAAGCGTTTATCTTTCAGGTTCAGGAGGGATAATGTTCATTCACCCATTAAGTGATGTGCATAGCCGTTCTATTGGTGTGGGTACCCGCATTTGGCAGTATTCAGTCATTCTAGAAGGCGCCGTCATAGGCGAAAATTGCAATGTATGTGCCCACACATTGATAGAAAGCGACGTTATCGTAGGAAATAATGTAACGATTAAGTCGGGTGTGTATTTGTGGGATGGCATTACTATAGAGAATAATGTTTTTCTTGGGCCATCCGTCACCTTCACCAACGATAAGTATCCTCGTTCAAAGGTCTATCCAGATGAGTTTATGAGGACTCATATTAAGGAGGGGGCGTCCCTTGGTGCAAATGCAACTATTTTACCTGGTATAACAATAGGAAAAAACAGCATGGTAGGTGCGGGTGCTGTTGTAACTAAAAATGTACCCGATAACGTGCTTGTTGTTGGTAATCCTGCAAAAATAGTAAAAATTCTCGATGGTGACATATGATAAACTTCCTTGATTTAAAAGAAATAAATGCACTACATGCTGATGAGCTTAAGGCTGCATGCTGCAGAGTAATTGATTCCGGTTGGTATATTGCAGGGGAAGAATTATCCTCATTTGAGAAAGAGTTCGCAGCATATTGTGGGGTTAAACATACTATTGGTGTTGCCAATGGATTAGATGCTTTAATCTTGGTATTGAGAGCATGGAAAGAAATGGGCTTGCTTTGTGACGGTGATGAAGTTATTGTCCCGGCAAATACATACATAGCCTCGATTCTGGCCATTACTGAGAATAGGCTAACACCAATATTGGTAGAGCCCGATCCGCATACTTACAATCTCTCTCTGGAAGGTGCTCGTTCGGCTATTACGAGTAAAACAAAGGCTATACTAGCCGTCCATCTATATGGCCAGTTGGCGCCCATGCCAGAACTAATGGCGTTAGCAAACGAGCATGATTTGCTGGTTCTTGAAGATTCAGCACAAGCTCATGGCGCACAGTTGAATGGAAGAAAAGCCGGAAACTGGGGACACGCTGCTGGATTCAGTTTTTATCCGGGTAAGAATCTCGGTGCCTTAGGTGATGCTGGCGCAATAACGACAGATGATGATGAGCTGGCGAATGTTCTTAAAGCATTAAGAAACTATGGCTCTCATAAAAAATATGAAAATATCTATCAAGGTGTTAATAGCAGGCTTGATGAGATACAGGCAGCTATGCTTAGAGTTAAACTCCCATATCTAGATGGCGAGATTGCTCGTAGGCAGCTAATAGCCAATCATTATATAAATGGAATAAAACCCCATAATAATATAATCCTCCCCTCTGTTGTAGAACAAACTGCCCATGTATGGCATCTCTTTGTTATTAGAACAACGAAGCGTGAAGAGCTGAGCTCTTATTTAAATCAACATGGTGTACAGACACTAATCCATTATCCAATTCCTCCTCATGAACAGCAAGCCTATAAGAACAAGATAGAACATGGTAATTTGCCTGTAACAGAGCTGATCCACAAGAGTGTCATGTCATTACCTCTTGACCCGACCATGAGCGACGACAGCGTTGACTTGGTTATCAAACTTATAAATGACTTTTTTAGTGATAACACATAAGATATGACTGCCCCAATATTTAGTGTTGTGATTCCGCTTTATAATAAGCAGGACTTTATCTCAAAGTGCATAGAAAGCGTTCTCACTCAAAGCTTTCCGTCTTTTGAGATTATTGTTATAGATGATGGTTCTCTGGATAACTCTGAAAAAATTGTAAAAGAAATAAAAGATGACAGAGTCAGATATTTCCATCAGAAGAACAGTGGTGTATCAGCAGCAAGGAACAAGGGGATTGAAGAAGCATCAGGAGAGTATATAGCTTTTCTTGATGCGGATGACTGGTATGAGGACGACTTTTTAACTGTAGTGTATAAGTCTATACAAGAGCACCCTGATGCTGATGCGTTTACAACGGGTTACTTTAAACATAAAAATGGTGCAGTGACTGTCTCTACATTATCAGAGAATAAGAAAAATTATCAATCCATCGTCATTAATGATTTTTATCAAAGTTGGACTAAGGGAGCATTCTTTTTCACGTCATCATGCGTAGTTAGGAAAGAGTATTTTATAAAAAATAAAATTTTTTTCCCGCCGAGTGAATCTATGGGAGAGGATCAGGAGGTATGGTTTCATCTCGCAGAGCATGGTTGCATAGTGTTTACTGATGCTGCGCTATCGAATTATAACATGGGGGTTAGTAATAGCCTCTCTTTCAATAGTTGCTTGCTAGATGAGTTGCCTTTTATTACAAGGCTTAAAGCTAGGGTTAACAGCCCTGGTTTTGGTGCGAGCATAGCATCAGCAAATCGATTAATTAGAAAATATAATCTCGAACGTGCAGCAAACAATGCCATTCGTGGCAGTAAAAGAACTGCAGTATCCTTATTATCGAAAAATATATTATCCATGGAGTTTAGCAAACTTAAGATAATTTCTATTGTAGGTATCCTTGCCCCAAGGAAAGCAATCTTATATGTAAGAAAGCATCTTAAAAGAAAAGTTGGATAACATGTCCGTGATTGCAATGAAAGGCAACTTGAAAAATATAATATGGGCCTTGGGTGAACGAGTTGTCCAAATATTATTGTCCATGGTAGTGACTGGGCTTATAGCCCGTCACTTTGGCGTAGAGTTGTTCGGCGCATATCAGCTGGCAATGTCAATTCTTTTTGTTATCACTGCTATGACCTGGTTGTGTCCAGCTGAAATATTTTATTCCAGATTGAAAGAGAATGGCAGCTTGGATGTATCTGTCATCAATACATCTATAGCTTATAGGTTGGTCATATCAATCACGATATACATCGGCCTGTTTGCTTATGTTTTATTGTCTATCCCTGACGCGAATCAAGCTTACTTCATCATGATTCTATCCATTGGGGTATTATACTCCGAACCTATGGGGATATTTAGATTTCAGCTGGAATGCCGGGGTTATTATTACATAACCAGTCGAATAAGATTATGCTCTCTGGTTATTAAGTGCGCCATGGTAGCTTTATTGGTTTTCATAGACGCCAGCCCATTGTCCATCCTATTGGCATTGATATTAGAAAGTGTTTTAGTATCGTTTGGATGCTATGTCTTTTATCAAAGAATTGATAAGGGGTATTCATTTAAATTAAATACAATAGATAAGTCGTTGATGTATGAAATTTTCAATGATGGAGTAAAGTTCTGGTTTGGTTTGATTTGTATGAATGCCTTCCTGAAGTTTGATCGAATCTATATGGAAAGCAAGTTATCTTCAAGCGCCTTTGGACATTACGCTGCCGCGTTCAGTGCTTTCGAACAATTTACAGCATTGGCAACCATGCTGCTAGCCGTGCTGGGGCCGATACTTGTATATCGTGCCGCCAGCGATAAAATTTTAAAAAATAGCATGTTGATGCTATTGGTATTTACTGCACTCGGTATGATGGGGGCGGCAGTACTCTATATGATATCCCCATTATTGATATCCATCCTGTATGGTGATGAATACATCGAGAGTGTGCCAATATTCGATCAGTTGGTTCTATTTTCCCCGCTAGTATTTATGGATGTGGCCTTGTCTTCCATAATCATAAAAAATAAAGCCTCTGTATTTTTTTCCGCAAAGTGGAGCAGTGTGTTGCTCGTTTCCTTGCTAATAAACGTAATTTTTTATCCCCAGATTGGCTGGCAAGCTGGCTTGCTAGGTTACATTGTTGGTTGGGTGATAGCATTCATGTTTTCACTGACATATATAATTCTGTTTCAAAAAAGGAAGAATTTGGAGGCGGCGGTTTAATGAATAAATTAAAGGATAGGTTGAAAAAAAATAGTTTTGTATTGAGTGTGTATGAGTTGATGTTTCAACGCCCTATAAGAAATATTTTCAACAAGAGCAACTCAAAGAAAGCCTTGCTTTCCTATAGCACCTATCATTTCAAAAAAAGTAATTATAAAGCCCACTCGAATTACCAGGAGTCGGTTGCCGTAGCTGAAATTATGGACTCACTAGGCTTCAACGTAGATGTCGTGAATAACAACCGCGACACCAGATTAAATCTGAATGACTATGATGTGATCATTGGTGAGGGTATTCCCTTATACCAAAGCATAGTCAAAAACACTCAAGGAAAGAAGGTATATTATGCCACAGGGTCTCACCCTTGGCAGTGTACTCAAGCGTCTCTGCATCGCCTGAGTGAATTTGCAAAGCGATATAAGTCAGTACCGCTCAATTCTACTCGAGTGCAGGATTTTAGATGGGGAATTGCGGCATCTTGCGCCGACAGTGTTATCTGTATCGGAAATCAACAAACCAAACAATCTTTCTTGGATAATGGCGTGTCTCAAATTGATTTAATCAGACCCAGCTTTCACCAAGGAAAAACTCCCTACACTCGAACTCTGGATGATATAGCAACGGCTCGTAAAACAGCATTGTGGTTTGGTAGTTACGGCTTGTTGCATAAGGGGCTTGATATTGCCATTGAGGCATTTAAGTGTCGGCCTGACTGGACTCTTCATGTTTGTGGCTATACCAATGCGGAGCAAGAGCTTTTGCAGTCCCTTGATGTGCCGGAAAACGTGATCATCCATGGCTTTTTAAATGTTGAGTCTGATTTCTTTTCTGAACTTGCGGCTCGATGTCTCTACGTTATTTTACCTTCTTGTTCTGAAGGCATTGCTACGTCCGTTATTACCGCCATGGGGCGGGGTGCCATGATCCCTATAGTAACAAAGGAGTGTGGGGTTGATATATATGACTTTGGCGTAAATATCAATGCGCTGGATAGTGATAGTGTCCGTGACTCATTAAATTTATGTGATTCGTTCATTGACAGTGAATTGCTGGCAAGGTCAATAGCTGCATATAACAATGCAAATACAATGTACACATTTGATGCCTATAAAAAAGATATGATGAGCATCTTAACGAAGTTGATTTGATAAAGGGATAAAATGTCTAGTGCACAAGGCTTGGTCAGCATATTGATACCTGTGTTTAACCACGAGAAATACATAGAAGAGTGTTTAACGTCGATCATTAATCTGACTTACGCTAACATAGAAGTATTAATATGCGACGATGGTTCCATTGATAACTCTCTCTCTATAGTCAAATCGTGGTGTTTGCAACACCCTGGACTAGATGTAAAGATATTCTCCCAAGAGAATAAAGGCGTATGTCATACATTGAACCGTCTGCTCAATGAGGCGTCGGGAGAGTTCATCACAATTTGTGCAAGCGATGACGCTTTACTACCAGACAGTATCTCCCTACGCTTGGATGTCATGCGCGCTGATCCCACGATAGAGGCGGTTATTGGCGATGCAGTTGTCATCAATGGTGATTCAGCCGAGGTTAATCGCTCGGCAATGAAGAGTCTCTACAACGCGGATTTTTCGGCGCTAGCTGCCCGGCCATCAAGAGAGCTGGTTTTTAACTGGTCCGTGGTGGGGCCGACACTGCTCGCGAAGCGCTCCCTATATGATAAAATTGGCATGTATGACCCCAATTTACTGGTTGAGGATAGAGATTTTTACCTGCGCTGCCTGGCAATCAACAGTTTGAGATTTGTCCCCGATGTCGTTGCAAAATATCGAGTGCATTCAGACAACGTAAGCCGCAAGTCATTGGCTGCCCGGGCAAATATATGGTATCAAGTCGCGCTATCAAATGTTAAAAATGCTCGATTATTCAATGGCATTGAGAACGTTTTTTTAAGGTCACATAGGATCGATTTATTCTTACTGTCTCTTAAGCGTAAATCATTTATTTTGATAATGATCTTTGGGTTTCGAGCCGCACGGCGAATGATTTTTGGGTTTATGTATAAAACCTCTTTATTTTTAGGCGATAGAAATGATTAGTGGAATTCACTTGCTGAGAGGTCTTGCTGCGTTTTTAGTTCTTATATATCATATATATTACGTGAGCAAAATTTACGTTGATTATAACGTACAGCTATTTGAAGTCTTATATATTGGCGTTGATATATTTTTTGTCGTCAGTGGTTTTGTGATGTTCTATATTCTCCATAGAGGTCTGGATAAATTATCTTTATCGGAATATAGAATTAAATTTATACGAGATCGCTTTTTTAGAATTGTCCCTCTATATTGGTTTTTTACGGTAGTCTTCTTTTTAGCCAACAATCTACTATATGATAATGAAAAGTCTTTCAGCTTATTAGAGTTAGTTAAAAGTCTTCTTTTCATTCCTTATGGTAGTGATGGCACTGTTTCTCCTCCTGTGCTTGGAGTTGGTTGGACCTTAAATTACGAGATCCTGTTTTATCTTGTTATATTCATTGCTCTGTTAACTACTAGGCATGTTTTTTCAGTGGTGACGGTGACCTTTGCGGGATTTATGTTGCTAGGTCTTTCTGATAACTATGATAGTTCTGTATATATAACGTACATATCTAATCCTATAATAATTGAGTTTATCTTAGGGGCTTTGATCGCTAATCTATATATCATGAACAAACGCTGGCTAAAGATTACTGCTGTCGTATTAATTTTGATTCCTGCTACTTTATTCGTTGTTGGATTAGAGTATTTTTCTATGGTAAGTCAAAGAGCTTTAATCGCCGGGTCTTTTTCTGGTTGTCTGGTATCGATAGCTCTTCTTGCAAGTAATAAATCCTTCATGAACTTCTCAATTGAAAATCGCTTTTTTTATTTTTTGGGTTCATCATCATATATAATGTATCTGATTCATCACCCTATACTGTCTTTTCTGGGGAAGGTGTTTAATTATTTTAAAGTAATCAATAATATTGTACTGTTTTATGCGATTTCATGTATTGTTGTTTACTTTGCATCATATATAGTAGAAGGGCTCTATGATAAACATATAAAGCCTTACTTTTACAAGGAGGTATGATGCATATACTTTCTATATTAATCACATTATTTGTCATTTTTAGCCTAGTTAGATACCTCTATCAAAATCGTTATGTAGCCATAGTGAATCCATTGTTTTGGGTTGTGTCGTTATTTCTATTTTATTTTCAAATACCATCTGTTTTTGTCAACGAGATAAATGTTTTTTTTGGTTGGTTTATCCAGTCGAATGATATTTTTATCTCATTGCTAATATCAAATGCATTTTCAGTTTTTTTTGCATGTTTGCTTCTAACTGTTAAAGTTAAAAAACATTCTATATTAGCAGGGAATAGTAAAGCCCACTGCTCTAGTATTATTAAGTTTATATGGTGGGGGATATGTCTTTACCTGATATTTGTGGTCACATATAAATTCCACACTGGAAATCTGTATATGAATGATGACTATACAGGTGAAGTAGTAGATATATTTAAGCTGAAGAATGTAGCATACATATTACTTCCGGTTTCTATATATTGCTTTTTTGATAGGAAAAGTGTGTTTGTATTCACCCCCAATATATTGCTAGTTGTATTGGACCTATTAACAGGGAGTAGAACGACTGCGCTGATAGCAATAGTACCTATGGCTGTATCACTTTGCTTGAACAACAAGAAGCTCTATATAACGCCAATAACGATAATGATATCTGCACTTATTGTTATTGGTATTCTTAGAAGTAGTAATGTTGTGCAAGATGTCCCATGGTATTTGAATTCGATTGGTGAATTTAGAGAAACATATATCACACTGCCTTTGTTGATTGGAAATGAGCGATATATTGGTCATGGAGATCTATATACTCTCATTGCATCACCAATGTTAGCATTGTTGCAGCCGATGCGTGGAATCATATCCGAATCGATAGTACTTCCTGGTGAGTATATTTACGGCATTGTGGATCGTGGGTACGGATTGGGCGCTAATATAATAACAGAGTCATTATTTTATGGGTATGGGCTATTATTTTTTGTTCCAGTGGTGATTCTATGTGTTTGTGTAATTGTTAATCACCTTATCTCTGGTTCTGATATGCCTAAAGCCGCAATCCATATATCGATGTTTATTATATTCATGCGCCTTATATTTAGAGAAGGTTTTTATTACAATGCCGGATTATACGTTTTTGTATTTGCAGTTTATGTCTTTCCTATTATGCTGATGAGCAGAGTCAGGGTGAGTGAGTGAAATTTTTACTTCCAGATCTAATATTGGGGTTGGCGCTTTATTCTTTTGTTAGGAGTGTGTTTCCTCGGGGCGTTGCACTCGCGCTTAGCTTAGCAATCTATTTCGCTGCTTCATCCATCAGTGACATAAAACAGGAGCATTCAGGTGTGCCTCTTGTTGCTCAGGATATCGTTTTCGCTGGCCAAGGCGTGTCTTTGTATGAATATATATCTGGAAATCTGATTTTAATTCTTGTGGTATTGGTATTTGTATTTTGTTGGGCAATAATCTCTCTCTTTAGAGGTAAAAAGGAGCAGTATACCTTAAGACGATTAACTTTAGGATGTATACTCCCATTTTTTGTGTTATGCAAAGCCTACGGCATAGGCTATGTGAATGAGACAGTAGAAAAAGGCATTTCTTTTTTAGGGTATGATTTTATTGATTATAACTATGCCTCTAACATTCATGAAAATGGCTTTTTATTGCATTTGTATCAGACAGCGGAGAATATCCGAGCGCCTCAGGCTGGGGTTCATGGGTTTTATAAAGAGAAAAAGTCAGCTAATGATCTGAGATATGAAAGTGAAAACCAAGATGTCTTGTTTATTTTGTGTGAAGCTTGCTTTACGAGTCAAGACTCGGCGTTCGTAACTCCCATGAATAAGCTTCAGACTCTTGGTTTTTCTCAAGTTACAATGCACAGCCCCGTATATGGGGGAGGCACTTCAGAAGCTGAATTTGAGTTGCTCACAGGTCTATCATCCAGAGTTATGCCTGGTATCGATTATCAGGCTTATGCTGGCTTATATAGAGATAATGCAGAAACTATAGCAAGTGAGTTTTCCAGTAAGGGATATGCTACTTTATCATTTCATAATTACTATGATTTCTTCTGGCGCCGTAATACGGTTCACCCAAAGTTTGGTTTTCAGGCATCATACTTTGTATATAACATGCCACAAGAGTCCTGGACTGGTTTGGGATTTCCAAAAGACAGTGCTCTGTATGATACAGCCTATAAAGTATATGATGGCCTGGAACAGGGTAAAAAGGCATTCATGTTCCTGATTACTGTTGAAACCCATGGTAGCTATAAGGATAGTGATAATGACCATGGTGAAGGTGACTATGTATCCAAAATGTCTTCAGCTATTTCATCTTTAATGCAATTTATCCATAAAATGGAGGGAAGGGCGAAAAGTAAAGGGCACGCTCTATCCATATTCATTGTAGGTGATCATAAGCCATCACTAGCTCGTGTGTTTTATGATAAAGGTATCTTTCCTGAAAATGTATTCGATAATGATGAATGGTCGAAAGGGAAGTATTTGATAAAGCCTTCCCTTGATTATAGTGATGAGATGATAATAAATTCTGTTCCTATGTTTTTTAAAGTTCCTTTGGCTGCTGATACAGAAATTGCGAGAGAATTCATCGAAAACAAGCCTTTTTTCTGTTTGCCATCTTTGATGGCTAATATGCTAGAGAGTGACTCAACAAAAAGTTTATTTTGGTTAAACTTATCGAGAGTCTGTTCTAAGGAAGTGAATGGAATTTCTTCGGTGTCTGACTTGAAGGAAATGTTTGAGTTGCCACTGTATTCAGAACGGCTCTTTTAATCTATGTTGGATGACGAAATGTACCCAAAAGTAGCAGTTTTATTGGCTGCATATAATGGCTTGAAATATCTTCCTGAACAGTTGGATAGTATATACGGTCAAGTCGGAGTGCAGGTTAATGTATACCTGAGTGTGGATGCGTCAAATGATGGCACCGAGGAGTATATTGCATCACTTGCCGTTGAAAGAGATGATGTGAGACATCTTGAATTTGGTTTCAAATTTGGTGGTGCGGCAAAAAATTTCTTTCATTTACTCGAGTCAGTAGACTTCTCTGAATATGATTATATCGCCTTGGCAGATCAAGATGATATTTGGGCGTCTGATAAGTTGCAGCGAGGTATCTCAAAACTTAAAGAGAACTCTGCATCAGGTTACTCTAGTAATGTGATGGCGTTTTGGGAAGATGGCCGTGAAGTGATTGTTGAAAAATCTCAGCCACAAGTTGAGTACGACTATTTATTTGAGGCGGCAGGGCCAGGCTGTACTTATATAATGGATCTGTCTCTCGCATGTGAAATTCAGCAATTTATAAAGAAGCACAATAGTTCAGTTAAAAGCATTGATTTGCATGATTGGTTCATATATGCGTATGCTCGTTCCACAAACAGGAAATGGTTTATAGATTCATACCCTGGAATGCGCTACCGCCAACATGGAGGTAATCAGGTCGGTGCTAATAATAGTCTTCTGGCGGCAAAAAGAAGATGGGGGTTGATAAAAACTAAATGGTACTATGGTGAAATAGTTAAAATATCGACTCTTTTAAATATGTGTACAGATCCATTCATTCGAACTTGCCTTTTTGGTGGTTATATGGGAGGTGTGCATCTTGCTCTTCATGCAAATAGGGTTAGACGACGGACAAGAGATCGATGGGCTCTTGCTTTAGTTTGTCTTATGGGGGTGTTTTCATGAGGGTTGCGGTTACTGGAGCAAATGGTTTTTTGGGTACTGCGCTCAGTAAATATTTGCTCAGTAAGTCAATTGATGTGGTTAAAATACAGCGTCGTAGTGGCGGTGACCACATTATCGATGATATAAATGCTAATACTATTTGGTCCTCTGCGTTGGAGCAGTGCAATACTGTTATCCATACAGCAGCTAAAGTTCATACTCCGAGCAACGGAGTAAATGGGTTAGCATCCTTTATGGAAGTTAACCGAGACGGTACTTTGAATCTAGCTCGTCAAGCGGCAGCATTAGGAGTAAAGCGCTTTATATTCATTAGCACTATAGGTGTTCATGGAGCAAGAACGCATGGTCAGCCATTTAATGAAGCGTCACCTCGTCAACCCCACTCAGATTATGCAAAGTCAAAGAATGAAGCCGAACTAGGTTTGAAAAAAGTATCCCTCGACACAGGGATGGAAGTTGTTGTTATCAGACCGACCTTGATATATGGCCAAGATGCGCCTGGAAATTTCAACCGCTTGGTAAAATTAATTAAATGCAGTCCTGTTCTCCCTTTTGCTTTATGTGACAACAGAAGAAGTTTTATCTCTGTCAATAACTTGTGTGATTTCATTTTTACTTGTGTCGTCAACCCTGATGCTGCCAATCATGAATTCGTGATATCCGATGGTCATGCAGTTTCAATTAGTGAATTTACCAATTGCATTGCTGACTCACTCGGAAAGAAAGTATTGCAGTTACCTATTCCTGTATCTGTCATGTTGAGTCTGGCAAAATTGCTTTCTTGTTCATTTCAAGCAGAGCAATTGTTATGTGACTTGGATGTTGATGTAACCAAGTCGACTTCTTTACTGAAGTGGACTCCCCCAGAAACCATGGCAGTGGCTATATCAAAAATAAAATGTGAGTAAAATATGATTCGTTTACTAGATATTACCTTATCTTTTTTCGGGCTTGTTTTTCTATTCCCAATACTTATATTGCTGATGTTGGCTGGTTTGTTTGATACTGGCTCTCCTCTTTTCTGCCAAACGAGAGTAGGCAGGAACAAAAAACCATTTGTCTTGGTTAAATTTAGAACGATGAAGCTTGATACTGCTTCTGTCGCTAGCCATTTGGCGAGCTCCTCTTCGATCACCCCTTTCGGGCGCTTCTTACGCAAAAGCAAATTGGATGAGTTACCTCAGTTATGGAATGTATTGAAAGGGGAAATGAGTTTGGTCGGTCCAAGACCTTGCCTTTATAACCAGGATGAGTTGATTGACGCGAGAGACCAATTTGGCGTGTTTAAGGTTAGGCCTGGAGTTACAGGATTAGCTCAAGTAAGTAATATTGATATGTCAACACCAGCACTTCTAGCGAAAACTGATGCAGAAATGATTCGTTCTCTTTCAGTAAAATCTTATTTCAACTACATACTGCAGACTGTTATAGGAAAAGGTGCCGGGGATAGGGTAAAACCCTGAAATAGTCTATTCCTGTAATTTTAAGCGTTGATAGGTGTGCACTAATGCTTACATATTTTTTGGGTCTTTCACGTACCTTGAAGAGGGTCGTCTCAATTTTAATCGATGCTTGCTTGCTGGGTGTCGCATTTTGGGGAGGGTATTGGGTTAGGCTAGATACCGGCATGCCTTTTAATAGCTTGCTGCATTGGGAGCTTCTAGCTGTATTAGTTCCTGTCACTGTATTGATATTTGCCAAACTTGGCTTGTATCGTGCTGTGTTACGCTATGTTGGCTTCAAAGTATTATGGACAGTGTCATTGGGTGTATTCCTGTCTACGATGTCACTTGTCATGCTTGCATTTTTCTTTGAAGCATTTTTACCAAGAACTGTATCTGTAATCTATTTTTCTTTCGCCATTTTACTGGTGGGTGGTGTCAGGCTATTTTTCAGGATGCTAGTTAATAGAGGGCAGGCGAGTCGTATCCCTGTACTCATCTATGGTGCAGGATCATCTGGGCGGCAACTTCAGTTGGCCTTGAATCAAGGGCAGGAGTTTTTTCCGGTTGCATTTGTTGATGACTCTCCCGCTTTAAGAAAAACGATGATACAGGGTATCAACGTTTATTCTCCCGAGCTTATCGGGGAGCTTATTGCACGGTTTGATATCAAAAAAATACTACTGGCAATACCTAGTGCTTCTCGCTCTGTGCGTCAAGCTGTTATCCATCGATTGGAGCACTTCCCTTGTGAGGTTCTTTCGATTCCAGGTATGGCCGATTTGGTTGGTGGTCATGCTTTAATTGATGAGCTGAAAGAGGTATCTATTGAGGATCTGTTGGGACGAGATCCTGTGGACCCGATATCTGGACTGTTAAATGCCAATATTAGTGGCAAGAGAGTCATGGTGACCGGGGCCGGTGGTTCAATAGGTTCTGAGTTGTGTCGGCAGATTGTATTTTGCAAGCCTGAGAAGCTTGTGTTGTTTGAGCTTTCTGAATATGGGTTATATGCAATCGAAAAAGAATTGAATGAATTATGCAAGAACAACAACCTTAGTGTTGACATCATCCCATTACTTGGTTCGGTGCAGCGCCAGCATAGGTTGAGTGCCGTCATGGAAAGTTTCTCGATTCAGACTGTATATCATGCTGCCGCATATAAGCATGTTCCTCTCGTTGAATATAATGTTGTTGAGGGTGTTAGGAATAATGTTTTTGGTACCCTTTACTGTGCTCAAGCTTCAATAGAGGCTGGTGTAGAAACCTTTGTCCTGATTTCAACAGACAAGGCTGTAAGACCGACGAATACCATGGGGGCAACAAAGCGTTTAGCGGAACTCGTTTTGCAGGCACTTGCTTCAGAACAACATAAGACTCGTTTTTGTATGGTGAGATTTGGTAATGTTCTGGGTTCGTCGGGGTCGGTAGTTCCCTTGTTTCGTCAACAAATTCTTCGTGGTGGTCCTATTACCGTCACGCATCCCGATATCATTCGATATTTTATGACGATTCCTGAGGCATCTCAGTTGGTCATACAGGCTGGCGCAATGGGGGCTGGGGGAGATGTCTTTGTCCTGGATATGGGCAAACCGGTGAAAATACTGGATCTAGCTCATAGAATGATCCGTTTGAGTGGACTTACGTTAAAAGATGAGCTTAATCCTGAAGGTGATATAGCAATCAACATCACAGGCTTACGTCCGGGGGAAAAGCTTTTCGAGGAGTTGCTAATTGGTGATGACGTTCAAGGTACTAGTCATCCTCGCATCATGACGGCTCGTGAGGGCATGCTGCCATGGCAAAGTCTTCGTGAATATCTTGTGAGTTTGGATGAGGCTTGTCATGCCTTCGAACATGACAGGATACGAAGCATATTACTGAGTGCACCAATAGGTTTTAAACCCACAGATGATATTTGTGATCTTGTTTGGCACTCGCGCCAAAAAAATAAGCAGCACATAAAAAAAACTCATGCTCATGGGATTAATTTCTTAACGGCGGAATCCCATGTGTCTGGTCACAACCAATGAGGGATTTGATATCATGCCCCTTTATATCATCTTTATAGGCTGCATATGGTGAAAATTGCCGTAGCGGAAACCGGCTATGTCGGTCTGTCCCATCCCGTGCTGCTTGCCCAGCACAACGAAGTTGTCGCCCTTGACCTAGTGGCTGAGAAAGTTTAGCTCATCAAGCAGGGCATGTACCCCATCGCAGACAACGAGCTGAACACCTATGCCCAAGCCCATGATCTGGGTCACCGCTATATCATCGAAAGAGTAGGGTTGGACCTAGGAGCGATAGTCACCACAACAATCTCTCCTTCGGTAATGGTAGTCCAGTGTGGGCTGTGGACTCATCGAGACCTTGAGGTGGGTCATCGGTCAGCCATCCACCTAGTATATGATGTCGATGATGCTAATGTAGCCAGACGACGTGCATGCTATCTGGTCTGATCTCAGGGGGGCGATAGCGTCGGTTATCAGCCCAAAATGACGGTTGCTGTGGTTTGAAAACCTATATCGACGATATCGTTACTATTATCGGCAAGCCCCATCCTTGCGGGCCTGCCGCGACCTTGGCGGTGGACCTGTCCACCCAGTTTACAATAAGAGAAATGCAATAATATGAGCAATCAAGAATCTACCTTGACACACTCACAGCCTGATCTTCCCCAAGGGTGGGTGTCGACTCGGCCTAGCCGTGAGGTCGACTTGCGTGATCTGATCCTTACGCTCTGGAGCAGCAAACTGCTGATCCTCTGCGTTGCCGGTTTGTTTGCGGCGGGAGGCATCGTCTATGCGCTGTTGGCCCCCCAAGTGTGGGTCAGCCAGGCCGAGATCAAGCCGCCTACCCTTAAGGAGATGGAATCCCTTGAACTTAACATCAACCAGTTGATAAATGCCCAAGTTCCAGAGACCGCCTTCACCGCCTTCGAGAAGAAGGCGCTTTATGATAACTTCGTTAATAATTTCAACAGCTTCGACAACAAGAGTCAATTCTTGTTGGAAGAAGGTTATCTGGATGCAGAAGCTGCGAAGCGAGGTGTCACTGACGACAAGGGCAAGCGGCGGCTGCTCCGGATGATGGCTGAGGGGATCAGCGCCAAGGCACCGGACAAGTTGCGAGAGGATGTCACACTCTCCTTTGCTGCCGATACTGCCACTGAAGCCAAGGCTCGCCTTGAGCATTATATCGTCTTTGTCCAGCAGAACGAGTCGACGGTTAAGGGCCAGGAGCTCATCACCATCTGGCAGAACCGGATCAAGACGTTGCAAACCCAGTATGAGAGCGCTAAGGCCGATACTCTCAAGCAACTAAAAGATGACATACAGCGTACCTCATACAGCCTGCGTATCAGCCAAGCAGCAGGGATCGATTCTCCGGTCGAGAATCTCAATATCCGCGATGGTTTTGCTATCGAATTGGGATCCCGCGCGTTGGCGGAAAAACTCAAGGTCCTTAAGGAGATCAAGAATCCTGATATATTAAACCCGGCCCTGAATGCTCTTCGCTTGCAACTGGGCAGCCTTCAGGCCATCAAGCTCGAGGTGCCGCCATTCCAGTCCTTCGTCTATCTGGCCTCGCCAAGCGAGCCCTTGAGCCGTGACAAGCCCAAGCGTCCCTTGGTCGTGGTGCTGGCCACCCTGCTTGGCGGCATGCTGGGGGTGGGAATCGTGCTGGTGCGCCATGCTTTTCGCAAGCATGAGCCAGAGCAGGCATAATCGTTACTAGATGAATCAAAGGGGGGGCTTAGCCCCCTTTTTGTTTCTTGGGTGGAGTGATGAACATGAGTGAGTGGGGTCAGGGAAGATGACGTCAACTGCAAGGGCGTTTGTGGTGGTCAGCGTGCTGTACTGGCTGCTTGGCATGCATTTCTTTATGCACAACCCAGGCGGGGCCGGGCTTTATCTGCCATTCAATGCCTGGGGCTGGATCTTCGCGAGTCTGATCATGGCGCTGGGGCTATGGCAGGTCACGCTCAACCAGCGGCTGATCGCTTCGCCGCTGCTGATGACCTTGTGGCTTGCAGGTTTGCTACTGCTGTTGCCCATGGCCTATCCCGACTTTGAGCTGAAAGACTACGCCATTCCCCGTTTGCTGGGGCTGTTTACCGGGCTGCTGTTTCTGGTGAGCCTCTATCAGTGGCGCTTTGATAGAGAGGCGCGCGACAGGCTGCTTTATCTGTTGCTTGGGGCGGTGGCCATAGAGGCGCTGCTCGGCCTGGTGCAGTATTACCTGCTGGTACCGGGTAACTGGATAGGCTACGACACCCGGGTCAACCGGCCCTACGGCATCTTTCAGCAGCCCAACGTGATGGCGAGCTTTATGGCGACCGGTCTGTCGCTGGCCATCTGGCTGGAAATGAGGGGGCACGCCAACCCCTGGCTCAAGGGGTTGCGTTATGGCGTAATCCTGGCGACGTCGGTGTTGCTGGTGGTGCTGCAGTCGCGGGTGGGGCAGCTGGGTGGGCTGCTGGCACTGTTCCTGCTCGTTCCGCAGCTCTATCGCCAGCACCAGTTGGGCAGGGTCCTGGTGCTGGTTGGGTTGGGCATCGCCCTGGGGCTGCTATCTCTGTACGGGTTGTCAGGGGCCAAACGGGGGCTGGAAATCTATCAATCCGGCGGCATGCGCTCCATCTACTGGCCTTACGCTGCCAAGCTCATCGCAGAGACACCCTGGACCGGCTGGGGTTATGGCAGTTTCGAGTCGGTGTTCCTCCATCACTACATGGCCGACAAGGCGCTGAACCCGGCCATGGTGCAGATCGAATACAACCTCGATCACCCCCACAACGAGTTTCTCTACTGGGCGGTGGAAGGGGGCCTGGCTCCCATGGTGGGCATGGTGCTGATGGGGGTTGCCCTGCTGTGGCGTGTGAGTCGGGCTGGCTGGGTCAAAGGTGCCGCCTTGCTGGCGCTGGTGACCCCCATCCTGCTGCATACCCAGACCGAATACCCGTTCTACCACGCCATCGCCCTGTGGTGGGCGCTGTTGCTGCTTATCTACGTGGTGGATGCGGAAGTGGAGGAGCAGGATCATGCGAATTGGCGGGAATATGTCTGTCGCCCCTGGCTCTTGTTGCGCTTCGCGGCCATCGCCATTCCCCTCATCGTCGTGCCCTTTATGCTGACGGCCATTCACACGGCCTGGGTGGTGACCAAGTATGAGCGGGGCGGTTACAAACAGCCGGCGCTCCTGCTCGACATCGTCAATCCCATGGCTTGGTTGGCCCGGGTGGAGTTTGACGTGAATGCGGTGCGCCTCATGGTGGGCCTGCAGGCCAACAACAAGGCCGAGCTGGAGGCCTATCTCGACTGGGGGAGGGCGTTCGTGCGCCACACCCCCAGGGCCAACATCTACGCCAACATGGTGATCGCCCTCAATGCCCTGGGTCGCAGTGGGGAGGCTGAGCGCCTGCGCACCGAGGCCCTGATGCTCTATCCGGGTGAGCCCTTGCTCACCGGCTCGGCGGCCAAACCGGTTGCCGCGACCCTGGAGCGTGCCCCCTCTTCATAGTCCGGTGTGACAGCACTCGGGATCTCCATCACGGCCGCTTTGCGGCCGTGATCATTTCCAGACCGGGCAAGCTGGCAGTCAGCTTGGATGAGGTAGCCTCCCGAGAGGGATGGCTGGCCGTGGCAAGGCGGTGCCATCGAGTCTGGACTGTTACCGGAGCCGATATCGTGAAGAAGAGTGCATTCATCGTCATCAGCTTTTTCACCTTGATGGGGCCGCCCACGCTCGCAGGCACCAGCGCCGTGGTGGAATACGGCATAGTGCAGAAGAGCCGTCTCATCCCCCTGGCGGCGTCTCACCAGAGGGAGGCCCGTCCTCTTCGCACCCTGGGAGCTGCGGCGCTCGGCGCCGCCGTGGGCAGCCAGTTTGGCGGTGGCTCAGGCCAGACAGTCGCGACCACAGTGGGGGCCGTCGCGGGGGCCGAGGTCTCGCGGCGCCGCCAGGGGGACAGTGTTCAGAGCCAGCCACGGGTCGAGCTCCTGATCAAGACGGAGGCGGGAAAACGGCTCAGCGTCGTGCAGGAGCAGGATCCTGCTCTCACCTTTGCCAGGGGGGAGAGGGTGCGCATCCTGACCACGGGGGCGGATACCCGGGTCGACAAGTCGCTCTAGGGCAGTGCCCGCAGTGGCGGATTGCTCAAGGTTGCAGCAAGGAGACCACCGGTTCGCAAAAATGGGGTTCTCTGCTGGACGGCGGGCACGCCTTGGCTAAGATAACCGTCTTAACGTCTTGTTTGGCAAGGGAGTATGACATGGAGATAGTACTTGGCCCGCTGGAGGCTCGCGTTATCGGCTGCTTGATTGAGAAAGAGATCTGCACGCCGGATCAGTACCCTCTCTCGCTCAATGCGCTGGTCAACGCCTGCAACCAGAAGAGCAACCGTGAGCCCGTGCTGGAGCTCGCCGAGCTCGACATCCGCGCCGTGATCGACGAACTCATCCGCCGCCGTCTGGTGGTCAATACCGCCGGTTTCAACGCCCGGGTGCCCCGCTACCAGCACCGCTTCTGCAACACCGAATTTGGCGAGCTCAAGTTCACGGCCCAGGAGCTCGGCATCGTCTGCGAGCTGCTGCTGCGCGGCCCGCAGACCCCGGGTGAACTGCGCTCGCGGACCAACCGCCTGTGCAGCTTCGACGACGTGACCGAGGTGGACGGGGTGCTGGCCGGGCTCATCGAGCGCGGCCCCTATGTGGTCAAGCTGCCCCGGGAGCCGGGCAAGCGGGAGTCCCGTTACGCCCACCTGTTCAGCGGGGAGATAGATTTGGATGCCCTGGCCGAGCAGATGCCCGTTGCCGGCAATTATGCCTCGCCGGCGGCGGACAGGCTGACGGCCCTGGAGGAGGAGGTCGCGACCCTCAAGGCGCAGTTGCAGGCCCTGGAAGCCCGCCTGGCACAGCTAGAAGGCTGAGCGCCAAGCCAGATCCCCCTCATGAGGCGCTGCGGCGCCTCTTTTATTGCGCAGGCCAGCCCCCTGACTGGCGGCCCATCCGGATTCCTCCTCCGCTTTTTTTGCACTATTTGATCCTTAAGGGTCGAGCCGCCGCCGCTTTCCCGTTAAAATTCCGCCTTTGCATCTGCCCGTGAGTTCCGATGTCAGCCTTCACCCTCTCTTCGGATTGCCATGCCCTGCTCAGCGAGCTGCAACTGCAGCGCGCCGCCAGCACTCGTTACCTGCAAGACACGCTGTACCCGCAGCACACGCCCGAGCGAACGCTGACCGACACCTTGAACCGGTTGCAACACCTGGGGCTGATCCGACAGCGTACGGAGCAGCAGTGGAGCCTGACGGCGGAGGGAACCCTGACCCTGATCCTGGCGGTGCGAGCGGGGGAGTGCCCCATGCCGGACTGGAGCCGGGTGCCCTCGGTCACGGGGCAGGAGATGGCCCAAGGGGTGGTGCGCCAGCTCTGTCTGGGGGAGGCGGGCCAGATCCCGCCCTATTACCCGGCGGCTGAGCTGCTGAGCCTGCTGGATCTGCCCGATGCCCACCGCCTGCTGCCGGGCTCGAGCCCGGCCTGGCAAACCCTGCTGCTGGAACACTTCGCCCTGCAGACCCTGCTGGACGCCGAGCCAGACGCGAATTGGCCGCTGACCCCGGTGGTCGCGGCCTGTGGTCCGGCACTGACGGCGCAGGCCGATGCGCTGGCCGCCGAGTGGGCGTGGCTCTGCGGCCCGCTCGGCGGCGAGGTGATCACTCACTGGCCGGCGCTGCAGCGGTTGGCCGAGCAGGGGGATGAAGGGCCCCTGCTCGAGCGACTCCTGGAAGCCCTCGATCAGTGGCGGGGGGGGGGAGCCGCCTCCTGGCCCAGGATGTTCAGCGCCTTGCTCTGGTTGGGGTGGCTGCAACAGGCAGATCCCGTGCGGGCCAGCGAACAGCGCAAGAAGTGGCAGCGCAGCCTGGGCCATGGCTTCCCTCTGCTGGCGGATCTGCTGGGGCAGTGGGCCGGCGATCGCCACGGCCAGGCCGTCGGCCTGTTCGATACCCTGCAGTTGCCGCCGGAGGAGCTCCACTGGGGCTACCTATGGCTCGATCTCTGCGCCCTCGCGCGCCACGGCGAGCAGAGCCCCCAGGTGGCCATACTGCACAAGTGGGACCTCTCCCACGTGCTGGCGGCCGAGCCCCGCCACCGGCTGATGGCCTTCTGTCAGGATCTGCTGCGACTCCTGCTGGGGAGGGAGGCGCGCCATGCCCCGCTGCACGCCTTGCGTGTCGCCACCCAAGAAGAAGCTGAGCCGGATGACGAGGGCAAGGCGCCCGCGTCGGCCAACTGGCTAAACTGGTTGCAGGGGCTGGGGCGCTCGAGCGGCGTGCGCAAGCCGCAGGAGCGGCTGGTCTGGCTGCTCCACGCCGAGGGGCCCGAGCTCGAATGCAAGATCCAGAAGCAGAGCACCAAGGGGGAGTGGACCGCCGGGCGCCGGGTCGATCCGGCCCTGCTCTCCACCCAGTACGCCAGCCTGCTGGACGAGGCGGACTGGGCGCTGGTGCGCACCCTGCCACGCAACATGGGCAAGCTGCCGCGAGACGCCTGGGAGCCCCTGGCGAGCCACCCGCGCCTGTTCAATGCCAGGGGGCAGAGGCTGCAACTGGCCATCAGCGCCCCCCTGCTGCATATAGTGCGTGTTGACAGCGCCGGCGAGCAGGCGTCTCAGGAGGCGCACATGAGCGCCCTGCTGAGCCCGGCTGCCGCGGCCCGCGGCGCGCACATCGTGCCCCTGGCTCAGGATCTGTGGCAGCTGATCCTGACCCCCCAGGCGCTGGTCGACAGGCTGCCTGCGCTGGCCTCCATTCCGATGCTGCCACCGGCGGGGCTGGAGGAGCTGCAACGGGTCCTGGATGGCATCCCGGATCTCCCCTGGCACAGCCAGGTGGCGGGGCTTGCGGGCAATGCCGAGCTGGCCCCCTGGCCCGGCGTCCCCTCGGTCCAGCTGGACTGGCAGGAGGGGCAGCTGGTGGTCCAGCTGGTGACCCGCGAGGGCGAACTGCCCCCCTTGCCCCTTGGCAAGGGGGAGGCCATCGTGCGCCAGGGGATCCGCGAGTACCACTATTGGCAGCGTGATCTGGCCGCCGAGAAGGCGGAGGCCCAGCGGCTGCGCAACCAGCTGCCCATCGGCCTGCCCGGTATCGAGTGGAAGCTGGATGGCGAGCAGGCGCTGACCCTGGTCAACGCCTTGCCCGAGCTGGTGGACGCCGGTGTGGTCGTGCACTGGCATCAGGACAGCGCAAGGCTCAAGAGCCTGGACGAGGCGGCCCTGAGCCTGCGCATCGAGCGGCGCCAGGACTGGTTCCAGGTGGAGGGGGCCCTGGCGCTGGACGAGCACCAGATCCTCGATCTGCGCCTCATCCTGCGCCAGCTAACCCCGGGTCAGCGCACCGTCCAGCTAGACGAGAAGACCAGCCTGATGCTGAGCGACAAGCTGGTGGAGCGCCTCACCGTGCTGGGGGCCATGCTGGACGGCGAGCAGCGCATCAGCCACAAGCTGGCCTACCCGCTCACCCGCCTGCTCTCCGTCATTACCACGGAGGGAGACGACGCCTGGCACGCCCTGCAGCAGGAGTGGCAACAGGAGGTGAGTTGCCCGCCCGAGCTCCTGACGGCGCTGCGGGACTATCAGAAGGAGGGGGTGCGCTGGATGGCGACCCTGGCACACCACGGCTTCGGGGCCTGCCTGGCCGACGACATGGGCCTTGGCAAGACGCTGCAGGCGCTCATCGTACTGCGCATGCGCCAGCACCTGGGCCCGGCCCTGGTGGTGGTGCCCAAGTCAGTGGTCACCAACTGGCAGGAAGAGGTGGCACGGTTCGCCCCCGAGCTGGAGGTGGTGGTGTTCGACAACCCCGCCGAGCGGGCGACGCTGATCCAGGAGGCCAGAGCCGGGCAGATCGTCCTGGTCAACTACGGCATGCTTGGCAGCCTCTCCCAGTCCCTCAAGTCCCGCCATTGGGCGAGCATGGTGCTGGACGAGGCGCAGCAGATCAAGAATGCCGGCACCCAGCGCGCCAAGCTGCTGTTCCAGCTCGACGGTGATTTTCGCCTGGCCCTCTCCGGCACCCCCATCGAGAACCATCTGGGGGAGTTGTGGAGCCTGTTCAGCTTCATCAACCCCGGCCTGCTCGGCAGCCTCGGGGAGTTCAAGCGTCGCTTCGGCAAGGCGGTGAAGGATCCCCAGCACATGGCGATGCTGCGGGCGGTGATCAGCCCCTTCATCCTGCGTCGCCTCAAGCAACAGGTGCTGAAAGAGCTGCCGGACAAGACCGAGATCATCCACCACATCAGTCTCTCCCCGGAGGAGCGCCAGCTCTACGAGGCGACGCGGCGCGAGGTGGTGCAGCAGGTGCAAAGCGCCGATGGCCGGGCCCTGATGCACGTGCTGAGCGGCCTGACCCGGCTGCGGCGCCTCTGTTGCTCCCCCCAGCTGGTGATGCCGGAGTGGTCCCAGACCAGCAGCAAGCTGGACGAGGCCATGGCGCTGCTGGACGAGGCCATCGACGGCGGCCACCGGGTGCTGGTGTTCAGCCAGTTCGTCGATCTGCTGAGCCTGCTGCGCAGCCGCATTGAGCAGCGCCAGTGGGACTACTGCTATCTGGACGGTGGCTGCTCCGCCAAGTCCCGTCAGGAGTCCATCCTGCGTTTTCGCCACGAAGCGGTGCCCCTGTTTCTCATCAGCCTCAAGGCGGGGGGGACCGGGCTCAACCTGACCCAGGCCGATACCGTCTTGCACCTGGACCCCTGGTGGAACCCGGCGGTGGAGGATCAGGCGAGCGATCGGGCTCATCGCATGGGGCAGACCCAGCCGGTGACCGTGTACCGGCTGGTGTGCGAGCAGACGGTGGAGGAGAAGATAGTGGCGCTGCACGACGAGAAGCGGGCCCTGGCAGACGGCCTCCTGAGCGGCCAGTCCGAGGTGAAGGGGCTGGATGTGGAGAGCCTGCGGGCCCTGCTGATGAGCTGACGGGCAATCACGGACGAGGGGGAGCATCATGCTCCCCCTCGTCGTTTTCGGGTTGTGTGGCCGGCCGGTGCTGGCGAGGAGCGTTATTGCCCGTGTTACCCCTGATAGAGGTAGAGGTGCAGCCGCTCTATGATGGGATCGCCGCCAATCTTGCGATCCCGCCGGGCCTGGCGCAGCTTGGGCGGGTAGTGCCCCAGGTGGGTAACGCCGGGGGGCGTGTCGGAGCAGAGCAGCAGCGGCAGGCTCGCCTTGAGCTGCTGCTTGCGTGGCTCCCTGTCCTGCCAGAGCAGGTTGATCATGGGGTGGGTCTTGACCGGCCGGCGGATCCGAAGCTCGGCATCCGCCGGCAGACGGCGAATGTCGTACACCTCCTGATCCACCATCTTGCTCCACTCCTCGTTGTCCGACAGCGCCGGGATGTAGCGGCGGCTGCGCTCAAGCATCTCCAGCACCTGCTCGCGGCTGAGGCGGCTGATGCTCTGCTTGTCGGCCCAGGTGAAGCCGAGGGAGTGGAGCTCCCCCGCGAGCAGGGTCAGCTTGCGATAAACCTGCAGGGTGATGACGCCGGGCAGGGCGCCGTGCACCAGCTCGAACTTCTCGTCCCGCCCGCCTGCGGCCTGTACCAGGGTCTTGAAGGCGAGCTTGTGGCCGTTGATCTCTTCGAGCAGCGGGCGCAGCCGTGCGGCGCTGGCGGCGGGGAAGCGCAGCCAGCCCGGCAGCCGGTGCGTGGCCTTGGTGGAACAGCCGGGGCGGGCGCTGTGATCCTGAAAGGCCGCCAGGGTTGCGGCCAGCGCCGCCTCGCCCGAGAGGTGGCCCACGTCGATGGTCTCGATGGGATCGTGCTCTTCCCCCTGTGGCACGGGAGGGAGAGGATAGACATGGGCCTCCAGCAAATCGAGCTGGCCGAGCTGCCGGGCGAGGCGGGCCAGGGCCTCTTCCAGCAGGGCCATCTGCTGACGCAGGGCGGCGGTGGGGGTGAAGGTATCCATCGGCAGGTCCTGTGTGTGGCCTCTCCATCGTTCACCGGGGAGGGCAGCATGATAAACTACTGTATAAATAACCATACCAGCATGTCGACAGAGCGCCAAGTGCCCCTTTTTCACCTCAAGCGGTGCAATCAGTCTGGCGGCCAGGCCGAGTTACCCATCAGTATCTTTCTGTTAAATAACGATCTTTAAATGATCCAATCGTTAACAATTGACGGTGAGGGCACCCGGGGCGCTCGTTGCCGCCCTAGTGACCAGTGCATAGCTAACATGGGAAAGTGCATAGTTAGAAGCCCGGGATGCAGGAGAAAATGCTGCCGAGTGGTCAAAGGTGATTCTTGGTTGGTATTTTGTAGATAATTCATGTAGTTACAATGTTAGGTGTAGCGACATCAACCATTACTTTTACTAATGTCATGTATCAAAATTCGTCAATTGAGACGCCTCACCGGCCTGACTAAGCTCTGCGCATCAAATCCGAGCCTTGCGCAGAACTAGAGAGAGGAGCCATATCATGGCCAACATGACTTATACCGAAGCCGGTTACCAGCATTCCAGCGAATCGAATCTGGTTGCTCGCGCCAAGATGACCGTACTGACCTGGCTGGAACGCAGCCGCAGCCGCCGCCAGCTCTCCGAGCTGCCCGCCTACCTGCTCAAGGACATCGGTCTGAACGAAGCCGACCGCTATCAAGAGACCACCAAGCCGTTCTGGCGTGGTTGATCAGCTGGGCATGGATGCCTTGTTTTTTTGCTGATTATTTGGGCATGATGCCCATGGCCCGACCCGAGGCCTGATTTTCCCCCTGTGTGTTGCAGCCCCTCGATACGGCTTCCTGCCTTTTGCTCCCCCTTATGTTCGTGCCTTACGAGCAGCCATCATCAGTTGTTAATTTTGTATCCTTACTGTTTGAATTTGTTTAAAAACTGATTTTCAGCCCGCCCGCTTTACGTATAATCCGCCCATGGTATTCCCGACAAGAGGGTGAGATGGATGATTCCCCAGCATGACTTTTTGGCCCTGACACGCCGCCACGAGTGGCAGCTTGATCCCTTCGCCTTCGATCTGCCTGATGGCACCAGAGTGAGCGTATGGGACACTGGTGTGCTCTGCCTGGAACCTGCCCATGGGGCAGGGGAGCTGCCGGGGGGGCGCAAGGATATCGTGCTCTCCTGCGGCATCCACGGCAACGAGACCGCTCCCATCGAGATCTGCAACCAGCTGCTGAGCCGGCTGCTCAGCGGGGAGCTCAGGGCCCGTCACCGGGTGCTGTTCCTCTTTGGCAACCCCGCAGCCATGAACCAGGGGCTGCGGGAGGTGGAAGAGAACATGAACCGGCTCTTCTCCGGCGCCCACAGCAGGGGGGAGGGGCTGTGCAACCGGGAGCGCATTCGCGCCATGCGCCTGGAGCAGTATGTGAGCCGCTTCTTTGCCAACCCGGCCAGGCCTCGCTATCACTACGATCTGCACACCGCCATCCGCGGCTCGCGCCACGAGAAGTTTGCCGTCTATCCCTTCCCCCACGAGCGCCCGCACTGCAAGGAGCAGGTGCGCTTCCTCGGGGCCTGTGGCGTACGCACCATACTGCTTTCGAGCGGTCCGACCACCACCTTCAGCTATTACAGCTCGCACCAGCACGGCGCCCATGCCTTCACCGTGGAGCTGGGCAAGGTACGCCCCTTCGGCGAGAACGACATGACCCGTTTCATCGAGGCGCGCCAGGCGTTGCAGGAGCTGGTGACCCAGGACGAGGTGCAGCTCGAACCCTGGCAGGCGGATGACTTCACTATCTTTGCCATCGATCGCGTGATCAACAAGCAGTCGGCCCAGTTCCGCTTCCTGTTTGCCAGCGACGTGGACAATTTCACCGAGTTTCCCCAGGGGTTTGTGCTGGCCGAAGACGGGGATCTGCAATACAAGGTAGAAAAACCGCGGGAGGCGGTGGTCTTCCCCAACGCCAACGTGGCCATCGGCCAGCGCACCATGCTGCTGGTGGTGCCTACCCGCTTGTGGGAGTGACTCGGGTCTGCCTTCTCGAGGCAAACCCGCGTCCCGGGCGGACGACAGCTCCGCTCTTCGGGGAGAAGTGATCCCGAACTCACTCTGGAAGGGAGCCTGAATAGGCTCCCTTCTACGTTTCTGCTCGCCGAAAATTCACTGCCTTTCAGAAATTAAAGAAGTTTCTACTGGTCTTACCTGGCTGAATCTCATTGCCCTTTGATTAACATTCTATTTACATTCTAAGGGTCACCTCATGGTGGTGACGATGACAACGGCAAGGAGCCAGTTATGACCCATGTCGACATCCCCTTCCTTCGTTACCTCGATGAGGAGGGGCGCCCGGTCGCAACACTGCCGACCTGGCTGGACAAGGCGATACTGCACACCTTCTACCGCAACATGGTGATGGTGCGCAGCTACGACAAGAAAGCGATTGCACTGCAGCGGACCGGCAAGCTCGGCACTTTCCCCTCCCACCTCGGTGCCGAGGCGGTAGGGATAGGGGTCGGTCTCGCCATGCAGCCCCAGGATGTCTATGTGCCCTACTATCGGGACATGCCCACCCTCTACGTGCGTGGGGTACCCATGGAGCAGAACCTGCAGTACTGGGGCGGGGATGAGAGGGGCAGCGTCTTTTACAAGGCCGATGGCGAGCTGTCGGAAGATCTGCCCATCTGTGTGCCCATCGCGACCCAGATCACCCACGCCGCCGGGGTGGCGGCCGCCTTCAAGCTGCGCAACCAGCCCAGGGTGGCCGTGGTCACCATCGGCGATGGCGGCACCTCCAAGGGGGACTTCCTCGAGGGGCTCAACTGCGCCGGTGTCTGGCATCTCCCCATGGTGATGATCATCAACAACAACCAGTGGGCCATCTCGGTGCCCCGCAAGCTGCAGTCGAGCGCCCCGACCCTGGCCCAGAAAGGGATAGGGGCCGGGGTGCGCAGCATCCAGGTCGACGGCAACGATGTGGTGGCCGTCTTCGATGCGACCCGCACCGCCATCGAGCGTGCCCGCAGTGGCAAGGGGCCGACCCTCATCGAGGCGGTCAGCTACCGGCTCGGGGATCACACCACCGCCGACGATGCGACCCGTTATCGCGACGGCGCCGAGGTGGAAGCCGCCTGGGCCAAGGAGCCTGTCAAGCGGCTGCGCCAGTTCATGGCCGGGCAGGGGTGGTGGGATGAAGCGCTGGAGCAGGAGTTGCTGGCGGAGGCAAGCCGGGAAGTCGAGCGCGCCGTCGCCGCCTATGAGGCCGTTGCGCCCCAGGCGCCGGAAACCCTGCTGGACTACCAGTTTGCCGAGCTGCCGAAGGACTATCGCGCCCAGCGTCGGCGCATCATCGCCAAGGGCATGCAACAGCATGGCGGGGAGGAAGCATGAGTGATATGACGTTGCTCGAGGCCGTCAATCTGGCGTTGCACCACGAGATGGAACACGACCCCGACGTGGTGGTGCTGGGAGAGGACGTGGGGGTCAACGGTGGGGTGTTTCGTGCCACCGTGGGCCTGCGCGACAAGTTCGGCTTCAAGCGGGTGATAGACACGCCGCTGGCGGAGGGGCTGATCGCCGGGGTGGCGGTGGGCATGGCGACCCAGGGGCTCAAGCCCGTCGCCGAGTTCCAGTTCCAGGGGTTCATCTTCCCCGGCATGGAGCAGATCGTCTGCCAGGCGGCACGCATGCGCAACCGCACCCGTGGCCGCCTCACCTGCCCCATCGTATACCGCTCGCCCTATGGCGCCGGCATCCATTCCCCCGAACACCACAGCGAGAGCGTGGAGGCGTTGTTTGCCCACATCCCAGGGCTCAGGGTGGTCATCCCCTCCAGCCCGAGACGGGCCTATGGCCTGCTGCTCTCGGCCATTCGCGACCCGGATCCTGTGCTCTTCTTCGAGCCTGATCGCATCTATCGTTCCATGAAGTCGGACGTGGTGGATGACGGCGTCGGCCTGCCCCTGGATGTCTGTTTCACTCTGAGGCCGGGTCGGGATCTGACCGTGGTCGCCTGGGGGGCCTGCATCCAGGAGGTGATGCGGGCAGCCGCGCAGCTGGCGGAGCAGGACATCCAGTGCGAGGTGCTGGATCTCGCCACCATCAAGCCGCTGGACATGGAGACCATCCTGACCTCGGTACGCAAGACCGGGCGTCTGCTGGTGGTGCACGAGGCCTGTGGCAGCTTCGGGGTGGGCGCCGAGATAGTGGCGCGGGTGACCGAAGAAGTGCTCACTAGCCTTAAGGCGCCTCCCAGGAGGTTGACCGGGGTGGATGCCGCCGTCCCCTACTATCGCAACGAGGAGTATTACCTCATCACCGAGCAGGATATCGCGGATGCGGCTCGCCAGCTGATGGAGAACAAATGGCTATGACGTTGCAAGGATGTCTGCGAGCAGGCGGCCGGGCAACGCCCCGCCATGAATGCTGTCAACTTTTGGTGATGTCTCTGCGGATGGAGAACGGGTCATGAAATTTTTCAAATTACCGGATCTGGGTGAAGGACTGGCCGAGGCCGAGATCGTCGAATGGAAGGTGAGTGCCGGCGATACCGTGAGTGTCGATCAGGTGCTGTTGTCGGTGGAGACCGCCAAGGCGCTGGTGGATGTGCCCTCGCCGGTGGCAGGGGTGATCGCCCGGCTGTGCGGTCAGGAGGGGGATATCCTGCACATCGGCGCCCCCCTGGTGGAATTCGAGGGGGGCGAGGATGACGGTACCGTCGTGGGCAAGGTGAGCTCCCATCAGCAGCACATCGAGGATCACTTCGTGGTGGGCGCCATGACCCCAGGTGGCAGCCTGGTGCAAGCCATGCCTGCGGTGCGCCTGCTGGCGCAGAAGCTGGGGCTGGACATCGACAGGATCAAGGGTAGTGGCAACGCTGGCATGGTGACCGAGCAGGACGTGCAGAGCGCCTTCGAGGCCCAGCAGGAGAGCGGCAACGAATTCCTCAAGGGATCGCGGCGGGCCATGGCCAAGGCAATGGAGCTTTCCCACCAGACTGTGGTGCCGGTCAGCATCACGGACGAGGTGGACTTGCGCCACTGGCGGGCTGACGAAGACGTGACGGTGCGCCTCATCAAGGCAATCGGGGTCGCCTGTCGGGCCGAGCCCTCCATGAATGCGTGGTTTGACGGGGATACCCTGTCACGGCGCCTGTTCAAGGAGGTCAACGTGGCCATTGCGGTGGATTCCAGGCACGGGCTCTATGTGCCGGTGATGGAGAATGTGGCAGAGCGGGGCAGGGCTGACATCCGCCAGGGGCTGGATCGGATGATCGCCGACGTGAAGGCGCGGGCCGTGCCGCGGGAGATGCTGCAGGGGGCGACCATCACGCTCACCAACTTCGGCGCCATCGCGGGCCGTTACGCCAGCCCCATCGTCACGCCACCCCAGGTGGCCATCATAGGGGCGGGCAAATTGTTCGAGAAGGTGGTGTTCGTGCACGGTGAAGCGCGTCCGGTCAGGGCACTGCCGCTGTCGATGACGTTCGATCACCGGGCCTGTACCGGCGGCGAGGCGGCACGCTTCCTCAAAGCCCTGGTTCAGGCACTGGAATCTGCGGAGGTATAAGCGTTTGTACCCTGCCTCTGGCAGGGTACAAATTTGTTTGCGTAATCGACAAAGGGACGTATAATCTCAACCAGCTTGAAAGGGCGATAGTTATGTCAATGAATATGATGTTTTGCATCTTTTCCTGTTGTTCATAAGTTAATCCCGTTTTTTGAGCTTTATCCGCTGAAAAGCATAAGTAATTATTTTGAATACAGGTTTAAAGATATGTCCAACATGATCACCGGTACCGTCAAGTTCTTCAACGAAACCAAAGGCTTTGGCTTCATTCAGCAAGAAAACGGCCCGGACGTTTTCGTTCACTTCAGCGCCATCCAAGGTAACGGCTTCCGTACCCTGGCTGAAGGTCAGCGCGTACAGTTCTCTGTGACCCAAGGTCAGAAAGGCCCGCAGGCTGAGAACGTAACTGCTCTGTAATTCTTACAGAATTTAAGAAAGCCGTGGTACCTCTGGTGCCACGGCTTTTTGTTTTGTGGCATCTTTATTACATCCCCTTGCCATGGCCCTCACTATGCTCCCATCACTCCTCTTGACCCTGACGCTGCTCAATCCCGTCAATGCCCAGATGGCGGATCCTGTTGCCCGCGATGCCGTGTCCGTATGTCAGCAATTCGTTCAGGTCAGGCTGGGAGAGGCGACGCTGCCGGAAGAGGTGAAGGCACGGCCCGTACCAAAACGGGCGGGTGAGTGGCTGATCGATGGCAAGATAAAAGGACCCGAAGGTCCTTTGCTGTTTGCCTGTCTGCTGCGCCAGGGGGAGCACTGGGAGTTGCTAAACTTCTCGCTCTGGGCGCCGCAAGAACTCAACTCGGCTTGAGTGCGGCCAGCAGGTGCTGGAGATGTTCCAGCATGGTCATCCCGAAGGGGGTCAGATAGCCGCCATCGGTGGCGCTGATGAGGCCCTGGTTGTGCAGACGCTCCGCCGCCTGGCACAACTCGCTGGACATGTCGCTGCGCAGCTTGATCCCCTGGCTCATGTTTGCCGGATCAAAGCATGCCAGTATTTTCAGCTCATTCACAAAATCGTCAGAAACCTGGTTGATCCCACTCATGGATGCACTCCTTAACGCTAAAGATGTATGCAACCTAGCATCCCCGGTGCCACTTTAGTGGGCGCTGGCTCAAACTATTGGTCTTTATCGGGACCCGTGCGGCGAGAACGCTGCTTTTTTGGGCTGTGACATGCCGCTCGCCGGGTGGGCGGGGCAGGGCCCGAGTCCCCCCAAACATGATAGAATGGGTTCTCGTTTACTCCCATGGCCGGGTATGAAGCCGGGTCATTCAGTTCAAGGCGCGTCTCATGACAACTGTCACTCTGGTATCTCTGCTGCACTCCCTGGGCCCCCGTTTTCCCGTCTACGCCCCGTCCTTGCTGCTGCCCTTGCTCGATGGGCATCAGGGGGATCTCTGGTTGCCACCCATCGAGGGGGAGGATGTCGGTGCCCTGCGCCAACATGCCAAGGGGAAGGCAGCTCAGAGCCTGGCGCCGCTGGCGGCGGGCTGGTGTGACTTTGCACTCTCTGACGGGGGGGATGCGCCCGAACTCGAGGCGCTGGCGAGCTACGATGAGGAGATGCTGGACAACCTGCTGATGTACTGGCGCTACCCGGACAAGATAAACAGCCCGATCACCGATAACCTGTTCGAGCTGCGCCGGGAGGTGGTGGATGAGGCTTATGGCGCCAGACTGGCGGGGGCCTGGCAACAGCAACAGCAGGCGCGGCTCGGGCAGATCATGGAAGGGGCGCGGGCCGGGCGCGATCAACTCTGTTTCGTGGAGGTGGAGTCCGCCTACTGGCTGCGGCAGCAGTTGATGGAGCTGGACGGCATCACCCTGGTGACGCCGACCCTGGAATGAGGCGCCGACGTGTCTCCTGCTGGACAAGGCGACGGCAAGATGTGAACATGTCGCCCTTTATTGAATGAGAGACTTGACCGATGAGCTATGAACTTAGCGACACCGAGCGCAATGCCGCGCTGCAACTGAACGCCGACTACCGCTTTGATCACTTCATCAGCAAGCTGGTCGAGCATGAAGAGCTGTTTGTCCTGACCGACGAACACGGCGTCATGATGCTGACCACCGAAGAGGAAGACTGCATCCCGGTGTGGCCGCACCCCGACTACGCCAAGGCCTGGGCCGAAGGCGAGTGGGCCGAGTGCAAGCCGCAGTCCATCACCCTGAAGGTGTGGCTGGATCGCTGGGTGGACGGCATGGAGCAGGACGAGCTGTGTGTCGCCGTGTTCCCGACGCCGGATCAGGAAGGTATCGTGCTGGATCCGGCCGACGTGGCCGACGCCATCGCCCAGAAGCAGGCCAAGCGCGGCTGATATTCCTCCGCTTGTCGCTGCAACCCTGATTGCAGAAAGACCCCGCCAATGTGCGGGGTCTTTTGTTTGTGGCGCGGCCAGGCTGCGCAAGCCGCCTCATTTCTGCTGATAGGTGGTATCAATCCGGGTGACAGGCGGGAAGGTCTGGCCTGACTTGATGGCGGCCCGGGTCTGCGTCTTTGCCTCTTCATCGATCCAGAGCAGGCCGCCGTAGCTGTAGCCGCTGTTGCCGCCGTCCAGCGGCCAGTAGAGCAGATCACTCTGGGGCGTGGCCGGCACCTTGGGCAGTCGTACCCAGCGCCAGGCACCGGCCCGGGTATAGGGGACCTGGTAGGCGGGGACGAAACTGGCGAGCTCATAGAGCCGCTGCTGGATCTGGCGCGAGAGCTCGGCCTTCTTGTCGAAGTCGAAGGCCTTGTCGTACTGCTCCACCAGGGCCGAGATGGCATCATCGTCGATGTTCATGATGTTGTTGGTCTGGGGCTTGTTGGCGTTGACCTTGTGGAAGAACTCCCAATAGGCGGGGTAGCGGCCACCGCTCCAGGCCATCCAGGCGCTCTGGTGTTTCTTCTCCAGCATGGATTTGAAGCCGGCTGAGGCATCCATCAGGTTCAGCTCCAGATTGAGCCCCGCCTTCTTCGCCTCTTCCCGCAGCAGGGTCAGGCGCTGGGCGTGCTCCGGCGTGGTGTAAGTGATGGTCAGGCTCAGGGGCTGGCCCTTGTCGTTCTGCAGGATCCCGTCCGGCCCGGTTTTGGTGAAGCCCGCCTTGGCGAAATATTCCCGCGCCAGCTTGGGATCGAAGGGGCGTGCCTTGATGTCGGTGTTGGTGAAGGCCCCCTGGCCAGAACCATAGGTGTTGAGGCGCTGGTAATCCCCCCGCAGCAGGGTCTCGAGCATCTTGTCGAAGGCGAGGGCATGCTGGATGCCGAGGCGCACGTCGAGAGACGACAGCAAGGGGTCTGCGGTGTTGAGGTAGAGCCCCATGGGGGGCTGGGGCGTCTGGTTGTAGAACCAGAGCCGTTCGATATAGCCCTTCTCGAATTCGGCGGTCTTGCTCTTGTCATGCCACCAGTTGGGCATGGTCAGCGGGAAGGTATCCAGCTCGCCGCGCAGGAAGTGCTGCCAGGCGATGTTCTGGTCCCTGAGCACCTTGATCTCGATGCGATCCGGGTTGAAGCGGTGCTGGAAATAGCGCTCCCCGTCCCCCCACCAGTCCTTGATCCGGTTGAAGGTGACCGACTTGCCCTTCTTCACCTCGCCGATCCGGTAGGCGCCGGTGACCGGCAGCACCTTCCAGTTGTACTCCTTGACCCAGTTGGCGGTGAGCTTGATGGCGTGGCTGGGCTCCGGGCTGAAGGGCAGGGATTCCAGCAAATCTTCCCGACTCTTCTCCGTACCGCTGGTGATGGCGAGGGTATGGTCGTCGAACTTGGTCACCTCGCTTATCTGGGTGCTGTAGTAGTTGTTGTACCAGGGGTCGTTGATCTCCTTGCTGCGCATCATCTTGAGGGTGAAGACCCAGTCGTCGGCGGTCACGGGCTGGCCATCCGACCAGCGTGCCTTGGGGTTGATGCGAAAATAGAGGGTCTTGTGATCGCTTCCGAAGGCCCACTGGTTGGCGAGCATGGGGAGGGGATTGCCGGTCACGGGGTGGGTGCTCAGGAGCGGCAGATTGGTCTCCCTCACATAGCCCGCGAAGCCGCCGTTGGAGTCGGGCCCGTACTTGCGCAGGGTGAGGGGGAAACTCGACATGAACTCATGGAAGGTCCCCCCCCGTCTGGCGTCGGGGTCGGCATAGACGGGATCGGTGTCGTTGCTCTCCCACTTGAGATCCGCAGGCAGGGTGGCACTCCAGCCGAAGGTGCTCCAGCACAGGGGCAGCACGATGGCCGTGACCCGCAGGGCGCAGGGTAAAGAGGGAATGATCGAAGGTGACGGGTGACGCATGTCCTTGCTCTCCTGATGATGGCGTCCTGCCGGAATAATGGGTCGGGCCCAAGAGGGCCTGACCCATGATGGGAAGTTTCCCGGGTGAGGTCAATCCTCGGTTTGGACCCGGAAGAGGCGCATCTTGCCCCCCAGCAGATGGACCACGAAGCCGAGCAGCACCAGGCCCGATCCCAGCCATTGCAGGGAGGTGGGGTGCTCACCCAGCAGCAGGGTCGCGGCCACCATGCCGACACAGGGCACCAGCAGGGAGAGGGGGGCCACCTGGGCCACCGGATAGCGCATCAGCAGCCGGCCCCACAGGCCGTAACCGAGCCAGGTGGCGACCAGCGAGAGGTAGAGCACGCACAGGATCCCCTGCCAGCTGATGTGCAGCAGGCTGTCGGCCATGCGTTCCGGCCCCTCGAAGATCCAGGAGAGGGCGAGGAAGGGGAGGATGGGCACCAGGCCGCCCCAGGCGATAAGGCTCGGCAATGGCGTCTGATAGCGCAGCCCGATCTGGCGGTTGATGACGTTGCCAAGACCCCAGCTGGCGGCGGCGCACAGGGTCAGTACGAAGCCGAGCAGGGTGAGGTTGCCCTCGCCGTGGGTGGCGATGAGATAGAGTCCCAGGCCCGCCAGGGGCAGGGCTACCCAGTGATGGGGCTGCCAGCGCTCCCCCAGCCAGATCATGGCGAACAGCAGGGTGAAGACCACCTGGGATTGAAGCACCAGGGAGGCCATGCCCGCCGGCATACCGAACTTCATGGCGCAGAACAGGAAGGCGAACTGGCCCAGACTGATGGCCCCGCCATAGGCCAGCAGCCAGCGCCAGGGCATGGCGGGCCTGGGGACCAGCAGGATGGCGGGGAAGACCACGCCGACGAAGCGCAGGGCCCCGAGCAGCAGCGGCGGTATGCCCTCCAGCCCCCACTTGATGGCGACAAAGTTGAGACCCCAGCAGAGGATGACCAGGGCGGCCAGGCACTTGTCCTTGGTTTGCATGCAACGTCCTTGTATGAGCGGTACCGCGACGACATGGCACCGGAAGGGAACGAGCATACCCCCGTCAGGGTGGGCCGCGTCAAGCCGCCATACGAGGTCTGTGGCAGGCCGTGACGGGCAGGCCGGGATCAGGCGGTGACGCAGTAGAGGCTGATGCCACGGGCCGCGATCGCCGCCCGCATGGGGGTGGGCAGGGCATCGTCGGTGACCAGCACGCTTATCTCGCCGGGCTGACCGAGGGGGCTCGGGTGGATGGCGCCAAATTTGCTGCTGTCGGTGATGACCACGTTGGTCACCCCCTTGGCGAGCACGCTGTTGACCACGTCGGCCCGCATCATGTCGCGGCCGGTAAAGCCCACCTCGGGGTGAAAGCCGTCGACCCCGATGAAGGCCTTGGAGAAGTGCACCTGCTCGATGCACAGGCGGGTCAAGGGCCCCACCACGCTCTCGCTTTGGTGCTGGAACAGGCCTCCGAGCAGCACCACCTGGGCCTGGGTGTCCTTGAGCAGGTGGGCGATATAGCTGCTGATGGTGATGATGGTGACCCGCTTGTGCAGGGCCAGATGACGGGCCAGCAGGGCGTTGGCGCTGCCCCCCTCGATGAAGACCGTCTCGCCATCTTCCACCAGCTGGGCCGCCCGCTCGGCGAGGCGCTCTTTCAGCAGGTAGTTGATATTCATCCGGGCGTCCGGATCGTCGCTCTCCAGCGCCATGGCCGAGCCGTGCACCCGTTTGAGCAGCCCCTGCTTCTCCAGGGCGGTGAGATCGTTGCGCACCGTCACCTCCGATACCCCGGTGCGTTGGGAGAGCTCGCTCACGCTCATCTTGCGGGCCTGGTGGACCAGGGTGAGGATCTGTTGGTGGCGTGAATTCATGGGACCTCGCAGGCGGGTGGATGGCGGCAAGCCACCCTGGGGTGGCTTGCCTCTCTTTGATGCACTGGCTCTCAGGGGCTCGTCAGAGGCTGTGCTCGGTGCGGGCGATGATATCATCTTGCGCATCGGGGGATAAGGCGGTGAAGAAGGCCGAATAGCCCGCCACCCGCACCACCAGATCCCGGTACTGATCCGGATGGGCCTTGGCCGCCAGCAGGGTCTCCCGCGAGACGATGTTGTACTGCACATGCCACCCCTTGTGGACCTCGAAGAAGGTGCGCAGCAGGCTCATCAGCTTGGCCTTGTCCCGCTCACTCTCAAGGCTCGCCGGGCTCAGCTTCTGGTTGAGCAGCACGCCACCGAGGATGGCCGGGGTGGGCAGCTTGCCGAGGGAGTTGAACACGGCCGTCGGGCCCAGGCGATCCGACCCCGATGCTGGGCTGGCCCCCTCTGCCAGCGGCGTCCTGGCATGACGGCCATCCGGGGTCGCCAGGGTGGCGGCACCGAAGGGCACGTTGGCCGAGATGGAGGAGGTGCCCGCATAGTAGGTGCCGCCGATGGGGCCGCGCCCGAAGCGGGTATTGTGCAGCCCCTTGAGTTCGTCGATGTAGCTCTGGTAAGCCTGCACCAGCAGCAGATCCACCTCGTCCAGATCGTTGCCGTATTTGGGCGCCGCGTGAGTGAGGCGCTGGCGCAGCTGTTCGCCGGCGAGCCCCGCAAAGTCCTGCTCCAGCGCCTCGGCCAGCTCGCGCTGATCCACCACCCCCTGCTCGAACACCAGTTTCTTCAGCGCCGCCAGGCTGTTGCCCAGGTTCGCGATCCCCACCTGCAGGCCGGAGACCCAGTCATAGACGGCCCCCCCCTGCTTGATGGTCTTGCCGCGCTCGATGCAGTCATCCACCAGGGTACTGCAGAGGATGTCGTGGGCCTGGGCTTCCAGCACGCTGTCCACCACGCAGTCGATCTCGATGGACTTGCGGGTGAAGTAGCGCACCTGCTCGTCCCAGCGGGCCATCACCTCGTCGAAGGAGGCAAAATTGCCTTCGCGCAGTGTCTGGGGCTGGGGCAGGAAGACCTTGCCCGTGGTGGCGTCACGGCCGCCGTCCAGTGCCGCCAGCAGGATGCGGGCGAAGTTGATGAAGCTCATCCCGGTGCAGCGATAGCCCCACTTGCCGGGCACTGCGGTCTCGATGCAACCGATGGCAGCGTAGTGGTGGGCATCCTCCACGCTCACCCCGAGCCTGATGAACTCGGGGATCACCACCTCGTCGTTGTTGAAGGCGGGCATGCCAAAGCCGCAGCGGATCACCTGGATGCAGGCATCGAGGAAATCCTCGCTCATGCCGGCATGGTAGCGCACCGAGAGGTTGGGCTGGGTGGAGCGCAGCTGGCCGCAGGACTCCAGAATCGCGTAGGAGAGGCCGTTGACCGCGTCCTGGGCACTGCCATCCCGCCAGTTCTGGCCGCCGATGGTGACGTTCTGGTAGAGCGGGCTGCCGGCGGACGCCTTGGAGTGGGTGCCGGAGCGGATCTTGTTCACCTCCAGCAGCTTGAGCCAGCAGGATTGCAGCAGTTCGATGGCTCGCTCGCGGGGCAGGGATTCCGACAGCTCCACCTCCCGGCGATACCAGGGATAGAGGTACTGATCCATCCGGCCGAAGGAGACCGAGTGGCCGTTGGATTCGATCTGCAGGATGAGCTGGATGAAGTAGCAGAGCTGCAGCGCCTGCCAGAAGGTCTCCGGGGGCTGGTGGGCGATATGGGCGCAGTTGGCGGACATGGTCAGCAGCTCGGTGCGCCGTTCGGGGGACAGTTCGCAATCCGCCATTTCGCGGGCCAGGCTGGCGTAGCGGGCAATGTGATCGCTGACTGCCTCCAGGGTGATGGCGACGGCCTGCAGGAACTGTTCGCGCTGCAGATCGGCCCAGTCAGTCAGATCCAGCCGGCCGCGCCGCTCGGCCACCCTGACCTTGAAGCCTGCCAGCCCCAGGGTGAGCAGCTCCTCGTAGTTGACCGCGAGGTGGGCATCCCCCGAGGTCATGTTGCCCTCGGCCTTGATGATGCCGCTCTCCAGCAATGCCTTTTGCTCGTCGGTGAAGAGGCCGTAGCAGCGATCCTGCACCGTCTGGCCGCGCCAGAAGGGGGTGAGGGCATGGATGGCCTGCTTGTCTGCGTCGCTTACCGCAAAGCCGGCACCGGGTCTGTCCGCCAGCTCGTCGATCTCCTTCTCGATCCAGCCGACCGTGTACTCGGGGAAGAGGGGGGCGGCGCGCACCTGGCTTGCCTGGTTGCCGACGATGAGTTCGTCGTGCTTGATCCAGATGGTGCGTTCCTTGAGGTGGTGAGCCAGCGCCAGGGCACGGCGCACCGGTAGGGGGCGGGCGAGATGGGCCTGATAGGCCTCTGTGTAGTGGCGGGCCCGCTCGGTGCAGACCGGTGGCTGGACAATGTGGATCAGGCTCTCCTTGTGGGCGCGGATCCGGGGGCTGAGGGTATTCAAATCGAGCTGGGTCATGAGCGTTTCCTCTGGTCGGGTGGGAAAGGGGGGCGGTGACTGGGTCATGGCGATGTGCCTATCCGCGGGTGACGGGGGCCAGCCCCCGTCGCCGGGCGCAGTCATGGGCGAAGGCGAGCAGTTCGGGGGCGTCCAGGGGCCGGTCGGGGGCCTGATAGGGTTGATCCAGCAGGGCATACTTGCCCACGCCCAGGGTGTGGTAGGGGAGAAAGTGGATCTCCTGCACCGTGCCGAGGCTGGCCGCGGTGTCGACGATGGCCGAGATGCTGGCCTTGTCGGCGTTGAAACCGGGGATGAGCGGTACCCGGATCTGCATGGGGATACCGGTGTCGGCGAGGCGCTGGAGGTTGTCCTGCACCCGTGCCACCTGGCCGCGGGTCCACTCGAAGAAGCGCTTCTCATCCACGTGTTTGAGGTCGGCCAGCACCAGATCGAGGTGAGGCAGACTCGGCGCTATGTGGTGCCAGGGCACGTGCAGGCAGGTTTCTACCGCGGTGTGCAGCCCCTCGGCCTTGCAGCGGGCCAGCAGGGCGGCCGCAAACTCGGGCTGCATAAAGGGCTCGCCGCCGGAGAGGGTGACACCGCCACCGCTGCGTTCGAAGAAGGGGCGGTCACGCAGTAGGGTGGTCATGAGCGTCTCCAGGCTCTCTTCCCGACCGCACACCTGCAGCGCCTCGCTCGGGCAGAGTCCGCGCAGCCGCTCCACGTCCTGGGCTCCGAGGTCGGCACGTATCAACTGGATGCCTTGATCGTTGCGCAAGATAGCTGGGCAGGCCTGGCTGCAGAGGTCACATCCCTCGATACAGTGGCGCCGATCAAACAGGATGTCCGGTCTCGGGGAGCGGCTCTCCGGGTTCTGGCACCAGCGGCAGGCCAGGGAGCACCCCTTGAGAAACACCAGGGTGCGAATGCCGGGGCCATCGTGAGTCGAGTAACGTTGCAGGTCGAAAATCATACCGCCTCCTTTTGTTTTTATTCTATTAACTTTCATTCGAAAGTTGATTTGATTTCGATCAAGCTTTTTGTGGATGCGTTATCGCTAGAATGGGGGCAGATTGAACATCCAACGAAGAGGAGTCAGACATGGAGCTTTATCTCGACACCGCCGATGTGGCTGCAGTGCGCCGCTGGTCCAGGATCCTGCCGCTGGCCGGGGTCACCACCAATCCTTCCATCACCGCGGCCGGTGGCATGCCGTTGTCCGAACTGCTGCCCGCCCTGCGGGAGGTGTTGGGGCCCAAGGGGCGGCTGTTTGCCCAGGTGATGGGCAAGACCGAGAGCGAGATGGTGCGCGAGGCGCTGGCGCTGCGGGAGCTGGATCGGGATCTGGTGGTCAAGGTGCCAGTGTGCGCAGAGGGGTTGGCGGCCATCAAGGAGTTGATGGCGCTAGGGGTACCCACCCTGGGGACTGCCGTCTATACCCCGATGCAGGGTGTTCTGGCGGCCCTGGCCGGGGCCGAGTACGTGGCGCCTTACGTCAACCGGCTGGACGCTCAGGGGGGGGATGGCATCAAGGCCGTGCAGGAGCTGCAACAGTTGCTGGCGCTGCATGCACCCGGGAGCAAGGTACTGGCCGCGTCGTTTCGCACCCCGCGCCAGGCCCTCGATTGCCTGCTGGCAGGCTGCCAGTCCATCACCCTGCCGCTGGACGTGGCGGAGCAGCTGCTCAATGTGCCGGCGGTGGACGCGGCGCTCCTGAAGTTCGATCAGGATTGGCAGAGGGCATTCCCCGACGGCGGAGTGTGACGAGAGGCGCTATCAAGGGGCGGCGGGCGGGCTAAGCTAAACATAAGAGTGCCCGATATGGCGGGCCTGTAGCGATGGCTGACCGGAGGTGACCATGAGCGATCATACCCTGCTGCCCCATGGCGAGGATCTGCGCCGCGCCGTGCGCTGGCTCAGCGACCATCATCTGCACGACATCCGGGCCATCGAGGAGGCGTGCCTGCGCTTTGACCTCTCCCCGCTGGACGAGGAGTTTCTCATCCGCTACTGCCGCGAGCAGGCCCCGGAATCCCGGGTCCGCTAGACGAAGTTGGCCAGGTTGATGTCGAACTCCTTCGGGTCCACCGTGTTCTCTATGGACTCCTGCCCCCCGCTTCTGGCGAGGTCGAGCCACTGCACCTCGAGGTAGTGGCGATGGGCCGCGTGATAGATCACCTTCACCACGGGTTTGAGTGGCTGCTGCTCGTTGCGCTGCATCACGATGGCGAGCCGCTGGTTCGAGAGCATGACCAGGGTGCCGACCGGGTAGACCCCCATGCATTTGATGAACTTGGTGACCAGCTCGGCATCGAAGTGGTGGTTGATGCCCTTTAGCAGGATGCGAAACGCCTGGGTCGGCGACATCCCCTGCTTGTAGACCCGATCCGCCGTCACCGCGTCGTAGACATCGACGATGCCGCTCATGCGGGTGTAGAGGGAGAGTTCGGCCCCCTTGAGGCGCCGCGGGTAGCCGGTACCATCGAGGCGCTCGTGATGGTTGGCGGCCACCTCCAGCATGGTGGGGGTGATGCCGGCCGTCGCGATCAGGATGTCGTGACTGTGTACCACGTGCTCGCGCATGACTCTGAACTCGTCGTCCGTCAGCTTGCCCGGTTTGTTGAGCACGGCATCCGGGGTCATGATCTTCCCCACGTCGTGCAGCAGCCCCCCCAGAGTCAGCTCCTTGAGCACGCCGCGATCCAGCCCCAGGTAGCGACCGAAGTTGGCGAGCAGGATGGCCACGTTCATGGAGTGCTCCATCAGATAGGCGTCCTTGGCCCGGATCCGTGCCAGGCAGAGCATGGCATCTCCGTGGGTGAACATGGTGTCCACCATCTCCTCGGCCACCGCGGCCAGCGGCGTGATATCGATGGGTTCCCCCGACTTGAGGTGGCGGATGAACTTGCCCTGCAGCTCCCGGGCCTCCTGATAGAGGCGACGGATCTTGAGGGCGCGCCCGTCACTGCTGCCGGCCGGCCGCTGGGCGCCGGACGCAGCATGGGTGAGCTCCGGGACAATGGCCTGATCGTTTCCGGGCAGCTTGCTGCGGGCGAGATCCACCCGCACCGTCAGCACGCCGCGCCGGATCAGCGTCTCCACCTGTTGACGGGTAGTGACCAGCCCCGTCTGGGCTATCTCCATGGTACCGGTCTGGCTGGTGATGGCCATCACGTACATGCCGGGCTTCAGGCGGCTGACGGGGATAACGGGATGAGGCTGGGTCGGCTTCATGGGCGGTCCTGCAATGAGTATCGGGCGTGGGGTCACGCTGCTGGCGGCAGTCTAACACCAGAGCCGGATGACGTCAGGCGCCATCCGCCACTCTTCCCGCTTAGTGCTGGTGTTGTGAGCATCGGCCTATATAATGTCGCCCCTTATCATGATGGCTTCCGAGGTTTTTGCATGCGGCTCGATAAATTTCTTTGCGATTGCTCCGACTTGACCCGCTCCCAGGCGGGCAAGCTGATCCGTCAGGGGGAGGTGCTGGTGGATGGTGTTCTGATCAAGCAGCCCGCCTTTCACATCAACGAGCAGAACGAGATCGAGTTTGACGGCGTCACGCTGACCCTGAACCGGGCCCATCGCTACTTCATGCTGCACAAACCGGAAGGCTACGTCTGCTCCAACGAGGATCCGGATCACGCCACCGTCTTCCATCTGCTCGATGAGCCCGCCATGGGCAAGCTGCACGTGGTGGGGCGTCTGGACCTCGACACCACGGGGCTGGTGCTGATCACCGACGACGGCCAGTGGTCCCACCGCATCACCTCGCCGCGGCACGAGTGTGCCAAGACCTATCACGTCTGGTTGGCGGATCCGGTGAACGAGGAGGCCATTTCGCTGTTTGCCGACGGCGTCTACTTGCGCAACGAGACCGACAAGACCCGGCCCGCCGAGCTGGAGATCCTGGATGAGCGGGAGGCGCGTCTGACCATCCACGAGGGCAAGTACCACCAGGTGAAGCGGATGTTTGCCGCCATCGGCAACAAGGTGATCGGGCTGCATCGGGAGCAGATCGGCGATCTGGCCCTGGATGAGGAGCTGGCACCGGGCGAATACCGCGAACTCACCGAGGACGAAATCGCCCGTTTCTAATTCGGTGCAAGAGCGCGGGGAACGCGGCCATGCGGATCCGTTTGCCTGGCGATGGCCGCGTTCTATGGTGCTGCGGGCTCGAGTGAGCGATGAGGCGGGGGACTAGGCAGTCCCCCGCCTCGTTTATCCCGCCCCCAGCACCAGCGCCGTGCCCAGGGTGGCCAGGAGGGCGCCGGTCCAGGCGGGGAGCGAGGGTCGCATCCCGGAGTGCCACCACAGCAGGGGCAGCAGGATGACCGGGGTGGTGGAGGAGAGGATGGCCACCATGCCGACGTCCCCCTGACGCAGGGCCACCAGGATCAGCGTCATCCCCAGGGCCATCGCCAGAAAACCGTTGATGCCGATCATGCCGAGCACCTGGCGGTTGATGGGGTGTTGCGGCATGGCGAGCGGCAGGCGCACCGCCCGCAGGGCACAATGGGCCAGCAGGGCGCTGCCCATCCGGATGCCGGAGGCGCTCACCGCGTCCACGTCGCCACTCATCATCACCGGCTTGGCGATGATGGCCCCCAGGCTCTGGCACAGGGCGGCGGTGAGGCCGAGGGCGATACCGACCACCAGGCTGCCGCGCACCTGTTCCCATTCACTCTGCTGGTTGTTGCCGCGCCGCCCGAACAGGATGGCGAGCATGACCCCGGCCAGCACCAGCAGGGCACCCAGCAGGCGCCAGCCACCGAGGTGCTCGCCAAACAGCCAGAGCCCGAGCAGGGCGGAGAAGAGCGCGTGGCAGGAGAACAACAGGCCGCTGCGCCTGGGCCCCAGCCGGTTCATGCAGGCAAAGAGGGCGGTGTCGCCGACGAAGATGCCGACGAGGCCGGAAAGGGCGAGCAGGGGAAGGGCGCTCTCGGTGAGGGTCTGCCAGCCCCCGGTGGCGAGGCTGGCACCGGCCAGCATCAGGCTGACCAGGAACATCCGCCAGCGGCTGTAGGCAAAGGCCCCCAGATGACGCGCCGGTTTGACGGAAATGAGGGCGGCGATCGCCCATAAACTGGCGGCGGCCAGCGCCAGCCATTCGTAACCCATACAGACCCCTGAAACGGTAGACATCAGCCTGACGGACACCGGTGTCGGCCGTCATGGCGGCCCGATTGGCCGCCGGCAAGGCGAACGGGGCATGCCAGCGGCAGTGCTGGTATAAAAACCCCTGAAAAAATTAGCCCGAAAGACTCCATCTGCCGGGCAAGCCCGATACAATACGGGGCGTCTTCGGGGATAACAAGTGCGGTTTCATGCATTCGCTTTCAGGCGCGCCGCCGGCCTCCCCCACACCATGCAGTCCAAAGAATTGAATAGAGGTTGATGTCATGTTGTACCGTTTTGCCGCCAGGCCAGCCCGTCGCTGGCTCTCTCCCTTGCTGTTGGGGTTGATGATGGCACCGTCGCTACAGGCGACCACGGTGGGGCAAACGCCCGTGCTGTCGGACAGGCAGGTCCTGGTCAAGGGAAACGGCGCCGAGCCCGAGTCCCTCGATCCCGCCCTGATCCGTTCCGGTTTCCCGGGGGAGGTGGTGCTGGTGGACCTGTTCGAGGGGCTGGTGAGCGAGGACGGGCAGGGCAGGATAGTGCCCGCCCAGGCCCAGCGCTGGGAAATGCGGGAGGACGGGCTGGTGTGGCGCTTCTTCCTGCGCCCCCAGCTGAAGTGGTCCAACGGGGAGCCGCTCACCGCCCGGGACTTCGTCTACGCCTGGCGGCGGTTGCTGAACCCGGCCCTGGCCTCGCCTTCCGCCGGCCTGCTGCTGGCGACCGGGATCAACAATGCCCAGTCCATCTATGGCGGGGCCCTGGATCCCGAGGCCCTGGGGGTGGAGGCCGAGAGCGATCTCATCCTCAAGGTGACCCTGGAGCGTCCCGTGCCCTACTTCCTGCAGCTCATCAGCCAGCGCCCCTTCGTGCCGGTCAACGAGCAGGCCATCGCCAGGTTTGGCAAGGCATGGACCCAGCCCGGCAATCTGGTGAGCAACGGCGCCTACCGGTTGGTGAGCTGGGTGCCGAACGAGCGCATCGAGGCCGAGCGCAACCCCCAGTACTGGGATGACGCCCACACCCGGATCCAGCGGGTGACCTATCTGCCGCTGGCGTCCCAACATGCGGAGCGACTGCGCTACGAGGCGGGGGAGATCCAGCTCACCAACAAGGTGGCGCTGGAGTATTACCAGAAAACCATGGCACAGACGCCGGAGCGGATCTGGGGTCTGCCCCTGCTGGGTACCTATCTCTATACCTTCAATCTGCACCGCCCCGAGCTGCAGGACGTGCGGGTGCGCCGGGCGCTCTCCATGGCCATCGACCGCCGCCTGCTGACCGAGAAGGTGAGCGGCCAGGGAGAGCGTCCCGCCTGGTCCCTGCTGCCGGACATGCCGGGTTATGACGAGCTGGGTTCCCCCCTTGCCCTGGAGGCGCCGGCCACCCGGCTGGCCCAGGCCTCGGTGCTGCTCGCCCAGGCCGGCTACAACAGCGCCCGTCCGCTCAAGCTGACCCTGACCTACAACACCTCAGAGAACCACAAGAAACTGGCGCTGGCGGTGGCCGCCATGTGGAAGCCCCTGGGGGTCGAGGTTGCCCTCAACAACATGGAGTGGAACGCCTATCAGGTCGCCAAGGACAGCGGGGATTTCATGCTCGCCCGCTCCTTCCTGTTCGGTGACTATGTCGAGCCCTCATCCATGCTGGGCAGTTTCCGTTGCCAGGATCCCCAGAACGAGAGCGGTTACTGCAACCCGGCCTTCGACGGCCTGTTGCAGCAAGCATCGGATACCCTGGATGCCACGGCCCGGGCCGGGATCTATCATCAGGCCGAGCAGCTGCTGATGGAGGAGATGCCCGTCATCCCCGTCTACCACTACAACCAGATGCGGCTGGTGGACCCGCTCCTGCGCGGCTTGCCGAGCCGCAACCTGAAGGGGGCCATCGCCACCAAGGATCTCTACTTCGGCCAGCCATGAGGAGCGAGCGATGAAGATAGCCATCATTTCGGATCTGCACGGCAGCCTGCCCGCCCTAGAGCAGGTGCTGGCGCAACTGGCCCCCTGGCAGCCGGATCACTACCTGCTGCTCGGGGATTTGCTCAACCACGGGCCACGCAATCCGGTGCCGGCGGGCTATGCGCCTGCCGACGTGGCGGCGCGACTCAACGAGCTGGCGCCCGGGATCATGGCGGTGCGGGGAAACTGCGACTCCGAGGTGGACCAGATGCTGCTCGACTTCCCCATCACCGCCCCCTACAACCAGTTGCTGGTGGACGGGCGGCGCTGGTTCGTCAGCCATGGCCACCTCTATAAACCGGATAGCGTCCCCCTGCCGGTGGGCAGCCTCTTCATCAGCGGCCACACCCATCTGCCGGTATTGCAGCGAGAAGGGGAGCTGGTGTTGATGAACCCGGGGTCCATCTGCTTTCCGAGGGGGGAGTGGGCGGCGAGCTACGGCCGTTACGAGGATGGCGTCATGAGCATCCACGCCTGCCAGGACGGGGCCACCCTGATGCGGCTGGTGCTCTGATGGTGTGACGTCGGGAAAGAGGGGATAAACCTGCCTTGCAGTAAGGCGAGAGGCCTCAGGCCTTGATCCCCAGGGAGCGGGTGCCGGAGCGGGTGTTGCCCTTGGCATCGTAGGTCAGGGAATTGCTGTCTCTGAGCTTGCTGAGGAAGCTGGCCAGCCTGCGATTGGAGATGATGCTGAGCTCGAGCAGTCGGCCATTGAGGTCGTTCTGCTCCTGGCAGGCGCCCAGCTTGGCTTGCAGGGCCTGCAGCTCGCTGGGGAAGGCGTCGAGCTGTTGCTGCAGATCAGGCAGCTCCGCCAGGGTCTTGTCCAGCGTCTCGATGGCCACCAGCAGCTGCTGCTTGCGATCGGCCAGGGCCGGCAAGGCGAGGGCTCGGTGTGCCTTGAGCAGATCAAACTCCTCCGCCAGCAAACCCTGCATCTGGGAGAGGTTGTCGTCCTGGGCGCGCAGCAGCGAAGGCAGGTCCATCATCCCAGTCGCTTGTCCAGATCGGCTTCGAAGCTGAACATCTTCCGGGCCACGGCTTCGCTGTTGACCTTGTACTCCCCGCTGGCCACGGCCTTCTTCAGGCTCTCGACGCGGCTCTCGTTACCGGTGGAGGCGGTGTTGAGGGTCTTCTGCATCTGTTGCAATTGCTGCGCCTCGCTGGTCAAGGAGACAGAGTCGCTCTTGACGGTCGTCGCGCGGTTGCCCTCGCTCGAGGTCGCGGACTTGGTGGCTACACCCTGACTGGTCCCGTTGTTTTGCAACCGGCTGTTAGCCAAGTTGTTGATATTGTTAATAGCCATACGGTTTACCTTCGTCTGCTTTGCTGTTCGCTTACCTGTATATCGGTGACGGCGGTCAGAACTTTAGAAAAAAATTGCGGCTGTCGTACTCTCAGAACGTGACGATCACGGACCCCACGGCACTGACCTGACCCTGCACCGCTCTGCCCGAGCGAATGTTGACAAGCCGGATCATGTCTCCGAAGCTGCCATCTTGCAAGGCACGGGCCATGGTTTTGATCTGCATGCTGCTGTTTTCGGCCACCAGGGTCACCTGATCCCCCTTGCACACCACGCAGACCTGGGTGAGGCGAATGGGTTGGCCGGGCTTGAGCTCACGTTTGCTGCGCACCCCGATGAGGGCGGTCGGGTCGGTCAGATAGTCGCCCCGGATCCGGGTCTGATCCTGATAGGCCAGGGTCAGCATGGACTCGCTCAGTATGTCGCCCTTGGCCACCGGGGCCGCGACCGTGACATAGGGCTTCTGGATGCTGACCCGTACAGGCAGGTAGAGATCCCAGGGCTTTTCCCCTTCGCACTTCAGATAGACGGTGGTGTTGCGGCGCACCTCCATCCTGGCCGGCAGGGAGATGGTGAGCGCGTCCTCGCAGCGCGTCAGGGGGAGGCGTTCGTCAATGGTACCGGCCTTTACCTCGGCCTGGGCGTCGAGGGGCATATCCAGCTGGCCCAGCACGAACTCCTGCGCCTGCTCCTGCAGGTAGTCGGTGACCTCGGATGCCACGGCGTGAGACAGGCTGCAAAACGGCAGTAAGATGAGGAAAAGTCTATTAATCATTTCTGCTTACCGGTCGATAAGTTATTCACGTCTACCACCGTAGTTAACTATGCTTGCACCAGAATTCGGTTGTGGAAACAACGATGGTCTGCTGCAAGCCAATGTGCATGGATAATAACATGCACGATCAGTGCCAAGCATTTTTAGGGAGTGTTTATGGCGAGTATTCTGGACTCGGTCAACCAGCGAACCCAGTTAGTGGGACAAAACCGGCTGGAGTTACTGCTGTTTCGTCTCAACGGACGTCAAAGATTTGGCATCAACGTATTCAAGGTACGTGAGGTGCTGCAGTGCCCTCCCTTGACCGTCATGCCCAAGCTCAACTCCTGCATCCGCGGTGTGGCCCACATTCGCGGCCAGACCATCTCGGTGATCGATCTCAGCATGGCGATGGGCAAGCGTCCCATCCAGGATCTCTCCAAGTGCTTCATCATCATCTCCGAGTACAACCGATCCATTCAGGGCTTCCTGGTCCATTCGGTGGAGCGCATCATCAACATGAACTGGGAGTCCATCCTGCCGCCCCCCAAGGGCGCGGGCCGCATCAACTACATGACGGCGGTGACCGAAGTGGATGGCGAGCTGGTGGAGATCCTGGACGTGGAGCGCATTCTCAACGAGATCTCGCCGGTCTCTACCGAGGTGAGCTCGGAGATCGTGGAGGCGAGCGTGGAGCGCAATCCCCACGGCCGCCCCGTGCTGGTGGCGGACGACTCCTCGGTGGCGCGCAAGCAGGTGCAGCGGGCGCTGGAGGCCATCGGGGTGCAGTGCGTGCTGGCCAAGGATGGACGGGAGGCGCTCAACATGCTGCTGGAGATGGCCAAACAGGGGCCCATCAAGGATCAGCTCGCCCTGGTCATCTCCGACATCGAGATGCCTGAGATGGACGGCTACACCTTCACGGCGGAGATCCGCAACAATCCCGCACTCAAGGATTTGCATGTTATCCTGCATACCTCCCTGAGTGGGGTATTCAATCAGGCTATGGTGCAGAAGGTTGGTGCTAACGACTTCATCGCCAAGTTCCAGCCTGATGAACTGGCCAAGGCCGTACAAGGCGCCCTCTAATCAAGAAGAACAACTGCATGAAGACAATTTCGGACGACTTATACAGGCAATTCAGCAATTTTCTGGCGCAACAGAGCGGCATAGTGCTGGGTGACAACAAACAGTATCTGGTCAAGAGTCGCCTGTCGCCCTTGATGACTCAGTTTGGTATCGAGAGTCTGTCTGAACTGGTCACCCGGGCGATGAGCGTGCGCGAGCGGGAACTCAAGATGGCGGTGGTCGATGCCATGACCACCAACGAAACCCTGTGGTTTCGCGACAGCTACCCGTTCCAGCTGCTGAGCGACAAGATCTTCCCGGAGCTCGGCAAGAGCGGTCGCCCCATCAAGATCTGGTCGGCGGCCTCCTCGTCCGGGCAGGAGCCTTACTCCATCGCCATGACGGCGCTGGAGCAGCAGGTCAAGCGGCCGGGCACCCTGCCGGGCGGAGTGCAGATAGTGGGGACCGATATCTCCACCACCATGCTCAACCAGTGCAAGGAGGGGGTCTACGACAGCCTGGCGCTGGCGCGCGGTCTCTCCCCCGAGCGCAAGCGGCTCTTCTTCGAGCCCTGTGGCGACAACAAGATGCGGGTCTCGGAACGTGTCAGAAAATTGACCAGCTTCCGTCCCCTGAACCTGCTGGAGAGCTACAGCCTGCTCGGCAAGTTTGACATCATCTTCTGTCGCAACGTGCTCATCTACTTTGCACCCGAGGTGAAGTCCAAGATCCTCAACCAGTTCGCCAGCAGCCTCAATCCTGGCGGCTATCTGATGCTGGGGGCCTCGGAGTCCCTGGCCGGTCTCACCGACAAGTTCGAGATGATCCGCTGCAACCCCGGCATCGTCTACAAAGTCAAATAACCCCTCCTTTAAGTCCCTCTTTGGCACACCTCTTGCTAAACATTCGTGAAGCAGGAGGTGTGCTATGGCAATTTCGTTCGACAAGGCATTCGGTGTTCACCAGTACACGCTGAGCGTGCGCGCCAAGCGTGCGGAGGTGTTGTCCAGCAACATCGCCAACGCGGATACGCCGGGTTTCAAGGCCCGTGACATCGACTTCTCCCAGGCGTTGCAGGATGCCCAGAGCCGGCAAGGGTTCGGGCTGAGCACCACCAGCGAGAAACACTTCGCCTTGCAGATGGATGCGTCCGGGTCGACCCAGTACCGCAACCCCCTGCAACCGGATACCGGTGATGGCAATACGGTGGACGTGCAGCAGGAGCGCAGCGAATTTCTGCGCAACAGCCTCGAATACCAGGCCTCCCTCGAATTCATGAACGGCAAGATAAGCGGCCTGCTCAAGGCACTGAAAGGAGAGCAAGGATGAGTTTGTTCAAGGTCTTTGACATTGCAGGCTCCGCCATGAGCGCGCAGTCCGTCCGCCTCAACACGGTGGCGAGCAACATGGCCAACGCAGACAGCGTCAGCTCCAGCGTGGAAAAAACTTACCATGCCAGGCGGCCAGTCTTTGCCGCCCAGCTGGATCAGGCCATGTCCGACAAGCAGGCCTCGGTCGGGGTGGATGTGAAGGGGATCGTCGAGAGCGATGCCCCCCTGCTCAAGGAGTACAACCCGAACCACCCGATGGCGGACAAGGACGGCTTCATCTTCAAGCCCAACGTCAACATGGTGGAGGAGATGGCGGACATGATCGCCGCCTCCCGCAGTTACCAGACCAACGTCCAGGTTGCCGATGCGGCGAAGAAGATGCTGCAACAGACCCTCGGCCTCGGCAAATCCTGATAGAGGTGGACCCAGATGACAGAGACCCATGACAGCCAGGCCGGCATCTGCAAGCGACCGGACCGGCAAGCCCTAGAGGGGGACGCATAAGTGGCAGATACCTATGACAGCCTGCTGGGTGTCAACCGGACGACGTCGGCCCAGACCAGCACGGCCAGCACCAGCACCCAGAAGAAGGAGCTGGATCAGGAGTCCTTCCTGAAGCTGCTGACCATGCAGCTCTCCTATCAGGACCCGTTCAAGCCGGTGGACAACGCCCAGATGCTCTCCCAGATGACGTCCATGTCGACGTCACAGGGGATCAGCAGCCTCTCCACCCAGATGGAGAGTCTCAACAGCCTGATGACCTCCAGCCAGGCGCTGCAGGCGTCGGCCCTGGTGGGTCAGAACGTGCTCATCCCCTCCAACACTGGCTATGTGGAGAAGGGGGGCACCCTCTCCGGCGTCATCGCCACCGGTGACGGCGGCAGCAACATCAAGGTGACGGTGAAGGACGAGAGCGGTCAGGTGATCAAGGAGTTCTCCATCGAGGGGGACCAGAAAGGCAACGTTGCCTTCACGTGGGATGGCCTCGACAAGTCGGGCAACGCGGCCAAGAGCGGGAAGTATTCGATAGAAGCCCACGCCACCGTGGACGGCAAGTCGGAAAGCGTCCCCGCCCTGACCTACGCCAAGGTGGAGAGCGTTACCCTGGGCACCAGCTCCAACCCCAGTACCCTCAAGCTCAAGGGGCTGGGCGGCATCTATCTGACCGATGTATTGGAAATTGGCGGGACGACCGGCAACACGACGACCAAGTCGGCTTCGACCTCTAACGCAGTGATCTAAGGAGAAAGACATGTCATTCAACAATGCCCTCAGCGGCATCAATGCGGCTCAAAAAGACCTGAACGTCACCGCGAACAACATTGCCAACGTCAACACCACAGGCTTCAAGGAGTCCCGTGCCGAGTTCGCTGACGTCTACGCCAACTCCATCTTCGTCAACGCCAAGACCCAGGTCGGTAACGGGGTTGCGACGGGGGCGGTGGCGCAGCAGTTCCACCAGGGGGCGCTGCAATTCACCAACAACGCGCTGGATCTCGCCATCCAGGGCAACGGCTTCTTCGTGACCTCGGACGGTCTGTCCAACCTGGATCGCACCTACACCCGTTCCGGTGCCTTCAAGCTCAACGAAAACAGCTATATGGTCAGCAACTCCGGCGGTTACCTGCAGGGGTACGAGATCAACTCTGACGGCACGCCGAAGGCGGTGAGCATCAACGCGACCAAGCCCATCCAGATCCCGGACAGGGCCGGTGAACCGGTCCAGACGTCGAAGATCGAGGCCAATTTCAACCTGCCGTCCACCGCCTCACCGCTGACGGCGGGCAACACAGCGGCGGATGCCTCCAAGTTCGATCCCACGGATTCGGACACCTACTCTTCCTCCACCTCTGTGGTGGTCTACGACTCCCTGGGGGAGCCTCACACCATCACCCAGTACTTCGTGAAGGAGGCAGATCCGGCAGACTCCACCCAGGCGGCGAACCCCACCGCCTGGCGCATGTACCTCTATGAAGGGGACAAGCCCATCGACATCGCGGGTGGTGTGGCCACCACCATGGCCACCGGCGTCAGCCAGGCGCCCCTGAGTGCGCGGGTGACCTTCGATGCCTCCGGCAAGATGGTCACCCCGACTACCCCGGCGGTCATCAAGACCGAGCAGCTGGGGGCGGCGGGGGCTGGCATCATCACCAATGGCGCTGACGGTACCCAGGAGATCGAGCTCAAGCTCGGCACCGTGACTCAGTACGCTTCACCGTTCGAAGTCAACAAATTGACCCAGGATGGTTCCACCGTCGGTCGGCTGACCAAGGTGGAGATCACTGCGGATGGCATCGTCTCCGCCACTTACAGCAACGCCACCACCGTCAAGGTGGCCATGGTGGCCATGGCCAAGTTCGCCAACTCCCAGGGGCTGACCCAGGTGGGGGACACCTCCTGGCGCCAGTCCCTGCTCTCCGGTGATGCCCTGCCGGGCACCCCGAACTCTGGCACGTTTGGCTCCATCAAGTCGTCGGCCCTGGAGCAGTCCAACGTGGATTTGACCACAGAGCTGGTGGATCTCATCACCGCCCAGCGCAACTTCCAGGCCAACTCCCGTTCTCTGGAAGTGAACAGCTCGCTGCAGCAGAGCATACTGCAGATCCGCTAAGTGTTTTGGCGGTTGCAAGGGGCGCTTCGGCGCCCCTTGTCGTCTGCGGCAGGCGTATTTTCCTCCTCCATGTCGTCGCTCTTCTCTCTTCTTGGCATCCTACTTGCAGTTCTCCCGCGAGAGTCATCTGTTTGACGGAGGATCCCATGGATCACCTGCTTTACATCGCCATGTCCGGGGCCAAGGAGAACATGAACAGCCTGGCTGTGCGTGGCAACAACCTGGCCAACGCCAACACCATCGGCTTCAAGTCTGACTTCGAGCAGGCGCGCAGCATGCAGGCGTTTGGCGAAGGGCTGCCCACGCGGGTGTTCGCCATGACCGAGCGGCCGGGTCAGAACCTGCAGCACGGCATGCTGCAGACCACGGGCCGGGATCTTGACGTCGCCGTCGATGGGCCGGGCTGGATAGCGGTGCAGGATCCCAACGGCGGCGAAGCCTACACCCGCATGGGCAACCTCCAGCTCAATGCCACCGGCAACCTGCAGACCTCCACCGGTCTGAACGTAGTGGACGACGGCGGTCAGCCCATCGTGCTGCCGCTGCCCATGGAGAAGATCGAGATCAATCGGGATGGCACCATCAGCGGTCGCCCCGAGGGAGCTGCCGCCAACCTGCCGGAGGATTTCCAGCGCATCAAGCTGGTCAACCCGGCGGGGGATGCGGTTGAGAAGGGTCAGGATGGCCTGTTTCGCCGCAAGGATGGCCAAAAGGAAGCCGCTTCTGCCGAGGTGGGCCTGATCGCCGGTTCCCTTGAGGGGAGCAACGTCAACGTGGTCGACGAGATGACCAACCTTATTCGCCTGCAACGTCAGTTTGAAACTCAGGTCAAGATCATGAAGACCGCCGAGGAGAACGACGAGGCCCAAACCCAGCTGCTGCGTATCAGCTAATCAAGGAGCACACCATGAATCCTGCACTCTGGATCAGCAAGACCGGCCTCGATGCCCAGCAGACCAACATCTCGGTCACCTCGAACAACCTGGCGAACGCCAGCACCGTGGGCTACAAGAAGGCGCGAGCCATCTTCGAGGATCTGCTCTACCAGAACGTCAACCAGCCCGGTGGCCGCTCCTCGGCGGACACCGAACTGCCCTCCGGCCTGATGCTGGGGGCGGGGGCCAAGGTGGTCGCCACCCAGAAGAACCACAGCCAGGGCAACGTCCAGACCACGGACAACTCCCTGGACCTGATGATCAGCGGCCGCGGCTACTTCGAAATCCAGCTGCCGGACGGCAGCGCGGCCTACACCCGCAACGGCCAGTTCACCCTGAACGATGAGGGCACCATAGTGACCCCGGGCAACGGCTATCCGCTGCAGCCGGAGATCCAGATCCCCGAGAACGCCCAGAGCGTGACCGTGGGGGAGGATGGCCAGGTCTCGGTGCAGCTCAAGGGGGACGGCCAGTCCCAGGTGGTGGGCCAGATCAACACCACGGACTTCGTCAACCCGACCGGCTTGCAGCCCATGGGGGAGAACCTCTTCGTCGAGACCCAGTCCAGCGGCGCCCCCATCCAGGGAACCGCCGGTGCAGACGGGCTCGGGGTCATCAAACAGGGGATGCTGGAGACCTCCAACGTCAACGTGACCGAGGAGCTGGTGAACCTCATCCAGGCCCAGCGGGTGTACGAGATGAACTCCAAGGTCATCTCTGCGGTGGACTCGATGATGTCCTTCCTTACCCAGCGCACCTGATTAGGAGAGTCATGATGAAAGCCATCTGGATGCTGAGCCTGCTGACGCTGGCAGGCTGTACCAGTACCCTCAACACCCCGAGACCCGACGATCCCGAGTTCGCCCCCGTGTACGGCGAGTCGGAGCCGGTGTCGGTGCGCCCGACCGGGGCCATCTTCCAGCCCGAGCAGGTCAACGGTATCTACTCGGACATCAAGGCGCACCGGGTGGGTGACATCATCACCATCCAGTTGGCGGAGTCGACCTCGGCGTCGAAAAAGGCCAACACCCAGAGCGGCAAGGACAACAAGCTGGCGCTCGACCCCGTCACCCTGGGTGGCGTGCCGGTCACGGCGGGGCCCTACGATCTGTCGGCCTCCATCGGCCAGAACAGTGCGTTCAAGGGGCAGGCCAAGGCGGATCAGAGCAACAGCCTGCAGGGCAACATCTCGGTCAGCGTGGTCAAGGTGCTGCCGAACGGCAACCTGCTGGTGCGCGGCGAGAAGTGGATCATGCTCAACAACGGCAACGAGTACATCCGCATCACCGGCCTGGTGCGTCCGGAGGACGTCAGCTCCGAGAACAGCGTGTCATCCCAGAAGGTGGCGAATGCGCGCATTCATTACGGTGGGACCGGCGATCTGGCCAACACCCAGGAACAGGGCTGGCTCACCAGCTTCTTCAATGGCCCCTGGTGGCCCATCTAAGCGTCAGGTGCCCGGACAACCCGTTTGATCCGGGCCACAGTGGTTTTGTTAGGAGATGTCATGAACCGATTCCGTCTGCTTGCCCTGCTGTGCTGCCTGTTGCCGCTCGGGCTGGCGCACGCGTCCCGCATCAAGGATCTCGCCTCGGTGGAAGGGGTGCGCAGCAACCAGCTGATCGGTTACGGTCTGGTGGTGGGTCTGCCCGGCACGGGTGAGAAGAACAACGCCTTCACCGAGCAGACCTTCAGGACCATGCTCAACAACTTCGGCATCAAGGTGCCGGACAACATCAAGCCCAAGATCAAGGACGTGGCGCCGGTGGCCATCCACGCAGACCTGCCTCCCTTCTCCAAGCCGGGCCAGACCATAGACGTCACCGTCTCCGCCATCGGCGAGGCGAAGAGCCTGCGGGGCGGCACCCTGCTGCAGACCTTCCTCAAGGGGCTGGACGGCCGCGTCTATGCGGTGGCCCAGGGCAGCCTGGTGGTCGGTGGCCTGGGGGCCGAGGGGGCGGACGGATCCAAGGTGGTGATCAACACCCCGACCGTGGGACGCATCGCCAACGGGGCGACCGTGGAGCGGGAGGTGCCTAACTCCTTCAGCCAGGGGGACACCATCACCTTCAACCTGAACCGGCCGGACTTCACCACCGCCCGCCGGGTGGCTGACGTGGTCAACGATCTGGTGGGGCCCAACACCGCCCAGGCGCAGGATGCCACCTCCATCAAGGTGTTCGCGCCGCGGGATCCGGCCCAGCGGGTCTCCTACCTCTCCACCATCGAGAACCTGGAGGTGGATCCGGCGAGCGAGTCCGCCAAGATCATCGTCAATTCCCGTACCGGCACCATCGTCATCGGCAGCGAGGTGAGGTTGCGCCCGGCCGCCATCAGCCATGGCGGCCTGACGGTCACCATTGCCGAGAACCAGCAGGTTTCCCAGCCCAATCCGCTGGCGGGCGGGCAGACGGCGGTCACCAACAACTCCACCATCAACGTGCAGCAGGATCCGGGGCGGATGTTCAAGTTCGATACCGGCGCGACCCTGGACGATCTGGTGCGGGCGGTGAACCAGGTGGGGGTGGCCCCGGGCGACCTGATGGCGATCCTGGAGGCGCTGCAGCAGGCGGGTGCGATCCAGGGGCAGCTGGTCATTCTGTAGTTTCTTGAGCGGCAAGCGGTTGCCACGGGCGGCAAAGAGGTAGTTATGGCAGAGTTCGACACCCAGAGCGGTATCAATCTTGGCATGGTGCAGGACGTCCAGAACCTGGACAAGCTGCGGCGCATGAGCCAGAGCCAGAGCAAGGAAGGGCAGCAGGGGGCACTGATGGCGGCAGCTCGCCAGTTCGAGTCCATCTTCACCCAGACTCTGTTCAAGGGGATGCGCCAGGCCAACTCGGTGCTGACCGAGGGCAACCCGATGAACAGCAGCTACACCCAGTTCTATGAAGGGATGCTGGACGAGCAGCGGGTTGCCGACATGTCGAGCAAAGGGGGGCTCGGCATTGCCGAGATGGTGGCCAGACAGCTCTCCCCCGAGAAGACCTTCACCCATCAGGATGGGCGCGTGCTCAAGCTGCCCGAGCGCACCGAGCGGGTCTACAAGCCCTATCAGCCCCCCAGTGCTTCCAACGATCTGATCGCGGCCTCCAAAGTTGGCAAAGATTTTGCTGATAACGAAATGAAGAGCGAGATGAATGGGGGTGAGTCCCGGCTGGCCCCGCCTCGTCGCCCTCACCGCACCGTGCCGCCCATGGGCAGTATCCAGCGGGCGCCGGCCCTGGATGGCAGTGCCAAGGTGTTCGACAGTCCGGAAGAGTTCGTCGACAGGCTGATGCCGCTCGCCAAGAAGGCGGCGGACAAACTGGGGCTGAGTCCGGCGGTGCTGGTGGCCCAGGCGGCCCTGGAGAGCGGTTGGGGCAAGCGGGTGATCAAGGACGGGGAGGGGCAGATAACCCACAACCTGTTCGGCATCAAGGCCGATCCACGCTGGGAAGGGCCCAAGGCCGTGGTGAGCACTCTGGAGTATGAACAAGGGGTGGCGTCGCGTCAGAAGGCGGCGTTTCGTTCCTACGAGTCGTTCGAGGAGAGCTTCAACGACTACGTGGACTTCCTGACCTCGGGCACCCGCTACAAGGGGGCCCTGGCCAAGGTCGACAGCCCTGACCGCTATTTCGAGGCACTGCAGCAGGCCGGGTATGCCACCGACCCCCAGTACGCCAACAAACTTAAACAAGTGTTGCGCAGCGATGCCATCGCCGGCTACTCGGCGCCCGGCAACGCTGCGACCAGGAACACAGAGATGGAGCTGTAAGCTATGGCAAGCGATCTGCTTGGAATCGGGACATCGGGTGTATTGGCCCAGCAGCGGCTGCTGCAGACCACCAGTAACAACATCGTCAACGTCAATAGCCAGGGCTATGTACGTGAACGCACCCTGATATACACCAATTCCATCGGATTGGGGACGGGGGACATGGTGAGCGAGCGCGTCATCAACGCCTATGCCCAGGCCGAGATGCGCCGGGACACCTCCGCCTACCACGCCTCAGGGGCGCGCTACGATCAGCTCTTCCAGCTCGACAGCCTGCTCGGTGACAGCAGCAACAGCGTGGGCACCACGATCACCTCCTATTTCAAGGCCTTCCATACCGCCAACGAGTCGCCCGCCGAGATCGGGGGGCGCAAGACCACATTGAGCGAACTCAACGGCATGGTGGACAGGTTCCATACCCTCTCCGCCCAGCTCGACAAGCAGAGCGACACCATCAATGCCACCATAGGCGACGAGACGGACAGGGTGAACAGCCTGCTGAACAGCATCAACGATCTGAACCAGGCCATCATCCGCACCCAGGGCTCGCCGGAAGAGAGCCTGATGCTGTTCGATCAGCGGGACGAGGCCATCCGCCAGCTCTCGGAGAAGATGGAGATCCGCACCGTGACCCAGCCCAACGGCAGCATGCTGGTCAACATGAGCACCGGGCACTCCCTGGTGCTGGACGGTGGCGTGGCCCAGTTCAAGGTGGTAGCGGGCAACCCTGACTCCCGGGATGCGACGTTGCAGCTGACCCTGGGGGCCAACAAGGCCACCATCAGCGACAAGGACATGGGGGGGACCATAGGCGGCCTCTTCACCGCGCGCCGGGATCTGGAGCCGACCAAGCGGGAGCTGGGGCAGCTGGCCGTCGCCCTGGGGGACGCCATGAACCAGCAGAACCGGCTGGGGATGGATCTGGACAACGAGCTGGGAGGGGATCTTTTTACCCTCGAGGGGAGCCAGGGGTTGCCGTATGCCGGCAACCAGGGCAGTGGCGCCGCCAGCGTGAACTTCGTGCCCGGCAAGGGCAGCGAGGTGACCACCTTCGACTACGAGGTGCAGTTCAACGGCCCCACCGGCTATGAGGTCTTCTCCATCGATGCCAGTGGCCAGCGCACCTCGGTGGCGACCGGCACCACTCCGCCCGCCAAGTTCGAGGTGGCGGGGCACGGCATCGAGATAGAGCTTTCCGGCGCCCCGGTGGCCGGCGACAAGATAGTGCTGCAACCCACCAAACATGCCGCTGCCGGCCTCGAGGCCGCCATCACCCGGCCCGAGGACATCGCGCTGGCGTCCCCCATCAAGGCGGACAAGAACGCCCAGAACCTGGGCTCGGGCGAGATCACCATCAGCAGCCTCTACAACACGGGGACGGGGTCGGGCTTTGGCACCAACACCCTGGACCCGAGCGCACCCCAGGTCATCAAGATCGACGGCAGCGGCAATTACGAGGTCTACGACAAGAACAACAACCTGCTCGGGGTGGCGCCGGCTTCCACCAAGGGGCAGAACCTGATGTCCGCCCTGGAGATGCCGCTCGGCACCCCTATAGTACCGGCCCTGACCCCGGGCTACGACTTCAGCATCACCGGCAAGGTGGAGGCCAATGACAGCTTCACCCTGAGCTACAACAAGGACGGCTTCGCCGACAACGCCAACGGCCTGGCGCTGGCGGAGCTGCAGAACAAGGAGCTGGTGCGCAAGAACAACAATGCCGCCACCAGCAACGACAAGATGACCTTCAACGATGCCTACTCCGGGCTGGTGAGCGGGATTGGCAACAAGACCAGCCAGGCCAAGACCCTGCTGGAGGCCAACGAGGCGAAGCTGACCCAGAGCACCGGCATCTACGAGAGCGTCTCCGGGGTCAACCTGGAGGAGGAGGCGGCCAACCTCATCCGCTTCCAGCAGTCCTATGCGGCCTCTGCCCAGATAGTGAACACCGCCAAGACCATCTTCGACACCCTGCTCTCCTCCGTGAGGTAAGTCATGCGCATCACCACCAACATGATCTATGACCGCAACCTGGCCACCATGAGCAAGGTCAGCGAACGCCAGAACACGGCCTACAACCAGCTGATGACGGGGGACAAGTTCACCCGCTCCGGCGAGGATCCCTCCGGCATGAGCCAGAAGATGGCGCTCACCAAGGAGATCGACCTCTTCAAGCAGTACGGCGTCAATGGCAGCCTGCTGGAGAACAGCCTGGGCCACGAGGATACGGTGCTCACCTCCCTCAACAGCGCCATGCTGAGCGCCCAGACCCTGATCCAGAAGGCGAACAACTCCGCCATGGGCGCCGAAGAGCGCAGCGCCATCGCAAGCGAGCTGGAGGGGCTGCAAAAACAGATGTTCGATCTGATGAACAGCAAGAACTCCCAGGGGGAGTTCATCTTCGGCGGCAACCAGAGCAAGACCCAGCCCTTCGTCAAGGACGCCAGCGGCAACTATGTGTTCCAGGGGGACACGGGCCAGCGCAGCATCCAGGTCTCTCCCACGGTCAAGGTCCCGGCCAACGACTCCGGCTTCGATCTGTTCGAGACGGTGGCCACCCGGCGCACCGCCAGCGCTGCCAGCGCCAACATCCAGGTGGGGATCGGGGATCAGGGGAACTTCGAGAGCTTCTATCGCAACAACTACGACCCGGCCACGCCGGCCAACAACCAGTACACGGTGAGCACCCTGGCGGGCCCGCCGGATACCTACGAGATCACGGACGGCGGCGGCAACCTGCTGCAGAGCGGCGACTATGTGGCGGGCAACAAGATAGCCTTCAACGGGCTGGAGCTGACCCTGGACCTGCCAGCCGGGGGGGCGAACCAGACCTTCGCGCTGGACACCCCGAAAAACGACAACGTGCTCAATGGCATGTCCGACTTCATCTCGGCCCTGCGCGACCCCGCGCTCCCGGCAAGCGACTTCCAGTTGGCGGTGGCCGATGCGACGACCCATATGAATAACGCCAGAACCAAGGTGGACAGGGCGCAGGGGGAGGTGGGCAGCCGGCTCAACAGCCTGGAACAGGTGATGAGTTCCAATGACGGGCTAAGCACCCTGAACCAGCAGGCGCGGGCCAAGGTCTCGGAGGCCGACATGTACGAGGTGATCGCGACCCTCTCCAAGGAGGATGCGGCCATGAGCGCCTCCCAGCTCGCCTTCAGCAAGATAAGCAAGCTGACCCTGTTCGACTATATCCGCTGATATCTGCCGTTGACCGCCCGCTCCCTCGTGGCCCTGGCCCGGGGGAGCACACTTTTCATCCCCAGCCAGCCTCCAGCCCAAATTGTAACAACCCGTTGCCAGGGGCCGAACCGCCTTGACGTCATAGGCCCGGGCGCCGATGATGCCGACCGCACGGCACGCCGTGCGCATCATTCGCAGCATCTCGTTAGGCGAGGCTCCTGCATAAACACAGGCCACTGATCTCACGACGTCCAGAGACGCCCAAGATCAGGACAGTTTTCATCGGATTAAGGTGTCAACCCAAGTGGCTTCCGGTATGCCGGATACGTTATGCAGTGCTAAAGCTGGTACGTGGGGATGAAAACACGCCGGACGGCGTCATTTCCTGCCTGTTACTCGTCAATCAAATTGCTGTTTTCTTGCAAACGGCAGCCGGTATGACCGGCTGCTCCCGGGCCCGACCCGGGATCACATGAGGACATCTGTGATGAAGAAAACACACACCCTGCTCAACCGTCATCAACTGCTCGACCCTGCCGCCCTGCGGGGTTGGCTTGCACACAACCAGGATCCGGTGGCCCGCGCCGATCAGCTTCTGGTCCTGCGTCCGGAAGAGCTCAACTGCATCTTCGATACCCTGCCCGAGCGCGAAGGAGCGGCCTTGCTAGGCTCCCTGCCTGCGGCGTGTGCGGGCCAGCTGCTGCTCAGGCTCCATGGCAGCATCGTCGGGGTCCTGCAGGGCGCTATCGCTCGTCGCGACCTGCTGACCATGCTGCGCAGGCTCGATGAGCACGATCGCAAGACCCTGCTCGCCCGTCTGCCCGATCCGGCAAGGCGCATCTTCCTGTCGCTGCTGGCCTGGCCGGGCGAGTCGGTGGGGGCCAACATGCGTCATGAATACCTTTCTGTGACAGAGGGGGCGACGGTGGAGAGCGCCAGGCAGCTGATCCACGGCGCCTGGGATCAGGCCCGGCTGTTCGGGCACCTCTATGTGGTGGACGACGAGGGGCGCCTGCTGGGCCACGTCTCCCTCAAGTCGCTGCTGATCGCCGATCCCCGGCAGGGGGTGGGGGAGCTGATGGACAGGGAGACGGTGCGCATCAATGCCCGGGCGGATCAGGAGCTGGCTGCCCGCCTGCTGATCGATCGCGACCTCTCCATCCTGCCGGTGGAAGATCAGGGACGTCTGGTGGGGGTCTTCCATGTGGACGATGCCGCCGACATCCTGGAGCTCGAATCCACCGAGGATGCGGAGTTGCAGGGGGGATCCTCGCCGCTGGACACGCCCTACCTGCAGGCGACCCCCTGGCAGCTATGGCGAAAGCGGGTGGGCTGGCTGCTCATCCTGTTCGTGGCGGAGGCTTACACGGGCACGGTGCTGCGGGCGTTCGAGGAGCAGCTGGAGGCGGCCATCGCGCTCGCCTTCTTCATTCCGCTCTTGATCGGGACCGGCGGCAACAGCGGCACCCAGATCACCACCACCATAGTGCGGGCCATGGCGGTGGGGGAGGTGAGCCTGAAAAACCTCGGCACCGTGCTCAAAAAAGAGCTCTCCACCGGCCTGCTCATCTCGGCGGCCATTGCCCTGGCCGCCTGGGTGAGAGCCTGGAGCCTGGGGGTGGGGCCCGAGATCGGCATGGTCGTGACCCTGACCATCGTCGCCATCGTGCTGTGGAGTGCCACCGTCGCCTCGGTGATCCCCATGGTGCTGCGCCGTCTGCGCATCGACCCGGCGGTGGTCTCGGCCCCCTTCATCGCCACCCTGGTGGACGGCACCGGCCTCATCATCTACTTCGAGATAGCCAAGCTGATCCTGCCGGACCTGCAGTGAGACAGGCATAACGACAAAAGGCAGCCATCGGCTGCCTTTTTCGTCTGGGTTTGGCCCTTATCCGAGCTGGAACAGCAGGGGCCAGCCCTGCTCCTGGCAGTAGCGGTGCTCCTTCTCCAGATTCTGCATCAGGAGCCGGTTCTCGTCGCACCAGTCGAGCGGCAGGGTGACCACCAGCTGATCGCCGGCGGCCTGCACGTTCCACTCGGGCAGCAGGTTGTCCTGGCGCCTGTGGTGGGCCGCCACCGCGAGGCGCAGGATGCGGATGCAGCGCAGCACCGTCTGCTCGTCGTGGTTCGGCAGGGCGGGCAGCTCGGCGAGCTTGAGCCCCTTGCGCTGGAAGCGCACCAGGGCCGCGAGCAGAGCCTGATCGTCCTGGTTGAAACCGGGCAGGTCGGTGTTTTGCAAGATATAGGCTGAGTGTTTGTGGATGCCGCTGTAGTTGATGGCGAGGCCTATCTCGTGCAGTCGCGCCGCCCAGCCGAGGATGGCGCGATAGGGCTCCTCCGGCATCTCCCAGGGGCCGCTCAGGGCATCGAACAGGGCGAGGACGCTCTGCTCCACCCGGGTGGCCTGGCGCTTGTCGATGTGATAGTGGGTGGAGAGGGCCAGGGCGGTGCGTTCGCGAATGTCGTGGTGCTGCAACCGCTCCTCGAACTCGTAGAGCAGCCCCTCGCGCAGGGCGCCGTCAGAGTACTCCATCCGCTCGATAGGCAGGGAGGTGAAGAGCCCGAGCAGGATGGCCACGGCGGCGGCGAACACCCCCTGGCGCTCCTCGGTGAGGCCCGCCAGCTTGAGCTGGTCGACCTTCTTGTGCTTGAGCATCTCGGTTTTGAGGCGCTCCAGGCCCGCCAGGGTGATGGCGCCGTCGGTCCACTCCTCCCCCTGCAACACGTCACGCACGGTGCGAATGGAGCCGGAGCTGCCAAGGCAGCTCTGCCAGCCGAGCTTGCGGTACTGGTTGATGATGGGGGCGAGCTGGTGTTGGGCCTCCAGCACGGCACCGTTGAAGGCCTTCTCGCTCAGCTTGCCGTTGGGGAAGAAGCTCTGGGTGAAGCTGACGCAGCCCATCTTGCGGCTGGTGAGGGCCTTGGGCTCGAACCCCTCGCCGATGATGAGCTCGGTGCTGCCACCGCCGATGTCCACCACCAGCACCTGGCCCTCAATGTGCTGGGTATGGGCGACCCCCTGATAGATGAGGCGCGCCTCCTCCTGGCCGCTGATGATCTCGATGGGGTGGTTGAGCACCTTGGCCGCCTCGCTCACGAAGGCGCGGGCGTTGCTGGCGCGGCGCAGTGTGTAGGTGCCTGCGATGCGGATCTGATCCGGCTTGATGTTGGTCAGGCGCTCGGCAAACAGGGCGAGGCAGTCGAGGCCACGGGCCATGGCCTCCTCCGACATGCGGCGCTGCTCGTCCATCCCTTCCGCGAGGCGCACCCGCTCCTTGATGCGATCGACGATCTGCATCCGCCCCTCGTTGAGGCGGGCGATGACCATGTGGAAGCTGTTCGACCCCAGATCGACAGCGGCGTACAGACTATTGTCCATGGTGTGACTCTATGCGTTTGAGGTAGTCGTAAATCGCGACCTGGGAACGGACCTTGCGGCGGTTGCCCCGCTTCACGTACTCGTTCTTCTGGTCTGCATCGATGACCCGTGCCTTGCAGGTGTCCCCCAGCTGCAGCTCGAGAATGTCGAGGATGCGCTGCTTGAGCCGCTCGTCATAGATGGGGGTGCCCACCTCGATGCGGCCGTCGATGTTGCGGCTCATCCAGTCGGCGCTGGAGATGTAGAGCTGGGGGTTGCCCTTGTTGTGGAACACCATGACTCGCGGGTGCTCGAGGAAGCGGTCGATGATGCTGATGACCCGGATGTTGTCGCTAAGACCCGGCACCCCGGGGCGCAGGGCGCACATGCCGCGGATGATCATCTGGATGGGCACCCCGGCCTGACCGGCGGCATAGAGCCGGTTGATGAGGTCCCTGTCCACCAGGTTGTTGATCTTGAGGGTAATGCCGCTGGGCTGCCCCGCCTTGGCGTTGGCCAGTTCGTTGTCGATGAGGCGATAGAGCTGGCGCCGGCTGTTGATGGGGGAGACCAGCAGGTGGTTGAACTTGTAGCGCCGGTACGGGTATTCGATGTACTCGAACACGCTCTCCACCTCGGCGGTGATGTCCGGGTGGCGGGTCAGCAGGGAGAAGTCGGTGTAGATCTTGGCGGTCTTCTCGTTGAAGTTGCCGGTTCCGATGTGGGCGTAGCGCACCGCCTCGCCGTTCTCGTGGCGGGTAATGAGGCAGAGCTTGGAGTGGATCTTGAGGCTCGGCACCCCGAACACCACCTTGACCCCCGCATCGGTCAGGATATTGGCCCAGTCGATGTTGGCCGCCTCGTCGAAGCGGGCGCGCAGCTCCACCACCACAGTCACCTTCTTGCCGTTGTTGGCAGCGTCGATGAGGGAGTGGATGATCCGCGATTTCTTGGCGACCCGGTAGATATTGATGCGAATGGCGCTGACCGCCGGATCGAACGCCGCCTGGCGCACCAGCTCCGTGAAGTGGTGGAACTTGTGGTACGGGTAGTAGAGCAAGATGTCCTGTTTGGTGATGGCGTCGAAGGCGTTGACGAAGCCGTCGAAGTCGCGGCAGTCCAGCGCCGGCAGCTTGGGGTTTTCCAGGTAATCCCGGCCCACGTTGGGGAAGCCGATGAAATCCTTGAAGTTGTGATAGCGCCCGCCCGGCATGATGGCGTCGTAGGAGCTGATCTGCAGCTTGAGCTTCAGGAAGCTTATCATGGCCGCGGGCATCTCCCGCTCGTAGACGAAGCGCACCGGCATGGCGGTGAGGCGCTGCTTCAGGCCATCACTCATCTTGTCCACCAGGCTGAGGTCCAGCTGGTCGGAGAGATCGTATTCGGCATCCCGGGTCAGCTTGACTGCATAGGCCGCAATCTCGTCGTAGTCGAAGAAGCCCTTGAAGATCTCGTCGAGACAGAAGCGGATGACGTTGTCCAGGATGATGATCTGCTTCTTGCGGCGCGTGCCCTCCGGCGGCAGCTGGAAGAAGCGGGGCAGATCGTCGGTCGGCACCTCCACCAGGGCGTACTGGATCACCTGGCCGTTCTTCTTCATCTCGATGGCGAGGTAGGTGTGCTCGTCTTTCAGGAACTTGACCGGGTTGACCTCCTTGTTGAGGAGGATGGGGATGATGTGCCGCAGCACCTTTTCCCGGAAGAAGACCCGCAACCACTGCTGGATGGACTCGGAGAGCTGGTTCTCGTTGACCAGGAAGATGTTGTGGCGGGCGAGGGCGAGCAGCAGCTCCTTGTAAGTGTTGTCGAATGCCTCGCCGAGGGCCATCACCTTCTGCTGGATGGCCCGCAGCAGCACCTTGGCCTCGTCGTCGCCGCCGTGCACCTCGTTGATGAGGATGCGGCGCTTGACGTCCGAGACCCGTACCTTGAAAAACTCGTCCTGGTTGGAGGAGAAGATCCCGAGGAAGCGGACCCGCTCGATGAGGGGGACCGTCTTGTCCATGGCTTCTTGCAACACCCGTTCATTGAATGAGAGCCAGCTAAGCTCTTTCTCTTCATACTGCTTGTCGGTGCTCATCTGGTTCCTCTGTGCTCTGATTGCGTCTGCGCGGAAGTTATGGCGTCAAACCATGACGGATTTATGACAGTCAGCGCTATTCGCTCAGGTCCTGATCGATGTCGACCACCAGGTCGTCGGAGAGGGACTCCAGGGCGGTGACGAGATCGTCCAGTGCCACCTGCGGCGGCAGGGCCACCAGGGCATGGGCATAGAAGAGGGGGGCGCCGGAGTGGGGCGCGGGTTCGCAGCCCGTGGTGAGGTCGGCGACGTTGACGTTGAGCTGGCGCAGTATGCTGGCCACCTCGTGGACGATGCCCGGCCTGTCGTTGCCGGTGACGCTCAGCATCACCTGACAGGCCGGTTCCGGGCTGAGCTGGCCTTCGGCGAAACTGACGGTGAGACCGGGCAGCATCACCAGCGCCTCGCACAGGCTGCGGTAGTGTTCGTCGGGGACGGCGACATGCAGGATGCCGGCGAATTGCCCTGCCAGTTCACTCATGGAGCTCGCCAGCCAGTTACCCTGCTGTCGGGTGATGGTGTCCGCCAGGCTCTCGACGATACCGGGCTTGTCTGCGCCGATCACGGTGACGACCAATTGCTTTTGCATCCTGCTCTCCTTGAATGGGCTGCTTGGGGTCTGTTGACGTCTGGGGACGACCGCGCGTGGGCCAAACGTCCATGGGCTCTAGCATTGTGCCTGCTGTGACAGGCCAGATGAAGCCCGCCCCGCGCAAATTTAGTGAAAAAACGCGAATGCCGGAGTGGCGTCGATTTCCGCTCTGCCTGAGGCGCGTCCCCCGTGGTAGAGTGTGGCCCCTTCGTGTTGGTTTGAGCTGAATATGTCTTGTGAACGGGATGTGCGTGTATGAATAGCCTCGTCGTATCGGGATCCGTGTTGTTGGTGCTGCTCCTGCTGGTGATCGTCTGGCGTCGGGGCAAAGAGAACAGGGCCGAGCCCTATGAGTTGCAGGAAACCTTGCTGAGCCCTGCCGAGCGCACCTTCCTCGGCGCGCTGGATCAGGCCGTGGGCGACCAGGCGCGGGTCTTTGCCAAGGTGCGCGCTTCCCTGGTGCTGACGCCGGAGGCACGCCTGGGCAAGGGCAAGCGGCAGCAGGCGCTTGGCAAGATTGGCGAGAGGCACTTCGACTACCTGCTCTGCCATCCGGCGGATCTCTCCTTCCTCTGCGCCGTCGAACTCGATGAGAGCGGCCACCGCCATCAGAAACGCAGCAAGGGGCGGGATCTTTTCCTCAAGGCCGCCTGCGATGGTGCGGGTCTGCCGTTGCTGCAGATCCCGGCTGGCAGCCATTATGATGTGGAGGAGCTGCGGGAGCAGCTGCTGCCCCTGCTGACAAGGGCGAGCGCCCCGTCGGAGGATCTGCTTCCGGGGGAGCGCCGCGAGCCGACCTTCAGTCCATTGCTTCTCGATGGGGTGGATCTCGGCGCCCCCGGGCATGGCGCGGGCATGCCACTGATGGCGTCCCCTTCAACCGTGGAGACGCCCGTGGAGCCGGAGCCCCTTGTTGCTGCTTCCCAGCTCGTGGCGCCTGAGCCCCTGCTGGTGGACAACCCCTTCCTCGACCCGGATGAGGATGATGACTCCCGGACCGAGACTCCGCACTGCCCCCGCTGCGCGGCCCCCCTGGTGGAGCGAGAGGCCAAGAAAGGCCCCCACGCCGGCCGCCTCTTCCTCGCGTGCAGCCGCTTCCCCGAGTGCCGTTACGCCGCCCCCCAGGACAGGGTCAAGCACTGATCCTGTTCGAGGCGCCGGTCCCTGCCGGCGCCTCGCTTTCCCCCTGTAAGACTTTCGCATGACACCGGGTTTACCGAGAGCGTGATCCCCGTCCCGCCCAGACAGGCTATAATCCGACAAGTTTTGACAATCCGCCGGAATTTTGGCACTTTGTGCCCCTCGTGGCACAGTGCATAGCTGCTTATAATAAATAATTTAAAAACAATAACTTGGCTTCAGGTGTGAAAAATATGGATAGGATGGCTATGGGGGTGCTGCTCGTGGATGGGGATGAGCAGCGGCGTCAGCAATTGGGGACAGTGCTCTCCTTCATGGGGATACCCTGGCAGGAGGTGGTGGAGGCCGATCTCGACGTGGCCATCGACTCTTCCGGTCCGCTGCAGGGGATCCTGGCGGGCGGATTGAGCGAGCGCCCCCTCGGCGAGCTGCTGGCCGCCTACCCGCGCATCCCGTTCATCTCCCTGATGCCGGAAGACCATGGCTCAAGCAACTTCATCGGGGTGGCCGAAGCGCCTTTCACCTATGAGTCCCTGACCCGTCACCTGCACTTCTGCCAGGCGTTCATCTCCCTCCATCCCCGTCACCAGCTCCACGACAAGGGCCAGACGCTGCTGCGCCTGCTGGTGGGCAAAGGGAAGGGGATCCAGGAGGTGCGCCGTCTCATCGGCCAGGTGGCGGAGACCGACGCCAACGTGCTGATCCTGGGGGAATCCGGGACCGGCAAGGAGGTGGTGGCCCGTGCCATCCACGAGCTCTCCTCCCGAAGCGCGGGCCCCTTCGTGCCCATCAACTGCGGCGCCATTCCCGCAGAGCTCCTGGAGAGCGAGCTGTTCGGCCATGAGAAGGGGGCCTTTACCGGCGCCATCGCCGCCCGGCGCGGCCGCTTCGAGCTGGCCCAGGGGGGGACCCTCTTCCTCGACGAGATCGGCGACATGCCGCTGCCCATGCAGGTCAAGCTGCTGCGGGTGCTTCAGGAGCGCCAGTTCGATCGGGTCGGGGGAGGCAAGACGGTGCAGGCGGACGTGCGGGTGATCGCGGCGACTCACCGTGATCTGGAGGCGATGATCCGCACCCAGGCGTTTCGCGAGGATCTCTACTATCGCCTCAATGTCTTCCCCATCGAGACGCCGCCCCTGCGCGACCGTTGCGACGATATTCCGCTGCTGCTGCAGGAGCTGCTCAATCGCCATGCGGAGCAGCACAGGGGCATCATTCGCCTGACCCAGCGGGCCATGGAATCCCTGATGCAGTACCCCTGGCCCGGCAACGTGCGCGAGCTGTCGAACCTCATCGAGCGCCTGCTGATCCTCTATCCGAACCAGATCGTCGACGTGGCGGACCTGCCCGGGCGTTACCGGCTGCTGCCCTGCGAGCCCAGGGACGAACGACTGACCGAGATGGATGAGCGGGATGCCCTGGCCGCCGTGTTCCAGTCCCCCCCGGTGCTGGATCCGGGCATCGCCATGCCCCTGCCCATGCAACTGCCCCAGGAGGGGGTCAATCTCAAGGAGATGCTGGCCGACCTCGAGGTGGAGCTGATCCGTCAGGCCCTGGAGTCCCAGGACGGGGTCGTGGCCCGCGCTGCCGACCTGCTCAGCATGCGCCGCACCACCCTGGTGGAGAAGATGAAGAAATACGGCATGAGCAAGGACAACTGAGGTCAATGCTTTGACACTCTGCTCTCAACGTATTGATATATAGTGTTTTATTAGCTGGCATGGAAATTGAATAAGCTGACTCAATCGCCAGTTTGAGGTCAGCTTTATGACAATCTCGCCGCAGGACCACCCGCTCCAGTCTCACGAAGTGAGCCAGTTGTACGCCATCTTCACGGCACTGCCGACCGGTGTGCTGCTGCTCGACGGCGAGGGGCTGATCACCCGCGCAAACCCTGCCGCCCTGGCGCTGCTGGGTGAGCCGCTGGAAGGCCTCTCCTGGCGCCAGATCATCGCCCGCTGTTTCCAGCCCCGCGAGGACGACGGCCATGAGATCTCCCTGCGGGACGGTCGCCGGGTGCAGCTCTCCACCCAGCCGTTGCCGGATCAGCCGGGTCAGCTGGTGTTCATCACCGATCTCACCGAGACCCGCCAGCTGCAGGACAGGGTCAACCACATGAAGCGCTTGTCGGCGCTGGGCAACATGGCGGCGTCCCTTGCGCACCAGATCCGCACCCCGCTCTCTGCCGCCATGCTCTATGCGGCCAATCTGGCCAACCGCACCCTCAAGCCCGAATCCCGCAGCCAGTTCCAGCAGAAGCTGATGGCCAGGTTGCAAGACCTGGAAAAACAGATCAACGACATCCTGCTGTTCGCCCGCAACGGCGACAACCAGGTGGTGTCCCCCATCTCGGTGCAGGGGTTGCTGGCGGAGGTGCAGGCCGGTGCCGAGGCCTTCTGCCAGCAGCAGGGCTGCGCTTTGCACCTGGAGGCACCGGAGCCCGATCTCTGCCTGCTCGCCAACAGCAGCGCCCTGGCCGGGGCCATCAACAACCTGATCGCCAACGCCCGGCAGGCCGGCGCCGACTCCCTGCTGGTGAGCGCGGTGCGCAGCGGCAGCCGGGTAGAGATGCGCGTTCTCGACAATGGCAAGGGGATGCCCGCCGCCTTGCTCGGCCAGATCTTCGAACCCTTCTTCACCACGCGCTCCCAGGGCACCGGCCTCGGGCTTGCCGTGGTGCAATCCGTGGTACGTGCCCACCAGGGGGAGGTCAGCGTGGCCTCGGTGCCCGGCGAGGGCACCTGCTTTACCCTGTCGTTCCCCCTGCACCAGCAAGCGGTGCAGCTTGGAGGTGTAGCATGAATCATGTCTTGCCCCAGTGGGCATACCCGATCCCCGCCGCAGGAGGTGCTGCATGACTCAGGCCCGCATCCTGGTGGTGGAAGATGACAATGGCCTGCGCGAGGCCCTGGTGGATACCCTGCTGCTCGGGGGCTACGAGTGCCGCGAGGTCGACAGTGCCGAGAAGGCGTTGCTGACGCTCTCCCGCCAGCGCTTTGACATGGTGATCTCCGATATCCAGATGGGGGGCATGGACGGCCTCACCCTGCTGGCGAACATCCGCCAGCAGTACCCCCAGGTGCCCGTGCTCCTGATGACCGCCTATGCCAACATCGACGGTGCGGTGCGCGCCATGCGCGAGGGGGCCATCGACTACCTGGCCAAGCCCTTCTCCCCCGAGGTGTTGCTCAACCAGGTCAGCCGCTACGTGCCGGCCCAGAAAGTGGAAAAGCGCGCCGTGGTGTACGGGGATCCCAAGACCGCCGAGCTGTTCCAGCTGGCGACCCGGGTCGCCAGGAGCGAGGCCACCGTCATGGTGAGCGGTCCGAGCGGGACGGGCAAAGAGGTGCTGGCCCGCTACATCCACGACAACTCCAACCGGTCCGAACAGGCTTTCGTCGCCATCAACTGCGCCGCCATTCCCGAGAACATGCTGGAGGCGACCCTGTTCGGCTACGAGAAAGGGGCCTTCACCGGGGCGGTACAGGGGTGTCCGGGCAAGTTCGAGCAAGCCCAGGGGGGGACCCTGCTGCTCGACGAGATCACCGAGATGGATCTGGGGCTGCAGGCCAAGCTGCTGCGGGTGCTGCAGGAGAAAGAGGTGGAGCGGCTTGGCAGCCGCAAGATGATCCCGCTCGATGTGCGGGTCATCGCCACCAGCAACCGGGATCTGAAGAAGGCGGTGCAGGACGGGTTGTTCCGCGAAGATCTCTACTACCGTCTCAACGTCTTCCCCCTGCGCTGGACGTCGCTCTGGGAGCGGCCGGGTGACATCCTGCCCCTGGCGGAGCACCTGCTGGCGCTGCACGCCAGTCAGCAGGGGATGCCGGCGCCCCGGCTCTCTGATGAGGCCCGAGAGCGCCTGCTCCGACACCCCTGGCCCGGCAACGTGCGCGAGCTGGACAACGTGGTGCAGCGCGCCCTGATCCTCTGCCCGGAGGGGGTGGTCGGCTGCGAACACCTGATCCTGGAGGAGACGGACGAGGAGCTGGTGCGTCCCCTGGAGCGCCTGTCGGTGGAGGGGCTGGGAGGGGAGCTCAAGCAGCAGGAGCACCAGATCATCCTGGACACCCTGCAGGAGTGCAATGGCAGCCGCAAGGCGGTGGCCGACAAGCTCGGCATCAGCCCGCGCACCCTGCGCTACAAGCTGGCCCAGATGCGTGACGCCGGCATCGAGCTGCCAGCCTAGGAGCGGCATAACGTGGCCTTGCCGGTCCGGCTCGATTATCATGGTCCCCTGACGATCTCAATCCGGCTCCCCGCGATCCTGCGCAGGGAGCCCTGTTAGGAGACTCCCATGATCTCTCATCGTAAACTCGAAAGCCTGCTCAACCACCTGCTCGAACCCCATGCCATCAAGGATTACTGCCCCAACGGCCTGCAGGTGGAAGGGCGCGAGCGCATTCGCAAGGTGGTGACCGGCGTCACAGCCAGCCAGGCCCTGATCGATGCGGCCGTGGCGGCCGAGGCTGACGCCATTCTGGTCCATCACGGCTACTTCTGGAGTGGCGAACCTGCCCAGATCACCGGCATGAAGCGGCGCCGTCTCAAGACCCTGCTGACCCACGATATCAACCTGTTTGCCTACCACCTGCCCCTGGACGTACACCCCGAGGTGGGCAACAACGCCCAGCTCGCCAAGCTGCTTGGCATCAAGGTGCGCCGCGGCCTGGAGCCCTGGAACAGCAAGAGCGTGGCCATGGTGGGCAAGCTGGAAGAGCCCATGAGCGGCGCCGATTTTGCCAAGCTGATTGCCGAGCGTCTCGGTCGTGAACCGCTCCACTGCGGCGACAGCGGCCCTGAGCTCATCAGCTCGGTGGCCTGGTGCACCGGCGGTGGCCAGAGCTACATCAGCCAGGCGGCGGAGCAGGGGATAGACGCCTTCATCTCCGGCGAGGCCTCCGAGCAGACCATCCACACCGCCCGGGAGATGGGCATGCACTTCTACGCCGCCGGCCACCACGCTACCGAGCGCTACGGCATCAAGGCACTGGGGGAGTGGCTCGCTACCGTGCACGGGCTGGATGTCACCTTTATCGATATCGACAATCCGGTTTAACCCCGCCAATGGCCTTGCTGTCTGCGTCTTTCAATAAGCATGGCGCTGCACGAGGAAAACAAGAGCGACAAATAGAAAAGGGAGGCCAGAGGCCTCCCTTTTTACATTCCGTTCCCGGTCATTCGCTGGCATAACCCGCAGGGCCGAGCCGCACCCCGTCGAGCAGGGCGGCGCCCTCCTGCATCTGCAGCCTGCCCTCGCAGAACCACTGCACCACCAGTGGGTAGATGCAGTGCTCCTGCACCTGTACCCGGGCAGCGACCTCGTCGGCCGTGTCCCCTTCGAAGATGGGGACCCGGGCCTGGAGGATCACCGGCCCGCCGTCGAGCTCCTCGGTGACGAAGTGCACGCTGGCACCGTGCTCGTCATCGCCGGCCTCGATGGCGCGCTGGTGGGTGTGCAGCCCCTGGTACTTCGGCAGCAGGGAGGGGTGGATGTTGATCATCCGCCCGGCGAAGTGGCGCACGAGATCGGCGCTCAGGATCCGCATAAACCCGGCCAGCACCACCAGATCCGGCGCATAGTCCGCCATCAGGGCCAGCAGGGCGGCGTCATATTCCTCCCGGCTGGCAAACTGCTGCTGGGACAGGATGGCGGTGGCCACCCCGGCTTCCCGGGCACGCACCAGGCCATAGGCATCGGCCTTGTTGCTGATGACGCCGACCACCTCGCCGGCCATCTTGCCGGTGGCGCAGTGGTCGAGGATGGCCTGCAGGTTGCTGCCGCTGCCGGAGATCAGGACGAGGATGCGTTTCATAGGGGAGGTCATTTAATGATGACCTGCTCCTCGCCATCGGCCGCCTTGGCGATGTGACCGATATGCCAGGCGTTCTCGCCTTCGGCCTTGAGCAGGGCCAGGGCTTTTTCCAGCTGATCCGCCGGCAGGGCGATGATCATGCCGACGCCGCAGTTGAAGGTCCGGTACATCTCGTGACGGGTGACGTTGCCTGCCTGCTGCAGCCAGCTGAACACCGCCGGCCACTGCCAGCTCTGCTCGTCGATCACCGCCTGGGTGTTGGCGGGCAGCACGCGGGGGATGTTCTCCCAGAAGCCACCGCCGGTGATGTGGGACAGGGCGTGGATCTCGCACTCCTTGATGAGCTTTAGCACGGGTTTGACATAGATGCGGGTCGGCTCCAGCAGGGCATTGGCCAGGGTGGTATCGCCCAGCGGCTGGTGTACGTCCGCCTTGGAGACTTCCAGGATCTTGCGGATCAGGGAGAAACCGTTGGAGTGGGGGCCGCTGGCGGCCAGGGCGATCAGGGCATCCCCTTCGCCGACCTTGCTGCCGTCGATGATCTCGCTCTTCTCCACCACGCCGACACAGAAACCGGCGATGTCGTAGTCTTCCCCTTCATACATGCCCGGCATCTCGGCTGTCTCGCCGCCCACCAGGGCGCAGCCGGACTGCTCGCAGCCGGCACCGATGCCGGTGACCACAGCGGCGGCGGTATCCACGTCCAGCTTGCCGGTGGCGTAGTAGTCGAGGAAGAAGAGGGGCTCGGCGCCCTGCACGATCAGGTCATTGACGCACATGGCCACCAGATCGATGCCCACGGTGTCGTGCTTTTTCAGGTCGATGGCCAGACGCAGCTTGGTGCCCACCCCGTCGGTACCGGAGACCAGTACCGGTTCCTTGTAGCCAGCAGGGATCTGACACAGGGCCCCAAAGCCGCCAAGACCACCAAGGACTTCAGGACGACGAGTGCGCTTTGACACGCCCTTGATACGTTCAACCAGTGCATTGCCGGCATCGATATCCACGCCAGCATCCTTGTAGCTCAGTGAGGTTTTGTCAGTCACGCGTATTCCCCGTCATATAAAGAAGTGGAGGGTAAAATTCGGGGCGTATTCTAACAGTGGCGGTGAAAAACCAGAAAGGAAATCGTTTGCGCGTTTTTGCTCGGAAATGCTCTACAAACGGCGGCTTTTGTTGTATGATTCCGCGATTTTTTTGCGGCAGTTAGAGGAGATAATAATGAAAGTCGTTGAAGTCAAACACCCCCTGGTCAAGCACAAGATCGGTCTGATGCGTGAAGGCGATATCAGCACCAAGCGTTTCCGTGAACTGGCCAAGGAAGTGGGCAGTTTGTTGACCTACGAAGCGACCTCTGACTTCGAAACCGAGAAGGTTACCATCGATGGCTGGAACGGGCCAGTAGAAGTTGACCAGATCAAGGGCAAGAAGGTCACTGTCGTGCCCATCCTGCGTGCCGGTCTTGGCATGATGGACGGCGTGCTGGAGCACATGCCGAGCGCCCGCGTCAGCGTGGTCGGTATCTACCGCGACGAAGAGACCCTGCAGCCTGTTCCCTATTTCGAGAAGATCGTCAGCAACATCGAAGAGCGTCTGGCCCTGGTCATCGACCCCATGCTGGCTACCGGCGGCTCCATGATCGCCACCATCGATCTGCTCAAGAAGAAGGGCTGCCAGTCCATCAAGGTGCTGGTGCTGGTTGCCGCGCCGGAAGGGATCAAGGCCCTGGAAGCCGCTCACCCGGACGTGGAGCTGTTCTGCGCCTCCATCGACCAGGGGCTGAACGAGAAGGGCTACATCGTACCTGGTCTGGGCGACGCCGGTGACAAGATCTTCGGCACCAAGTAAGTACTGACCCTGCAGTCGCGCGTTTCATCCGCGCGCAAACGGAGCCGGCACCCCGCCGGCTCTGCTGTTTATCCCCCGTCTGCTTGCTGCCATGCGCGCCTTGCCGCTACCATAAGCAGCATCCCCCATTTCGAGAATCTTCTTTATGCTGAAACGCTTAGCGACGTTCCTCTGCTGCTGGTTGCCGCTCGTGGCGTCGGCTGCCCAGGTGGCCGATCTCTACCAGGGCAAGGCACCCACCAGCGGCGACATGACGGCCGCCCAGACCCAGGCGCTGGGGGATGTGCTCGTCAAGGTGACCGGCAGGCGCGACATACTGACCCAGCCGGACGTGGTCAAGGCACTGGCCGCCCCCGCTGACTACGTGCAGCGCTACGGTTACCAGGACGAAGGGTCGGTGAAGTTTCTCAAGGCCGATTTCGACGTGGCCAAGGTCAATGCCCTGGTAGGCCAGAGCAAGTTTGCCCTGCTGGGCCCCGTGCGTCCGCAGGTGGCCGTCTGGCTGGTGATCGACGAAGGGGAGCGGCGCATTCTGCCGGATCAGTCCAGCGACGGCTGGTCCGCCGCCCTGCGCACCCAGGCCCAGGCCATGGGGCTGCCGATCAGCATCCCGCTGATGGACCTCGACGACAACATGGCGGTCAATGCCACCGACGTCTGGGGGCGTTTCGCCGATCCCGTGCTGAGTGCGAGCCAGCGCTATGGTGCCGAGATGGTGGTGCTGGGCAAGCTGACGCCGGAGGGGGAAACCTGGAACCTCGACTGGGGGCTTTATGGTGTCAAGCCGGGTGCCCAGACGAGGGAGCTGACCGAGCTGACCGAGGGGTCGGGGTCGGGTGCCCAGGCAGAGGTGGCACAAGGGTTTGCCGACGCCCTGGCCGGCTGGCTGGTGCAGCAATATGGCACCCGCCTCTCCGGAGTGGCGTCCAGCCAGACTCTGGTGGTGGAGGGGCTGGCCGACATCGACGGCATGATCCAGATACAGAAGTTGTTGCAGGGCATGGCCAGCGTCACCAAGGTGACGATCGGCAAGCTGGAGGGGGACAAGGTCACCTTCAACCTCTCCCTGCAGGGGGACAAAACGGAGCTGGTGCGTGGCCTGCAACTGGAGAGCCGTCTGCACCAGGTCGAAGACAGCGAGAGCGGCCTGCGTTACCAGTGGTCGCAGTGATCCTGCATCGGGATCCCTGCCCACCCCAATGGCACCCTGAGGCGTGCGACCAGCGTAACACCTGGTCGCATGGATGATCCCGCAAGAGGATCCTGACCGCCCGGCATGACCCGGGCGGTTCTCTATCTGCCGCTCTGGTGATACACTTGGCCGCAAATATCACAGTCAAAGCCCAACGAGTGAAGCAACCGGCCCAACTGTCTTTAGCCGTACAACTACCGGATGATGAAACCTTCGCCAGTTTTTATCCCGGCAACAACGCCCATCTGATCACCGCCCTGAAAAATGCGGCCATTGGTCAGGGCTCACCCTTCCTCTATTTCTGGGGGGCCAAGGGCTCGGGTCGCTCCCATCTGCTCCACGCCACCTGCGCCGAGGTCAATGCACGGGATGCTGCGGCCGCCTATCTCTCCCTCGATCAGTTCGAACAGCTGGATCCCAGCATGCTGGATGCCCTGGAGAGCCTGCCCCTGGTCTGTCTCGACAGCCTGGAGGCGATCGCCGGCAACGCCCTGTGGGAGCGGGCCCTGTTCGACTTCTACAACCGTTGGAAGGAGAAGGGAGAGGGGACCCTGGTGGTGACCGGTTGCAGTGCACCGCGCAAGCTGGGGCTGCAGTTGCCGGACCTCGCTTCCCGCCTCGATTGGGGGGTGAGCTTCCACCTCGACGAGCTGGACGACGAGGGCAAGCTCAGCGCCCTGCAACTGCGCGCCGAGCTGCGGGGCTTCAAGCTCCCCATCGACGTGGGTCGCTTCCTGCTCAACCGCCTGTCGCGGGACATGCGCACCCTGCTGGAGACCCTCAACCGCCTCGACAACGCCTCCTTCCGCGCCAAGCGCAAGCTGACCATCCCCTTTGTCAAAGAGATCCTGGAGCTCTGAGCCCGCGATGATGTGCGGGGAGTGACCCATCGACAGGATGAGAAGCAGCACAAAAAGAAACCCCGGCACCAGGCCGGGGTTTTTGATTGCAGCCGTCAGGTGATCAGTGGAACTGATCTTCTTCGGTAGAGCCGGTCAACGCGGTCACCGAGGACTGGCCACCCTGGATGACGGTGGTTACCTTGTCGAAGTAACCGGTGCCCACCTCCTGCTGGTGCGCCACGAAGGTGTAGCCCCGCTCGGCGGCGGCAAACTCCGGCTGCTGCACCATCTCGACATAGTGCTTCATCCCCTCGCCACGGGCGTACTGGTAGGCCAGCTCGTACATGTGGAACCACATGTTGTGGATGCCCGCGAGGGTGATGAACTGGTACTTGTAACCCATGTCGGACAGCTCCTGCTGGAAGCGGGCGATGGTGGCATCGTCCAGGTTCTTCTTCCAGTTGAAGCTCGGGGAGCAGTTGTAGGCCAGGATCTTGTCCGGGAACTTGGCCTTGATGGCCTCGGCAAACTGGCGCGCCTCGTCCAGATCCGGCTTGGCCGTCTCGCACCACACCATGTCGGCATAGGGGGCGTAGGCCAGGCCGCGGGAGATGGCCTGCTCGATACCGGCCTGCACCTTGTAGAAGCCCTCGCTGGTGCGCTCACCGGTCAGGAAGCCGGCATCGTAGGGATCGGCGTCCGTGGTCAGCAGATCCGCCGCGTTGGCGTCGGTGCGGGCGATCACCAGGGTGGTGGTGCCGCACACGTCTGCCGCGAGGCGAGCCGCGACGAGCTTCTGCACCGCTTCCTGGGTCGGGACCAGCACCTTGCCGCCCATATGACCGCACTTCTTCACGGAAGCGAGCTGATCCTCGAAGTGCACGCCGGCGGCGCCCGCCTCGATCATCCCCTTCATCAGCTCGAAGGCGTTCAGCACGCCGCCGAAGCCGGCTTCCGCATCCGCGACGATGGGCAGGAAGTAGTCGATGAAGCCCTTGTCCTGCGGGCCCACCTTGTTGGCCCACTGGATCTGGTCGGCGCGGGCGAAGGAGTTGTTGATGCGCTCCACCACCGAGGGTACGGAGTTGGCCGGGTAGAGGGACTGATCCGGGTACATGGTGGAGGAGAGGTTGTTGTCCGCCGCCACCTGCCAGCCGGAGAGGTAGATGGCCTCGATGCCGGCCTTGGCCTGTTGCACCGCCTGGCCGCCGGTCAGGGCGCCGAGGCAGTTCACGTAGCCCTTCTTGGCGCCGCCGTGGATCAGCTCCCACAGCTTGTCGGCACCCCGTTGGGCCAGGGTGTGTGCCGGCTGCAGGCTGCCGCGCAGGTTCACCACGTCCTCGGCGCTGTAGCCGCGCTTGATCCCTTTCCAGCGGGGGTTTTCTGCCCAGTCTTTCTCGATAGCCTGGATCTGTTGCTCACGGGTCAGTGCCATATCAGTTCCCTCTTTCATTGATTTCACGTTTCCATTGACTTGTTATGGGGGCCGTCACCGGCCCGGATTTCACAGCCGCTCGTAACCGGGCAGCGTCAGAAAATCGATGAGTGTGTCGGCGCAGGTGATCTCGTCCATCAGCGCGCTTGCCTCGGCGAAGCGCCCTGACTGCCAGCGGGCCTCGCCCACTTCCCCCCTGACCACCTCCTGCTCCTCGGCCAGCATCTGGCGGAACAGCGCCTTGGTGACCACCTGACCGTTGGAGAGCGTCTTGCCGTGACGGATCCACTGCCAGATAGAGGTGCGGGAGATCTCGGCGGTGGCGGCATCTTCCATCAATCCGTAGATGGGCACGCAGCCGTTGCCGTTGATCCAGGCCTCCAGATACTGCAGGGCGACACGGATATTGGTGCGCATGCCCGCCTCGGTGCGATCACCCTCGCAGGGGGCCAGCAGATCCGATGCCGTGATGGGGGCATCCTGCTCGCGCAGCACGCCGATCTGGTTCCTGGCGCCGGCCGGGATGGTGGCGTTGAACACCGCCATGGCGGTGTCGGCCAGGCCCGGGTGGGCCACCCAGGTGCCGTCATGGCCGTTGTCGGCCTCCCGCTGCTTGTCCGCCAGTACCTTGGCAAACACCAGCTCGTTGACCGCAGGATCCTTGGCCGGGATGAAGGCCGCCATGCCGCCCATGGCCAGGGCACCACGCTTGTGGCAGGTCTTGATGAGCAGACGCGAATAGGCACTCAGGAATGGTTTGTCCATGGTGACCACCTGCCTGTCCGGCAGGACGCGATCGGGGTGGTTCTTCAGGGTCTTGATGTAGCTGAAGATGTAGTCCCAGCGACCGCAGTTGAGCGCGACGATGTGATCCTTCATCTGGTAGAGCAGCTCGTCCATCTCGAACACCGCCGGCAGGGTCTCGATGAGCACGGTCGCCTTGATGGTGCCACGGGGCAGGCCGAACCTGTCCTCGGTCCAGGCGAACACCTCGCTCCACCAGCGACCCTCCAGGTGGCTCTGCAGCTTGGGCACGTAGAAGTAGGGACCGGAGCCCTTGGCCAGCAGCGCCTTGTGGTTGTGCAGGAAATAGAGCGCGAAGTCGAACAGGCCGCCAGGAACGGGCTCACCCTCGAAGGTGACATGTTTCTCCGGCAGGTGCAGACCGCGCACCCGGCAGATGAGCACGGCCGGATCGGAACTCAGGGTATAGGACTTCCCCTCCGGGCTCTGGTAGGAAATCGTGCCGTTCACCGCATCGCGCAGGTTGATCTGACCCTCGATCACCTTGTTCCAGGCGGGGGCCAGGGAGTCCTCGAAGTCCGCCATGAACACCTTGACGTTGGCGTTGAGGGCGTTGATCACCATCTTGCGCTCGACCGGCCCGGTGATCTCCACACGCCTGTCCTGCAGGTCGGCGGGGATGCCACGAATGGTCCAGTCGCCGTCGCGGATGTGAGCGGTTTCGGGCAGGAAGTCGGGCAGCTCGCCTGCGTCGATGCGGGCCTGACGGGCGACCCGCTGTTTGAGCAGTTCATTGCGTTGAGGGGCGAAGCGTTCCACCAGTTCGGATACCAGGGCCACCGCATCCGGCGTCAGGATCTGCGCGTAATCGGGAAGCATCTCGCCTTGAATGCGCAGGCGGGTGCTGCTGAGGGTCTGGGCCGGTGCCGACATAGTGGGTACTCCTCCAAAAGTTACATTTTTAATTTATTAACTACGACTAACGTCTATATCCCTTTCTCTTAAACTCCCCGCAACGGCGGGGTAACACGACTGATAAGGTGCAAAATAATGGCGTTGTCGTCAACTTGATTTTTAAAACAGGTGTTTTTGGTTGGAAGTTAAGTTGCTGTTTTTAGGTGGTTTATGTGATTGGTGCAAAAGCTCTATGCAGATGGTTATGCTCTTGGTTGTGCGGGGCGTCAGGGAGGGGGGATGCGCCTTGCAGGAGACATGCAAAATGTAATTTATTACGTAATAAAATTACAAATGCAAAAAGAAATCCCGACCTCACTCCAAGGTTGTCAAAAACATCTGTATGAAATGCGTGCAGTCGGTGCAGGAGGCATCTGGCCTGCAAAGAGGTTGACCTATGAACCTGCGTTTAAAACCGTGCGGTCAAATATGGTGAAAATGGTGCAAAGAGGAGATCCCATGGAAATGACGGGCAATGACGTAGGTTTGTATCAAAGAATGAGGATGGGGGCGAAGGAGGCGAAGGGGTATCAGGTAGTGAATAGAACCAAGTTTTGGCTATATCTTGGTGTTTTATCGTTATTTGCGTTGGTGGTATCTTGACCAGGGAAAAAGCGGTGCCGGACAGCAAAACCGGCGCATTGAACCGCAGTGCGGGGACTGGCCCTCAATAGTCCTCGTCCGGAGCGGCGAGATCGATCACGTCGAGTCGCACCGAGTCGCCGACCCCGTTCTCAGGGGTATCGAGAGTGGAAGGGGTGGTCGAGATCAGGGGCTGAACAGGCGGAGTGTCAACAGCTTGGGTCATGGGTGCTTGCCTCTTTGGATTGCAAGCCGGTCGGTGATTCCATCACCCAGATATCCACCTCCCTGTTTTCTGGCCGGCGGAAAAGTTGCGTATCCTAACGGCACTTTGTGAAAGCTTCAAGCGGTTCTGTATAAATTTCACGCCGATCTGGCTGTGGCGGCTGGAAAAGGCACGGGAAAAAGGGGAGGCGAGACAAAAAAATAGCCCAGTCGTCTGACTGGGCTATTTTCGGGGAATTTGGTCGGTGTGAGAGGATTCGAACCTCCGACCCTCTACACCCCATGCAGATGCGCTACCTGGCTGCGCTACACACCGACGGAGTCAGCTCGGCTGACGGGGAGGAAGTCTAATAGGATGGCCTGACGGGTGCAACTCCTTTTTTATCAGAGAGATGCTGACTGCTTCTTTATTGTTCAGACGAGATGCTCCTTGGGCCTTGGCCGGAGTTTTGGCATAATCTCGACCCCCTGATGCGGCCCCGTCCTCCTGGACCGGACCCTCCGGTGGGGCCAACATTAAATGAATGCAGACAGACGAGAGGAGCGGGCGTGGAGCCAGCACAAGAGAGCCCAGAGGCGTTGCTACAGGCACAGGACGAACGCTGGATGCGCCATGCCATGGCCCTGGCCGCCCGGGCGGAAGGGATCGGCGAGATCCCGGTCGGCGCCGTGCTGGTGCTGGGTGACGAGATCCTGGGGGAGGGATGGAACCGTTCCATCAGCGACCACGATGCCTGCGCCCATGCGGAGATCATGGCACTGCGCGCCGCGGGTGCCCAGCTGGAAAACTACCGGCTGCTCGACACCACCCTCTATGTGACCCTGGAGCCCTGCTGCATGTGCGCCGGTGCCCTCATCCACAGCCGGGTCAAACGGGTGGTCTACGGGGCCCGGGATCTCAAGACGGGGGCGGCGGGGTCGGTGTTCGATATCCTGATGGACCCCCGCCACAATCACAGCGTGGCGTTGACAGGTGGCGTGCTGGCAGAGGTCTGCTCGGCCCAGCTGTCGGATTTCTTCAAGCGGCGCCGCGCCGAGAAGAAGGCGGCGAAGCTGGCCGCAAGGCAACCCGCTTCCTCCTGATGCAAACGGGGGTGCCCGCCCCGTTTTCCCTTCTTTATATCTCCCCAGATAAGGTCTTCGGATGTTCCCTTTCGGCCGGACGTGCTGGCCGACGACGCGGGGTTTTCCGCCGGTTTTCCGGGTTTGCACGGGAGTGGATTTCTAACGTTTCGATGTAACAAAACTGTCATGCAACCGCCATATAATGCCGCGAAGCCTAGCTCACATTGAGGTCTTGCATGTCATCGGAATCGTTAAACCTGGTCATGGCGGGTAGTAAAAAACGCCGGATCAAGGATAAGTTGGCCAAATACGGCGTTACCACAGGGGGAGCCCTGGTGCTGGTGGCGCTGCTGCTTATCTTCTTCTATCTGCTCTATGTGGTGAAACCCATCTTCAATGGCGCCAGCATGGAGAGCACCTCCTCCTTCACGCTGCCTGTCCAGGGCAAGACCGCCTGGCTCGGCGTCGAGGAGCAGAACGAGATAGGCTATCGCTTCAGCGACCAGGGCAAGGTGAAATTCTTTGCCGTTCAGCCGGATGGCAACATCAAGGTGGGTCAGGTGATAGGCGACGCGCAAATCCCCGGTGAGATCACCACGGTGGCACCGCCGGCACCGGGCCAGAAGCTCATCGCCTATGGCTTTGCCGATGGCAAGGCGCAGGTGGCACAACCGGCGTTCAAGGTCTCCTATCCGAACGACGTGCGCGTCATCGAACCCAGCCTGCAATATCCCCTCGGCGAAGAGCCGGTGGTGATCGATCCCGAGGGCAAGGCGCTGACGCGCATGGTCTTCGAGGCCACCAAGGAGAAGATGGCCACTGCCGCCGTGACCGAGGATGGCCGTGGCGTGCTGATGGTCATGAGCGGCGAGGAGAACTTCATCTCCGGCGAGATCGAGTGGAGCAGCGAGAACTACACCATTCCCTCCCTGCCGCGCCACGTGGATCAGATGCTGCTGACCCCCAACCTGCGCATCCTGTTCGTGCGCGAGGGCAATCGCCTCTCCGTCTATGACATCCACAACCTGAGCGACATCTCCCTGCGCGACGTGCTGGAGATCAACGCCCCCAATGCGAACGTGACCCGGATCGAGCTGCTCTCCGGCGCCTCCTCGTTGCTGGTGGGCAACGACAACGGCGTCATCTCCCAATGGTTCGAGGTGGCCAAAGAGGGCAAGCGCCAGTTCACCCAGATCCGTGACTTCAAGAGCGACGGCGTCGTCGATCTGCTGACGCCGGAGCATTTTCGCAAGGGCTTCATCAGTGCGGACAAGCAGGGGGGCATCAACTTCTTCCACGCGACCGGCGAGAGCAAGCTGCTGAGCGAGAAGATGGACGGGGGCGAACTATCCGCCCTGGCCATTTCGCCGCGCCATAACCTGTTGCTGACCCAGCAGGGGGATCTCTTCAAGGTCTTCGATGTGGAGAACGATCACCCCGAGGTGACCTGGTCCGCCCTGTGGCAACAGGTGTGGTATGAAGGCTACCCCGAGCCCCAGTACGTGTGGCAGTCCACCTCCGCCAGCAACGACTTCGAAGCCAAGCTGAGCCTGGTACCCCTGGTATTCGGTACCCTCAAGGCCTCCTTCTACGCCATGGTGTTCGCGGTGCCCCTCGGCGTCGCCGGCGCCATCTACACCGCCTACTTCATGTCGGCGGGGCTGCGCAAATACGTCAAGCCGACGGTGGAGATCATGGCGGCGCTGCCGACCGTCATCCTGGGCTTCCTGGCCGGTCTGTGGCTCGCCCCCATCATCGAGGGGGCCCTGCCCGGGGTGATCCTGCTGCTGATCCTGCTGCCCATGGGCATGCTGCTGACGGCGCTGGTCTGGAACTATCTGCCGGAGCGTGGCCGTACCTGGCTGCCGGAGGGTTGGCACGCCATCCTGCTCATCCCGGTGCTGCTGGTCATCGGATGGGGGGCCTTTGCCCTGAGTCCCATCATCGAGAACGCCTTCATGCACGGTGATTCCCGCATCTGGCTGACCCACGAGATGGGCATCAAGTTTGACCAGCGCAACTCCCTGGTGGTCGGCATCGCCATGGGCTTTGCGGTCATCCCCACCATCTTCTCCATCGCCGAAGACGCCGTCTTCTCGGTACCCAAGCACCTGACCCAGGGCTCCCTGGCGCTGGGCGCCACCCCGTGGCAGACCCTGAGCCGGGTGGTGATCCTCACCGCGAGCCCGGGCATCTTCTCGGCGGTGATGATGGGTCTTGGCCGCGCCGTGGGCGAGACCATGATCGTACTGATGGCCACCGGCAACACCCCCATCATGGACTTCTCCATGTTCCAGGGGCTACGGACCCTGGCGGCCAACATCGCGGTGGAGATGCCGGAATCGGAAGTGGGCAGCTCCCACTACCGGGTGCTCTTCCTCGCCGCCTTCGTGCTGTTTGTGTTCACCTTCTTGTTCAATACCCTGGCCGAGTTCATCCGTCAGCGGTTGCGTGAAAAGTACAGCTCTCTGTAAGGACTAAGGAATCGACAATGGGTAAGTGGTTTAAATCGGGGGCCCCCTGGATCTGGATGACGGGGGGCGCCGTCAGCCTGAGTCTGGTGGCCGTACTGGGTTTGTTGTTGCTCATCGGCTGGCGTGGTCTGGTCTACTTCTGGCCGCACCCCATCTATGAGTGGCAGCTGGAAGACGAGAGCGGCAACAAGAGCGTGCTCATCGGCGAGATCAACGATCGCGAGCTGGTGCCGGTGGAGCGGCTGCGCGCCTCCGGGCTGGCCCTGAAAGGGGAAGAGCGCGAGGAGCTGACCCGCTATCTGGTCAAGACCGGCAACCGTGAGTTCGTCGATCTGGACTTCCGCTGGGTGCTGGAGACCGACATCAAGTCGCGCACCCAGCCGGCCGAGCTCGCCATGGTGGAGCGTGCCACCAACGGCAACTTCTACGGCTACATCACCTCGGTGAAGGAAGACGGTCGCGAGGTCACCACGGATCTGCATCCCGCCCTGCTGCGGGTGCTGGCCCGGGCCAATGCCCTGTCGAGCCAGGCCAACGACCTGCAGAAAGGGGACATCGGCAGCATCAACTACCAGCTTGAGCGGCTGCGCCTCAAAGAGCGCAAGGCGGAGCTGGACGACAAGCTGACCGATCAGCTGAAAGCCGAGCTGGCGAGCGAGCGTCAGGCCCTGAACGATCGCTATCAGGTGCTGGAGAAGGAGCTCTTCTCCCTGCGCAGCCAGGCGGACAGAGACAGCATCACCGTCAAGGACATGCGCGGCGAGCTGGTGACCATGCCCATGTCCCGGGTGCTGGACGTGGTCTGGCCCAACGACATGAGCCTGATGGCCAAGGTGGGTCACTGGTTCCACCAGACGGCCAAGTTTGTCACCGACGATCCCCGCGAGGCCAATACGGAGGGTGGGGTGTTCCCGGCCATCTTCGGCACCGTCTTCATGGTGATCCTGATGGCGATCATCGTGACCCCCCTCGGCGTGGTGGCGGCGGTCTACCTGCACGAGTACGCAGGCAAGAACAGCCTGACCAAGATCATCCGCATTGCGGTGATCAACCTGGCTGGCGTGCCCTCCATCGTGTACGGCGTGTTTGGCCTGGGCTTCTTCGTCTATACCCTGGGGGGCAGCATCGACCGCCTCTTCTACCCGGAAGCGCTGCCGAGCCCGACCTTCGGCTCCCCCGGCGTCATCTGGTCGGCCCTGACCCTGGCCATCCTGACCCTGCCGGTGGTGATCGTCTCCACCGAAGAGGGGCTGGCCCGGATCCCGAGCACCATCCGCCAGGGTTCGCTGGCGCTGGGCGCCACCCAGGCCGAGACCCTGTGGCGCATCGTGCTGCCCATGGCGAGCCCGGCCATCATGACCGGCCTCATCCTGGCGATAGCCCGTGCGGCCGGTGAGGTGGCGCCCCTGATGCTGGTGGGGGTGGTGAAGCTGGCCCCGACCCTGCCGATGGACGGCAACTTCCCGTACCTGCACGTGGAGCGCAAGTTCATGCACCTGGGCTTCCACATCTATGACGTGGGCTTCCAGAGCCCGAACGTCGAGGCGGCGCGTCCCCTGGTCTACGCCACCTCCTTCCTGCTGGTGACGGTGATCGTGGGCCTCAACCTGACGGCCATCGGTATCCGCAACCACTTGCGTGAGAAGTTCCGCTCTTTGGAACATTGATGACGATGAGCCTGACGGGCATGCGCAATCACTGGCGCGAAAAATTCCGGTCGCTGGAGCATTGATAGACCAGCCACCACAGAGACGGGCAGGGGCCTTCCCTGCCAGCCAAGCGTTCCGGCCGCGGGCAATGAGCTTGCCCGCCGCCACCAAGAGAATTTGAGGTAACAGATGATCAACGTAACACCGAGCTCGGCCCCGCACACCGCCACCGATCTGCTCAACCTGACCCCGGAGCAGACGGCCCTGGAGGTGAAGGATCTCAACCTGTACTACGGCAACAAGCAGGCGCTGTTCAACGTCAACATGAAGATCCCGAAGGGCCAGGTCACTGCCTTTATCGGCCCCTCAGGGTGTGGGAAATCGACCCTGCTGCGCTGCATCAACCGGATGAACGATCTGGTGGAGATCTGCCGCATCGAGGGGGAGATCCAGCTGCACGGCCACAACATCTACGACAAGAGCGTGGATGTCTCCGCCCTGCGCCGTCAGGTGGGCATGGTGTTCCAGCGCCCCAACCCCTTCCCCAAGTCCATCTACGAGAACGTGGTCTATGGCCTGCGCCTGCAGGGCATCAACGACCGCCGTACCCTGGACGAGGCGGCCGAGCGCTCCCTGCGCGGTGCGGCCCTGTGGGACGAGGTGAAGGATCGTCTGCACGACAACGCCTTCGGCCTCTCCGGTGGTCAGCAGCAGCGTCTGGTGATCGCCCGCGCCATCGCCATCGAGCCGGAAGTGCTGCTGCTGGATGAACCGACCTCGGCGCTCGACCCCATCTCCACCCTCACCATCGAGGAGCTGATCAACGAGCTCAAGAGCCAGTTCACCGTGGTGATCGTGACCCACAACATGCAGCAGGCGGCGCGGGTCTCTGATCAGACCGCCTTCATGTACATGGGGGAGCTCATCGAGTACTCGAACACCAACACCATCTTCACCACCCCGGCCAAGAAGAAGACCGAGGACTACATCACCGGCCGTTACGGCTAAGGCATGTTGGTGCAACAGGGGTGATTGAGATGAGCAAGATGATCATCAACAAACAGATTGGCAGTCGGTTCAACGACTAGGGCATACTCGGAGCAACAAGGATTACTGGTATGGACAATATGAATCTCAACAAACACATCTCCGGTCAGTTCAATGCCGAGCTCGAGAGCGTGCGCAACCAGGTGCTGGTGATGGGGGGGCTGGTGGAGAAGCAGCTCACCGACGCCATCGCCGCCATCCATGGCCAGGATCTGGATGCGGCCCGCAAGATAGTGGCCAACGATCACAAGGTCAACGCCATGGAAGTGGCGATCGACGAGGAGTGCACCCGCATCATCGCCAAGCGTCAGCCCACCGCCTCCGACCTGCGCCTGGTGATGGCCATCATCAAGACCATCACGGATCTGGAGCGCATTGGCGACGTGGCGGACAAGATCGCCCGCATGCTGACCGACAATGCCAACAAGCCCCAGCCGCCGCTGGTGTCCCTGGAAAACATGGGCCGTCGCACCATCAAGATGCTGCATGACGTGCTCGACGCCTTCGCGCGCATGGATCTGGAGGCGGCGCTGGCGGTCTACAAGGAAGATGACAAGGTGGACCGGGAGTACGAGTCCATCATCCGCGAGCTGATGACCTACATGATGGAAGATCCCCGTACCATTCCCCAGGTGCTGAACGTCCTGTGGGCGGCGCGGGCCATCGAGCGGGTCGGCGATCGCTGCCAGCACATCTGCGAGTACATCGTCTACTACGTCAAGGGCAAGGATGTGCGCCACACCAAGGCCGATGAGTTGACCGATCTGCTGGGCAAAAAATGATTCCGACATGAATAAAAAGGCGCGTAAAGCGCCTTTTTTATTGCATTTTCGGGCAGCTTAAGATAACGCCCCCCAACGAGGGCTTTTCTGCTAGAATATGGCCCCTGTGTGAGTCCCGGATGGAGTCACGGTCCGGTTTCCCGGGCCCAGTTTGCCGTCTTGTGTCAAGGCGGCTGTAGCAATAGGTTAATCATGAGTTTTGCCGATAGTTTGTTCTTTCTGATGCTGCTGGTCGCTGGCAGTGTGTTCTTCTCGCTTTCCGAGATCTCCCTCGCCGCCTCCCGCAAGATCAAGTTGCAGGTGATGGCTGACGAGGGCAACCGCCATGCCGAGAAGGTACTGGCACTGCAGGCCCAGCCTGGCAACTTCTTCACCGTGGTGCAGATAGGCCTCAATACCGTCGCCATCCTGGGCGGCATCCTGGGCGAGTCCGCCCTGAACCCGGCCATCAAGGAGCTGGTCTCCGAGTTCTATCAGGGGCCCTGGCTGAGTGAAATCAGCTCGGCAGCCTCCTTCGTCTTCGTCACCGGCATGTTCATCCTCATCGCCGATCTGATGCCCAAGCGCCTGGCGATGACCATGCCGGAGCGGATCGCCGTGGTGGTGGTGCGCCCCATGCTGCTGTGCGTCACCCTGCTGATGCCGCTGGTGTGGCTGTTCAACGGCATGGCCAACGGCCTGTTCCGCCTGCTGCGCATCTCCATGGTGCGCAACGACGAGATCACCTCGGACGATATTTATGCGGTGATGGATGCGGGCGCCGAGGCCGGCGTCATCCAGCGCGAGGAGCATCAGCTCATCGAGAACGTGTTCGAGCTGCAGTCCCTTGGCGTCACCTCTGCCATGACGGCCCGCGAGAGCCTCATCTACTTCACCCTGCAGGAGGGGGAGGAGAGCATCAAGGCCAAGATCGCCGAGCACCCTCACAACAAGTTCCTGGTGTGCGACCACAACCTCGACAGCATCAAGGGCTTCGTCGACTCCAAGGAGCTGCTGATCCGGGTCATCGGCGGCCAGAGCATCGATCTCAACAGCGGCTCCCTGGTGCAGAACGTCATCATCATCCCCGACACCCTGAACCTCTACGAGGCGATGGAGTACTTCAAGAATCACAGGGGCGATTTTGCCGTGGTGATGAACGAGTACGCCCTGGTGGTGGGGATCGTCACCATGAACGATCTGATGAGCACCGTCATGGGGGAGTGGGCCACCCACGTGGTGGAAGAGCAGATCGTGCAGCGGGACGAGAACTCCTGGCTGGTGGACGGGGTCACCCCCATCTCCGACGTGATGCGCGCCTTCGACATCGAGGAGTTCCCGGAAAACCAGAACTACGAGACCATTGCCGGCTTCATCATGTACATGCTGCGCAAGATCCCCAAGCGCACCGACTCGGTGAAGTACGCCGGTTACAAGTTCGAAGTGGTCGACATCGACAGTTACAAGATCGACCAGCTGCTGGTCACCCGGGTAGAGGCCACGTCGGCCGAGAAGCCTGTTCAGGAATCGTAAAAGGAGCTCGTTAGCAATCATGAAGATGCAGTCTCATTCCCGTGCGCTGGCCTGTGTGGCGCTCGCCCTGGCACTCGGTGCCTGCAGCCAGAGCGCACCGCGCAAGGCCACTCCCGTCGCCAAACCGGCCGCTCCCCAGGCAGCCGTGGTCGTGCCGCAGCCAGATCCCGATGCGGTGGTGCAAAGCGCCGTTGCCGAGCCCAGCCCGGTGTTCGACGAGGAGTATCACGGTCCGGATCAAGGTTCGCTCGAGTCGGTGACCGCCCTGTTCGCCCGCGGCTACATCGAGTCGGCCATGCGCGAGACCATGCTGGCGGCGGTGCACAGTGACTACCCCCTGCTTGGCATGCGGGACGTGCGCCTGACCGATCCCGTCTCCAAGTTCCTCACCTCGGCCCAGGCTCGCACCACGGCGCACGACTACCTGTACGCCGGGGTACAGCGCCGGTTGGGCCGCCCGCTCAGCCCGGCACAGTGGGAACAGATCTGGCAGGGGTATTCCCAGCAGGGTCGTGTCTCCGACTGGGTCAAGCAGACCAAGCGGGTGCTGGCCGGGCGCTGAGTCGCCAAGCCATCGGCGGGCGAGCCCGTCTTGATCCCCTGTTTCACAAGAGGCCACCTTCGGGTGGCCTCTTGTCGTTTCAGTGCCTGGCCAGGTGATGCCTGTGTCGGGGAGATCTCCCTTTGCCGCCATCATCCCGAGCTTGCTCGGATTTGTTCGTAGCCCCCGATTGCCTCTTTCTCTGCTTTGGGTCATGATATTTGGGATTTCTAGCCGTCTAGATGTTTTGATGGCTTAATGTGGTTTCACACAATAAACACCCGACATGACGGGAACATGCAGAGAGACAGAGATGGACAAGCAGGATTTGTGGGTACTGGATGGGGGCATGGGGCGCGAGCTGGCACGGCGGGGCGCGCCGTTCCGTCAACCGGAGTGGTCGGCACTGGCGCTGATGGAAGCCCCCGAGACGGTGCGCGAGGTGCATCAGGCCTATGTGGCGAGCGGCGCCCGGGTGATCACCACCAACAGCTATGCGCTGGTGCCGTTTCATATCGGTGAGGCGCGCTTTGCGGCAGAGGGGGAGCGGCTGGCGGCGCTGGCCGGGCAACTGGCCCGGGAGGTGGCCGACGAGCAGCCGGGCTCCGTGCAGGTGGCCGGCTCCTTGCCGCCGCTCTTTGGTTCCTACCGCGCCGACCTGTTCGACGCGAGCAGGGTGAGCGAGCTGGCAGCCCCGCTGATCCGGGCGCTTTCCCCCCAAGTGGATTTCTGGCTGGCGGAGACCATGAGCCTCATCGCCGAGCCGCTGGCCCTCAAGGCCCTGCTGCCACAGGACGGCAAGCCGTTCTGGGTCTCCTTCACCCTGGAAGACGAGGCGCCGGGCAGTGAGCCGACCCTGCGCTCCGGCGAGCGGGTGGCCGATGCCGTGGTCGCCCTGGCGTCGGCCGGGGTGAACGCCATCCTGTTCAACTGCTGTCAGCCCGAGGTGATTGAGGGGGCGCTCAAGGTGGCCGGGGCCGGCCTGCAGGCCCTGGGGCGCACCGACGTTCGGCTCGGCGCCTATGCCAACGCCTTCCCGCCCCAGCCCAAGGAGGCGACCGCCAACGACGGGCTGGACGAGATCCGCACCGATCTGGGGCCGCTGGATTATCTGGGCTGGGCCGAGCGCTGGCGCGCGGCCGGGGCGAGCCTCATCGGCGGCTGCTGCGGCATCGGCCCGGAACACATCGAGGCGCTGGCCAGCCGGCTGCGCTAAGGAGAGCCCATGAAAGAGAGCAAGATCGGGCTCTGGTCCCTCACGGCCCTGGTGTTCAGCTCCATGGTGGGGGCGGGCGTCTTCAGCCTGCCCCAGAACATGGCCGATGTAGCGGGGGCCCGCGCCGTGCTGATCGGCTGGGCCGTGACCGGGGTCGGCATACTGGCGCTGGCCGCGAGTTTCCTCTATCTGTCGCGACTCAAACCTGAGCTCGACGGCGGCATCTACAGCTATGCCCGGGTCGGTTTCGGCGAGCTGGTCGGCTTCTTCTCCGCCTGGGGCTATTGGCTCTGCGCCACCATCGGCGTGGTGGGCTATCTGGTGATCGCCTTCGCGGCGCTGGGCAGCTTCGTCGACACCCCGGAGCGGGTCTGGTTTGGCGAGGGCAATACCCTGGCGGCCTTCATCGGCGAGTCCTGCATCCTCTGGGCGGTGCACCTGCTGGTGGCCCGCGGCGTGCAGCAGGCGGCCCTGTTCAACCTGGTGGCGACCCTGGCCAAGAGCCTGCCGCTGCTGCTGTTCATCCTGTTCGCCTGCTACTGGTTCGATCCGGTCACTTTCGCGGCGGATCAGGAGGGGAGCACCCTGGCGGTGCCGGTCTCCGAGCAGGTGCGCAACACCATGCTCATCACTCTCTGGGTCTTCACCGGCATCGAGGGGGCGGCGGTGCTCTCGGCCCGGGCCAGAAACAGGCGGGACGTGGGTACGGCCACCGTGCTTGGCGTGGTGCTGGCGCTGCTGCTCTATGTGCTCATCTCGGTGCTGGCGCTCGGGATCCTGAGTCGCCCCGAGCTTGCGGCCCTGCCCAATCCCTCCATGGCGGGACTGATGGCCCAGATGACGGGCTCCTGGGGCAAGCTGCTCATCAGCGCCGGCCTCATCGTGTCGGTGCTCGCCTCCTACGTGAGCTGGACCCTCTTCTCGGCCGAGGTGCCGTTCAGTGCGGCGCGCCACGGCGCCTTCCCGGCCATCTTCCGGCGCCAGAACGACAACGGCACCCCCATCGCCTCGCTCTGGCTCACCAGCCTGACGGTGCAGGGCTGTCTGCTGCTGGTGTGGCTGCTTGGCAAGGGCTACACCAACCTGCTGCTCATCTCCACCTCCATGATCCTGGTGCCCTATCTGCTGATCGGTCTCTTCCTGCTCAAGCTCTCCTTGCGCAGGGAGGGCAATGGCCTGATGCGGGCGGTGGCGCTGGTGTCGAGCGGCTATGGTCTCTGGCTGCTCTACGCCGCCGGGGTGGAGTATCTGCTGCTCTCCTTGTTGCTCTACGGGCCGGGTCTGCTGCTGTTCCTCTACAGCCGTCGCCAGCTCGGGGCCGGGCAGCAGCTCAGCGGGCGTGAGCGGTTGCTGGCCGGGGTGACGCTGCTGAGCCTCATTCCCGCCATCTGGTCCTTTGCCCACGTTTGAGTGAGGTGGTGACCCAATGCAAGAGAGCGCCCAAGGGGCGCTCTCTTTTTGTCTGCGGGTTGTCTGCAGTGCGTGCTCAGCGGCTGGCGGGGCCCGCCGGTTTGCCGAATAGCACGGCGATCTTCTGCCGCCAGGGGAGGCCCCGGGCCTCTTGCAGCATGTCGCGCCACTCGTGGAAGGTGAGGGTGAGGGGGTTGAAGCTGTGAATGGGCTTGGTGATGCCGAAGCGGCACGGCTCGGCGGGGTCTTCCTCCACGAAGGTGCCAAACAGCCGATCCCAGATGATGAGCACCCCGGCGAAGTTGCGATCGATATATCTGACGTTGCTGGCGTGGTGCACCCTGTGGTGGGAGGGGGTGTTGAAGATCCACTCCAGCCAGCCGAGCTTGCCCACCACCTGGGTGTGGACGAAGAACTGGAAGCCCAGGCTCAAGAGCACTGTGGTGACCACGGCCTCGGGCGGGAAACCGATGAGGATCATGGGGATCCAGAACAGCCACATGCCGGAGACCGGATACATCAGGCTCTGGCGAAAGGCGGTGGAGAGGTTGAGCCGCTCCGAGCTATGGTGCACTACGTGGGAGGCCCACAACCAGCGCACATGGTGGCTCGCGAAGTGGAACAGCCAGTAGCAGAGATCCTGCAGCAGGAAGAGCAGCAACAGGCTCCAGACGTTCAGCTCTATGTCCAGCAGCCGCCAGCCCCAGAGGGCGTCGTAGAGGTAGGCGATGGCGATGGCCGCCAGGGCATCGCCCCCCTGATGCATCAGCGCCAGGGTGGCGTTGGCGAAGAGATCCTTCCACTGATAACCGGCGGTGGGAAAGGCGGCGCCATGCTTGCGCAGGTAGAGCATCTCCCAGCCGATAAAGGCCAGAAAGAGGGGGGATAGGTAGAGCAGGAGCAGTTGCACATCCATGTGAGGCATCCGGTTGGACCAGTTGGGTGTCAGCATACCGGATGAATTTAAAATTTCATTAACATACTTGTCCCGTCCGGGTGGTGAACAACCCGACGGCGAGAGGCTGCGGCAAGGGAGGGGCCAGGGGGATGGCCCGGGTGCGGATGAGGAAGGGAGGCATGAAAGAGGGAGCCATGGGCTCCCTCTTCGTTTTTATGCATCGCGGGTTACAACACCTGGCTCAGGAACTGGCGCAGGCGGGGGCGCGTTGGATGGTCGAAGCCACAGCGGTTGTCATAACACCAGGCTTATAGCACCTGGCTCAGGAATTGGCGCAGGCGAGGGGAGGGGGGATTGTCGAAGAAATCCGCCGGCTTCTCGTCCACCAGCAGCTCGCCGCTCTCCATGAAGAGCACCCGATCCGCCACTTCCCGGGCGAAGCCCATCTCGTGGGTTACCACCACCATGGTCATTCCCTCGCGGGCGAGCCCCTTCATGACGTCCAGCACTTCCCCCACCATCTCGGGGTCGAGGGCACTGGTGGGCTCGTCAAACAGCATGATGCGCGGCTGCATGGCGAGCGCTCGGGCGATGGCTACCCGCTGCTGTTGACCGCCCGAAAGCTGGGAGGGGTAACTCTGGGCCTTGTTGGAGAGCCCCACCTTGAGCAGCAGGTTCTTGGCTCTGTCCTCCGCATCCTTGCGCGACAGCCCCCGCACCTTCTGGGGGGCGAGGCAGATGTTGTCCAGCACCGTCAGATGGGGGAAGAGATTGAAGGACTGGAACACCATGCCCACCTCCTCCCGCAGCTTGTTGACGTCGCCGGGTTCGGTGAGGCTGATGCCGTCGACGACGATGTCACCGTCGTTGATGGTCTCGAGCTGGTTGAGGGTACGCAGGAAGGTGGACTTGCCCGAGCCGCTCGGGCCCACGATCACTACCACTTCCCCTTCCGCCACCTGGGTGCTGACGTTCTTCAGGGCGTGTACCTCGGTGCCGTAGAACTTCTCTACCCCGGCGGCACGGATGATGGGATCAGTTGCTGCGCGCATATTTCACCTCCAGACGACGCACCAGGAAGGAGAGAGTGCCGGTGAGCACCAGATAGAGCAGGGCCACGGTGAACCACACCTCGAACGGACTGAAGGTGGAGCTGACCACCTCGCGCCCCGCCTTGGTGAGATCCGTGATGGAGATGACCGACACCAGGGAGGAGTCCTTGATGAGGTTGATGAACTGGCCCGCCAGCGGCGGCAGTACCCGCTTGAATGCCTGGGGCAGGATGACGTAGCGCATGGTCTGGGCCGAGGTCATGCCAAGGCTTCTGCCCGCTTCCATCTGCCCCTTGTGGATGGAGCTGATGCCGGCGCGCACGATTTCGGCCACGTAGGCACCGGTGAAGACCGCGAGGGCCGCCACCCCGGCGGTGAAGCGATCCAGATTGAGTACAGTGCCGATAAAGAAGTAGACGATGAAGATCTGCACCAGGAGCGGGGTGCCGCGAATAAGCTCCACATAGGTCACGGCCAGGTTGCGCAGGGCCGGGTTGGGTGAGAGTCGTGCAAGCCCGGCCAGGGTGCCGAGCAGGATGGCGAAGACGCCTGCCACCAGGGAGAGCTTGACGGTGACCCAGATGCCCCAGGCGATGGGTCCAGCGGTCCAGCTGAATTGGGAGTCGAGGGTATCGCCGAGGAAGACGGTGTCCCCTTCGGCTACCTGGACATGTTCGGTGCCAATGGCCTGACGGCGATTGGGGTCGAGATCGTCTTGCAGGAAGAGCTGCCCCTTCTCGGCAATCACGGTGCCGTCAAACTCGGCGTAGTGTTTTTGCTCCGCCTGATAGGCGATGTACTGGGGAATACGCTCCCAGCGCCAGGTGTAGTCCACCGCCTGCACGGCCTTGTAGATGCCGAAGATGGCGGCCAGCACCAGCAGCAGGAAGACGCCGTGCCAGAGCAGCAGGTTGGGCTGTTTTTCCATCTGTCTTGTGAGTTTGGGGTTGATCACGTTCACAACCTCTCTTGTCGTTATTGTGGTGAAGTCTGCGGGTAAGGGGCGGCGAACCGCCCCTTGAGAGGTTATTTCAGCTGGTTCAACCAGGCGGTGGATTCAAACCACTTCTTGTACAGACGGTCGTAGCTGCCGTCGCCCTTGATCTGGCGCAGGTAGTTGTTCAGCCAGTTGAGGGTGTCCTGATCCCCTTTGCGGATGGCCCAGGCCAGCGGCTCGAAGGTGAAGGGCTTGTCCAGGTGCACCACGGCGCCGGTGTTCTGGGAGGCGAAGATGGCGTTGTAGGGCAGGTCGTAGACGAAGGCATCCACCTTGCCGTTGATCACTTCCAGCTTGGCGTCGTCCTGGGTTTCAAACTGCAGCAGGGTGGCTTTCGGGATCATGCGCTTGACCGCCTGCTCGCCTGTGGTGCCGAGCTTGACCGCGATCTTGTACTTGGGATCGTTCAGATCGCTGAAGGACTTGATCTCGCCCGCCTTGTCCTTGCGCAGGACGATGGTCTGGCCGACGACGATGTAGGGATCGGCGAAGTTCACACGCAGGTTACGCTGGGGGGTGACCGTCATGCCGCCCATGATGACGTCGAACTTGTCAGTCAAGAGGGCCGGGATGATGCCGTCCCAGGCGGTGTTGACGAACTCCACCTTCACGCCCATCTCCTTGGCGACCATCTTGGCCAGGTCCACGTCAAAGCCGATGTACTGGCCCTGTTTGTTGGTCATCTCGAAGGGTTGGTAACCGGCGTCGAAGCCGACGCGCAGCACACCGCGCTCCAGCACGGCATCCAGGGTGGAGCTGGGAGCAGCATGGGCCAGCCCGCACAGCAGCAGGGTAGAGAGAATGAGTTTTTTGATCATAAATGACGTCTCTGTCGAAAGTGTGTTCGGCCTTGAACCTGCTCCCGTGCGACTCCATGGCACAAGAGACTGCTGCATCCGGCAGCAGGCAAGACAGGATTATTGTCTTGGTCGGGGCAAAAGCCCCATATGAGATTCTATGAATGCCGCCTTGAGTGAAAAATGTACCGAAATCTGATTGTGCCAGAAGACTCAATAAGTTATGGGCGCTTTTCTCCCTCGTGGCGACTCATAAAACCACACGAAAACAACATATCTATCTAATGGCGCCGGTTCAAGTGCAAAATTTCAGGCGGTGGTGTCGGTGAAAAATTCGGTTTCGAAAGGAGCGTTATCTGGCAGGGGAGAGGGATCTGCCACCAGAGTGACATCTCAGGAGCTGGCCACAGCCCAAGGGGCTTCAGGCCTGTGGTGAGAGAGAACGAAAGGAAGGGGCTCTGATTTGATACCGGGTCTGGGCACACGTCTCCCGGGGAGGCGCGTGCCCGACCTCTTCAGCGGTGCAGCTCGCCGGCGCGCTCCGGCTGATAGACCACTTCCAGGATCTCCACCTGGATGGTGCGACCGGCCGGGCCCGGCCAGGCGATGCTGTCGCCGACTTTCAGCCCGAGCAGGGCGCTGCCGACGGGCGCCAGCACGGAGATCTTCGACTCGTCCCCCTGCACGTCCTTCGGGTAGACCAGGGTCAGGCAGAAGTCGTTGCCGCTGTTTTGCATCTTGAAGCGCACCGTGCTGTTCATGGTCACCACGTCCGGCGGCATGTCGGCGGGTTCGCGGATCTCGGCGCGATCCAGCTCCTCCTGCAGGGCCAGGTGCTGCGGGTGGCTGCCGAGCAGCTGTTCGATGCGATCCAGGTCCAGGCTGGAGATGACGAGATGAGGTTGTTTCATAGGGTATTCCTTATCAATGGCTGACGAGACCAGCATGGCGGGCAGGCTGGTCGGAAATCGGTTGGATGGTGTGTCACGATCGCAAGCGCGATGCCCCCGGGCGACTCGCGCGGCGGGGCGAGGGCGGGGGCTCAGCGGGGTGTGAGCAGGTTGGAAAAAATCATGAGTGCTTTCATGGGGATACCATAACCATTCTGGGGGGCTTTGGCAATTCAGGGTGCCTGATAATCGTACTGGAAAAGGATGCGAGCGAGGCTACCATCCTGTCGCATTTCCTGGATGACCCTGCGCCAGCGCATCGCCTCGCTCGGGGAGAAGCGGGGACTGGCGGCCAGGTAGAGGGTGCTCCGCTGCAGGGTCTGGCCACGCACCAGATCCGGGAGGGGCAGGCCAGCCCGCTGCTGGTTGTAGCGGGCGGTATTCCAGGCCACGGCCCAGCCCTGGATGCGGCCCCGCGCCAGCTTGCTGGCATTGTTGACCTCTTCGCTGACCAGCTCCTGGGTCACGCCTTCGAGGGGCGGGATCAGACTCTGGCCATGGGAGCCCCGCATCGCGCCGACGGTAAGGCCGGGCAGATCCGCAACGGTGAGGGGGGCCGAGTGATGGTTGCGGTGGCTGACCAGCACGAAGGCCTCCTCCAGCAGGGGGGCAATCCAGAGAAACTGGGATTCTCGCTGGGGATTCCTGGCGGGTGGCAGCAGCAGGACATCCGGCCGGTGGCGGGTCTGGCTGAGGGCGCGGGCGAGTGGCATCAGCTCGATCTCGAGCGTCTCCCCGAGGCGGCGGGCCGCCTCTTCCAGCACCTCGATGGCCATGCCGCTCGGAGCTCCCTGCTGGGAGCGAATGACATAGGGAGGGATGTCAGCGGCCACGACCACCACGGCCCGGGCCGGGAGGGAGGTGAAGAGCGTGTGGCAGAGCAGCAGGAGCAGGGTGACGAGGCGCATGGGAGACAGGATCCGGGATGAGTACTCAAGAGTGTAACATCCCGTTACGCAATGTCAGCCTGCCCGTCCGGGGCAGGGGCTCAGTCGAAGAAATCCCGCAGATCCATCGCCTGGTACCCGTCCAGCTGTTGCCAGGGCAGGGCCTTGGGCAGGGATTTGAGGGTCACCTCCATCCGGTAGCTGCGATAGCCGTCGAGGCTTGCGGACTCCACCACCAGGGGGATCTGCCACTGATGTGACCAGAGGATGCGGGTACGCTGCTTGCCTTCCCGGCGTTCGAACCAGCGCGCCTGCGGGGGGGCGTCCTCCGCCAGGGGGGTCATGCCTTGCAGCAGGGCCGGGTCCACCAGGTGGCGCAGGCGATCCCAGTCGGGCTTGAAGGCCACCTGGCCATACTCCTCCGGCGGTACCTCCACCAGCTGGCTGTGCCAGGCGTCGGCGTAGCGCAGTTGCAGTGTCCCCTGCTCGTCCAGGGTGACCCAGCGCGCTGCCATCTGGTGGGTGAAGTGCTTGTGGCCGGGGCGGGCGTCATGGGTGGCGTGATAGGCCCGGGCCAGGGGGAGGGGAATGAGCCGCTGGCTCCACACCTGGTTGCCGACCCGCAGCCACTTCTCCTGCCACTGGTTCTCCCGGGCGATGCCGTCGCTGCCGGTGACCCTGTCTTCGTAGCGGATGCGGGCGGCCAGATCGGGGACTTCATCGGCCAGGAGGGGGAAGGAGAGGGTGCAGCCCAAGAGCCACAGCGGAAGTAAGGTTCGTCTCATGGTTCATCGCTCGATGGCGAAGAGGCCCGGCGCAGGCCGGGCCTCCCTCGCTCACAGGCCGAGCGCCTCCCTGAGCTTGCCGAACACCTTGGTGTTGTCCAGCGTCCCCTTGAAGCGTCCGCTGCCGGCACCGTCCGCAAACAGCATGACGTCGCCGCCGCCATGGGTCTCGGAACCCAGCTTGACCCCGGTCTCCTGCAGGTAGTCATCCCCCATCACCTGCTCGCTGGTGAGGGTGGGGCGCTGATCCTGGCGGTTCGGACCGTTGCCGAACACTAGCGTGGTGAAGGGCTTGCCATCGACGTCGTTCTGGGTGGAGCCGTCACCGTTCTTGACCAGATCCAGCACAGGGTTGCCCTTGGCGGCGTAGCCGTTGATGGTCATGGTGTGGTCGTGGTCGGCGGTGACCACGATCAGGGTATCGCTCAAGTCCACCTTGCCCAGCGCCGTCTTGACCGCCTCGTCCAGTGCCACCGCATCGGTGAGCGACCGTTTGGCGTTGGTGGCGTGCAGGGCGTGGTCGATGCGACCCCCTTCCACCATCAGGAAGTAGCCCTGACTGTTCTGGCTGAGCAGATCGATCGCCTTGGCGGTCATCTCGGAGAGGGACGGCTGGCTGCTGGCCGCCCCCTTGGCAACCCGGTCCAGCTCGTAGTCGAGGTGGGACTTGGCGCTGAACAGGCCCAGCACCTTGCCGCTCTCGACCTTGGCGAGATCGCTCCTGGTGGTGACATAGCTGTACCCCTGGGCGCTCAGCTCGGCGGTCAGATCCCGGCCGTCGGCCCGGCCGCCCTTGTTGCTGGCGCTGTAGGGCGTCCAGTGGTTGGCACCGCCCCCCATCAGCACGTCCACCCCGTCCCCCAGCGCGGTGTTGAAACCGGCACCGCCCGGCACCGCCTGCTCGGCGATGGCGTAGGCTGCATCCCGGTGGCAGATGTGGGAATAGGTGGCGGCCGGGGTGGCGTGGGTCAGCTCGGTGGTGGTGACGGCCCCCACCGACTTGCCCGCCGCCTTGGCCAGCTCGAGGATGGTCGGCACCGGGGTGCCGTTGTCGCTGGTGCAGTTGTTGATGCCCTTGTTGCCGTTGGCATCCTTGGACGGTGCCACGGCCCTGGTGTCGCTGCTCATGGCGATCACCTCGTTGTTCATCTTGACGCCCGTGGTGTAGGCCGCCATGGAGGGGGCGGAGTCCGTGGTCTGGGCATCGTGGGAGAAGGTCTTGATGCGGGCGCTGCGCGCCAGCTGCATCATCTCGAGATCTCCCTCTTCTCCCACCTTGTAGAGGCGGGTGGCAGTGAGCACGGTGGGGCCCATGCCGTCGCCGATGAAGAGGATCACGTTCCTGGCATCGGCGGCGTGCGCCTGGGAGAGGCCGCCCAGCGTCCCGTAAAGGGTGCCGAGCAGGGCGGTGCAGACCAGCGTCTTGTTCATGGTGATGTTCATCCTGTATTCCCTTACAGCTTGGCCGCAGCCTTGACCTTGCCGAAGACGGCGGTGTTGTCGAGTGAGCCGTGGAAGCTCTCCGCTCCCTGGCCGATGGCGCCGAGGAAGACATCGGTACCGCCGTGGGTCTCGTTGCCTATCTCGCCCACCTTGACCACGACCTCCTGGTGATAGTCGTCGGCGGAGACGGTGGCGTCGTCCAGGGGCGCCACGCTGCTGCGTGGACCGTCCACCCGGTTGTAGCCATTGCCAAAGCCGATGATGGTGTAGGGCATGCCATCGCTGTCCTTGCTCGGCTCACCGGTCTCGTAGTTCTTCACCAACCCGAGCACGCCCGGATTGCCTGCCGTGGTCTTGCCGGTACGCTTGGCGTAGCCGTTCAGCACCAGGGTGTGGTCATGGTCGGCGGTGACCACGATCAGGGTGTTTTTCAGCTCGGGGTCCGTTTTCTTCACCTCATCGATGGCGGCCTGGATGGCGTCGTCGAAGGCGAGGGTGTCCTGCAGGGCGCGCTTAGCGTTGGTGTCGTGCAGGGCGTGATCGATGCGCCCCCCTTCCACCATCAGGAAGTAGCCCTTCTCTTTATCCTTGAGCTGCTTGATGGCGGCCAGGGTCATCTGGGCCAGGGACGGCTCGCTGGCGGGTCTGTCCAGGTCGTATTTCATGTGGCTTGACCCGAACAGGCCCAGCAGCGGCTTGCCGGTCTCGGCCTGGTTCAGCTCATCCAGGGTGCTGGCAAACTGGTAGCCTTGTGCCTGCATCTCGGTGATGAGGTTGCGACCGTCTTCTCGCTTGCCCTTGTCGGCCAGGGGCTTGAAGAAGCCGCTGCCGCCTCCCAGCACCACGTCCAGCCCCTCTTTCAGGGCGCTGTTGTAACCGGCACCGCCCGGCACCAGCTGGGCGGCGATGTCGGCCTCCAGATCCCGGTTGCAGATGTGGGCATAGGTGGCGGCCGGGGTGGCGTGGGTCACCCGGGTGGTGGTGACGACGCCGGTGCCGCGGCCATCGGCCTTGGCCAGCTCCAGCAGTGTGGTGACCGGCTTGCCTGCACTCTGGCTGCAGTCGCTCTCCTGGGTGGCGTTGCTGTCCATGCTGATGACGCCGTTGTTGCTCTTGACCCCGGTCATGTAGGCGGACATGGAGGGGGCCGAGTCGGTCACCTGGGCGTCGTGGGAGAAGGTCTTGATGAAGGCTGTCTCGGGCAGGGTGTCGATGGTGAGGCTGCCCTCTTCGCCGACGCCGTAGATGCGGGAGGCGGTCAGGGTGTTGAGGCCCATGCCGTCCCCGAGGAAGAAGATCACGTTCCTGGCGCTGGGCTCTGGGGTGGTGCTGTCGTTGTTGGAGTTGCAGCCGGCGGCCAGGGCGGCGCCTATCATCACTGCAAGTCCTGCCATCTTTCTCATTGGGGTTCGCTCCTTGTGAAACCTGAGCGCAGCCTAGAGGGGGCAGATGACACTTTTAGTGAAGAGAGATGACAATACGGTGAAGGTGCCTTGTAAATGTTATCTTATATCAATGAGTTATGCTGGTCGTGTGAGGACGCTCCCGGCCCGGGGGTGCCACGGGCATCCGCCACCGGGGTGACAACACCCGGCCAGAATGGCCTGTCAAATCGGGGCCGCAGCAGGTAAAATGCGCCCCCTTGCGATGAGTGCCAGCGGTCTGGCGCATCACCACGCGCCCGCAGCCCCGAGCGCCCGCAGCCCCGAGAGGGGCCTGCATTCCAATGAGAGAGTAACGGATATGTCCATCAACTGGTTCCCCGGCCACATGCACAAGGCCCGCAAAGAGATTGCAGAGGTCATGCCCCAGGTCGATGTCATCATCGAGATGCTCGACGCCCGCATTCCCTTCTCCAGCGAGAACCCCCTGGTGCCGGAGCTGCGCGGCGAGACGCCGGTGATCAAGGTGCTGAACAAGGCAGACCTCGCCGACCCCGAGATCACCGCGCTCTGGGTGGCCCACATGGAGCAGGAGAAGGGGATCAAGGCGTTGCCCCTGACCCAGCAGGAGCCGGAGAAGATCAAGCAACTGCTGACCCTGTGCCACGAGATGCTGCCGGAGCGCAACTTCGAGCTGCGCGGGGTGCGCGCCATGATCATGGGGATCCCCAACGTGGGCAAGTCCACCCTGATCAACACCCTGGCGGGTCGCATCATCGCCAGGACCGGCAACGAGGCGGGGGTGACCAAGTCCCAGCAGCGGATCAAGCTGGACAACCACGTCATCCTGACCGACACCCCGGGCTTCCTCTGGCCCAAGCTGAACCCGCCCTCCTGTGGCTACCGCCTGGCGATCACCGCGGCCATCAAGGATACCGTCTTCGACTACGCCGACATCGCCATGTTTGCCGCCGACTACTTCATCAAGGCCTATCCGGAGCGCATCAAGGCACGCTACCAGTTGAGCGAGCTGCCCGAAACCGAGATCGAGCTGCTGGATCTCATCGCCCGCCAGCGCGGTTTCATGCGCAAGGGGGGCCTGGCGGATCTGCACAAGGCGTCCGAGATCCTGGTCAACGAGTTCCGCTCCGGCATGCTGGGCCGCATCTCCCTGGAGACCCCGGAGATGGTGAGGGTCGAGATCGTGGAGGCCGAGGCCGAGGCCGAGCAGAAGGCCAAGGAGAAGGCCGAGCGGGAAGAGGAGCGCCAGGCCCGGGCCCGTCGCAAGTACGCCAAGAAGCGCCAGCGCTGACCGGCATAGTGCGCGATATAAGCAGTGCTCGATATCAAGAAGAGGCGGCCCAAGGGTCGCCTCTTCTTGTTTGGGCCTTCAGGGTTGTGGAGAGGCCACATGGTCGATGCTCAACCGGCCCATGATCGTCATCATGGCCAAAGCGCTGGTTAATCAAGAGGATAGGGTTAGCGCTTAGCGGTGCCGTGGTGCTCGGCAAGAGCTGCGTGCCGCCACACCTTGCGATCCCTACTCAGCGCCGATTGACAATGGCATTGGCGGTGGCATGATGCGCTCGCATTTTGCCTCTCCCCACGGTTTTATCCATGACCACATATTCCCGCCCGGTGCTGCTTCTGCTCTGTGGCCTGCTGTTGCTGACCCTGGCCATCGCGGTATTGAACACCCTGGTGCCGCTCTGGCTCGCCCACGACAATCTGCCGACCTGGCAGGTGGGCATGGTCGGCTCCTCCTATTTCACCGGCAACCTGCTGGGCACCCTGCTGGCGGGGTCGCTGATCAAGCGCCTCGGGTTCAATCGCAGCTACTACCTGGCGTCTGCCATCTTTGCCGCAGGCTGCGTCGGCCTGGGGGTCACCCAGGGGTTCTGGAGCTGGCTGACATGGCGCTTCATCGCCGGTGTGGGCTGCGCCATCATCTGGGTGGTGGTGGAGAGCGCCCTCATGTGCAGCGGCAATGCGCGCAACCGGGGCCGCCTGCTGGCGGCCTACATGATGGTCTATTACCTGGGCACTGTGCTCGGGCAGCTGCTGGTCAGCAAGGTATCGACGGGGTTGATGGATGTCCTCCCCTGGGTGAGTGCCCTGGTACTGGCAGCCGTCTTGCCGCTGCTGTTTGCCCGCATCGTCAACGCGCGCAGCGAACAGGAGACGAGTGCCCTGGTGTGGCCCATGCTGCGCCTTCGCCAGGCCCGGCTGGGGGTCAACGGCTGCATCATCTCCGGCATGGTGCTGGGATCTCTCTATGGCCTGATGCCTCTCTATCTGAACCGTCAGGGGGTGAGCGACGCCGGCATCGGCTTCTGGATGGCGGTGATGGTCAGCGCCGGCATTCTGGGGCAGTGGCCCATCGGCCGTCTGGCGGAGCGCTTCGGGCGCTTGCCTGTGCTGCGGGTGCAGGTGTTTGCCGTGATCCTGGGGTGCATGGCGATGCTCGGCGGTGCCGTCATGGGACCGGCGCTGTTCATGCTGGGGGCTGCGTGTTTTACGCTCTACCCCGTGGCCATGGCCTGGGCCTGCGAAAAGGTGGCGCACCATCAGCTGGTGCCCATGAACCAGGCGCTGCTGCTGAGCTACACCATCGGCAGCCTGCTCGGCCCGACCCTGACTGCGCTCCTGATGCAGCGCTACTCGGACAACCTGCTGTTCATCGTGATCGCCTGCGTGTCGTTTATCTATCTGCTGATGCTGCTGCGCAAAATGGGAGAACACCCGACGCCGGTGGCCCATGCCTGAGGACTGTCGGGCTTCTCTGGCGCCTTCATAGGGGCGATCTCTGACGGGCCTTTCCGGGGGGCACGGCTGGGGGAGAAGGGGAGGACTGGCGTTGTTGTGCTTTATATAAAGAAGAGGTGGCCCAGGTGCCGCCTTTTTTGTGGCCGGGAGGGGGTGGCATCGCCATGTGCTAGCCGTAGCGGCGTCTGGCCTCCTCGAACAGGGACATGTGCAAGGGGATCAACCGCTGCCAGTCGCGCCGGTAGCCGCCACCGGGCACGGCGGCGATGGGCAGGCCGTGGCGCCGGGCACAGTCAAAGACCATGGCATCGCGCCGGCGTACCCCCTGATCGCTCAAAGAGAGATAGCCGAGCTCGTCGTCCCGGTGCACGTCCACCCCGGCCTGATAGAGGATGAGGTCGGGTTGATAGAGGCGAAGCGCCAGGCTCAGTGCCTGCTCCAGGGTAGTGAGGTAGGCATCGTCCTCCATGCCGGTGGGCAGCGGGAAGTCCAGGTGGGAGGCAGGCTTGTGGCGGGGAAAGTTGTGCTCCCCGTGCAGGGAGAGGGTGATGATGTCGCGGCTGCCTGCACACAGGGCGGCGCTGCCATCCCCCTGATGGACATCGAGATCCACGATCAGCACCTGCTCGCAGCGCCCCTCGTCCAGGCAGGCCCTCGCCGCAATCACCAGATCGTTGAACAGGCAGAAGCCGCTGCCAAAGTCCCGGTGGGCGTGGTGATAACCACCGGAGATCTGCAGGCCGCAGCCGTGCGTCAGGGCGTGACGGCTGGCCGCCAGGGTGGCCCCCACCGAACGCAGGGTACGTTCAATCAGCATGGGGGACCAGGGGAAACCGAGCCGGCGGATGGCCCCCTCGTCAAGCTGGCCCCCCAGGGCGGCGTCCACAAAGCCGGCCTCATGGACCCGCACTATCTGCTCGCGGCTCGCGGCGGGGGCCTCGAGAAGCGGATACCCCTCTGTCGACAGCTGCCGATGCAGCGCCTGGTACTTGGCCAGGGGGAAGCGGTGGCGCTCGGGCAGCACCAGGGCGGAGTAGTGGGGGTGATAGAAGATGCGAAGTGACATGGGGAGTCTATCCAGGCGGGTATGAAAAAGGGGAGCCAGGCTCCCCTCTATACAGGCGTGCGATGCGCCCTTATTGCTGCTGGATGACCCAGATCTGGAAGGCTTTGCGGGTCTCCGCATCGGCCTTGTTGTACCAGTTCTGCATCTGGGTCAGGGCTTCGGGGTTGCTCTGGGCCTTGCTCGGGGCCACTTCGGCCGGTGCGCTGGCGGCGGCCATCACGGCGGCGCTGGAGATGGCGACGGTCTTGGGCTGGTTGAAGGCCTTGCCCATATTGATCAGCTCCTGCTGATAGTCGCGGGTCAGCTGGAAGCCACCCACGGTCGGCATGACGAACTGCTCGCTCTCGACGGTCTGGCCGCTGGCCTTGTCCTTGAGGACCACTTTCTGATCTTTCAGGAATGCCTTGGCTTCCGCTTCGTTGCGGGGCTTCTTGTAGTCCAGCACCAGGGTCTGGTTGTCGGCGGCGGTGAAGTTGATCACCAGGGGCTCGGCGGTCACCAGCTTGATTTCGCTACGGTTGGAGTAGTTGCCCTCGAAGGCCACCACCAGCTGGTGCTTGCCGGCGCTGATGGGGAAGCTGCTGGTCTTTTCGAGCAGCTTGGGGTTGATGGACTCCCCGTCGATGAGCTGGACCACATAGGGATTGGTTATTTCCAGTTGGCTATTAGCCAGGGCGCTACCTGCCCACAACAGACCAGCCAGGGCCGGCACCAGAACAGTCAGTTTCATTTCATCTCCTTGAACAGTCAGGCGATTGCCCACTGAAAAATAGGGGCTCATTTTTGCAGGTTTGCCCTGGAGCGGCAATAGCCGTTTATGGCGCGGTCCTGCCGACGGGAGAGCCGAACCTACTCGATTCGCCGGGTGAAAGGAGGCAGGGCGTCCAGCAGCCCCTTGCCGTAGCGTTTGGTCAACAGGCGCCGGTCGAGAATGGTCACGCGCCCCCGATCCGCCTCTTTGCGGATGAGGCGGCCACAGGCCTGGATAAGCTTGCGCGACGCCTCCGGTACCGTCAGTTGCAGGAAGGGGTTGCCGCCGCGCTGCTCTATCCACTCGGCAGTGGCCTCTTCCACCGGCGAGTTCGGCACCGCAAAGGGCAACTTGGTGATCACCAGGTTGGTGAGGTAGTGCCCCGGCAGATCCAGCCCCTCGGAGAAACTGCCGGTGCCAAAGAGGATGCTGGCCTGGCCGCCGTCGCACTTCTGTTTGTGCAAGAGGAGCAGGGCACTGCGCGACGCTTCCCCCTGCACCAGCAACGACATCCCCTTGGCCCTGAGCCCCGCCGCCACCTCGTTCATCTGCCGGTAGGAGGAGAAGAGCACCAGGCTCGCCTCCTTGCCTGCCAGCAGGCGGGGCAGGGTGTCGATCAGTTCCTGGGTAAAGGCGGGGGCGCTCGGTTCATGAGCCATCCTGGGCAGATAGAGCTCGGCCTTGTGGTAGTCGAAGGGGGACCGCAGGCGCAGATAGCGGGTGCCATCGTGCTCCTTGAGCCCTACCTGGTGGCGGAAATAGCTGAAGGAGGAGAGGGCGGTGAGGGTGGCAGAGACCAGTACGGCCCCGAGGCAGCGGGACCAGAGCCACTCCTCCAGCAGATAGCCTACCTCGATGGGGGAGGCGTGCAGCCAGATGTCCCCGTCCTCGCTCCTGGCCATCCAGCGGGCGAGCGGTGTCTTGCCGGCGGGCACGTGGCGGCTCAGCATTTCCCACAGGGCGCAGAAGTTTTCCAGACGCTGCAGGTGAAAGCCGCTCTCCGCCAGCAGGGGCTCGGCCTCCTTGCGGCGGATCTCGCCATCTTTGAGCGCCTCGCCGATGGCCCCCTGCATCCTGTCCAGCGCCCGCAGCGCCTTCTTGCTCGCCTCTTTCAGGTTCTCTGCCAGCATGGGCAGGGGGTCGGGCAGGACACCGTCGGCAAACCTGTGGTGCTGCTCGGCGCCAAACAGCTGCTCGTGGCTGCCGAGCCACTGCTCCAGCGCCTTCAGATCCGGCTGCAAAGAGGCCAGGGCATCCTGCAGCTTCAGCTGGGGATCGAGCAGGCTCTCCTTGTTGAGGGCCCGCGCCAGCTTGCCGGCACTTTGCACCAGCTTCTCCAGCCAGCGGCGGGAGCCCTTGATGCTGGCGCTCGCTGCGCCGTGATCCCGGGCGATGGTCGGCAGGTGGTGAGCCTCATCCAGCACATAGATGCACTCGTCGGGGGGAGGCAGGATGATGCCGCCCCCCATGGTGAGGTCGGAGAGCAGCAGGGCATGGTTGACCACCAGCACGTCGGCGGCGTCCATGTCGTTGCGGGCACGGTGGAAGGGGCAGTGCTGGTGGTGGCTGAGCGCCTTGTTGCAGGTGTGGCGATCGGCAGCGATGCGATCCCAGCAGGTGTCGGGGATGGGCTTGGGCCAGTTGTCCCGATCGCCGTCCCACTTGCCCCCGGTGTAGGCCTGCCACAACGCCTCATAGCACGCCTTGTCGGAGTCTGACGGCTTGTGCTTGCTCAAACTCCCGAAGTCGAGCTCGAAGTTGGCCATGTCGATGCCGCTCGCCGCCTGCTCCAGCAGGTGTTCGCAGCAGTAACGCTGGCGCCCCTTGACCAGCATGAAGCGAAACGGCAGCTCGCTGTGGCGGTGGTAAAAAGGCAGGTCCTTGTGGATCAACTGCTCCTGCAGGGCGACGGTGGCGGTGGAGATCACCAGCTTCTTCTGGGTGAGCCGTGCCACCGGGATGGCGCCCTGGGCATAGGAGAGGGATTTGCCGATGCCGGTGCCGGCCTCTGCCACCAGGATGCGGCGACTCCTGTCATATTCCCCCGTCAGGGTCTTGGCGATTTCGGCCACCAGAAAGTTCTGCTCCTTGCGCGGCACAAAACCGGGTAAACCATCGGCAATCTGGCGATAGGTATTGCGGATGGTGGCTTTGAGGCGAGTCGATAGCATAAATAAGGTGCGGCCGTGTGGAGATGAATGAACACAGGATACCCGCAAGAGGTGACCGGGGTCGAGGCAAGGGAAGGCAGTGAGCGCCGACGTGCCTCTGCACATATGTCATGGGGCGGATGGGGCGTGCAATAAACCACCAGGAAAGGTGTTTTGGGCAGCAACTATCGCTGTAAACGTTTACCCTGGTGGGGCAAACGTTGTGGGATTCAGCTCACAAAAATCCCCCTATGACTATGGTTTTCATAAAAAGTTCCAAGTTTTTTCATTGCGGATTGGAAAACCCGGTGATAGTCTCGGCGCCATAGTGATGCAAAGAACATCGCTAACACAGGGAATAACAAGGACTTAGTGTTTAATTACAGTAGGCATTGGAAACTATGAAAAAGACAATTCTGGCTATTGCTATCCCGGCTCTGTTTGCATCCGCAGCCAACGCTGCTGTCGTTTACGACAAAGACGGCACCACTTTTGATATCTACGGCCGTGTTCAGGCTAACATGTACGCTGACCACAACGATGAAGATGCAGAACTGGTTGGTTCCTCCCGTCTGGGCTGGTCCGGCAAAGTTGCTCTGAACGACACCTGGTCCGGTATCGCCAAGACCGAGTGGCAAGTCTCTGCCGAAAACTCCGACAACAAGTTCAACTCCCGTCACATCTGGGTTGGCTTCGACGGCACCCAGTACGGCAAGATCATCTTCGGTCAGACCGACACCGCGTTCTACGACGTGCTGGAGCCGACCGATATCTTCAACGAGTGGGGTGACGCTGGTAACTTCTACGACGGTCGTCAAGAAGGCCAGGTTATCTACTCCAACAGCTTCGGTGGCTTCAAGGGCAAACTGTCCTACCAGACCAACGACGACGAAGCCGTTGTTGTTACCGACGTAGGTGGCAACTCCTTCACTACCGAATTCCCGGGCATCAAGCGTAACTGGGCCTATGCTGCCGCAGTTGGCTATGACTTCGACTTCGGTCTGGGCTTCAACGGTGGTTACGCTTACTCCGACCTGGAAGCGACCACCAACAGCAACACCGGTGAGAAATCCGAGTGGGCTCTGGGCGCACACTACGCCATCAACGGCTTCTACTTCGCCGGTATGTACACCGAAGGCGACCTGAAGAACGACAGCACCGGTTACAAGGGTGAAGGTCGTGGCTACGAGCTGGCTGCTTCCTACAACGTCGACGCCTGGACCTTCCTGGCTGGCTACAACTTCAAGGAAGGCAAGGACAACACTGCCGGTTCTTCCTACGAAGACATGCTGGACGAAACCCTGCTGGGCGTACAGTACAACTTCACTTCCAAGCTGAAGGCGTACACCGAGTACAAGATCCAGGGTATCGACGGTCTGGACGACGAGTTCACTGTTGCTCTGCAATACAACTTCTAATCCTGTCCTAGCACGGATTTAGTGAGTAAACGGCCAAGCTTGCTTGGCCGTTTTGTTTTGTCTGCTTCCTTGATGTGCCCGAGCCGTCCGGCTTGCCCTCCGGCCCTGCGCCAGGTCACGTTGTCTTCCTTGTCCCCTTGGCTCTCTTCTCGTAAATCGCTAGATTATTCAATTCGTTGAAACAGGGCTGGCCAACAGGGAAGGATACCTTTTGATCGATTTCACTCACCCCGAGTGGCGCGCGCTGGCGCAGCAGTTGTTGAGCGGGGCCCCCCAGATTGTTCGCGGTCGCCAGTGGCAGCCCCTTATCGGCATGTTGAAGGACAACCAGCTGCTGCTGACCCTGGGCAACCATCGTTACGAGCTGACCCCGGCCGGGCGGCGCTACCTGACCCGCGAGCTGATGCTGGCGGATATGGCCTGCGCTCCCCCGGAGCCGGAGGAGTGGCTTCATACCCAGGGCTGGCAGCTGGGGGAGAGGGTCAACGAACGGGTGCTGGCGGCCCTCTATCGCAAGGGAGAGGCGGGCTTCAGCCCCATCGAGCAGATCGATTTCGAGGACAAGGGGATACGGCCGTGCAGCGATCTGCCCCTGCGCCTGCGCGCCGCCCGCCCGTTCAGCCTCTTCTTCAGCGGGGGCACCCTGCTCGATGCCACGTCCTGGCTCCAGACCCTGGGGGAGGTGGCGCTGCCCGCCCGCACCCTGGCGGGGCTTGGCAAGGTCCTCTGGGGGGAGGGGGAGATCCAGCGGGTGATCACGACCGACGTCGTCGGTGCCTTTGCCGACGTACACCTGCCCGCCGATGCCCTGCTGGTCTGGTATCCGGCCCAGGATCCCGGCACCTTGCAGCCCCTGATCGCTGCCTTGCCCCCCCAGACGCTCTGGAGCCACCTCACCGCCCTGGATCCTGCCGGGGTCGACAGGGTGCTGACCCTGGCCCAGCGCCTGGGGCGCCCGGCGAGCTGGTGGCTGCCACGGGATCTCGTGCCCATCAAGACGGCCTACGGGGTCCCCCTGCACGACTCGCGTCCCTGGGAGCCGAGCCGGATCCCTCGCTCATTGCTGGCACAGTGCAGCGATCTGGTGGAGTCGGGCCACGGTCTCTCGGCGGAAGTCTGTGCCCTGGCGCCCGATTGGCACGCGGTCGGGTGAGAGGCTCGCCTGCTGCCTCGAGAAAGCGGTTTTCCCCTATGGAAGGCAGTGGTATAAAGAGTTGACGGAGCGCTCCCTGGATGGGCGCTTTTGTTTGCCAACCTACTTTGCCAGCCAACGAACTCAACGGAATACAGGGAATACCATGTTTGAAAAGGTTGTTGCCGCCCCAGCGGATCCGATCCTGGGCCTGACCGAAGCCTTCCGTGCCGACACTCGCAGCCACAAGATCAATCTGGGGGTCGGGATCTACAAGGATGAGACCGGTGCCACTCCTATCCTTCACTGCGTCAAGAAAGCCGAACAGAAGCTCTTGACCGACGAGAAGACCAAGAATTACCTCGGTATTGAAGGCAATATCGAGTACGGCCGCATCGTGCAGCAGTTGCTGTTCGGGCAGGACTCCGCCCTCGTCAACAGCGGCCGCGCCAAGACAGCGCAAGCCCCGGGTGGTACCGGCGCCCTGCGTATCGCCGCCGAGTTCGTGGTGCGCAACAATCTCGCCAAGACCGTCTGGATCTCCGACCCCACCTGGGCCAACCACGTCAGCGTGTTCCAGTCCGCGGGTCTGACCGTCAAGTGGTACAAGTACTACGATGCGGCGACCAAGGGGCTCGACTTTGCCGCCATGCAGGCGTCTCTCTCCGAGGCACAGGCCGGCGATCTGGTACTGCTGCACGGCTGCTGCCACAACCCGACCGGTATCGACCCGACCGCTGATCAGTGGCGCGCCCTGGCCAAGCAGAGTGCCGCCGCCGGCTGGCTGCCGCTGTTCGACTTCGCCTATCAGGGCTTTGCCCGCGGTATCGAGGAAGATGCCGAAGGCCTGCGCATCTTCGCCGAGTGCCACGACGAGCTGCTGGTGGCGAGCTCCTTCTCCAAGAACTTCGGTCTCTACAACGAGCGGGTCGGGGCCTTCACCCTGGTCTGTGCGACCAAGGCGGTGGCCGACGTGGCCTTCACCCAGGTCAAGACCGTCATTCGCGCCAACTACTCCAACCCGCCGTCCCACGGCGCCGCCGTCGTCACCGCCGTGGTGAGCGATCCTGTCCTCTATGCGGAGTGGGTGGAAGAGGTGGCCGCCATGCGGGTGCGCATTCGCGAGATGCGCGAACTGCTGGTGGAAAAGCTGGCCGCCCGTGGCGTGAGTCAGGACTTCGGCTTCATCCGCGAGCAGAACGGCATGTTCTCCTTCTCCGGTCTCAGCAAGGATCAGGTGGAGCGCCTCAAGAGCGAGTTCGCCATCTACATCGTCGGCTCCGGCCGGATCAGCGTGGCCGGTATCACCCGCGCCAACATTGACCCGCTGTGCGACGCCATCGCCAAGGTGCTGTAAGCGAGCCATCGCCATCCGTTCAATAAAAAGCCCGCCGGGGAGACCCGGCGGGCTTTTTCGTTCCTGCGGTGTTCACCGTCAGCGGCGGCGCTTGCCACCCCCCAGCAGGGAGCCGAGCACCCCGCGGACCAGCTGGCGCCCCACCTCGTTGCCCAGGGTGCGGGCCACGCTCTTGGCGGCGGTCTGCACCACGCCGTCGTGCTGGCCGCCGCGCGGGCCGGTGCGGCCAAAGAGGATACCGTTGAGGGCATCGAGCAGACCGCCCTCGGGCTCGCCACGGGATTGGGGGGGATCATCGGCGGCCACGGCCGGCCGCGCGCCGTTGAGGCGCTCGAAGGCGGACTCCCGATCCTCCGGTGTCTCGTAGCGGCCGTGCAGCAAGGAGTCCTGGATCAGGGCCTGCCGCTCACCGTCGGTCAGCGGTCCGATACGGCTGGCCGGCGGGGCGATGAAGGCGCGCTCCACCACGCCGGGGCGCCCCTTCTCGTCGAGCAGGGAGATGAGCGCCTCGCCGACGCCGAGCTCGGTGATGACGCCGGCGGCATCGAAGGCCGGGTTGGCCCGCAGGGTGTTGGCGGCGATGCGCACCGCCTTCTGATCGCTCGGGGTGAAGGCGCGCAGGGCGTGCTGCACCCGGTTGCCGAGCTGTCCCAGCACGCTGTCGGGGATGTCCGCCGGGCTCTGGGTCACAAAGTAGATACCCACCCCCTTGGAGCGAATGAGTCGCACCACCAGCTCGATCTTCTCCAGCAGCGCCTTGGGGGCGTCGTTGAACAGGAGGTGCGCCTCGTCGAAGAAGAAGACCAGGATGGGCTTGTCAGGATCCCCCACCTCGGGCAGTTGCTCGAACAGCTCGGAGAGCAGCCAGAGTAGGAAGCAGGCATAGAGCCGGCTGGACTGGGTCAGCTTGCCCGCAGCCAGCACATTGATATGGCCGTGGCCGGCCTCGTCGGTCTGCAGCAGATCCTGAATGTCCAGCATGGGCTCGCCGAAGAAGTGATCGCCCCCGGCGCTCTCCAGAGTGAGCAGGTTGCGCAGGATGGCGCCGATGGAGGCGGTCGATACGTTGCCGTAGCGGGTGGTGAGGGTCTTGGCGTTGTCCCCCGCGAACTGCACCATGGCCCGCAGGTCTTTGAGATCCAGCAGCAACAGCCCTTCGTCGTCTGCCACCTTGAACACCAGCTCCAGCACCCCGCTCTGGGTGTCGTTCAGGCCGAGCAGACGGGAGAGCAGCAGCGGCCCCATGTTGGAGACGGTGGCCCGCACCGGGTGCCCCTGCAGGGCGAAGAGATCCCAGAACAGGGTGGGGTTGGCAGCAAAGCTCGGGGCTGGGATGCCGAGCTGGGCCAGTCTGGCGTCCAGCTTGGTGGACGGGGTTCCGGCGGCGCCCAGCCCGCTGAGATCCCCCTTCACATCCGCCAGAAAGACGGGGACCCCGAGGCGGGAGAAGCCCTCTGCCAGCACCTGCAGGGTGACGGTCTTGCCAGTGCCGGTGGCGCCGGTAATGAGGCCGTGGCGGTTCGCCATGGCGGGCAGCAGAGTGAGGGGGCGGCCATTGGCGTGGGCCAGGGTCAGGGGTTCGGCCATGGTGGGCTCCTTGTCTTGGCGGGTGGCGGCAAGCCGGGGTTACAAGGAGTGTGGTGGCAGAGCCAAATGATGGCAAGCCGCGCACCCCGGGGGCGCGGGGGAGCCTGCTCAGCGGGCGCGGATCAGCCTGCCGAGTTGCAGTATCAGCAGGGTGAACAGGGCGCCGGCGGCGGCAGTGAGCAGGGCCAGCAGCAGGCTGCCGAGCAGGAAGGGGGGCAACAGGGTGGCCGCCTCGTGCTCCAGCCAGTGCAGGGACCAGGTGAGGTGGAAGGGCTCCGGGGGCTCGCGCAGCACCAGACAGCCGGTGCGATAGGCGTAGAGGTACATGAAGGGGAGCGTCAGCGGGTTGTTGAACCAGACCGCCAGCAGGGCCAGCGGCAGATTGAGGCTGAATGCCAGCGCCAGGGCGACGGCTACCAGGGAGTGCATGGGCATCGGGATCCAGCTGGCGAACAGACCGGCCGCCACGGCACCGCACAGGGCCCGGGTCCCTCTCTGCCAGAGGGCGGGGGTCAGCAGGCGCTCACCGAACAGGGCAAACCACTTCTGCTGGCGCAGGGTGTCCGGATCCAGCCGGAAGCGGGCGAACCAGCGGCTCAGCATGCCCGCGCCACCCGGCGTTTTTTCCACTGTCGTACCGTGCTCAGGCGCCAGAAGGTGCGGATCAGGGCATAGCCAATCAGAGAGCTCAGCAGGGCGAGCACCAGGGAGCCCAGCAAGAGTGGCGGTGCCACCGTTTCGAACACCGACATCAGCCAGGCCCAGGTAAACTCGATGTCGATGGGCTGGGCGTGCCGACCCAGCAGCTGGCAGCCGGTCAGGTAGGCGCCATAGAACAGGGGCGGCATGGTCAGGGGGTTGGAGAGCCAGACCAGGGCCACCGAGAGGGGCAGGTTGACCCGAAACAGGATGGCCCCCCCGGCCGCCAGCAGCATCTGGCAGGGCAGGGGGATCCAGGCCATGAAGAGGCCGACCGCGAAGGCCCCTGCGGCGGATCGCCGGTTGAGATGCCAGAGGTTGGCATCGAGCAGCAGATTGCCGAACAGGCGCAAGTGCTTGTGCTCTTTCAGGCTCTGCTGATCGGGCATCCAGCGCTGTATGATTCGTTTGGGCATGTTTTAAACCTTGCTAGATACTTGCTCCATGGATCTGCGTCTGTTGTCGTTTGCCCTTGGGGCAAGCTCCTCACTGCTTTGGCCATGGCTGCCTTCATGGGAATGGGGGGGCCTGATGCTGCTGCTCGCGCTCCCCCTCGCCGCCTGCCGCTGCTGGCGGCTGCTGTTTTTACTGTCTGGCATTCTCTGGATGCAGGGAAATCTGCACTACCGGCTGGCCTGGCTGGACCAGCTTGGCAAAAAAACGAGTCACATCATAACCGCACAAGTGCAAAGTGCGGAGCCCTCCGGCGACAAAGATCGCGATCATTTTACGCGCCTGCTGCTGCGGGTCGAGACCCTGGATGCCCTTCCCCTCACGCCGGCCCCCCTGGTGCGGGTGAACGCCTATCAGGCGCTGCCGCCCCTGCCCGCCGGCAGTCGCGTCACTCTGGTGACCAGCCTCAAGCCTGCCCATGGCCTCGCGAACGAAGCAGGGATGGACGGGCGACGGCTGCTGCTCGGCAAGGGGATCACGGCCACCGGCAATCTGCGCCGGATCATCGAGGTGACGGCAGCGCCGCCGGGCTGGCGTGAGCGCTGGCTGACCGCCGCCGACACGGCCTGGCAGGGGTTGGTGCAGGCCCCCCTGCTGGCGGCACTCACCTTCGGGGAGCAGGGGGGCATCACGGATGCCCAGTGGGATCTCTTTCGCGGCAGTGGCCTGACCCACATCATCGCCATCTCCGGCCAGCATATCGCCCTGGTGGCGGTGCTCGGCTGGTGGCTGGGCCGGTTGTTCGGGTTGCGGGGGGCCATCCTTGTCTCACTGCTGTTCGCGGCCACCTACAGCTGGCTGGCCGGGTTTGCGGTGGCGACCGAACGGGCCCTCATCATGGTGCTGGTATGGAGCCTGCTGCGCTGGCTGAAACGGGACTGGCCGAGTCACCGCATCTGGCTGTGGGCCTTCGTGGTGATCGCGCTCTGGGATCCCTTCGCCTTCTATTCGGCGGGTTTCTGGCTCTCCTTCCTGGCGGTGGCCCTGCTGTTGCTGGCGAGCCTGCTGCACGAGCGTCCCGGCCTGGTGCGCCTGCAACTCTTGCTGCTGCTCGGGTTGTTGCCCCTGCAACTGCTGCTGTTCGAAGGGATGGCCCCCCTGGCGCTCCTGCTCAACCTGTTGGCATTGCCGCTGTTCTGCCTCGGGATCATCCCCCTCGCCCTCATCGGCGTCCTGCTGGCTCCCCTCTCCACCTCCCTGGCCCACGGCCTGCTCTGGCTCTCCGATCTTGGTCTGGAATGGGTGCTCTGGGGGCTGGCGCGGCTGGCGAGTCAGGTACGGCTATGGTGGCCGGTCCCAGGCTGGCTGATGCCCGCCAGCACCCTGCTGATCCTGCTGTGGGCGGGCCGGCAGCTGCCGGGGGCGGGTGCTGGACGTGGGGCAGGGGCTCTCGGTGCTCGTCACCCGGGGAGAGCGCGGCATCCTCTTCGATACCGGGGATCGCTACCCCGGTGGCTACAACATGGCGGACGCGGTCATCCAGCCCGTGCTGAACCGGCTCGGAGTGAGGGTGATCGATACCCTCGTCATCAGCCACAGGGACCGGGATCACGCAGGCAACCGGCAGGCGGTGCTGCAGGGGATAGCCGTGCGCCGCGAGCTCTCCTCCTTCCCGTTCGCGCCGAGTACCCAGGCTTGTCGCCGTGGCCAGGAGTGGCGCTGGCAGGGGCTCGACCTGCGCGTGCTCTGGCCCGAGCGACCGGGGGCGGGGCGCAACAACGACAGCTGCGTCGTGCAGATCAGCGACGGACGGCATCGCCTCCTGCTCAGCGGTGACATCGAGCAGTTGGCGGAACATCGCCTGCTGGCCCTGGAGAGCAGGGAGGGCGGGGGAGAGG
>NZ_CDDD01000050.1 GCF_000820165.1 Aeromonas taiwanensis
TCGACGCCATCGTCGACATCACCAACTACCTGCTGCTGGAATACGGCCAGCCGATGCACGCCTTCGACCTGGCGACGCTTGAAGGGGAACTGGTGGTGCGCCGCGCCAAGGCCGACGAGCCGATGACCCTGCTCGATGGCAACGAGGTGAAGCTCAAAGAGACCACCCTGGTGATTGCCGATGCCAAGGGCCCTGCCTGCATGGCCGGCATCTTCGGCGGCGATCGCACCGGGGTGTCCGAGACCACCACCGACATCCTGCTGGAGTGCGCCTTCTTCGCGCCGCTCTCCATCACCGGCCGTGCCCGTGCCTACGGTCTGCACACCGACTCCTCCCACCGCTTCGAGCGCGGGGTGGATCCGGAGCTGCAGGCCAAGGTGATGGATCGTGCCACCCGTCTGCTGCTGGATATCTGCGGCGGTGAAGCGGGTCCGGTCATCGAGGTCAAATCCGATGCCCATCTGCCCAAGGCTGCCCCCATCAAGCTGCGTCGTAGCAAGCTCGACAAGGAGCCTCGGCATGCAGGTGACCGTGGATGCCGACGGCTGGACTGCGCTGGCTCCCTCCTGGCGTTTCGATATCGCCATCGAGGAAGACCTCATCGAGGAAGTGGCCCGCATCTACGGCTACAACAACATCCCGAACCTCAAGCCCGCCGCATCGCTCGCGATGGTCGAGCAGGCAGAAGGGCAGGTGACCCTGAAGCGGGTGCGCGACCTGCTGGTCGATCGCGGCTTCCAGGAAGCGATCACCTACAGCTTCGTGGATCCCAAGGCTCAGCAGACCCTGTTCCCGCATAGCGATGCCATCGTGCTGCCGAACCCGATCTCGGTCGAGATGTCCGCCATGCGTGTCTCTCTGTTCCCGGGTCTGGTACAGGCGGTCGTCTACAACCAGAACCGTCAGCAGCCGCGTGTGCGCCTGTTCGAGCAGGGCCTGCGTTTCATCAAGGACGAAAATGCCGAGAACGGCATCCGTCAGGAGCCCATGCTGGCCGGCATCATCACCGGCAACCAGAGCGACGAGCACTGGGACATCAAGAGCCGCGCAGCCGACTTCTTTGATCTGAAAGGGGATCTGGAAGCGGTGCTGGACTTGACCGCCGAAGGCGCTACCTTCACCTTCGAGCGTGCCGAGCACAGTGCCCTGCACCCGGGCCAGAGCGCGGCGATCCTGCGCAATGGCGAGGTCATCGGCCACATCGGCGTGATCCACCCGAGCCTCGAGAAGAAGCTGGGACTCAAGACTCGTGCCGTCATGTTCGAGCTGGAGCTGGACAAGCTGACGCCGGCCAAGGTGCCGGTTGCGGCCGAAGTGTCCCGCTTCCCGGCCAACCGTCGCGACATCGCCGTGGTGGTTGACAGACAGATCCTGGCTGGCGACGTTCTGGCAGTAATTAAAAAAGTTGGCGGAAATCAGTTAGTTGGAATAAACTTGTTCGACGTATACCAGGGTGCTGGTATGGCCGAGGACAAGAAGAGTCTGGCCATCAGCCTGGTGTTGCAAGACACCCAGCGCACCCTGGAGGAGAAAGAGATCGCCGAGACCGTGGACAATGTCGTGCGGGCCCTTGGTGAAGAGTTGAATGCATCCTTGAGGGATTGATCTATGGCGCTTACCAAAGCCGACATTGCAGAGCACCTGTTCACCCAGCTCGGGATGAGCAAGCGTGAAGCCAAAGATATGGTGGAAGCCTTCTTTGAGGAAATCCGACAAGCGCTCGAGCGTGGCGAACAGGTCAAGATTTCAGGCTTCGGTAACTTCGATCTTCGCGAGAAGAACCAGCGCCCCGGACGCAACCCCAAGACGGGCGAGGATATTCCCATCAGCGCCCGCCGTGTGGTGACCTTTCGGCCCGGCCAGAAACTCAAGGCCAGGGTAGAAAATGTTGAACCCAACGAGTGATAAAAAGCCAGGCAATCGCCTGGCTTTTCCGTTTCTATGATAAGAATTCTGCTGCTGTCCGGTGCGTTGCTGGCCCTGCCACTGCGGGCCGCCATACTCCCCCTGTCACCCGGGACCCAGGCGTATGTTGATGCACTCTCCGGACTGACCTTCTGTTACCCCGCCCTGCAGCGCCCTCCCTATCTGGAAGAGCAGGGGGGGCTGCTTATCGACCAGGTGACGCGCCTGGCCCAGCAGCTGCCGGTGCCGCTGCGCTTCGAGACCTTGCCCAACTGGGCGGCCACCTTGCAGGGCCTGCAGGATGGCCGCTGTGATCTCATCCCCCATGTGAGTCCCTCCCTGCAGACGCCGTCCGGCATGGCGCTGAGTCGGGCCATGCTGGAGGCGGAGTCAGCCATTCTCTATCGCGGCGAACTCGACGAGGCCAGCTTCCTGGTCTCGCCCATCTGGCGAGCACAGGAGATCCTGGCACGGCTCTATCCACGGGCCTCCCAGCTGCCCCTGACCGAGGCGG
>NZ_CDDD01000051.1 GCF_000820165.1 Aeromonas taiwanensis
TGCCGTCGATGCCGACGGCAACAAGCTGCGGGGAGACGGCACGGTCGACGACAACGGCGTGGACGCCGTCGATGCCAGCGGCAACAAGCTTAGGGGAAACGGCACGGTCGACGATCGCGGTCAGACCCTGACCGATGAGCAGGAGCAAGCCCTGATCCGGCAGGGGTTTGACAGCAAGGTGCAGCCATGAGCCGTCATCTGCTGATTTTTCTGGCGCTGTGGTTGTCCGCCTGCGCCACCCAGCCACCCGCCCCCCTCTATCACCAGATGGACAAGCGCGACGTGGCGCTGGCCAACCAGGCGCTGGCCGAGGCGCTGCAAACCCGTCCCAAGGGCCAGAGCCTCACCTGGTTCAACTCCGCCAACCGCCACACGGGCAGCGTCACGCCGCTGCGCACCTTTCGCCACCCCAACGGCCTCTGGTGTCGCGACTATCGCGAGCAGCTCTACATAGGCCAGACCAGCCAGCAGTGGCAGGACACCGCCTGCCGCAGCAGGGAGGGCCGCTGGCTGCCCCTGCGAAGCTGACCGTCCGGCTGACAAAAAAAGGGGGGTGACCATGGTCACCCCCCTTTCATTGCTGGCTTGCGTTCGTCAGACCCGGCGATAGGGCAGGTAGACCGGCTCCCACATGTGGCTCAGGATGTGCTGATGCAGATCCTGGCCGATGAGCGGATGGGTAGGGTCGCGGCGCACTATGTCCTTGAGCACCGCTGTCGCCACGTGCACCGAGATCTTGCGAAGCTCGCTGATGCGCGGGTAAACGGTGCCCCGGGCGAGATCCGCCTCATCCACGCACTCGGCCAGCGCAAAGGCGGCGGTGGTGAAGATGTCCGGGCTTATCTCGCGGATCTGGCTGACGATGGCCGCCAGCCCCACGCCGGGGAAGATGAAGACGTTGTTGCCCTGGCCGATGCGATAATCCTGCCCTTCGAAGTGCACGTCCTTGAACGGGCTGCCGGTGGCGACGATGGCGCGGCCCCGGCTCCAGCGGAAGATGTCTTCCGGCAGCGCCTCGCAGTTGGCGGTGGGGTTGGAGAGCGGGAACACCATGGGGCGCTCGCAGTGGGCCAGCATCAGCTGGATGTGCTCCTCCTGGAAGGCGCCGCCGGCGCCGCTGGTGCCGAGCAGCACAGTGATGGGCACGTGACGCAGCACCTCGGTCAGCCCCGCCTTGCCCTGCAGATCCCACTGGGACAGCAGCAGGCCCGGCTTGGCGTAGCGGCGCTTGTATTCATCCAGCCCCTCGCGGTTGTCGCACACCAGCCCCTGGGTATCCAGGATATAGATGCGATCCCGCGCCGCCTGCGGATCCAGCCCCTCGCGTATCATCCCGGCACAGATCTGATCCGCAACACCGACCCCGCCAGCCCCGGCACCGTAGACCAGGTAGTTCTGCTGGCCCAGGGTCTCGCCCTTGGACTTGACCGCCCCTATGATGCCCGCCAGCACCACGGCACCCGTGCCCTGGATGTCGTCGTTGAAGGACGGCAGCGCCTGCTGGTAGCGGGCCAGGTTGTTGAAAGCGTTGGACTTGCTGAAGTCCTCCCACTGCAGCACGGCGTTGGGGAAGTGGCGCTTGACCCCGGCCACGAACTTGTCGATGAAGTCGTCGTACTCCTTGCCGCGAATGCGCTTGTGGGGCTGGCCCAGATACATGGGGTCATCCAGCAGCGCCTGGTTGTCGGTGCCCACGTCCAGCGCGATGGGCAGGCAGCAGGCCGGGTGGATGCCGGCGCCCAGGGTATAGAGGGAGAGCTTGCCGATGGGAATGCCCATGCCGCCCACCCCCTGATCGCCGATGCCGAGGATCCCCTGGCTGTCGGTCACGACGATGATGCGCACTGCCTTGGCATCCATGTGGCGGGCGAGGGATCCCATGTCATCGACGTTTTTCGGGGTGATGTAGAGGCCGCGCGGCTTCTGGAAGCGGTGGCTGAACTCCTGGCACGCCTTGCCCACGGTCGGGGTGTAGATGTAGGGGGTCATCTCCTCCACGTGGCGCGCCAGCAGGGCGTAGAACAGGGTCTCGTTGCGATCCTGCAGGGCCCGCAGGTTCTGGTACTTCTCGATGTCGCTGCAGGCGCTCTGGAAGGCACCATAGACCCGCTCCAGCTGGGCTTCGAAGGTCTGCACCTGGGGCGGCAGCAGGCCGTCGAGCTCGAAGTCGGCGCGCTCCTGTTCGGTGAAGGCGGTGCCCTTGTTGAGGTTGCGATCGTTGAGCAGGTCGGTCCCCGTCAGCGCGACCGGGCGAAAGTCCTCGCCCTGCGCATCTTTCCACAGCAGATATTGTCCGGTAGCCATAGTCATTCTCTTTGATTTACATGAAGTTGCCGTTCGGCAGGAGAGCAAGACTCGAAATGCACGGATCATATGACGTTTGGCGTTTCGGTTTTGTGAGCTTGGCCAAACCCTGTGGCCAAAGGGGCGCAGTCATGAGCCCCGGAAGGTTGCGAGCGCGGCGCGCTTGGCGCAAGATCCCCGGGCGCGGCGCACAGGCGCCCCATACAGATGCAGACACTGGAGCACCATGAGCCCTTCCCAACTCCCCGCCCATCCCGTTTCCGCCGTGATCCTGGCCGGTGGCCGTGCCACCCGCATGGGGGGTGACGACAAGGGCTGGGTGCCCCTCGCGGGCAAGCCCCTGATCGAACACGTGCTCGATCGCCTGCGCCCCCAGGTGGACGAGGTACTGATCAACGCCAACCGCAGCCAGGCGCGTTACCAGACGCTCGCCCCCGTCATCGGCGATGGCAACGACGACTTCCAGGGGCCGCTGGCCGGCATGCAGGCGGGGCTGGCCGCCGCCCGCCACGACTGGGTGCTGTTCGTGCCCTGTGACGGCCCCGCCCTGCCCCTTGATCTGATGACCCGCTTTCGCGCCGCCATCACCCCGGACACAGATCTGGTGGTGGCCCACGACGGGGAGCACCTGCAGCCCGTAGTCGCCCTGCTCCGCCGCACCCTGCTCCCCTCCCTGCGCCAGGCGCTGGCCGAGGGGGAGCGCAAGACCGGGGCCTGGTTTGCCCGCCACCGGATGGCGGTGGTGCCCTTCGCCGATCTGCCTGACGCCTTCGTCAACCTCAACAGCCCGGACGAGCTCGCCGCCTACGAGGCGCGGCTGCTTGAAGGGGAGCAGCCATGAACCACTCTCCCCTCCCCCTGCTCGGCTTCGTCGCCTGGAGCGGCACCGGCAAGACCACCCTGCTGGAGCGCCTCATCCCGCGCCTGGTGGCCCGCGGTCTGCGCCTCGGGGTGCTCAAGCACACCCACCACGCCTTTGACATCGACCAGCCCGGCAAGGACAGCCACCGCCTGCGCCAGGCGGGCGCCGTCCAGGTGATGGCGGCCTCCAGCCTGCGCCACGCCCTGATCCGGGAGACGCCAGAGGAGGAGCCGTCCCTGGAGGCACTGCTGGCCCGCTTCGATGCCAGCGCTCTCGACCTGCTGCTCATCGAGGGGTTCAAGCACAGGCACTTCCCCAAGGTGGAGCTGCATCGCGCCGCCATCGGCCGGCCCCTGCTCTTCCCCGATGACCCGGACATCGTCGCCCTCGTCAGCGACGCCCCCCAGGCCACGACCCTGCCCCGGTTCGGCTTCGACGATCTGGAGGCCATCGCCGATTTCATCTGCGCCAGGCTGCCCTCGCGCGAGCCCCGTCAGGCACCGCCACCCCTGCGCCTCTGCGCCCGGCTGCTGGCGGCCGTGGCCAACCCCGCGGGGCAAACCTCTCTGCCCGGCGTTCTCAGCCAGGATGAGACAGGCCTGCTGCTGGTACGCCCGGTGGACGAGGGCCGCGAGAGCGCCAACTGCCGCATCGAGTTTGCCCCCGGGCACACCGCCCTCGCCCCCGGCGAGCGGGTGATGGTACGTCTGCCCGCAGAGGGGTCTGCATGACGCTTCTTTGCCACTCAGGTCACCTGAGTGGTTGCAACCCAGGTCGTCCCTTTGGTCGATACCGACATCACCATATCGGCCACCCCCCGAGATAAGAGAGTCCCCTTGCGCCTGAACACGCCCCTCTCCCGCTTCGATCTGCTGATCTACGGTCGCTACCGCATCGTCCACGGCCTGCGCATCGCCCTGGCGTTCACCCTCACCTTCCTGCTGACCCGGCAGCTCAAGCTGCCGGAGAGCACCTGGCCCCTCATCACCCTGGTGGTGGTGATGGGCCCCATCTCGTTCTGGGGCAACGTGCTCTCCCGCGCCCTGCAGCGGGTGGTGGGCACCATCTTCGGCGCGGCCTGCGGGGTGGTGGCCCTCTATCTGGAGCTCTACTCCCTGCCCCTGATGCTGATCTGGTGCTGCGCCATCATGTTCCTTTGCGGCTACCTGGCGCTCGGCAAGCGCCCCTACGTGGGGCTGCTCATCGGCATCACCCTGGGGGTCATCGTCGGCGGGCTGCCGGGGGACATAGAGACGGCGCTCTGGCGCAGCGGCGACGTCATCCTGGGCTCGGTGCTGGCCCTGCTGTTTTGCAGCATCTATCCCCAGCGCGCCTACCTCCACTGGCGCCTGCAGATGCACGACACCCTGCTGCAGGCCCAGCGCATCTACCACACCCACCTCTCCCCCAACGTGCTGGAGCGTCCCAAGCTCACCCAGAGCCACGCCCGCCTGCTCGCGAAGATCGTCGGCCTGCGCGCCCTGCTGGCGCCCGCCGTCAAGGAGACGCGCCTTGGCAACCCCCTGTTCGAGGCCATCCAGACCACGATGCGCAACAGCGTCTGCACCCTGGAGATGCTGGCCAACACCCATTGGCGCGACCGCCAGAGCCACTTCCTGATGCAGAGCCACCCCGGGCTGCGCGCCTGCCAGCAGGCCACCGAGGGGGTGCTCACCCAGCTCGCCCTCATGCTCAAGAGCGGGGATCCCGCCGCCGCCACCCAGGCCATGACCCGCCTGCAGGAGGCGACGACCGAGGTGTCCCGCGCGCTCCAGGCCGAATCGCCTCAGGAAGTCGGCGTCACCCTCGCCGGCTACCTCTGGCTCAACGTCCAGCTCACCGAGCAGCTCGCCCACCTCCATCGTCTGCTGGGGCTGGTGCTGCAGCCCTATGCCAAGCCCTCGGCCCATCAGCCCTCCTGATCCCACGCCGACACGCGCCCATAAGGAAAGCCCCGCCGAAGCGGGGCTTTCTTGTCGCGGGCTTAACCCTGGCCCTAGCCTGCCAGGGGCAGGGGCTGCTCCGGCGTGAGGTAGAGGGAGAAATCCTGGATACCCGCCTTCAGGGCGGCAAAACAGTCGGGGTCGATGGCAGTGCCCAGGTTTTCGGCCATCATCTCCAGCGCTCTGGGCACCGGGATGGCGTCCCGATAGGGGCGCTTGGCGGTGATGGCATCGAAGATGTCGGCGGTGGTGATGATGCGCGTCTCCAGGGTGATCGCCTCCCCCTTGAGCCCTTTGGGATAGCCCTTGCCGTCGAGTCGCTCATGGTGGGCGCCTGCCACCTGGGCTAGCTCCTTGAAGGCACCGATGCGGCTCAGGATCTCCTCGGTATAGGCGGCATGCATCTGCACCGCCGCCCACTCCTGCTCGTCGAGCTTGCCCGGCTTGTCGAGGATGGCGTTGCTCACCCCGAGCTTGCCCACATCGTGGAGCAGGGCGCCCCGCTTGAGCCAGCGCCGCCGCGGCTCGGACAGCCCCATCTGGGCGGCGAGGATGTCGGTATAGAGCGCCACCCTGCCGCTGTGTCCTGCGGTATAGGGGCTCTTGGAGTCCACCACCTGACCAAAGGCCGCCGCTATCTCGTCCAGATAATCCTCATCCAGCGCCACCTCCCCCTGCCCCGCCGGGTGGGCGAAGACCCGCTCCGTCAGCCTGGGGTCCACCAGCCCTTGCCAGAAGGCGTCGTCGGCCAGCGCCTCGAACGCCCTGACCAGGGCGGGATCAAACCAGTTTCCGCTGCGCTCGCGCAGCTCCCTGAGCGCCGCGTCCGGGCCTGCGGCGGCGTGAAACACGTCCACCACCTGGCAGAGCAGGGCGATACGGGAGAAGAGCGGAATCCCCTCACCCGCCAGTTGCAGCGGCCGACCTTTGCCGTTCCAGTGCTCATCCAGGGAGAGGATGCCCTGAGCCACCTCGTCGCTGAAGCGCAACTGGCGAGCGATGGCCGCCCCCCGGTGGCAGCGAGTCTGGATCAGCTCGTTGGCTATCTGATCCCCGTTGCGAAAGATGTGGAACAGGCTGCGAAAACGCCCCAGCAGATCCGCCTGCAAGCCGGTGTGGCCCAGCACGAAGTTGACCACTTCGGAGAGGGAGCCATCCACCAGCTTGAAGTCGCGCTTGAAGTGAAGATCGTCGGTGAGATAGAGCTCGCAGATGCGGGCGGCATTGCTGCTGCACCCCAGATCCTTGAGCAGCAGCGTGTAGTAGAGGTCGTGGCGCTGCCGGGCATCCAGTCCCAGCTGATCTCCCAGACGAGAGCCTATCCAGCAGCAGCGGATGCAGTGGCCTCTTGGCTGCCCTTCCGTCATGTCCAGGGCATGGCTGAGAGAACCAATCAGCTCTGCCAAGCGCAATCCATTTACCCCCATAGCCCACTCCCTCAACATCGGGGCGTACTTGCCCGCAGGCATGTATACCCCCTGTGGTGAGGAAAAGATCAGGAGAGCGACAAATTATGCCTGCACCGCTCCCCGGCTTGCCGCCGCATCGAGCTGCTGACGGGTCAGGGTGGAGACCAGCTTGTCGTCCAGATAGAGGTGCAGCAGCTCGCCCTGCATCTCCCCGCGCATCGTGCCCTGGCGGCCATCGAGGTAGTGGATCTCCATCAGCGCGGTGTTCGCGTCCGGATAGTGCACCTCCACCTCGCGGACCCCTTGCGGCAGCATGGCGAGCGGCACCTTGTTGAGGGAAGGATCCAGGTGCTGGTTCACCTTGATGACGGCATCGGCCTTCTGATCCACCAGGGCCGGCGACTTGCCGGTGATGGGGTTCTTGCCGGACCAGAACTCGATGGTGTTGAACACGAAGAGATCCGCCGTCGCCGCGAGGCCATAGACGGGGGAGAGCAGCACGAAGACGCCGGCGCGGCCGTAGCGGTTGTCCACCACGCTGAGGTTGCCCTTGGTCACCATGGAGGAGAGGCCCATCTGACCCATGCAACCACCTAGCCCCAGGCTCGCCACCATTCCCAGCAGCAGGGCCAGTGCCCTGCCTCTCTGTCGTACTGCCATCATTGTCTACCTGCTCAATCGAAAAAGGAGGCGGCAGCCTAAACAAGTGGCCCGGGCAGGACAATTGACAAGGTGGGCGCCATACAGCCCGGGTTCAGCCTGAGCGTCCGACTGCTCACTCTTTTGGCAATCTGGCCAGCGGCTGTCGCCGGGCCGGCCCTCAGATGGAGAGGGCGGAGACCGTCTCCGAGACCCGGCTCGCCTCCTGGTGGATCTCGGTCATCAGGCTGTCCACGCCGGCGATCTGCTGCTTGCCGAGCTCGGCGCTGCCGGCCACCCCGGCCATGTCATCGGTCACCCGGGCGGTCAACTCGCGGTTCTTCTGCACCACCTTGGCGATTTCGTCGGTGGAGAGGGACGTGCGGGCCGCCAGCTGGCGCACCTCGTCCGCCACCACCGCAAAGCCCCGCCCCTGCTCCCCGGCCCGCGCCGCCTCGATGGCCGCGTTGAGGGCCAGCAGATTGGTCTGATCGGCGATGGCGCTGATGGTCGAGACGATGGCCTCTATGCTCCGCGACTGCTCGTTGAGCTGGCCGATGAGGGCGATGGCCTGATCCACCCGGGTAGCGATGAGGGAGGAGGTTTCCACCACGGCGCGCAGCAGCTCGGCCCCCGCCTGCGCACTGTGCAGCGTCTCCTGGGCCGTGCTGTGGGCCAGCCTCGCCGCCTCGCGGGTGGCGTGGTTCTGCTCGATGCGCTCGGTGATGTTGCTGGCAAACTTCACCACCCGCACCACCTTGCCGCTCTCGTCCCGGATAGGGTTGTAGGTCGCCTCCAGCCAGATGGGCTGACCCTGGCTGTTGTGGCGCATGAAGAGGCCGGACTTGAACTGGCCCCGGGCCAGCTCCTCCCAGAAATGGGGCTGCTCGCGCAGGAAGGCCTCGTCACAGAAGATCCTGTGGTGCTTGCCCGCAATTTCGCTCATGCGATAGCCCATGACGTCGAGGAAGTTGGCGTTGGCGCTGAGGATGTCGCCGTTCGGGCTGAACTCGATCATCGCCCGGGAGCGGTCCAGCGCCTGGGAGAGTGCCTCCAGGTGCTGCAATCTCAGGTGCTGCTCCGTCACGTCGCTCGCGATCTTCACCACCCGGGTCACCCGGCCCTGCTGCCTGACCGGGAAGTAGCTCGCCTCCAGCCAGCGCGTCTCCCCCCGCTTGTTCAGACGCTCGAAGGTGCCGGACTGCACCTCCCCCTGGCCGAGACGGCTCCAGAACTGGCGATAGTCGCCGGACTGCGCCCACCCCTTGGGGCAGAGCAGGCTGTGGTGCTGCCCCGGCAGCTCGCCTACCCCGTAGCCCATCAGGGCCAGGAAGGGGGCGCTCGCCTCCAGGATGGTGCCGTCCGGCGTGAAGATGATGGTGGCGGCGCCCGTCTTGATCGCCTCGACCACGCCCTGCTCCTCGTCGAGCCGGCTCTGGCAAGCCTGCAACTGCGCCTTGAGTTTGTGATTGAACATGACACTCCTACCTCGTTGACGATCCGAACGGCACCACCGCCATCCCACATAGAGGATATCGGCACCGCAGGCCCCGGGATGAGTGGTCGGATGACCCGGATTCACGGGGGCGCGCAGTGTATAGAAAAGCGGCGACGCCGCCAAGGGAGGGAGTGTACGCAGCCCGGGGGATCCGGGATCAGCAGGACGGGGGAAAAACCGGGATCAGGCGGGCGCACACTCCAGACAGGCGGGGGTGCCTGCAAACCCGAACCGCTCGTAGAGCGCTCGTCCCTCCTCGCTGGCGTGCAGCCACAGCTTGCCCAGCCGCTGTTCACGGGCATGGGCCTGCATGGCCTCCAGCAGGGCGCTAGCCATGCCCCGCCTGCGCCAGGCCGGTCGGGTATACATGTTGAGCAGATAGGCTTCACGCCCTGCCAGGTTGCCGGGATAGGGGGGCCGCACGAAGAGGGCCAGGGTGCCGCAGGCCACCGGCTCGCCGTTCACCTCCACCACCCAGGTGCGGGCACTGCCCTGCCCCATGGCCTCGCTGAAATAGGCCTGGGTCGCCTGCCGAAGCGCGGGCTCCGCCAGCGGGTCATCAAGCTCCCCCAGCTCGCCAAAGAGCGCCATGCGCAGGGCCACCAGCGCGGGAATATCGGCCGCCACGGCCTCGCGTACCTTCATCTCTGTTCCTTGAATCCATGACCTATCCCCCTGACAGGGGCTCGTGTGCGGCCACCTTACGCCGGTGACGAACGCCGGGCAAGGCGCCAGCGATCCAGCGCCAGGGGGCCGGCCCCC
>NZ_CDDD01000052.1 GCF_000820165.1 Aeromonas taiwanensis
GAGCTTCTCCTACGATGGCGAGCAGCGGGTGCTGCACGAGGTGAGCTTCGCCACCCGGCCCGGCCGGATGCTGGCGCTGGTGGGTCACACCGGCAGCGGCAAGTCCACCATCATCAGCCTGCTGATGGGCTTCTATCCCCTGGATCAGGGCACCATCCGCTTCGATGATCACCCCATGGAGAGCCTGTCGCTCTCGGCGGTGCGCCGCAGCATCGGCCTGGTGCAGCAGGATCCCTTCATCTTCGTCGGGACTCTGGCAGAAAACCTGCGCCTCGGGCGCGACGGTATCGAGGATGGGCGACTCTGGCAGGCGCTGGAAGAGGTGCAGCTCGCCGACTTCGTGCGCCGCCTGCCGCAGGGGATCGAGACCCTGATGGAGGAGGGGGGCAAGAACCTCTCCGCCGGCCAGCGCCAGCTGCTCTCCTTTGCCCGTGCCCTGGTGGGGGATCCGCGCATCCTCATCCTGGACGAGGCGACCGCGAGCGTGGACTCCCAGACCGAGCTCGCGCTCTCCCAGGCGCTTGCGGCGGCGCGCCGTGGCCGCACCACCATCGCCATCGCCCATCGCCTCTCCACCATCGTCGATGCGGACGAGATCCTGCTGCTCTCTCGCGGCCAGGTGAGCGAGCGGGGCACCCATGGCGAGCTGATGGCGCTCGGGGGGCACTATGCCCAGCTGTTCGAGATGCAGAGCCAGGGGGCCTGGCTCGAGGAGAGGCGAGCCTGAGCGCGGGTCAATTCAAGGCGTGAAAACGACATCACCGGCCAGGAGCCGGTGATGTCGTTTCTGTGAGGTGCTTTTATCCCTGACTCGGGGCCGGCTCCGGGATGTCCCAGTCTCCCCCCAGTGCCTTGTGCAGCAGGACCACCTTGGTGGCGCTGCCCAGCCGCGCCACGATTTCGGCATCCTGCACGCTGTTCTGCTGGCGCTCGGCGTCCAGCACCGAGAGGTGGTTGACCAGACCGGCCCGGTAGAGGGCCTTGGCCTTGGTGAGGGCGGTTTGCGCCTGTTGGTTCGCTTCGCCAAGATGCTTGCTGTATTCCAGACTGTTGCCGTAGGCGACCAGGGTGGTTTCCACCTCGTTGAAGGCGCTGTTGACCTGGTTCTGGTAGGCCAGCGCCGCCTCTTTCAGACCCGCCTCCTGAATTTTGACCATGGCCTCGCCGCGGCCGCCGTCGAATAGGTTCCACGACACGCCGGCACCCAGGGCCCAGGTGGTCGAGCCCGACTCAAAGAGATTGCTTGTCTCGCCGGAGACCAGACCGGGGGCACCGGTCAGGAACACCTTGGGATAGCGGTCCGCGATGGCCGCGCCCACCTCCTGATTCTTGGCGGCGATGGCCCGCTCGGCGAGGGCGATGTCGGGTCGACGGGTCAAGAGCGACGCGGGCAGACCGGTCGGCACCAGCGCCTTCATGCTCGGCAGGGGCGCAGGCGAGAAACGGGCCCGGGTCTGGCTGACGGGCTCTCCCAGCAGCACGGCGAGCCGGCTCAGGTGGACGCTCCTGGCCGTCTCCAGCATGGGAAGGCTGGCCCTGGCGGTGGCAAGGCCGGCGCGGGCATTGGCCACATCGAGCTCCGAGCCGTAGCCGGTACGATTCAGGGATTCAACCATGACCAGCGTCTCCTCCTGCTCGCGCAGGTTCTTGGTGGCGATGGCGATGCGCTCCTCGGCGCCGCGATATTGCAGGTAGTTGCTGATCACATCGGCCGTCATGGCGGTGTTGAGCCCCTGGCGCATGATCTCGGCCTGCTCGGCGCGAATGGCGGCGGCCTGGCTCAGGCTGTCGATGCGCCCGAACAGGTCCAGCTCCCAGGCCGCATTGATCCCGACAAAGGTCTCGGTGGGATCGCGGTCCACCAGTTGGGCCGTGCCGCCCCCGAGCGCCGGGGGCAGGGTGATGCCGCTCACCGCCTGTCCCATCAGCGCCTCGTTTTCGCTCAGGCGGATGTCGGCATAGCCGGCTCCCAGGGTCAGGGTCGGCACCTTGAACGAGGCCACGGCGCTCTGGTAGGCCTGGGCCGCCTGAATGCGCTGGCTCGCGATCTTCAATGTGATGCTCTGGCGCTGCGCCCTCGCTACCAGCTCGTTGAGCTGGGGGTCGTTGAACTGGGCCCACCAGGTGTGGGCGGGTTCACCCTCGGTTGTGGTGCCCTGGGCACCCTGATTGAGATAGACGCTGTTGAGGCGGCTCTCGGGGGGCTGGTAATCGGGGGCCATGGCGCAGCCCCCCAGCATGATCAGGGTCGCAATCGCGCCCATGCTGCGCTTATTCATGGCGGTGTTCCTCTTCGGTAATCTGTTGATGGGCTGTGGTTTCAGCTTGTTGCTCCGCCCGGAAGAAGAGCATGTAGAGCGCAGGCATGATGAACAGCGAGAGCACGGAGGCCGCGACCAGGCCGCCGATGATGGTGGCTGCCATCTGATCGAACAGGCTGTCGGTCAACAGCGGTACCATGCCGAGCACCGTGGTCAGCGCCGCCATGGAGATCGCCATGGTGCGGTTGAGGGTCGCCTCCTTGACCGCCTCGGCGAGAGTGCGGCCACTGCGCCGCTCCAGCTCGATCTGATCGAGCAGCACTATGCCGTTTTTGATGATCATGCCCGAGAGGCAGATCATGCCGACGATGGCCATGAAGCCGAATGGCTTGTCAGTGAGCAACAAGGCCCAGATGATGCCAATCGATGCCAGCGGCAGCGTGGTAAAGATGATGATGGGCTGACGATAGGCGTTGAACAGGGCCACCAGTATGATGAGCATCATCACCGCCGCCTTGGGGTTCTGCTCCATCAGGTCGTCGATGGAGCGCTTCTCGTCGTAGTACTCGCCGCCCCAGTGCATCTCATAACCGGCGGGCAGTGTGATGGCCTCCAGCTGGGGGGCCAGCTCCTTGCGTACCTCGGAGGCGGTGGTTCCCCCCTTCACGTCGGCCTGCACCGTGATGGCCGGGAGCCGGTTGCGGCGCCAGATCATGCTCTCTTCCCCGGTGATCTCGATGCCGTCGATGACCTGGCCAAGCGGCACGCTGTGCTGGCCGAGGACGGAGCGCACCGGCAGGCTCTCCAGGTTTTCCAGGGAACCGTTGGCGCTGCGCAGCTTGATGGGGATCATGTCGTCCTGATGGCGCAGGGTGCCGATCTGTACCCCTTCGGTGGCCCGGCTGATGGCCAGGGCAATATCGGTCCGGGTGACGCCCGCCTGGCGCGCGGCTGCCTGGTTGATGATGGGGGTCATCACCTTGCTCTCCTGACGCCAGTCATCGCGGATGTACTTGGTGTCGGGATGGGCCTGCAGGATGGCTTGCGCCTGTGCCGACAGTTGTTTGAGCACCTTGGGATCCGGCCCTTCGAAGCGGGCCTCGATGCTGAACTTGTCCTTGGTGGCCAGCTTGAGCGGGCGGAATCTGGGCTCGGCATAGGGGAAGCGGCTCGCGAGCCAGGCATCGCCCCGGGCGACCAGCGGTGCTATATCGTCAAACTGTCGGGTGTTGATCAGGATCTGGCCATAGCTCTGATCCAGCGGTTCCGGCTCTATGGTCACCGAGAAACGGGGGGCGCTCTCGCCCATGTAGCTGGAGATGCTTGCCACCTCGGGTTGCTGCAACAGCCACTGTTCGATCGCCTTCATGTCCTGGGAGACGTTGTCGATGCGACCGCCGCTCGGTAGCCAGTAGTCGAGGAAGACGATGCTGCGATCCGAGCTCGGCATGAAGTTGACCTTGAGCAGGGGGGCGCTCAGCACGGTGAGCAGCAGCAGGGGCAGCACCAGGGCAAGGGCGCGCTTGGGGTTCTCCACCGTCCAGTTCACAGCCTGGTGATAGAGACGGGCCGCCCTGCTCTTGGGCGCGCTGCTCTCATCCTGGCTCGATGCCTTGATGAAGGCCCAGCACATCAGCGGCGTGACCACCATGGCAACCACCCAGGAGAGCAGCAGGGAGCTGCACAACACCTGGACGATGGAGAGGGAGAACTCCGCCGAGTCGGTCTGGGAGAGCAGCACGGGGGCGGTCCCCAGGCAGGCGATCACGGTCGCCCCCAGAAGCGGCAACGCCATCTCCTGCACGGACTCTCTGACGGCGGTGGTGCGTTCTATCCCCTTGCGCAGCTTGGCGGCAAACAGATCCACGATGACGATGGCATTGTCGACCAGCATGCCGAGGGCCAGGATGAAGGAGCCGAGCGAGACGCGCTGCAGATCGACCCCGGTGAGGTTCATGTAGACCAGGGTGAACAGGATGGTCAGCAGAAGGCTGGCCCCGACGATGGTGGCGCTGCGCCAGCCCATGAAGACCAGCAGCACCACTACTACGATGACGATGCTCTCGAGCAGGTTGAGCACGAAGTTGTTGATGGACTTCATCACCTCGGTGGGCTGGTAGGCGATGACGCCGACCCCGGTGCCCAGCGGCTGTTCGGCCTCGAATTGCTGCAATACCCGGGTCAGTTCGTCGCCGATGCTGACCACGTTGATCCCGTCCTGGGGGCTGACGGCGAGGGTGATGGCCTGCTGGCCGTTGTAGCGACTCTCGGTCAGGGCCGGGCTCTGGTAGGAGAGATGGACATCGGCCACGTCTCCCAGGCGCAAGGTGCCTGTGCCTGCTCCGGGCTGCCCCGTGGTGAGCATCAGGTTGCGGATATCCTCCACGTTCCGGTACTGGCCGCTCTGGGCGACGCGCAGGTTCTCGATGCCGAGGTGATAGTCGCCGGTCTGCACCGGGACGTTCTGGCTGTTGAGCTGGGTGACCAGTTCAGCCAGGGAGATGTGGCTCTCCGCCAGGCGCTCTTCCGAGACATCGATGTTGACCACCTGCTCGTTGACCCCGTGCAGCTGCACCTTCTTGACCCCGGGCACCGCCTTGATCCTGCGCTGCAGTTCGCGGGCCTGATCTTTCAGCTGGTGCATGGGGATGTCATCGCCATAGACGGCGAACAGCATGCCGTACACCTCGGAGAACTCGTCCTGCACTATGCTGACCTGCGCCTGGACGGGCAGATCCAGCTTGACGTCCTGGATCTTGCGGCGCAGCAGGTCCCACTGCTGGGGCAGCTGGTCGGTGCCGTATTTCTCCTGCAGATCGACGAAGATCATCGAGCTGCCGGGACGGGAGAGGGATCTGAGCTTCCACAGCGATCCCATCTCCTGGATCTTGGTCTCTATCTTGTCGGTGACCAGCTGCTCGACCTCCTGGGCGGTGGCGCCGGGATAGAGGGTGACGACGACGGCGCTCTTCACCGTGAAGGAGGGGTCTTCCAGCTTGCCCAGATCGAAATAGGCGTAGACCCCCGCGATGGCGCAGAGGGTGGCGAAGAAGATGACGAAGGTCTTCTGCCGGATGGCAAACAAGGAGAGATTCATGACTGGCCATCCACCTGGTTGATGACGGCGATGGCCTGACCCTCTTTGAGCAGGGCGCTGCCGGCGGTGACTATCTTGTCGCCTGCCTTGAGTTTCCCTTCCACACAGAGGGTGTCGTGGCGCTGGCTGACGACGGTGACGGGCACGTGGCTCGCCGCCGCGCCCTTGATGGCGATCACCTGGGGTTGTCCGTCCAGGCTCTTGATGGCCGTGGCGGGCAGGCAGTAGATGCGCTCGCTCGCAGGCAGGGACAGCTCGACGTTGATGGCCTTGCCGGGCACCAGCTCGGGGGCGTTATCCAGCAGCTTGAAGGTCACCTTGTAGGTGCGCTTGAGGGGATCCGGCAGGCTGGCGATCTCGGTGCTGACGGCCTTCACACCGGCTTCCTGGCGATACCAGGTCACCCGGGCTGGCATCCCGCTTCTCATCTGACCAATCTGCTGCTCCGGCACGTCGACCACGGCATCGAGGGCCGTCGGCTGGTGCAGGGAGAAGACAGGCCGGCCCGGCGAGGTCTGTTCGTGCTCCTCGATGAAGCGCTGGCCGATGATCCCGTCAAACGGCGCCTTGAGCTCGCTGTAGGCGAGGGCGTCTTCGGCCTGCTTGAGGGACTGCTGCAGCATCTGGACTCGGGCATTGGCCTGGTTCCGGGCGCTGGTGGCGCGCTCCAGGTTGATGCTGGCCATGGCTTTGTCCTGCACGGCCTGACGGGTGCGGCCCAGTTCGACGACCGCCAGCTTGTAAGCGGCTTTCGCCTCGCCAAGCTGGGCCTGGATGGCCTCTCGCTGAACCCGGAAATCATGGGGGTCGAGGCGTGCGATTACCTGCCCCTCGCTGACCCTGTCCCCCTCCTTGACCAGGATCGTCTCCAGGGTGCCCGGCACGCGAAACGCGAGGCTGGCACTCTGGTGCGATTTGATCTCGCCGCTGAACTTCAGGCTGTAGAGGCTCTTGCTGTCGGAGAGCTGCATGGCATTCACCGGTCGCGGCGGCTTGACCACCTCGGGTGTCGTGTCGGTGCCGCAGCCGGCGAGCAGGCCTCCCAGGATGAGGACAGAGAGACCGGGAGGGGAAAACAGGTGTTGCATGGGGAAATCCAGTTAATCAGGTGTGAAGAAGATATGTTATCGAATCCAATTGGTGAGATAATCAGGCTATAACAATCCTCACTGTCACGAATTTCGTGACAATTGAGGGTGAGGGATGCAGTCGACGTGCTGCAGAGTGATGCGAGAGGGGAGTGAGAGCGAAATGAAGAGGCGGGAGCCGAGATGAAGATCGACGATCTCAAGCTGTTTTTGTCGGTGGTGGAGCTCGGGGGCTTTACCAGTGCCGCCGACGCGCTGAATATTCCGCGTGCCAACGTGAGCCGACGCATAAAGGATCTCGAGGCAGAGCTGAATGTGAAGCTGCTGACCCGCACGACTCGCCGGCTGACCATGACCTCGGTGGGGCTGGAGTATTACAACAGCCTGCAGAACATCATTCCCATGCTGGATCACACTCATGAGCAGATCCGGACCCAGAGTCACGAGCCCACCGGCAACATCAAGATCGGCCTGCTTAATGAGTCCGATATCTTCATCCACGACCTGCTCAAGCGCTTTCTGGAGAAGTACCCCAAGATCAACCTCGAGCTGCACCTGAGCGCGGTCGGCTACCGGGATATCTTCAACTACGGTCTGGATGCCAGCATCCATATCGGCGTGGTGAACGATGGCAGCTTCGTCGCCAGACCCATCATGCCCTTCACCCGCAAGCTCTACGCGAGCCCCAGGTACATCGAGCAGTACGGCAGGCCCAAGTCCCTCGAGGATCTGCACCAGCACAAGGTGCTGACCCTGCGACTGCCGGATGGCCAGCTCGACAACCGGCTGATCTTCAATCGGGGTGAGGTGGTGATCAACAGCCGGGTGATTTCGAACAGCTCCTACTACATCCGTCATGCGGTCTTTCAGGGGGACTGCATCGGCATCTTGCCGGAGATCATCGTCAAGTCGTTCGTCGAGAGCGGCGAGCTCATCGATCTGCTGCCGGAATACGAGACCACTCTCGACAACATCTGGCTGGTCTATCCCGGCAAGAAGGGGCTCTCCTACGCGGCGCGACTCTTTATCGACTACATCCTGGCGGAGATGGCGAGCCTGCTGCCCGAGCAGAAACCACGACAGATGGCGGTGAAAGCACCCCGCGAATAGCGGGTGGCCGTGGCGGCCCAGCCTTGAATCCGGCGAGTCATGCTGGCAACATGTTGTTTACATTAACTCATCGGATCAGTTTGCAATGGACCTGCAACGCTTCAAAGCCAACCTCGCCCTGCGCCTCTTTGCCTGGCGTTACATTCCCGTCATCGGCTTTTGTGCCCCCGTCATCGAGAAGATGGACGCGCGGGCGCTGCGCATCCGCATTCCGCTGGGCTGGCGCACCCGCAACCACCTCGGCAGCATGTACTTCGGGGCGCTCGCCACCGGCGCCGATCTGGTGGGCGGCCTGCTGGTGATGGAGAAGGGGCGGGCACGGCGCAAGAAGGTGCATTTCGCCTTCAAGGACGTGCAGGGGGAGTTCTTGAAACGCCCGGAGGGGGACGTGCAGTTTGACTGTGAGGCGGGGGAGGAGATTGACGCCATGATCGACGAGTCCCTGGCGAGCGGTCAGCGCATTAACCGCCCCATCCGGGTGGTGGCCACCTGCCCGTCGCTCAACGGGGACGAGGCTATGGCGCGCTTCGTGCTGACGCTCTCGATCAAGGCCAGCTGAATGCTAAAGGGCGCTTTGGCGCCCTTATTCAGGCAGGGATCAGAGGATGTCGGGACCGGCCCCTTCCTTCACGACCACCTTCACGATGACCTTCATGACGATGAAGTTGACCACCCGCTCGGCCATGGTGCTGGACAGCGCTTGGGTGGCCGAGCGTCGGGATCAGAGGATCTCGGGGCTGACGCCTTCTTTCACCACGACCTTCATGCCGTTGAAGTTGACCACTTGCTCGGCGACTATCTTGCAGCGTTTGCGGGTCTCGACCTGACCGTCCACTTCCACCAGGCCCTCGGCGACCAGCGCCTTGGCGGCACCGCCACAATCGGCCCAACCCTGATGCTTGATCAGGTCACACAAGGCAACGAAGGGGTGACCTTCGAGCAGAAACGTCTCCATGGGAAATCCTCTAGCTGGATGAATGGCTGAAACAGCGGGGGCTCATTTTAGGCAGTTAGGCGGGGCAGGGAAAGGGCAAGTGGCCGTTGGCCGGGAAAAAAGCCGTGGCAGGGAAAATGGCGAGCCCGGCGGGTGCCGGGCTCGCAGGGCGTCAGGGGCGCTTCACCACCGCCTCTCCCGTGACGGCGAGGTCGCCGCTCGGGGTATAGATGCGGGTGGCCAGGGTGGCGATGGGCTTGTCGTCCCGCAGGGCGATCACCTCCACCTCCGCCGTCACCTCGTCCCCGACGAAGACCGGGAGCTTGAAGGAGAGGCTCTGGCCCAGGTAGATGCTCCCCTTGCCCGGCAACTGCTGACCCAGGAGCCCGGAGAAGAGGCTCGCCAGCAGCATGCCGTGGACGATGGGGCGCTCGAACACCGTGGTGGCGGCAAAGTCCGGGTCCAGGTGCAGGGGGTTGAAATCCTCCGACAGGCCGGCGAAGGCCGCGACTTCGGCGGGGCCGAAGCGCTTGGTCAGGCTCGCCTTCTGCCCAACGGCCAGGGATGGTGCGTTCATGCGGGTTCCTCCTCTTGCACCTTGGCGCCGGCAAACACCGGATTGAGCCGTTCCTTGACGTAGCTGCCGGGGGCCGCCTCCAGGCCGTCGCCCGGCAGGCGGGCGGGAACGGGCTCTGTCTCGTCACGGCTCTGGATGAAGCGCATCATCTCGGGCCACCAGGAGCCGCCGCTGTGGGTCGCCCCTGCCAGCCAGGCTTCCGGGCTGTCCACCTCGGCCTCGTTCTGCCAGAAGCCGTATTTGTTGGCGCCTGGCGGATTGATGATGCCGGCGATGTGACCGGATTCGGCCAGGAGGAAGCGCCGCTCGCCCCCGAACAGCGCCATGCCCTGCCAGGTGCCCTGCCAGAGGGCGATGTGATCGTCAACGGCCGACACCAGCAGCACCGGGGTCTTCACCTTGGCGAGATCGATGCGGGTGTTGCGGATCCGAAGCTCCCCCTTCGCCAGCTGATTCTCCAGGTAGAGTCGGCGCAGCAGGCTGTTGTGGGTCTTGCCCGCCACGTTGGTGCTGTCGCTGTTCCAGTGCAGCAGATCGAAAGCCACCGGGCTCTGGCCCTTGAGGTAACTGTCGATGTAGTAGTTCCAGTAGAGGCTGTTCTCTCGCAGCAGGCTGAAGGAGACCGCCAGCTGGCGCCCGTCCATGATGCCCCTGGCCTCGTTCTGGGCCTCCAGCGCCACGATGATGGGCTCGTGGATGAAGATGCCAAGCTCCCCCGGCTGGGAGAAGTCGAGCAGGGTGGTGAACAGGGTGGCGCTGCGCACCCGCTGCTTCTGGCGCCTGGCGGCCAGCCATCCCATGGCCAGTGACAATGCGGTGCCGCCGATGCAGTAGCCAATGCCGTGCACCTCCCGCTCGCCGGTGACCGCCTCCACGGCGTCCAGGGCGGCGATGACGCCGTCCACCACGTAGTCGTCGAGATCGACCTGGGCCTGGGCCACGCCCGGGTTGCGCCAGGAGATCATGAACACCGTCTGGCCCTGGGCGACCAGCCAGGCGACCAGGGAGTTCTGGGGCCGCATGTCCATGATGTAGTACTTGTTGATGAAGGGGGGCACGATCAGCACCGGCATCTTGCCCACCGTCTCCGTGGTCGGGCTGTACTGGATGAGCTCATAGAGCTCGGTACGCTGTACCACCCGGCCCGGGGTGGTCGCCAGATCCCGCCCCAGCTCGAAGGCGGACTCGTCGGTCAGGCGGATGTTGAGGTGATCGGCGCTGCGCTCAAGGTCCTCGGCCAGGAGTGCGAGGCCGCGCACCAGGTTCTGGCCGTCGGACTCCAGAGTCAGCTTGAGCAGTTCCGGGTTGGTGGCCAGGAAATTGCTGGGCGCCATGGCATTGATGTACTGGCGAGTGAAGAAGCGCAGCCGCTCCCGGCTCTTCTCTGGCACGCCATCCAGGGCATCCACCGAGGCCAGCAGGTGTCTGGCGGTCAGCAGATAGGATTGCTTGAGGTAGTCATAGAGGGGTTGATCGCTCCAGGCCTCGGCCTTGAAGCGGCGATCGCTGCGATCCGGGGCGATCACCGGTTCGCTCGGCTGGCCTGCACTCTTGAGCAGGGTGTGCTGCATCAGCTTGAGCTGATCCTGCCACCAGTTCATCTGGGCATTGATCAGCTGCCAGGGTTGCTGGCTGCCTTGCTCCAGCACCTTGCCCAGATCGTCCAGATTGGTCTGCAGCAGGGCCTGGGCGGTGCGTTCGGTCTGGGCCCTGGCCATGGCCAGCAGCTTGTCGTTGTAGTGGGCCAGGGCCTCGAACAGCGGGCCGTAAGATGGTTGGCTCATGGGTTCTCCTTCACCCACACCCGGGGCGGGCAGGGGCCCGCACGCTCGTCGTGGGGAGATGTGGCTGCCCGGACGGGCAGCCAGGGGTTATCAGGCCTTGCCCGTGCTCTGCTTGATGCCGTCTGCGGTCAGGGCATCCAGCTCTTCCTTGAACTGCAGGCCGAGGGCGTTCAGCTTCTGGATGTCATCCAGCATCTGGCGGGAGAGCTGGCTGGCGCTCTCCAGTTGCACGGTGCCGAGGGCGGCCAGGCTCTGGGCATCTTGCACCTTGCTTACGGCCTGCAACTGGTTCAGCCCCAGTTCGGCGTAGGCATTGGCAGATGCCAGTTGCAACCGGGTCAGCTGTTCGATGTTGCTGGCCAGCAGCTGGTTGTAGCGGGTGAGGGGGGCGGCAAAGCCTTGCATCTGCTCGGTAAAGCTCTTGATCACGTCCATATTCATCATGGTCTCCAGTTCGGCAGAACAGTGTTGTTGCGGGTCAATTGACCCTTCTTTCGGGTACAGCTCGTCATCCCTGTCTTACGTGTCGCTTTCTCTGTTCAAACGCACGTTTGAGCATTCTGCAACCAAAGCGTCTTTGGTGTAAATGACATAAATGTTAATTTCTGTTTGAATTTTTTTGTCAGCCGAGCGGGTCAGGTCATGGATTCAGACGAGTGGTGACGCAGGGAAGGGGGTGGGGCCTCGTCCCGCCGGTCAGGCGCTGGTACCCTTGCGCCACACTCCTCTTCTCAAGGAAGCCCCGATGAAGCCTCTTGCCTTGCTGCTCGGCGGCAGCACCCTGTTCCTCGCAGGTCTGGCCCAGGCCAGCACCCCTATCCAGATCTCCCTGCCCGGTGTCAACCTGCCCGCCTCCCACCATGTGGAAGGGGCGCGTGCCTCCTTCCTGTATGGCCGCACGGGCCAGGTGAAGGGCATCGACCTGCCGGTATTCGCCCTCTCCGACGTGGACCAGTTCACCGGCTTGCAGCTGGGCATCTTCTTCGGCGCCGCCCGGGTGCGTCACCAGTTTGGCGGGGTCGCCATCAACGCCGTCAACTGGCACCAGGGACAGGACACCGGGATCAACCTCGGCTTCGTCAACCTGACCAACAACGTGAGAGGGGTGAACTGGGGGGCCGTCAACATCGCCCAGGGCAATGCCATGACCAACGTCGGCTTCGTCAACTATGCCGAGCGCACCACCTTCCAGCTGGGCTTCGTCAATGCCACCCGGCACCTCGATGGCCTGCAGATAGGCCTCGCCAACTACGCCGAGAACGGCATCTTCCCCATCCTGCCTCTGGTGAACTTCAAGAAATCCTTCTAACCGTGCCGTCGCCCCTTGCTTTAGGAGGGGCAGTCATTACCCTGTGCTCAATCAATAGTGTGTGGAGGTGACAGGGGCATGACAACGGAACACATGGATGCCATCGGCATCGGCTGGGATGTGAGGGGCTGGCAGGGCAATGCCCAGGCGGTGGCGGTGGTGGGCTGGCAGGCCCGCGAGCAGCGCCTTCACTGGCTTGGCATCTCCCCCCTGTTCCGGCTGAGCTCCCGGGTGGCGCCGGATCTGGATGCCCTGCTGCGCCCGGCGCTACAAGACGAGATGGTGCTGATGCAGGTGCTCGCCTGCCCGCATCTCGCCCTCGGCATCGACGCTCCCCTGGCATTTCCACGGGCCCTCGGCGAGCTGCTGGCGGGGAAGGGGGGCGAGTGCGCCGTGCCCCAGCGGGAGATAGACAACCCCTATGCCTATCGGGACTGCGAGCGCTGGCTATACGAGCAATATGGCAAGAAACCGCTGTCGGCCACTTTCGACAGGCTCGGGAACAATGCCACCCTGGCGCTCTCCATGCTGCCGCGCCTTGGGGATCTGCAGCTGGTACCCAAGCTGGCAAGGGAGGCGCAGCGCGCCGTGCTGGAGGTCTATCCGGCGCTTGCCAAGGTGGGGGGCAAGGCCTCCGCGGTGCGGCCCGAGTTGCAGCCCCATCTGCCGGCCTCCCTGGTGCCGGGCACCGATCCCTACGATGCCGCCCTCTGTGCCCTGATGGCACTGCAATATGCGGCCGGTGGGAACGTCACTTTGCTGCCGCCCCTGGTGCCGCCAGCGGCCGACTTGGCGCTGGACGAGGGGTGGGTCTACCACTTCGCCCGCCCCTGAACCTGAGTCGGTGCAGGGCTGCTGGCCCTGTCCCCTGTGACCCCAGAGCCTTTCGCGGCTTTTTTCCATGGGCTTCAAGGATTTCACTGACGCGTGCAACCTGTTGCGATGGGGCGGCCAAGCCGCCCGGTATCGCTTTTCGCAGAGGGCACCATCCAGGACGAAGTGAGGAGGGGTGGGGGACATCCTTTGTCGCCAACCCCCCTGTATTGCCAGCGTCACGACCCCTGTCCCCTCGAACGGGCGCCTTGGGTGCGCGTAGCGCCAGGCTTTCCACATGCTCCCATCCTCCACAATTTTCCTTGTTCAGCTCTCAAGCAGGTCGATGACCTCCGCAGCCGAAGGATGACGTGCCTGGTCTCGTTGCCATCGCGATTTGCGCCGATCACCAGGTGCGCTGCTGTTTTTATCTCCGCATATGCCATCAAACAAGAATTGTCTTTTACAACATGACACCTTCGAGCGCTCTGTGGATCCGGTGTGCCGCACCCAAGAAAGGGTGTCGGCAGGCGAGTCTTGAGCCAAATAAGGCTTTGTGCTGCACAAGGGTGGAACTGCCGTATCTTCATCCTATATATTGCGCCTTTCTCCTGACTCGTCTCTGCGGTGATCTCCATGAAGCGCATTCTCTCTATTCAGTCCCACGTGGTGTTTGGTTGTGCCGGCAACAGCGCCGCCGTGTTTCCCATGCGCCGCCTCGGCATGGAGGTATGGCCCATCAACACTGTGCAATTCTCCAACCATACCCAGTACGCGGCGGGCTGGCAGGGGATGGCGATGCCGGCGGGCCACATCGGCGCCCTGTGTGAAGGGCTGGGGAATATCGAGGTGCTGGGGCGTTGTGACGCGGTGCTGAGCGGTTACCTGGGGTCGGCGGAGCAGGGGGACGAGATCCTCGCGGTGGTGGCTGCGGTGAAGAGCGCCAATCCGGCGGCCCTCTATTTCTGCGATCCCGTCATGGGTCACCCGGAGAAGGGCTGCATAGTGGCGCCCGGCGTCACCCGCTTCCTGGCGGAGAAGGCGCTGCCGGTGGCGGACATCATGGCCCCCAACCTGCTGGAGCTGGAGACCCTGTGCGGTGTTCATCTGGCGACCCTGGCCCAGACCCGGGCCGCGGCTCATCAACTGCTGGAAAGCGGGGTGAAGATGGTGCTGGTCAAGCACCTGGGCCGCGCCGCCAGCGTGGCCGGGCGTTTCGAGATGCTGCTGGCCACCCCGCAGGGGGACTATCTGATCTCCCGCCCGCTCTACGACTTTGCCCGTCAGCCGGTGGGTGTGGGGGATCTCATCAGCGCCCTGATGCTGGCCAACCTGCAGGCGGGGCACGAGGCGGTGAGCGCGTTTGAGCGTACCAATGCCGCGGTGGATGCGGTGCTACGCCAGACCTGGGAGGCGGATGCCTACGAACTGCAGCTGATCGCCGCGCAGGGTGCTTTTGCCGATCCCGTGATCGCCCACAGGGCCGAGCGACTGGCCGACGCCCTGGCGTGATCCCTCACCCTGGTCGGGCGTTGATCAGGGGAGTACTCCCTCGAAATGCTGGACGCTGGGGAAGGGGTCGTAGAAGTGGTGGAGCAGCGCTTTCCACTCCTGGTACTGGGGTGAGCCCCTGAAACCTTCGGTATGATCCTCGAGCCGCTGCCAGTTGACCAGCAGCAGGTAGTGATGGGGATCGTTCAAGGCGCGCTGCAGCTGGTGGCCGGCGTAGCCCGGCATGGCGCTGATGATGCGCTGGGCATGGGCGAAGGCCTGCTCGAAGGCGGTGGCCTGGCCCGGGATAACCTGCAGATGGGCGACTTCCAGTATCATGATGGCTCCTTGCCAAGGTGGTCTGATTGAATACGTTCAATTGAAAAAATGGCATCCCGGCCATCAGTCTCACCGCCGACAACACTGCCCTGAGGCGGACTTGCCGGCGACGGAGGCGCCATCATGGCGCTAGGCTCAGAGCTGCTTGTAGAAGAACTGGGTGGCTGCCAGCGAGCCGTCCGCGTTGCGGGCGAAGTCGGGGATCTGGCCGGCCTCCTGATAGCCGAGCTGGCGGTAGAGGGTGGAGGCCACGTCGCCGACCCGGGTATCCAGCACCAGCAGCGTGCGTTTGGCATCGCGGGCTCCCTGCTCCATGGCGTTCATGAGGGCGCGACCGACCCCCTTGCCACGGGCCTGGCTGTGGACCATCAGCTTTTCCACTTCGGCCCTGTGCCCGCCGTTGGCCTTGGTGCACAGGGAGAGCTGCAGGGCGCCGATCAGATGGTGGTGATCGAATGCCACCCAGAGCTTGCGCACCCCCTCGGCCAGCTCCCCCTCGATGCCTTGCCAGTACGCCAGCCCCTGCTCCTCCTGCAGGGGGGGCAGGAAGCCCACAGATGCACCGCTGGCCACGCAATCTTGCAGCAGGGTGATCAGCGCAGGCTTGATGCCTCTGGTGCTCTCGACCTCAATGATTTCCATTGACTCTCCTCATCTTTTCTCTCGTTGCCAATTAAAGGGGATGGTCGGTGCCTGTCCCGAGAAGGCCGCGCCCTAGCGGATCAGCCCCTGCTCCGCCAACCACTGGAACAGCAGTCGGGAGACGGGGGAGATCTGATCCTGGTGGCGGCTGTCCAGCCAGCGCAGCTCGGCGATCTCCGCCGAGGCAGTGGGGGTGCCGTCAGCCTCGCCTGTGTAGCAGCGCAGGTTCACCATCACCCCTTGCGGCTTGCCGTCCGCCTGGGCGCTGAATTCACAGGCCAGGCGTAGGGTCTCGCGGTGGAGCCTCACCGCCAGCTCCTCCTCGATTTCGCGCACCAGGGCGGCCTCGTCGCTCTCTCCCGGCTCGCGCTTGCCGCCCGGAATGTAGTAGAGGGCCTTGCCGTGGGAGCGGGCGCACAGCAGTTGCCCCTCCTTGAAGGTCAGCCAGGCGAGTTTGTCGATCATGGGCAGATTCCTCTTGTCAAAATCAGGACCGCGGCTCGCACAGGGTGCGGTAGGAGCGGCTCTCCCGCTGCTCGGGGCCGAGCCCCAACCTGGCGGCCAGAGCCAGCAACTGCTCGCGATAGGCGGGCAGGGCGGCCTCGTCGTCGGTCATAATGGCGAGCTCGGCAAAATCCCCGACGCCCGCCAGGTGATCCAGGGTGATGTGAAAAGGGCCGACGAAATAGATGCTGCGCCGCTTGTGGATGGTCAGCACCTGCTGGTAGCCCAGGGTGCGCACCATGCTGGCGGCCTTGTCGGCATCGGAGATATTGACCGCCTCGCAGCGATCGGGGCCGGGCCCCTTCACGATCCAGAGCCGGATGCCGGCAGTTTGCATGGTGCGGATCACCAGGCTCTTGCCCTCCCGGGCGAGGGCGCCGTCCGCCGTGTCGAAGTAGCAGTCCTGCTCCTGGTCCCCTTCCACCATCACCTCGGGGCCGAGGGCCGCGAGGGCGCGGGAAAAGGCTGCGCTGTTCTCCAGGCGGTATTTGAACTCCACCTCGAAGCGCCCCTGAAAATGTGTAGTCACGGCCATGTGTCGGCACTCAAACGGCAACGGAATGGAGCAGACTAGCAAAAGCGCCGGCCCCGCCCAAGCACCGGGATCACAGCTTGGGGTCGACAGCGTGTTTTATGACCATCTGGCGAGGGAAAATCCGTCCTGGCGCACAGCTTGCCGCCGGCTTTCTGGGCGCGGGCCGGGGGCTGTGCTCTAATGAGCTCCCTCTTTGGCGGTATTTTCCGCCCCTGAACAATGACAACGAGGCGGCGGCACCGGCCGCGCCAGTGGAGCCACAGATGCAGATCACCACATTGACCCCCTTTATCGGATTGGGGGTGGCGGGCAACTTCGCCGGTCACCTGGAGCAGGCGGGGGAGGCGGCGGACTTCGTCGCCGTCCAGGTTGCCGACAAGGTGGCCCCCAAGGCGCTGTTCCCCTTCTACGTGCCGTCCCATCCTGGTCAGCTCGGGGTCTTTCCCCTGAGCGGCGAGGCCATCTTCCTGCCCGAGGCGGCGGTGAGCGGGGACGAGAAGGTGCAGATCGAGCCGGAAGTGGCGCTCTGGTGCGAGCTGGAGTACGCGGGGGAGCAGGTAGTGGCCATCCGCCCTCTGGCGTTCGGCGCCTACAACGACTGCTCCATCCGCCGCCCCAACGCGAAGAAGATCAGCGAGAAGAAGAACTGGGGCGCAGAGAGCAAGGGACTGGCGGAGCAGCTGCTGCCGCTCTCCCACTTCGGGGCGGGTTGCGAGCTCGATGACTACCGCATCGCCTGCTATCTGGAGCGCGACGGCGAGCTGCACCCCTACGGGGTCGACAGCGCGGCGGTGGATTACAGCTACTTCCACGACCAGTTGCTGAGCTGGGCCATCGACAAGTTCAACCATCAGCAGGACGAGGGACCGGCCGAGCACATCCAGGGGCTGCTGGCCCAGGCGGGGCGCCCGGCCCATGCCCTCATCAGCATAGGCGCCACCCGCTACACCCCCTTCGGCGAGACCCACTTCCTGAGACCCGGCGACACCGCCTGCGTGGTGGTCTATCCGGGCAGTAGCTACGGCGAGGCGGATATTCGCGAGGCCATCCGCACCCGTCGCTTCGGCGCCGACGTCTCGGCCCTGCTCCAGGCGGTCAAGACCCGCTGAGGCACGTCTGTCGTGAATCCGGGGGCTAGCCCCCGGTGTTGCTGAGCCCGCAAGGCGAGCGCCTCTCTTACCTGGTCCGGGGATTTGGCTTACCATTGCCGTTTTTACCGGGAAACGGGGTAGTCGATGCTCGAGTTGAAAACCATGGGGTTGTTTCTGGTGACGGCGCTGGCCGAGATCCTGGGGTGCTATCTGCCCTATCTCTGGCTGACCCAGGGACGCAGCGCCTGGCTGCTGTTACCGGCGGGTGTCAGCCTGGCCCTGTTCGCCTGGCTGCTCTCCCTGCACCCGACCGCCGCCGGTCGCGTCTATGCGGCCTATGGCGGCGTCTATATCTTCGTGGCCATCCTCTGGCTCTGGCTGGTGGATGGCATCAGACCCACGTTGTGGGACTGGGTGGGATCGGGTGTTGCCCTGACGGGCATGGCCATCATCATGTTCGCTCCCCGCGAGGCGTGAGATGGCGTAGCCCCAGTGTCAAGGAGAAGAACGATGACGGTGATCAGGGCCTGTACCCCGCAGGATGTGGCCGGTCTGCTGGCCCTCTATCGTGAATTGCGCCCCCAGGATCCACTGCTGGCACCGGAATCTGCCCGTGCAGCCCTGGCGGCGGTGCTGGCGCAACCACACCTGCGGATCCTGGTGGCGGAGGTGGATGGCCAGCTGGCCGCCACCTGCCAGCTTGGCGTGATTGCGACCCTGACCAATGGTGGTAGGCCGTTCGGCATCATCGAGCACGTGGTCACGGCAGCGCGCTTTCGGCGCCAGGGCCTAAGCCAGAGGGTGCTTGAGCGGGCGCTTGCCCTGGCCTGGGAGCTGGATTGCTACAAGGTGATGCTGCTGTCGGGGGAGGGGCGCGAAGGGGCTCACCGTCTGTATGAAAAGCTGGGCTTCAAGGCCGGTATCGAGAGAGGGTTTGTCATCAGAAAGGTCGATGCCATGGCCGCCGGGCCGGTTTCGGGCGAGTAGCCCATTGAGTGAACACCGGATGAGAGGAACAGAGACCCCGACAAGGGATGCCCAGATCCAGTAAAAAACCGCCCGAGGGCGGTTTTTTCATGATGGCGTCGGTGCGCGGGATCACTCCTCGTTGGAGTTGTCCTGGTAGTCGCCTCGTTCGGCCCTGGGCAGGCGGCGCATGGGGGCGAAACCGATGTCCTCGCCCACCACTTCCCGCTTGCGGGACTTGTTTTGAGGAGACTGGGTCGGCTTCTTGGCGCCATCCCCCTTGCCTTTGCCGGCGGCGGGCTTGCCCTTGCCACCCTTGGCGTTGGCGGCGCCACGGGCGCGGGGCGGGTTTTGCACCGGCTTGCTGCCGGGCAGGGTCTGGCGGCTCGGCTTGCCGCTCGGCTCGTACCCTTCCATGATCTCGACGGAGAGGGATTGGCCGATCAGCGCCTCGATGGACTTGAGCTGACCGAGCTCGTCCTGGCTCACCAGGGAGATGGCCTCACCACCGCGCCCGGCGCGGCCGGTACGGCCGATGCGGTGGATGTAATCCTCCGCCATCTGGGGCAGCTCGAAGTTGATCACGTGGGGCAGCTGATCGATGTCCAGGCCCCGGGCGGCGATGTCGGTGGCGACCAGCACCCGCACCTTGCCCTCGCGGAAATCGGCCAGCGCCCGGTTGCGGGCCCCCTGGCTCTTGTCGCCGTGGATGGCGACGGTGTCCAGACCGTCTTTCTGCATCTGCTGGGCGAGCCTGTCGGCGATCTGCTTGGTGCGCACGAACACCAGCACCCGCTGCCAGTTGCCACGGCCGATCATGTGGGAGAGCATCTCCCGGCGGCGTTCCCGATCGACCTGGATGATGCGCTGGGTCACCTGCTCGGCGGCGGTGTTGCTGGGATCCACCTCGATGAGGGTGGGATCCTTGAGCAGATCGTCCGCCAGCGCCTTGATGTCATTGGAGAAGGTGGCGGAGAAGAGCAGGGTCTGACGCTCGTCCGGCAGCGCCTTCATGATGCGGCGGATGTCGGTGATGAAGCCCATGTCGAGCATGCGATCCGCTTCATCCAGCACCAGCAGCTCCAGGGCGCTCAGGGTCAGTGCCCCCTGGGTCAGCAGATCCAGCAGACGGCCCGGGGTGGCGACCAGGATGTCGACCCCGAGCTTGATGGCGTCCAGGTTCGGCTTGATGCTGACGCCACCATAGGCGATCAGGGTTCGAAACGGCAGGTGGTGGGCGTACTTGATGATGCTCTCGCCCACCTGGGCAGCCAGCTCCCGGGTCGGGGTCAGCACCAGGGCGCGTACCTGGCGGCGACCGCCACGGCCGTGGTTGGCCAGCAGACGATGGAGCATGGGCAGGGTGAAACCGGCCGTCTTGCCTGTGCCTGTCTGGGCGCCGCCCAGCACGTCCTGCCCGGCCAGGATGGCGGGAATGGCTTGCTGCTGGATGGGGGTGGGCTCTTCATAACCCAGCTCCTTGACGGCCCGCAGGATGTGCGGGGACAGACCCAGTTCATTGAATGACATCTTCGAGGGACACTCCGAGCCTTGGGCTCAACGGGTGACGACGGCCTTGGCCCGTCACGGCATGAAAATTAAGGTGGGTCGCAGGGGGAAGGGCTGGGCCCGTCCGGCGGGGCGACCACACAAGAGACAGTGGGCGCGTAATATAGCAGAAGCGAGGCGCACGCGCAGTAGCGGCGTCGCAGATGGGCGCGGCAGGGTGTGTGTCGTCATGGAAAAGGTGGAGGCTGGAGGGGCGATGCGCGCCCCCTGCCAGCTCCTTGCAAGGGATCAGAGCAGCGCTTTTATGGCCTGGGCCAGATCCTCCGGCTTGGTCTGGGGGGCGAAGCGGCCCACCACCCGGCCTTCCCGGTCAATGAGGAACTTGGTGAAGTTCCACTTGATGGCCTCGCTGCCGAGCAGGCCGGGCTTTTGCTGCTTGAGCCAGCGATAGAAGGGGTGAGCCCGGGCGCCGTTGACCTCGCATTTCGCCATCAGGGGGAAGCTGACCGGGTAGTCGATGGCGCAGAAACGGGCGATCTCCTCGGCATCCCCCGGCTCCTGGTGGCCGAACTGATCGCAGGGAAAGCCCAGGATCTCGAAGCCTTGCGGACCGAACTGGCGATAGAGGGCCTCAAGCCCGGTGTATTGGGGGGTGAACCCGCAGCGGCTGGCCACGTTGACCACCAGCACGACCCGCCCCTGCAGATCGCCGGTGGAGCAAGCCGTGCCGTCGAGGCGTTGCAGGGGAATAGGGGGCAAGGGCATGGCACTCTCCTGAGATGAAAGACAAGGCGCCCCGCGGGGCTTCCTGCACGTTAGCGGGCCAGGCGCCGGGGAGCAAGGGGAAGAAGGAGCGGTGGGCCCCGGGTCATATTGATGGCGGGACTTCTCAGGAGAAGCAATCCGGTTTGTGCCGGTGAGCCGAAGTCGCTAAAAAGCGCACTCTCTTCCCTCGCTGCGAGCCTATCTTGGACTATCAAGCCGTCATGGATGCCATTTACACCCGGGGATGGGTGATAGTGGACGATTTTTTAACCGCCGCCGAGGTGGATGCCCTCAAGGCCTGCCTGCCGGACGAGTGGCGACCGGCGGGGATCGGCCGCGATACCCTGCACCAGGACAACCGCGACATTCGCCGGGATCAGATCCACTGGCTGGACGCCTCCCTCGGCGCGCCGGTGGCGGATTACCTGGCGCGCATGGAGTCCCTGCGCCTGGCGGCGAACCGCAGCCTGATGCTGGGGCTGTTCGACTACGAGGCGCACTTCGCCCGCTACCGGCGCGGCGACTTCTATGCCACCCACCGCGACGCCTTCGCCGGGCGCTCCAACCGCCGCCTCACCTCGGTGTTCTACCTGAACAACGACTGGCAGCCAGAAGCGGGGGGAATATTACGGGTCTATGGCGACGACGAGCAGTTCCTGATGGACGTCTCTCCCCAGGGGGGGAGGCTGGTATTGTTCCTGTCGGAGGAGTTTCCCCACGAGGTACTGCCCGCAAGCGAGGAGCGTTACAGCATCGCTGGCTGGTTCCGGGTCAACGGCAATGGCGCCGGGCGGGTCGATCCGCCTCGCTGAGCGCATTTCGTCCAGTATCTGACACGGCGGGACACTTTATACGGGTCAGGAGGGGGGGAGGGCGGTCCCATCGGCTGACAAGGCTTCCCCTCCCTTGCTACACTGCCCGCACTTATGTTCGTTTCCGGCTTCGTCCTGTGATGGGAACATGCTCGCGCCTCCCCCTGCCCACGCAGGAGGAGGGTGAACAGGCTCTTCGGTTGGTTTTTTACAGGGTGATGACGAAGCCGCTTCTCCCAAGGGATCACATCTAATGAAGAACATGCATGTCTTGCTGCTGTGCGGCGGCGGTGGCTCCGAGCACGAAGTGTCTCTGCGCAGCGCCAATTTCCTCGAAAAACAGCTGGGGCTCCTGCCCGGTGTGGAAGTGACCCGGGTCGAGATGTTCGCCGATCGCTGGCTCTCTGCCGATGGCCGCGAGTGCAAGCTGGGGTTGGACAAGCTGCTCTCCTTTGACAGCGTGGCCCGTCCGGTGGATTACGTGGTGCCCTGCATCCACGGCTACCCGGGCGAGACCGGGGATCTGCAATCCTTCCTCGAGCTGGCGGGGCTGCCCTACCTCGGCTGCGACGCCGAGGCGAGCAAGATCTGCTTCAACAAGATCAGCACCAAGCTGTGGCTCTCCGCCATTGGCATCCCCAACACCCCCTATCTGTTCCTGACCGAGCAGAGCGAGGAGGCGGTGAGCGAGGCGAAGGCGGCTCTGGCCAAGTGGGGCAAGGTCTTCATCAAGGCGGCTTCGCAAGGCTCCTCTGTCGGCTGCTACTCCGCCAGCAACGAGGCGGATCTGGTGCAGGGGATCAAGGATGCCTTCGGCTACTCCGAGCAGGTGCTGATCGAGAAAGCGGTCAAGCCCCGCGAGCTGGAAGTGGCGGTCTACCAGTACGGCGACGAGCTGGTGGCCACCTATCCCGGGGAGATCTGCGTGCCCCAGGACAAGTTCTACACCTATGAAGAGAAGTACAGCAGCGCCAGCCACACCGAGACCGCGCTCAAGGCCGAAGGGCTGACCCAGGCGCAGGCCGATGCCATCCACGAGTATGCCTTGAAGGCGTTCCGCCAGCTCAAGCTGACCCATCTGTCGCGCATCGACTTCTTCCTGACCGAAGAGGGGGAAATCCTGCTCAACGAGATCAACACCTTCCCGGGCATGACCTCCATCTCCATGTTCCCGAAACTGCTGGAGCATCACGGCCACCGCTTTGCCGACTACCTGGAGCGGATCCTGCGCAAGGCGGTCTGACGCCGGGGCCAGATCCGGTTGCAGCGCATTGTCAGAAGGGGCCTCAGGGCCCCTTTATCATGGGGATGCCGCGGCAGGTGCGGGGTGAGGGAAGGGGGGCCGTGTGCCCCTTGGCAAGCCTTGCCGCAGGCGGCGCCCGCCGTTACAATCTGCCCCCTTTTATTCCGCCACAGGCGCCGCCAGAGCCGCGTTCCATGAAGCCCATTCCCGATCACGCCGTCAATCGCCTGCGCCTGTGGCGCAAGAGCGTCTCGACCCGCCCCTTCCTTGCCCGTGGCGGCAGCGTGCCGCGCTGCGACGCCTGCCAGCTGCGCCACGACTGGTGTGCCTGCGACTGGCGCCCCGCCCTCAAGGCGAAGGCCGGTTTCTGCCTGATGATGTATGACAGCGAGCCCATGAAGCCCTCCAACACCGGGCGCCTCATCGCCGACGTGCTGCCGGACACCACCTGGGCGTTTCTCTGGTCGCGTACCGAGCCCCATCCCGAGCTGCTAGCGCTGCTGGCGGATCCCGCCTGGCAGCCCTACGTGGTCTTCCCCGCCTGCGAAAAGGAGCCGACCCGGCTCACTTCTGTGGTGACACCGGCCCCCGGCAAGAAGCCGCTCTTCATCCTGCTGGACGGCACCTGGCCCGAGGCGCGCAAGATGTTCAACAAGAGCCCCTACCTCGACGGCTTCCCGGTGCTCGCCATCAAGCCCGATGCGCTCTCCACCTACGGCATGCGGGTCGCCCACAGCGACGAGCACCTGTGCACCGCCGAGGTGGCCGCCTGCGTGCTGGAGGTGGCCGGGGAGCTGCAGGCCGGTCAGGCGCTGCAGCTCTGGTTCAATCTCTTCAGCAGCCGCTATATGGCGGGCCGGGTAAGCCGGGCGCCGGGGGATGACGAGACACCGTTGCTGCAAGGGCTCGAGGCCATCAAGGAGCAGGCTGCCGCCCTGGATTAATCCTCTTCAGCAGCCGCTACATGGCGGGCCGGGTCAGCCGTGCCCCCGGCGAGGATGAAACCCCGCTGCTGCAGGGGCTGGAGGCCATCAAGAGGCAGCCAGCCTCTTGTACTTGATTGATGAAAATAAGGAATCAATTGGCTGCCACTGTTTCGTTGGCCTCATGAGCCCGCGGTCGCTAGGATAGCGTCCTGCATTGTGCTCATACAGGGCCCCGGCGTGGTTGCGGGCGGCCCATCACACGAGGTCTATGGATGGAACTGGAACTGTTCACCCTGGTCGCCCTGTTCGGGGTGGCCCTCATCGCCGGCTTTATCGACGCCATCGCCGGGGGCGGTGGTCTCCTGACGGTGCCGGCCCTGCTGGCCACCGGCATGCCGCCGGCCCTGGTGCTCGGCACCAACAAGCTGCAGAGCAGCTTCGGCTCCTTCTCCGCCACCTGGTTCTATGCCCGCAAGGGGCTGCTGGAGTGGGCCATCATCTGGCCAGCGGTCATCTGCACCTTCATCGGCGCGGCCATCGGCACCCTGGCGGTACAGACCATAGATGCCGCCATCCTGGAGCGGTTGCTCCCCTTCCTGCTGATGGCGTTCGCCTGCTACTTCTACTTCTCCCCCCGGGTGAGCGATGCGGAGAGCCAGCGCCGCCTCACCCCCATGGCGTTCGCCCTGCTGGTGGGCGGGGGCGTGGGCTTTTATGACGGCTTCTTCGGGCCGGGCACAGGGTCGTTTTTTGCCATCGGCTTCGTGGCCCTGGCGGGCTTTGGCATGGCGCGGGCCACCGCCCACACCAAGCTGCTCAACTTCACCTCCAACATCGCCTCCCTGCTGTTCTTCACCCTGGGGGGCAAGGTGGTGTGGAGCGTGGGCCTGTGCATGGCGATGGGGCAGTTCATCGGGGCCCGCATGGGCTCCAAGCTGGTGCTCAAGAAGGGGGTGAAGCTCATCAAGCCGCTGCTGGTGACCGTCTCCCTCCTGATGTCTGCCAAGCTGGTGTGGAGCCAGTATCCCGAGCTCTTTGCCTGGCTGGGCTGATCCTGACACCCGAGATGACGAGGGCCCGATCCGCTGGATCGGGCCCTCTTGTTTTCAGCCCTGAGCCGTCAGCTGCCGGAAATGGGCCTGCAGGGCCTGGACCAGGCGGGCAATGCGATCGCGCTTGAGGCTGTTTGGTCGATAGACCAGGTGGAGCGGACGCCCCAGCCCCGGTAGGGGGCGGGCCCGTGTCCCCTGCTCGCCCACCAGGGCCAGCAGGCCGGCGGGCAGCAGCACGGGGCCAATGCCCGCCTTGGCCAGCTCGATCAGCGCCAGGTAGGAGTCGAGCTCCATGGCCGGCGTCAGACCGAGGGCCGCCAGCGGCTCGCGCAGGTAGCGGTTGGAGGGGTTCTCCAGATCCATGGTCAGTATCCTGCGCTCCCCCTCCTGATCCCCGATTCTGGTTTCCCCCTGATCATCGCCCACCAGATAGAAGGGCTCCTCCAGCAGTCGTTCGGTGCACAGGCCGTGCCCCGGTGGCAGGCGCCCGGCGCAGATGCCGAGCAGGGCGTCACCGCCACGCACCCGGGCCAGGATCACCGGCGTGTGGTGGGTGGAGAGGGCGATATGGGGATCACGCTCGAGGTAGTCGTGCATGAAGCGGGCGAGGTAGCCCGCCAGCAGGGTCTCGGAGCAGGCGACGGGCAGGGGAGTCTGGTCGGTGAGGATCTGGCTGTCCGTCAGCACCCCCTTCATCTCGGCCAGGCTCGGGGCCACCCGGGTGAGCAGCTCCCTGGCCTGGGGAGTGAGGCGGGTGTGGCGCCCATCCGGCTCGACGAGCTTCTTGCCAAGGCGCTGCTCCAGCTGGGCGATGCGCTTGCTGACCGCCGACTGGCTGATATAGAGGCGGCTCGCGACCTTGGCCATGGTGCCCTCGCTCGCCAGCAGGCAGAGTGTTTCCAGCCCTTCCAGTAACATGCTCTCTCCCGTCCTCGTCTGTTGAAAGCGGTTACCTTAGGGGCTGGTGGCATCAGGGGCAAGTACCGTTTGTAGCCCGTGCCAGCGGCCAGCGCCACGCCTTGACGGGCGGGGCGAAGATCACCAGGTTGCCGATGAGGCTCACCACCACGCCGACGATGGAGACCGTCTGCCAGACGAAGCCTTCATAGAAGGTGGAGAGGGTCAGCGCAACCAGGGGGAAGAGCACGGTGGCGTAGGCCGCCTTGCTGGGGCCGATGCGCCCCACCAGGGTAAGGTAGGCGGTGAAGGCGATGACGGAGCCGAAGATGGCCAGATAGACCATGGCCGCGAGGTAGCGAGGATCGGTGGGCAGCGTCAGGGACTGACCGAGTACCGTGACCCAGCCCAGCAGTAGCACCACGCCGTAGACCATGCCCCAGGGCACCATCTGCAGCACGTGATAGCCCTGGCGCTGGCCCCGGGCCGAGACCAGGTTGCCCAGCGAGAAGCAGAGGGTGCCGGCGCAGGCAAACAGCAGCCCCTTCCAGCCGTTTGCACCGAGTTGCGCATCCACGAGCACGGGCCAGAACAGCAGCAGGGTGCCGAGGAGCCCCAGCAGGGAGCCTTGCAGCCAGCGTAAACCGGGGCGCTTGCCCTCGAACAGCCAGAGGTTGAGGCCGTTGAAGATGCTGGCGCTGGCGAAGATCACCGCCGACATGCCACTCGGGATATAGAGGGTGGCGTGGTAGAAGCAGAGAAAATTGGTGGAGAAGAGCAGGGCACCGAGCAGGGCGGCGTAACGCTGGCCCGCCCAGGGCAGGCGCGGAAACTTGCCGCTCACCGTGAGCAGGGCAAACAGGGCCAGCGCCGCCAGGGCGAAGCGGTAGAGCACCGAGACCTCGATGGGGATGGGGCCGAGCTGCCAGGCGATGGCAATCCAGGTGCTGCCCCAGATGAGGACGGTGGAGACATAGAGCATCAGATTCATGGTGTGACCAACAAGCAGAAAGAGTGACGTGGGGTCAGCATGGGCCGCCGGACGGCCGCTGGCTTGCACCATCTTGCGGTTTTTTCCAAGGAGGCGCAGCCTTTGACCATGAGGCGCGATAAGATGGCGGCAGACGAGACGGGCGCAGGCCTGGGAGGACAGAGGGCAGCATTCCATGCAGCAGACAATGCCACAGCTCACGCAGCCGCTCATGCAGCAAACAAGGCTGGCGGGGGTATTCGACGCCCTGGTCAGCACCGGGGCCAGGCTGGAGGACTCCTGCTGGCTGGAGCCCGGGCTCGGGGTGGCCAGCTGGCGCAACCGCTACGATCAGACCCGCTATCACAAGCCGGGTCACCACACCATCAGCGTCTATCTGCAGGGGGGCGAGCAGACCGAACGCCTCGACGGTCCCGGGGGCCACGGCGGTGCCGGCAAGGTGTGCATCATGCCGGATCACCACAGATCCGAGTGGCTGGTGCGCGAGGAGTTTCGTTTCTTCCACCTCTATTTCACCCCGGCGCACCTCATCGGCATCGCCGAGCAGGTGTGCGACAGGGAGGGGCGTCACCTGCAGCTGGAAGACAAGACCTTCATCGACGATCCCCTGGCGGCGGCCCTGGTGCAGGGGCAACTGATGCAGCTCGACTGGCAGCACGGCGTGGATCGCATGGCGCTCTCCCACGGCGCCTGGATGCTGATGCTGCACGCCTACCGCCACCATACCCGGGAAGCCCCCGGCCTGCCGGAGGTGAGGGGGGGGCTCGCGCCCGCCGTGGTGCGGCGGGTGCAGGAGTATCTGGTGGCGCATCTGGCCGAGCCGGTCTCCCTGGGGGATCTCGCCCGGGAGGCGGGCCTGAGCGAATACCACTTCGCCCGGATGTTTGGCCAGAGCCTGGGCTGCCCGCCTCACCGCTACCTGCTGGGGCTGCGGCTCAAGCGGGCCAAGCAGCTGCTGGCGGGGAGCGACCCCCTGGCCAGCATCGCCGTGCAGTGCGGCTTCTCCTCCCAGGCCCACTTCGGCAATCGCTTCCGGGAGGCCTTCGGCCTGAGCCCGGGCCAATGGCGCGCCCAGCTGTCATTCTCCTGTCACAGATAACCCTGAGACTCTGGGCAAAAGAGGTGTACCCTCTGTCTCTTGTCCACTGAAAGGAAAGCCCATTGAATCATCGCAAACGTCAGATCCGTACCCGTCACCTCTGGTTCAGCCACTGGAATGCCCCCCAGGATCGCGCCAGCCTGCCCACGCCCCCCGAACCTCTCGTTCCTCACAGTTCCCGCTGAAAACGCCCCGTCCCGGTAGGATTTTTCCGGCAACTTTGCCACTATTGCGCCATCAGGATGGACTGGATATGGCTGCATGTTTCTGGAACGCATCGAAGTCAAAGGTTTTCGCGGAATAAATCGCCTCTCTCTCGGGCTGGACAACACCACTGTGCTCATCGGCGAGAACGCCTGGGGCAAGTCCAGCCTGCTGCGGGCCCTCTGGTGTCTGCTGGGGGATGCCGAGCCCTATCAATTCGGTCACGATGACTTCCATCAGCCCGAGGATCCCGAGCTGGCCCCCGCGCGCACCCTGCAACTGGTGCTCACCTTCAGCGAATACCGTCCCCAGATGTGCCAGCACTCCCGCCGTCTGGCCCGGCTCGGGGCAGCCTGGATCCCCCACAAGGACAAGTTCCACCGGGTGCACTATCGCGCCAGCGCCGAGCTGCAGGAGGATGGCAGCGTGCTCACCACCCACGATTTTCTCGACGGTATCGGCAAGAGCCTGGCCCTGGACAACAACGACGAGCTGGTGCGCCTGCTCATCACCATGAACCCGGTATTCCGGTTGCGGGACGCCCGTACCGCCCGCGAGGGGGTCGAGCGGCTGCCCTGGGGAGATCTGTGCGAGCAGCGGCTGGGGGAGCTGGCCGGCAAGCTCACCGACGAGCCCCAGCGCATCGGGGAGCCCGAGCTCAAGGAGGCGCTGCAGGCGGTGCAGCAGTTGATGGAGCACTACTTCAGCGCCCTGGCGCCCATCAAGCACAAGCCCCGCAGCCAGCGGGAGATCGTCAACCGCCCCATGACCCTGCGCAATCCCGGCAACCTGCAGGTGCTGCTGCGCAACGCCGACAACCGGGCGCTGCAACTGGCCATGGCGGGCATGGCCGCCATGCTGCTCCACGCCCGGGGCAACCGGGAGCTGGAGGAGGGGGCCAGACCCATATTGATGCTGGAAGACCCCGAGAGCCGCCTGCACCCCACCATGCTGGCCCTGGCCTGGGGGCTGCTCGAACAGCTGCCGGGCCAGAAGCTGCTCACCACCAACTCGGGAGACCTGCTCTCCTCCTTGCCCCTCAACCAGGTGCGCCGTCTGGTGCGCCGCCAGCAGGATATCCTCTGCCACCAGCTGGGGGGGGAGCGCTACAGCAGCGACGATCTGCGCAAGATTGCCTTCCACGTGAGGATCAACCGACCCATGTCGATGTTCGCCCGTTGCTGGCTGCTGGTGGAGGGGGAGACGGAGATCTGGCTGCTCTCCGAGCTCGCCCAGATCTGCGGCTACAGCCTGCGGGCCGAAGGGGTGCGCATCATCGAGTTCGCCCAGTGCGGCCAGGCCCCCCTCATCAAGGTGGCCCGGGACTTCGGCATTGAGTGGCACCTGCTCACCGACGGTGACGAGGCAGGAGCCAAGTATGCAAGCTCCGCCCGCTCCCTGCTCAAGGGGGAGCGCGAGCGGGACCGGCTGACCCAGCTGCCGGCGGCGGACATAGAGCACTACCTCTACCAGAACGGGTTCGAAGGGGTGTTCCGGCGCGAGGCCGGGGTGGGCGGGCGCTCCACCCTGAACGCCGGGCGCATTATCGCCAAGGCCATCCACCATCGCAGCAAGCCCGGCATGGCTCTGGCGGTGGTGGAGGAGGCGGAGCGCCTCGGTGGTGAGCACATCCCGCCGGTGCTGCGTCAGATGTTCGCCCGGGTGGTCGCACTGGCCCGCGGGCAAAGCTGAGCCCACGGCGTTGGGAACCGGGGGGAGTTTGGATATACTCCCTGCCTCTTAACACGTGACGGGCGCCACCTGCGCCCGGATCCAGACAGTTCCCGGAGACCCTATGTTCGTCCAACTTCCTTTTTGGCTCTTCCCCCTGACCGGGCTGATGGCCCTGGGTGCCCTGATCGCCCTCGGGATCGTCCTGTGGCGCGGCGACCTCTGCCCGGGTCAGCGCTCGCGGATCACCACCCAGATCTTCTCCGTCTGGGTCATCACCGGACTTTCCCTGATGCTGGCGGTGGAGGCCAGGGTGACGGGGTGGGTCATCTGGAGCGGGGGCGCGGCCCTGGTGCTGGGCATCGCGCTGTCGATGGCCCAGTCCCGCCTCGAGGGCAAGCGCGCCATTTCCGCCCGCCTGCTGTGGCTGCCCGCCCTGCCGCTCGCCCTCTATGGGGTGGGCCTGCTGCAGATCCAGGGCTGGCTTGGCGGCCTGCTGCAGATGGTGTTGCTGGGGGCGGCCTTTGCCCACCTGATGCTGCTGCGCGCCCGCCATCGTCTGCAGGCCTTCAACCTGCTGCTGCCCCTGGCTGGCCTGGTGGCCGCCATCCTGAGTCTTATCTGGCTGGCGGTGCTGGTGGCCTGGCAGGGGAGCAATGCCGGGCTGGATGCGCTGATCCCGGGTGTGCTGACCCAGGCCGGTCTGCTGGTCGCCGCCCTGCTGCTCTGGTTCAGCCCCCTCTATCGTCAGCAGGAGACGGCCCCCGTGGTGCTCTCCGTGACCCTGTGCGGCCTCATCATCGCCCAGATTGCGGCGACCAGCGTGCTGCACCAGCTGGCCTGAGCCCACGGATAGCAGGACCCGCGCAGAGCCCGCACCTCATGATGCGGGCTTTTTTATGGTCGGCGGCGGGAGTGAGGGCGGATTGGAGGCCCGTCTTTAGCAGGGGAAGGGGGCTGCAGGAGAGGAGGAAGTGGCTAGTTGCCTGATAAAACTGCGATTTGTTGCAAAAGAAAACAGCATGTGACGGTTTAATCTTCGAATAAACTTTTTTTAGGATATTTACTTGCAATCTCAGCGTTGGCGCCTATTATGGGCGACCTCGGACGCGGGGTGGAGCAGCTCGGTAGCTCGTCGGGCTCATAACCCGAAGGTCGTCGGTTCAAATCCGGCCCCCGCAACCAACTATTTGTGTTCATGGCAAGCGCTAGCGCCTGCGATGGAGACGAAGACAGCAAAAGGCAACTGCTCTGCTTTTTGTGGTGGCAATACAATTCGGACGCGGGGTGGAGCAGCTCGGTAGCTCGTCGGGCTCATAACCCGAAGGTCGTCGGTTCAAATCCGGCCCCCGCAACCAACTATTTGTGTCCATGGCAAGGCAAACGCCTGGCGGTGGAGACGAAGACAGCAAGGGGCAACTGCTCTGTCTCTTGTGGTGGCAGTACAATTCGGACGCGGGGTGGAGCAGCTCGGTAGCTCGTCGGGCTCATAACCCGAAGGTCGTCGGTTCAAATCCGGCCCCCGCAACCAACTTATTTGTGTCCATGGCAAGGCAAACGCCTGGCGGTGGAGACGAAGACAGCAAGGGGCAACTGCTCTGTCTCTTGTGATGGCAGTTCAATTCGGACGCGGGGTGGAGCAGCTCGGTAGCTCGTCGGGCTCATAACCCGAAGGTCGTCGGTTCAAATCCGGCCCCCGCAACCAACTTATTTGTGTCCATGGCAAGCGCTAGCGCCTGCGGTGGAGACAAAGACAGCAAGGGGCAACTGCTCTGCTTCTTGTGGTGGCAGTACAATTCGGACGCGGGGTGGAGCAGCTCGGTAGCTCGTCGGGCTCATAACCCGAAGGTCGTCGGTTCAAATCCGGCCCCCGCAACCAACTTATTTGTGTCCATGGCAAGGCAGCGCCTGGCGGTGGAGACGAAGACAGCAAGGGACAACTGCTCTGTCTCTTGTGGTGGCAGTACAATTCGGACGCGGGGTGGAGCAGCTCGGTAGCTCGTCGGGCTCATAACCCGAAGGTCGTCGGTTCAAATCCGGCCCCCGCAACCAACTTCTTTGTGTCCATGGCAAGGCCAACGCCCGGCGGTGGACACCAAGCCAGCAAGGCGCAACCCGCTCCGCCTCTTGCGACGGCAGTACAATTCGGACGCGGGGTGGAGCAGCTCGGTAGCTCGTCGGGCTCATAACCCGAAGGTCGTCGCCTCAAATCCGGCCCCGGCACGCAACCTAATCGCGTCCACCGCGAGCACCATGAC
>NZ_CDDD01000053.1 GCF_000820165.1 Aeromonas taiwanensis
CACCATGCAGTTTCGCCGCTACCTCGATGACGCGGCCGCCCGCCAGCAGCTCAGCCTGCGGGTGGTGCTGGAGACCGACTCCCTGTTCCACCTGGTCAACGGGGTGAGCCACGGGCTCGGCCGCGCCGTGGTCAGCGCCGGCATCGCCGCCACCGCCAGGCGGCTGTTCCAGCTGCCCTGCCACCCCTTGAGCGATACGAGCGCCGGCACCATCGCTTTCATCACCCGCAAGCACAGTGTCACCCCCGCCATGAAGGCGTTTCTCGCCCAGGCCGAGGCATGAAAAAGGCAGCCCGCCCGGGGCTGCCTGCACATGGATGTCGGGATCTGACTCCCTGAATGACGTCAGTCTGCCCCTCGCTGTTTGTCCAGCGCCGCGATGAAGGCGCTCGCCAGTGCGTGGTCGGAGAAGGGATTCTGGCCTGTGATGAGCTCGCGATCGATCACCACGCCGGGCTGCCAGGGGGCGACGAACTGCATCTTGCCACCGGCTTGTGCCATGGCCTGCGCCGGGTAGTAGCGCAGCTTGTTGCCCTGGAGCGAGCCTTCGAACACCGCCTCTTCCTCATCGGAGAAGATGGTCATCCTGTAACCGTCATAGATCCACTCCCTGGCACCGTCCGCCTTGCCTGCGATGACAGACTGCTCGAACCCGGCCGGATCCGCCTGCGCCGCCAGCAGCGCGATGGGGCCGTGGCAGATGGCCGCCGTGGGTTTGCGGTTGTCATGGAAGTGGCGCAGCAAAGTGCCCACCTCGGGATCCTTCGCGAGATCGATGAGGGGGGCGTGGCCACCGGGAATGAAGAGGCCGGCATAGCGCTCGGGACCGGATTGCAGCACCTCCTTCAGGGAGAGCACCTTGCCGGGGGTGAGCAGGCCGTCCACCACGGCGCCGATGCGTCCCATCTCCTGCGGGTTGCCGCCGAAGTACCGGGGATCGACGGAGCCCTTGTCGGCCTCCGGCCGGTTCCCTCTCGGGGTCACCGGGGTCAGGGTGTAGCCGGCCTCCAGCAGGGCGGCGGCAGGGACACCCAGCTCATTGAGATAGAAGCCGGAGGTAAAGTGCTTGCCCCCCTGAAGCGGCAGCTCGGTCTCGCTCGAGAGCAGCACCAGGATCTCGCCTTTCGAAGCGGCGCTGGCCACAGCGGAGGTCGCCAGCAGCAGTGAGGCCAGCAAGGCCTTGAGGGTGTTCTTCATCGTGATCTTCCTTCTGATGGCAGTGATCGTTTGTGCGGCAAGGGTGCCGCGTTGGATGACGAATTTACTGATTACCCACAGGCGAATAAACTCACGCCATTGAACTTGTTTATTTACATGGATGAACATATGTCCCGTGCCTTCGACCCCGTCCAGCTCGGCACCATAGAGCTCTTTTGCAAGGCGGCCGAACTTGGCAGCTTTACCGCCACGGCTCAGGTGCTGGGGGTGACGCCCGCCTCGGTGAGCCGCTCCATCCAGCGGCTCGAGGCCAGGCTCGGTGTCAAACTCTTCCATCGCACCACACGCAGCGTGCGCCTCACCCACGACGGGGAACTCTATCGGGATCAGTGCCAGCAGGCGCTGGAGCAAATCGCCGAGGCCGAGCGGGCCATCACCGGCCGCCAGCGCCACCCCAAGGGGGTGCTGCGCATCAGCGTGGGCACCGTCTATGCCCACCACCGTCTGGTGCCCCTGCTGCCAGGTTTCATGGCGGCTTATCCCGAGGTCGAGCTGGAGCTCAACGTCTCCAACAGAAACATCGACTTCGTGGAGGATGGCTACGATCTCGCCATTCGTCTGGGGGAGCCCCGCGACTCCCGGGTGATCGCCCGCAAGCTGGAGGATGCCAGCCTAGGGGTCTTCTGCGCCCCCGCCTACGCAGCCCGTCGCCCCGCGCCGACCACCCTGGCCACCCTGCCGCAGCACGATCTGATCCAGTTCATCACCCCGAGTACGGGTCGCCCCTTCCCCTGGCAGTTTGTGGACGAGCAGGGAGCCCCCGTCGATCTTCAGGTGCACAGCCGGCAGCGGGTGCTGGACGACGTGCTGGCGGGTCTGGGCTGGGCGGTGGCGGGCGGCGGTCTGTTCCAGATCTACCATTTCGTGGCGCAAGAGGCGCTCTTGCAAGGCAAGCTGGTCGAGGTGATGACCCCCTTTGCGGGGCGCTCCCGCCCCTTCTATGCCCTCTATCCCCAGCATCGCCACCTCTCTGCCCGGGTGCGGGCCTTCGTGGATTACCTGCTGGCGGCGGTGCGCACTGAGAGCAGACGGGCCCAACCCTGACCCAGCGCCCTGACCCCGCCTCGCCGCTGGCGGGGTGGCCCCCCTCTGTGTCCCTCTGTCCCGTGATGGAGCTAAGGCTGTGCGTCAGACACGGTGCCGGAGCGAAAGACGCGGGCGAGCCAGGCTGCATTCTGGACACAATGGTCGCCGACAAAAATAAATATGCAGATAAATCAATACTGCCCCCACCTGAGGTATGAACTCTTCTGCTGTTTGTATGAAGCATCGTGCTGCTGAAAACTTTCTGTGAGCCACCTCCCGTCGTTAAATCCGCGAGCCTATAACCTTGACCCGAACAATAAAAACCTGACGCGTTCCGGTTTATTTCACCATGCATCACAAAGGAGTGTCACATGTATAAGAAAGTGAAACTGGCGGGCATTATCAGCACCCTTATTCTCTCTGCCTCCGCTTATTCTGCGGACATGACGGTGGGGTTCTCCCAAATAGGGTCTGAGTCCGGCTGGCGGGCGGCAGAAACCTCGGTGGCCAAGAGCGAGGCACAGAAACGCGGCATTACCCTGAAGATTGCCGATGCCCAGCAGAAACAGGAGAACCAGATCAAGGCCATTCGCTCCTTTATTGCCCAGGGCGTGGACGCCATCTTTATTGCCCCCGTGGTGCAGACAGGCTGGGACCCGGTATTGCAGGAAGCAAAAGAGGCCGAGATCCCCGTGTTCCTGCTGGATCGCAATATCACGGTCAAGGACGACTCCCTCTTCATGACGGGCGTCGCCGCAGACAGCGTCCACGAAGGGGCGGTGGCGGCCAACTGGCTCATCAAGCAGCAGGATGGCAAGCCCTGCAACGTCGTTGAATTGCAAGGCACCGTCGGGGCCAGCGTGGCGCTGGACCGCAAGAAGGGCTTCCTCGATACCGTCGCGGCCGTGCCCACCATCAAGATCATCCGCACCCAGTCCGGCGACTTCACCCGCAGCAAGGGCAAGGAGGTGATGGAGAGCTTCATCAAGGCGGAAAACGGCGGCAAGAATATTTGCGCCGTCTACGCCCACAACGATGACATGGCCATCGGGGCCATTCAGGCCATCAAGGAAGCCGGGCTCAAACCGGGCAAGGATATCAAGATCATCTCCATCGACGGCGTGCCGGATATATTCAAGGCGATGATAGCAGGTGAAGCCAACGCCTCGGTGGAACTCACGCCAAATATGGCGGGCCCCGCCTTTGACACCCTGCTGGCCTATAAAAAAGATGGCACCCTGCCCCCCAAACAGATCAAGACAGAGTCCAAATTGTTTGAGCCGGAGAGCGCCCAGGCCCAGCTCGAACTGAAAAAAGACATGGGCTATTAATACCGGCCACCCTCTGAAACAGCCTGTCAAATAACACGCCATATATGCCCGAGTGCTTATATGGCGTGTTATATCGGAGAGCCATTTCCATGCCAGAAAAAATCGCGATGTCCTGCTGCACGCCCGGGGGATCTGCAAGGCCTTTCCCGGGGTACGGGCCCTGCATCAGGTGGACTTTTCCCTGCGACGGGGGGAGATCATGGCGCTGCTCGGCGAGAACGGGGCCGGCAAGTCCACCCTGGTCAAGACCCTCACCGGCGTCTATCAGCGTGATGCGGGCCGCATCGAGCTCGATGGCGTCCCCATCTCCCCGACGGACACAGCCCACGCCCAGCGCCTGGGAATAGGCACCGTCTACCAGGAGGTCAACCTCCTGCCCAACATGTCGGTGGCGGACAACCTCTTCATCGGCCACGAACCCCGCCGTTTTGGCTTCATCGACCGGGCCGCCATGACCCGGCAGGCCAGCGCCATCATGGCCAGCCACGGCTTCGAGATGGACGTCACCCTGCCCCTGGGTCACTACTCGGTCGCCATGCAGCAGATCGTGGCCATCGCCCGGGCGGTCTCCCTGTCCGCCAAGATCCTGATCCTGGACGAACCCACCGCCAGCCTCGACACCAGCGAGGTCCAGATGCTGTTCGCCCTGATGAAGAGCCTGCGGGATCGGGGGGTGAGCCTGGTCTTCATCACCCACTTCCTCGACCAGGTCTACGCCATCAGCGATCGCATCACGGTGCTGCGCAACGGCGAGCTGGTCGGCACCCGCGACACCCAGGCGCTGCCGCAACTGGAGCTGGTCAAGATGATGCTGGGGCGCGAGCTGGACGACAACGCCCTCAAGCGGGCGGGCAAGACACTGCGCAGCAGCCAGCCCATGGTGTCGTTCAGGGACTATGGCAAGCGCGGGGTCATCGCCCCCTTCAGCCTCGACGTCATGCCCGGGGAGATCGTGGGCCTGGCCGGCCTGCTCGGGTCCGGTCGTACCGAGACCGCCGAGCTGATGTTCGGCATAGTGCCGAGCGACAGCGGCGAGTGCCGGGTGCGGGACAAGCCGGTCACCATCCGCAGTGCGCGCCAGGCCGCCGCCCACGGCTTCGGCTTCTGCCCGGAGGATCGCAAGAGCGCCGGCATCATCGCCTCGGCCTCGGTGCGGGAGAACATGGTGCTGGCCCTGCAGGCCCAGCGGGGCTGGCTGCGCCCCTTGTCCCGCAAGGAGCAGGACGAGATCACCTCCCGCCTCATCGCCCAGCTGGCGATCAAGACGCCGGGGCCGGAGCAGCCCATCCAGTTTCTCTCCGGGGGAAACCAGCAGAAGGTGCTGCTGGCCCGCTGGCTGCTGACCAAGCCGCAGTTCCTGATCCTGGACGAACCCACCCGGGGCATCGACGTGGGAGCACACGCCGAGATCATCCGCCTCATCGAATCCCTCTGCGCCAACGGGCTGGCTCTGCTGGTCATCTCCTCCGAGCTCGAGGAGCTGGTGGGCTACGCCGATCGGGTGATCGTCCTGCGCGATCGAAAACAGGTGGCAGAGCTTGCGACGGACGCCCTCAGCGTCCATGCCATCATGAACGCCATTGCATGCGAGGCCTGATATGACGTCATCCACTCTTCCCCTCTCCAAGGGGACCAGCCGCCCCCGCCGGCCCTGGCCCACGGGCTCGGCCCAATGTGTCGCCCTGGTGTGCGTGCTGCTCATCAATGCCCTGGTCGCCGACAACTTCTTCGCCATCCACATCCAGGATGGCCGACTGTTTGGCAGCCTCATCGACATCCTCAACCGCTGCGCCCCCGTGGCCCTGCTCTCCCTCGGCATGACGCTGGTCATCGCCACCGGCGGCATCGATCTGTCGGTGGGGGCCGTGATGGCCATCAGCGGGGCCACCATGGCCAGCCTGGCCACCGGCGGTCACAGCCTGCCGGTCATTCTCGCCTCCGTCATCGGGGTGGGCCTCCTGTGCGGCCTGTGGAACGGCCTGCTGGTGGCGGTGTTCAAGATCCAGCCCATCGTCGCCACCCTGATCCTCATGGTGGCGGGCCGGGGCATTGCCCAGCTCATCACCGAGGGGCAGATCATCACCTTCAACAACGACGCCCTGGCCTGGATCGGCAGCGGCGCCCTCTTCTATCTGCCCACCCCGGTCATCATCACCCTGGGGATGGCCCTGTTCATCTGGCTGCTGACCAAGCGCACCGCCCTCGGCCTCTTCATCGAGGCGGTGGGGATCAACATCAAGGCCGCCAAGAACGCCGGCCTCAACACCCCCATGGTGGTGATCGCCACCTACCTGCTGAGCGGCATGATGGCCGCCGTCGCCGGCATGATAGTCGCCGCCGACATCCGGGGGGCCGATGCCAACAATGCCGGGCTCTGGCTGGAGATGGACGCCATTCTGGCGGTGGTGATCGGGGGCACCTCCCTGATGGGGGGACGCTTCAATCTCGCCCTCTCCCTGGTCGGCATCCTGATCATCCAGGGGGTGAATACCGGGATCCTGCTCTCCGGCTACCAGCCCCAGTGGAACCAGATCGTCAAGGCCATGGTGGTGCTGGCGGTGCTCGTCATGCAGTCGCCGGCCCTCAATCACCTCTTCCAGCGAGGGACTCGTCATGTTTAAGCGCAACCTGCCCCTGATGGTGACCATCATGGTCTTCGTGCTGGGTTATCTGCTCTGCCTGGCCTCCTTCCCCGCCTTTCTCTCCACCCGCATCATCTGCAACATACTGACGGACAACGCGTTTCTGGGGATAGTGGCGGTGGGCATGACCTTCGTCATCCTCTCGGGGGGCATCGATCTGTCGGTGGGGGCCGTCATCGCCTTCACCGGCGTGCTGCTGGCCACGCTCATCGGGGATCTCGGGGTCAGCCCCGTGCTGGCCATCCCCCTGGTGCTGGTGCTGGGAGCGGGCTTCGGCGCCCTCATGGGCTGGCTCATCGATACCCTGAAGATCCCCGCCTTCATCATCACCCTGGCGGGCATGTTCTTCCTGCGGGGGGCCAGCTTCCTCATCTCCGAGCAGTCCCTGCCCATCGATCACCCCACCTTCACCTATCTGTCGAGCCTGTCGTGGAAGATACCGGGCGGCGGTCGCCTGAGCCTGCTGGCCCTCATCATGCTGGCGGTGGTGGTCTTCGGCATCCTGCTCGCCAACCGCACCCGCTTTGGCAACAACGTCTATGCCATCGGCGGCAACGCCACCTCAGCGGCCCTGATGGGGATCTCGGTACGCCGCACCACCATCCGCATCTACCTGCTCTCCACCACCTTGGCGACCCTGGCGGGCATCGTGTTCGCGCTCTACACCTCGGCGGGTTATCCGCTGGCCGCCGTCGGGGTGGAGCTCGATGCCATCGCCGCCGTGGTGATCGGCGGTACCCTGCTGAGCGGCGGGGTGGGCACCGTCTTCGGCTCCCTGTTCGGGGTGCTGATCCAGGGGTTGATCCAGACCTACATCAACTTCGACGGCACCCTCAGCTCCTGGTGGACCAAGATCATCATCGGCCTGCTGCTGTTTAGCTTCATCGCCCTGCAGCGCCTGCTGATCCTGGTCTCGGAACACCGCAAGGCCAACAAGTCCGGCCCCTTCAAGCGCCAGGCCGCCGCCCAGCCCGAGTGATGCTCCCGGCCCTGCTCAAGCCTGGCAGTGGCACGGGTAGCAGCAACCGGGACACATGCGAGCGTGAAGGAACACGCTCGCTTCGGGTACCGTCGCCTTCTCCTGCCTTGTGCCCTGACACCCGGTGTTCACCGACGAGGGCGCCACGTACTCGCATAGGGTATCAAACAGAAACACGGCCCGTTATCTCTCACTCGCGTCCAGGCTAGGTGCGCAGGAGTTCAGCCCTGCACGGTATTTCTTTTTTACATGAGTCACGCTAGCCTAATACGCTAAGTTCGCCGTTATCAGGTTTTATCGTGACATTACAATACATTGCCCCCAAGCAACTCTGGTTTGGCAGTTGCCAGCTTGATTGCCTCCACCGGTCGCTCAAACGCAGCGATCAGGCGAAGGAGATCCGGTTGCCCAGTGCTGAAACGCTGTTGTTTGCTTTTATGCTGGAGCATGCCGGGGAGCTTCACGATAAAGAACATCTATTGTTCATAGGCTGGGAGGGGCGGCCGATCAGTCCCAACTCGCTGACTGTTGCCATTGCCAATCTTCGTCGCCATTTGCTGGGACTGGACATGGAGCTGGAGATCAGAAGTATTCCCAAGAAGGGTTATATTCTGAATCTGATGGTCCCCCTCGAACGATCTCCCCAACCCGAGCATGAAATATCCGCCCCAAGAGCCCAGGAAACACCTTCTTCTGCATCTCGACTACCGGAATCTACTTTCTGGTTTAAAAGAATACTATTGTCTGTCAATGTGCTCTCGCTCACCTTGCTGGCATTATTAGGATTAATATCCGCATCCGAATGGCTGACGGTGGATTGTCAGGATGATAATGGCAATATCATCTGCGCTCTGGATACCGAACAAACCCAGACAAGAGATCAACTTACCCTGGATGAAAGCGGTGACACGCTTTGGCTTATTTCAGGTCCGGTTAAGATAAAGTTGAGTCAACGAAACATTCTCAATTTACGAGAAGAGAAAAATGAATAAAGTCACTAAAGCAATATCCCATTGGCTACTCTGGTTACCACTCACCCTGCTCGTGTTGATTGTCACCGCCATTTCAATAGACAGCTTTGGCTGTAATTATGAAATGAAGATGAACACCGCCGGTATAGATTATCAGGGAGTCTGTCGCTGGGGTATGCTCAGTATCATTGAGGAAGAACCGGCGACGAAAGCCAAATGGCAGGTAGACGGCTGGCAGGTTGCTTTCATGAATCAATTTATTTTTTTCGTTTCCGAGAGACGACTGTTGAATAAGGGAAATGGCCAGCACTCAGCACTTAACAATTACAACCAGCTCCAGTCAGACTATACCATCGTTAATTACACTTGGGTTCCACTCACAAAAAACCATATCGCCATGTTCCAAAAAACGCCGCACCATGACGTTATCCTGGTAGAGCAGAACGGCTGGTTCAGTTTTTCCCATAGGTTGTTTCCTGCCACACCATTGCTTGGCAATAAATAGAGTGCGTCTCTGCCCTTTTCACATGTTATCCAGATACGGAGTTGTTCTCTTTCATTATTTACTTCCCCCTGTCGCAGCCTTGATATTCCCTCTCACGGGGGCTTCGACAAAAGTCGGTCATTGGTTTCTCAACCCCAGGTGACCTCTATATCCTTGTTCCACTCTCCGGCCGCTCAAGCACCGCCTGCGTGTTTTACGCGCCCACATGCATCATCACCTCTCCCACTTGACCGTCGCAGGTTTGCAGACGAATTGACCCGCCATCAGCCCCTCTCTACCCCCTGGCCACGCGCCACACTCGGGTTTTTTTCCCACCTCTTCGCGTCTATGAAGTGGCATCCATTTTACAGTTAAAATTAAAACCCTTTAAAATCAGTATTTTGCTAAATTTTTATGGCTTTTTATGACTATGGAAAGCCCCTGACCCTGCCTATCATACACATAACAGGTGATGTCCCTTCTCAAGTAGCTGAAGGCGGTGGCAGGGTCCATCGAGGTCACCCATAAGGATGAGCCAGCACAAGGGAGGTGGGAGTAGCAAATACCATTATGAGGTGTTGATATCATGAGAGCGTCTACATTATCCCTGGCCGTGTCAGTCATGTTTTCCATCGCAGCGTCTGGCTGCGCTTCGACTGACAATATGTCTGCAACCGATAGATTCCTGTTATCCAGTGCAACGGGAGCGATTCTCGCCGGTATGACAGCTCCGGCTAACCATCCATATGATAATGCCCAGCATGAATATGTTGATCAACATGGCAATATACAACACGGTCGCGTTTACAAGGATCGGGATGGCAACTATCGCCATGAATAATGACAGCCTTTTCCGGGAATGAGTCTATCCCGCAGAGTAACATGGAAATACGAAACGCGTAGCATGAGTTGGCAGATGATTAAGCGGTGCCACGCTCATACCATGATAACTCGAAAGCACATTTCTATTTCTACTGCCCATTAATAAAACATCAATATTTGAGATCAACATGAAGAAGCAAAACATTTATTTAATGACCATATTCCTGCCAGTCTTTTTGATGATGAGCCCAGTGACTCACGCAGCAGAGAAGACTCCTGTAGAGGTTCTGGAAAGTGACTTTGGCAACATCGCCATTGTGAATCAATTCCAGTCGGATATGGTATCCGCCACAAAGATAACATTGGCCGATGATAGCTATCACAGGATCCCCCTAGATAGCCCGGAGGTCCAACAATGGTTTCTTGATATTACCAAGCTCTACTGGCATGGCAATATTGAACTGGATGACTATGTGTTCTTGGGAAAAAATAAATTTCCTGCCTATGAAGACTCGTTCAGAAAGTTCGCAAAAAACTTGAATCGCATGACGGCAAAATAACCGACTGTCACACATAAAATGTGAATTAAATACTACTCGTACCGAATTGATAGGATATACCATGAAAAAAATACTTTGCGTCTCCATGATTTCATGCTCTCTCATCCTGGCCGGATGCGCGGACATCGATCATATGTCGACTGGCCAGAAAGCCTTGTTGGGTGCCGCTGCTGCTGCGGCCGTGGGTGGAATAGCCTATGGTGTTCATAAAAACCATAAGGCAGAACAAGAGAGCGAACGGGCTAACCGTGCAGAACATAATAAATCTCGGGCCCATAACGCCAGACACAGTGATATGGCAAGCCGTGGTAATAGTTGCCAGGAATGGCATGGCCATATTGAATGTGCTCCTGATCAGAATTGACAGCCCATTTTGAGATGGCATTTATAATCATCTACATCGTCTGGTAATACGGATTTAATTTATGCTTTTTTATCGTCTCGCACTGCCTTTACTGTTGGCCATGTCCATGAACAACGCATCTGCCGCAGATAAAACCTACGATGTGCATTTCTTGAAGGGTACGACAGGGATATCGTATCAAGATGTAGTGATTAAACGTGATGCCAACACTTACAGACTGCGTGGCAGGGCAGAACAGAGACTGAAAGTCAGATTATCCTTGAGAGACCAAGAAGCAACCTATTTCAATATCACCACGCTTGATGGTGTCAGTCTTTATGACGGCTCCAGTGAAGGCAACAGTGCCAGCTTGTTATTGCCCTATGATGGTGATTTCATCATTCACGTTTTCAATATGGGGGACAACATAGATAAACGAGTTCCCTACCAACTCTCGATAAGCCTCAAATAGCCATATCTTAAAAAGGCAAAAACAATGAATAAAGTATTATACAGCATCCTGACGAGTGCCCTTTTGGTGACGACCTGTGCAAGTGCTGAACCCTATATCGGTAGTGGATTTCAGCATCTTCATAGCCAACTAGATGGCAAAAATACCTACGGATTTTTCATTCAAGGAGGATATGACCTTGGGCTGATGGATATCAGTGTCAACACAGGGAAAACGACAGGAAGTGGACACAGCTATGTCGATATGCAAGGAGATATACACAGTACCCAGACAGATATCTCTTTCATGGATATGGGGATAGGCCATCGGTTTGATATTGCCGGCTTATCTGTTATGCCACGCATTGGGGTCGCGAAACTGGATCAACATGGTCAGAAAAACTCCGCCATAGAATATGGCCTGACGTTAGGTTATCCAATCACAAAAAACCTGGAAATCAGTGCCAGCTATAATTATATGGATGCATCCCCTGTCCAAGGTAAGAACGTCGATGCGGATGGTTTTGATATTGGTGTTAACTATCACTTTTGACATGCAGGATTCTTCCGATGAAACATATAATCCTCCTGACCAGCCTGACCTGTACCCTCTTGGCAGGCTGCGTCAGTCAATATGACGAAATGAGGTCTAAAGGCTATAGCCAAGCCTATGCGCAAGGGTATGAAGATGGTTGCCACAGTGGCAATCAGGCTGCAGGCAGCTATCTGGATACCTATACCAAGAACGATACGCAATTTCGCAAAGAGCCCGACTATGCCGATGCATGGCGTGATGGATTTAATATCTGCCAAGCCAATATGCAAAGAACCATAAAAGATGCGGAGAAAGCCACAAAGAAACAGCCGCATGACAAAAAACAGGATGACTATTATCGAAAAATGGAACAAGAGGCCACCCGTGATATAGATACCAGCGGTCTGTCTGGTTATTAATTCCCTTACTCTGCAGGAACTGAACATGAAATTGACTAAAACTGCGTTATTGATGGGCGTCTTGCTGACCTCCTCCATCGTCAATGCCAATCCTCAAGCCGCCTGTAACGACGCACTCAGCGACCGTGGATATGGTGATGCCGTACAAAAACGAGTCCAGATCATGGACTCCCGCTCAGGCACCTCCGTCACCGGGCAGCTATCACGAAGCAATGGCGATCGCTTCGAATTCAACTGTGTCCTGGATAGCCAGGGGGGATTAATGGATGTTCTGGTCAACCCGCTTCCGGGCAACAAGCCATCCTCTCGAACCCTGGGCCGCCACGCCTTGAGCAACTGTGTTCATGAAACTGCCGCAGAGTGGGAGGTCAGCCCCAAGGCAGTGGAAGCCGGTCGTGCCCAATACACTGGTGATGGCATGTTCGACGTTGAGATGCGGGGTGATAATGGCAATGTTGCCGTCTGCACCGTCGAAGAAGATGGCACTGTTCGCGCAATCATGAACGATTGATCATCCTCATTCAGATGGGGCATGCGAGTGCCCCTATGTTTGGGGTCTCTTCTCCCTCACCACCAGGATATACCTCATGTTATCGAGACTTTTTACCGGCTTGATGAACAAGCGTTTGCAGAGGCGTGGCTATATTGGCTACATGCTCCTGTTATTTTTTATTGTTCTCTCCGCATTAATGACTACCTTGGGCACAGGTACCCTGGCATATGACTTTATTGCCAGCAACATTGCAAAAATGGCAATGCCACTGATAGCAGGCATGGTGGCGTTATTTTTATTGGTCGGCTATGCGAATATCAATCTGGCCGTCATGAGAGCCCGTGACATTGGTTTACGGGGGGGATATTTGTTCCTGTTCTCTGTTGTTTTCTTGATCTCTACCTGTACCCCGATACTCAGCGAGGCTCTGCATGGCAAGGATCTCTTCAATGGCTTGCATGGCTTACTTGTACTCTTCCTTGCTGTCATGCCGAGTGGCCTATTTAAAAAAACACCTCGCCAGAGTTGAGCCTGACGCGATTTATTTCATGCAATCAGCCGAGGCAATGACAATACGGACATAAGCTATTTAGCACTGACACATCATTCAATATCGTCATCATGACCTATTGCCCCATAATTATTTATTTGCAGTATTAAAACAGTCCCCTTACGGGCTGCACCATAGATGGTTTATTCTCGGCAATATCATGACCACAGTGACGATGCCATCCCTTGCATTTTGACAGGTACTTATCAGCCATGTTGGTTACTTCTTCACTTATTTCAATGATCTTCCTGCAATGGATGCAACTCAGATATATGCGAACCAAATACCAGCGCAGATGTGAGGTGCTTGTTCAGGAGGCAAGACGAGACCCGCTCACGGGATTGGCCAATCGTCGGTTATTTGATGAATGGTCACACAAGGCTTGCAGCCTGGCACGACGTCAGGACGATACCTTGTGCCTGGCAATGATCGACATCGATCATTTCAAAATAATCAACGATACCTTCGGCCACAGCGCCGGAGACGAAGTATTAAAAGCAGTGGCTGAACGGTTGAAAGCGGATTTACGGGAGCATGACATATCGGCCCGGCTCGGTGGTGAAGAGTTCGTTATCGCCATGCCGAATATCACCCTCCCCTCGGCCATCGAAGTCGCCGAACGAATTCGCGAAAGCTTCGTCTCTCTGAATATTTCATTCAATGAACAGCATATTCCTTTCACTGCCAGTATCGGTGTGACTGCATTGACCACAGAAGAATTAACATGCAGTGAGGGATTCCAATATGCACTACTCAGAGCGGACAAGGCACTGTATCGCGCCAAATATGCAGGACGCAACAGGACGGTGGCCATCGACCACGAAGCACTGTAACGCCGAGGCCACATTCAAACAGGCTGAACAAGGCCGACTCTTCACGTTGTGCAGCACTCCCCCTGTCCGGATATCCGTTGCGCACTCTCTGTGTCATCACAGATTGACGATGATGCTCGTCCTCAGGCCCCTGGTACCCCTGTCGAACGCCATCGGGATCATGGAGATGGTCGGTTTCTCTCTCTGCCACCCACTTCGGCGGTGGTGACACCAGCCCTTGGGGTAATCCAGGGGCTCAAGGCATTCCGGCTCACGCCTCCCCCTTCGCACTCAGACTCCGGCGAACTGCCCCCGGGCACGGGGGCCTGATAGTCGGCCTCGCTCAGTCGCGCCACCAGCCGCTGCCCTCATGGGGGCTCAGCACCTCCAGGGGTTCTCCCATGACGGGCGTGGTCAAGGGGATCTGCTGCTCTGAAGCCAGACGGGCAATCTGCTCCAGCGGATCGTTCCAGCGGTGCATGGCCAGATCGAAGGTGCCGTTGTGCACCGGATAGAGCCATTTCCCCCCGAGATCGTGAAACGCCTGCGCCGTCTGCGTCGGGTGCATGTGCACCAGCTCCCAGCGCTTGTCGTAGGCCCCCGTCTCGAGGAAGGTCACGTCGAACGGGCCGTAGCGCCTGCCTATCTCCTTGAAGCCGTCGAAATAGCCGCTGTCTCCGCTGAAGAAGAGGTTGACCCCCTCGCCGCGAATGACCCAGGAGGCCCAGAGGGTCTGGTTGCCGTCCCCGAGGCCTCGGCCGGAGAAGTGCTGGGCCGGGGTCGCCACCAGGGTGACACCGCCCACCCGGGTCTGCTGCCACCAGTCCAGCTCGCGAACCTTCTCCGCCGCAATGCCCCAGTCCCTGAGGCGCGCCCCCACCCCGAGGGGCGTGATGAAGTGAGCGACCTTCTCCTGCAGCGCCAGGATGGCCCCGTGATCGAGATGGTCGTAGTGATCGTGGGAGAGGATCACCCCCTCGATGGGGGGCAGCGCCTCCAGGGTGATGGGCGGCTGGTGCCAGCGTTTGGGACCGAACCACTGCACTGGCGAAGCCCGCTCGCTGAACACGGGATCCGTCAGCCAGAACTTGCCCTGCAACTTGAGCAGCAGGCTGGAGTGGCCGAGGCGCCACACGCTGTTATCCGGTGCCGCGATGAGCCCCTCCAGGGTCATGGCCTGCACCGGGATGGCGCGATCCGGCATCGTGCCCTCAGGCTTGGCGAACAGGAAGTCCCACCAGAGTCGGGCCCCTTCCCAGAGGCTTCGCGCCTGGGGTGTCACGGCATTGTTGAACTGGCCCCCGCGATATTGCGAGGAGTCCGGGTGTTCGGGCAGGCCCGGTTTGAGTAGAGATGCGATCATGCCAACCATTAGGGCTCCTTTGAGCAACCACAGAGAACGGCGCCCCCCCGGGAGGGCGCGGGAAGATGCAGACGGGTTCTGCATTCATGACACTCCTGACGGTGTTGTGTCTGGTGAATCAAGGCCGGCCCCTGCACGGGGCCACGCATTAAGTGAAACGGACAGTGATGGTACGGGCCGCAGTGCAGAAGCTGAAGTTATCCATCTTGTAGTCTCTCTGCACAAGGCCCTGACGCAGGGCACTTGGTCGATGGAGCGAACTATAAATGTGCGATAGACATCGAACTAGACGACAAATGGATGAATCAGTTACAACTAAATGATGTAAATAGGCGAGAAAAACCATGATCAGCGACTTGCGATCCATCACCACCTTCGTGCGCACGGTGGAGCTGGGGAGCCTCAGCAAGGCGGCACAGGCACAGCAGATTTCCCCACAGGCCGCCAGCAAGGCCTTGAAACAGCTGGAGGGGTATCTGGGGGTGCGCCTCTTTCATCGCACCACCCGCAGCATGTCCCTGACCGAAGAGGGACAACGCTTCCTGGAGGCCGCCCAGCCCGCCCTTCTCGCCCTGCAGCAGGCCCTGTCGGCGGCGCGCCAGACCCGGGAGGCCTTCGCCGGCCCGCTGCGCATCGTCGGACCCCGCTCCGTGGTGCAGGGGGTCATCGGGCCTGTCCTGGACGAATACAGCCGGCTCTACCCGGAAGTCCAGCCGGACGTGCAGCTCGATGATCGCATCGGCAACTGGGTGGAGGAGCGGGTCGACGTGGGCCTGCGCATCGGCCTCTCGCCCCAGAACGGCTTGATCGCGCGCCGCCTCTTCCCCCTGCAGCTTATCATCTGCGCCTCCCCCAGCTACCTGCGCAAGCACGGCGTGCCCCACACGCTGCACGATCTCGGCCTGCACCGTTGCAGCGTCTTTCGCCATGCGGGCACCGGCCACCTGGTTCCCTGGCACGTGAACGTCGGGGAGAACATACAGGAACACCTCGTGCGCCCCGCCCTCTCCACCAACGACGAGATGGTGGAGCTCGGGGCCGTTCTCGCCGGTGAGGTGATCGGCCAGCTCGCCGGGCCGACTGCGGCGGCGCACATTCGGGCCGGTCGCCTGGTGCCCCTGCTGCTCGAGCATATGATCGACGTCTACAGCCTGTTCCTCTATTACGGCAGCCGCGCCGCCCAGCCCGCCCGGGTCCGCCGCTTCATCGATCTGGCGGTCGAGCGCCTCACCGACAACCCGGAGTTCGTGCTCGGCGCCGAGGAGCTGCGCCAGGCCCATGGGCAGGGCCTCGCCGAGATAGGCTGATCAGCGCGGTGGTCGCCAGAGTGATCAAGAAGAGAAATGCCCCGCACCACATGAGATGGGGGCATCAAGGAAGACGCTCGGGTGAAAAGCGCTGGTTGATGGCGATGCGGCTGGGGGCGCGAGCGTGACGCCCTGTCGCGCCTGCGCTCACTCATCGGTAGAGGGGCCGGCCCAGGTGGGGGTTTTCCTCCTCACCAAGCAGCCCCGCCATGTGGTCGATGATGCCTCGATAGGCATCGGCCGCGTGATAGTGCGCCATGGCATGAAGACGTGAAGCGTTTCCCACCTCGCCGGCCGCCTCTGGGCTGGCACTCAGTTCACTGAGCACCCGGGCAAGATCATCAGGGTCGTTTGGCTGGTATTTGAAACCGTGGACCCCCTCCACCAGGTGGCGATCCCACCAGGCCCCGTCAGACGGGATCACCACGCACAGGCCGGCGGCCATGGCCTCCAGAATGGAGAGCCCGAAGGGCTCGTGGTGGCTGGTCGAGACGAAGATCCCGCACCCGGCCCGTATTTCGTCAAGATTGCCGGGGTTCTCATGCCAGCGGGTATCGGGCAGATCTGGCCGGGGTTCGCTGCAAGGTTGCAGTATGTTTCGCGGTTGCAGATAGCAGACGGTCAGCGGCACACGGGGCTCGGCAAGCTGCTGATGCGCGGCCAGCATGGTCTCCAGCCCTTTCCACTTGAGCAAGGAGGCCGCCCACAAGATGCCGGTCCCGCCCGAGGTCGCCGTCGGCCAGTCGGCCTCCCTCAGGCCATTGATGAAGGGCTGCCAGTGTACCGGGATATCCTGCTGCCCAAGGTGCGCCATCAAGGCCAGCAGCGACGGGCGGGCAGCCTCCAGATAGAAGACCTGGCTTGCACGCCACAGTGCCCTGGCTGACAGGCGAGAACCGCCAACGGGGCCGTGGATCAGCTGCACCACCGGGATCCCCGCGAACCGGGCCGCCCAGTAGCAGCAGAGATCCACGCCGGGGCCGGAGGCCGCCAGCAGGCCGCGCACCTCCCCCAGGCGCCATATCAGCCAGAGGATCATCAGGGTCTGCCACCCCTGCTTGAGCAGATACCCCACGCCTGACTCGCGCCCCCGCAACAGGGCCGGCACCCGGAGGTGGTGGTGCCGGC
>NZ_CDDD01000054.1 GCF_000820165.1 Aeromonas taiwanensis
CCCGTGCCGCGGAAGAAGCCCGTCTTGCCGCCGAAGCCCGTGCCGCGGAAGAGGCCCGCATTGCCGCCGAAGCCCGTGCCGCGGAAGAAGCCCGTATTGCCGCCGAAGCCCGCGCCGCGGAAGAGGCCCGCCTTGCCGCCGAGGCTCGCGCCGCGGAAGAGGCTCGTGTTGCCGCCGAGGCCCAGGCTGCGGAAGAGGCGCGTATTGCTGCCGAAGCTCAGGCAGCCGAGGAAGCCCGTCTCGCTAAAGAGGCCCAGCGCGCGGAAGATCTGCGCCTGGTAGCCGAGATGGAGGCGGAGGCCGCCGCCCTGGCTGCCCTGCCGCTGGCCGCCGCCGTGGAGGACGACACCCAGGACAAGCCGCAGCGGGAGGGCTTCTTTGCCCGTCTCAAGCGCAGCCTGGTACGCACCAAGGAGAACATCGGTTCCGGTTTCTTCGGCCTGTTCCGTGGCAAGAAGATCGATGACGATCTGTTCGAGGAGCTGGAGACCCAGCTGCTGACCGCGGATCTCGGCGTGGATACCACCAGCCGCATCATCGAGGGTCTGGTGCAGCACGCGGATCGCAAGCAACTCAAGGACGCCGAGGCGCTCTACGGCCTGCTCAAGCAGGACATGGGTGCCATGCTGGCCAAGGTGGAGCAGCCCCTGGTCATCGACACCAGCAAGAAGCCCTATGTGATCCTGATGGTCGGTGTGAACGGCGTCGGCAAGACCACCACCATCGGCAAGCTGGCCAAACAGTTCCAGGCCGAGGGCAAGAGCGTGATGCTGGCCGCCGGCGACACCTTCCGCGCCGCCGCCGTCGAGCAGCTGCAGGTGTGGGGTCAGCGCAACAACATTCCGGTGATCGCCCAGCACACCGGCGCCGACTCCGCCTCCGTCATCTTTGATGCCATCGAGGCTGCCCGCTCACGCGGCGCCGACGTGCTGATCGCCGACACCGCCGGCCGCCTGCAGAACAAGAGCAACCTGATGGAGGAGCTCAAGAAGGTGGTGCGGGTGATGAAGAAGCTCGACGAGGAAGCGCCGCACGAGATCATGCTGACCCTGGATGCGGGCACCGGCCAGAACGCCCTGAGCCAGGCCAAGCTGTTCAGCGAGGCGGTGGGCCTGACCGGCATCACCCTCACCAAGCTGGATGGGACCGCCAAGGGGGGCGTCATCTTCGCGGTGGCCGACAAGTTCCAGATCCCGATCCGCTACATCGGGGTGGGCGAGGGGATCGACGATCTGCGTCCCTTCGTGGCCAACGACTTTATCGAGGCGTTGTTCAGTCGCGATGAATGAGTCTGGCCGCGATGCGCCAGCTCAGCCGCGATGAGCCAGTGTCCCAGCCCCGACTCAGGTCGGGGCTTGTCACTCTCAGGGTATGATCCCCCTCGATCCCGATCGGGGTTTGTCACTGTCAGGGAACCGTTATGATTCGTTTTGACAAGGTCAGCAAGGTATACAGCGGCGGCCACCAGGCGCTGCAGAAGGTCAGTTTTCACCTGCGTAAGGGGGAGATGGCCTTCCTGACCGGCCACTCGGGGGCGGGCAAGAGCACCCTGCTCAAGCTCATCAGCGTGATGGAGCGCCCGACCGACGGCCGCGTCTTCTTCCACGGCGATGACGTCAGCCACATCCAGCGCAGCCAGATCCCCTATGTACGCCGCCAGATCGGCATGATCTTCCAGGATCACCGCCTGTTGATGGACCGCACCGTGTTCGACAACGTGGCTCTGCCCCTGGTCATCGACGGCTACAGCCACGCCGACATCAACAAGCGGGTGGCGGCGGCGCTCGACAAGGTGGGCCTGCTCGGCAAGGAGCGCTACCAGCCGCGCATGCTCTCCGGCGGGGAGCAGCAGCGGGTCGGCATCGCTCGCGCCATCGTCAACAAGCCGCCGCTCTTGCTGGCGGATGAGCCGACCGGCAACCTGGATCCCCAGCTCTCCATGGACATCATGCGCCTGTTCGAGGAGTTCAACCGCTTCGGCGTCTCCGTGCTGATCGCCACCCATGATCTGGGGCTGATCGCCCGCATGCGCTACCGCACCCTGACCCTCAAGGCGGGGCGCATGTACTCGTCCGGGGAGGAGCTCTGATGGCTATTGTTCGTCATAAACAGCCGCCGTTGCGTCGTTTGATGATGTATGGCGTGGACCACGTGCGTCAGGCCTTTGCCAGCCTGGGAGAGCTGTGGCGCAATCCGCTCGCCTCCCTGATGACCCTGGCCGTGCTGGGGGTGAGTCTGGCGCTGCCTTCCTGTTTCCACGTGCTGCTGAAGAACGCCGAGGTAGTGGAGGGGAGCTGGCAGACCAGCTCCCAGATTTCCCTCTATCTGCGCAAGGATCTGCCGGAGCAGAGCATCCTCGACATGAAGCAGCGGATCCTGCTCTACCCCGAGGTGGAGTCCGTTACCTACATGAACCGGGACGAGGCGCTCAAGGAGTTTCGCGAGATCTCCGGTTTCGGCGATGCCCTCGATTACCTCGACAGCAACCCGCTGCCGCCGGTGCTGAGCGTGATCCCGGATCCGCGCTGGCAGAACCCGGAAGGGGCGGCCGAGCTGCTCGCCAAGCTGGAGAACGAACCCGGCATCGAGCAGGGCAAGCTGGATCTGCAGTGGCTGACGCGGCTGCAGGGGATCATGAACCTGCTGCGCCACACCATCACGGGGATCGCCGTGCTGCTGCTCTCCGCCGTGCTCTTGATCGTCGGTAACACCTTGCGCCTGAATATCCTGAACCAGCGCTCCGAGATTGAAGTGCTCAAGCTGGTGGGGGCGACCGATGCCTTCATTCATCGTCCCTTCCTCTATACCGGCATCTGGTTCGGTGTCATCGGCGGCATGCTGGCCTGGTGGCTGACCGAGGTGATGGTGATCTGGAGCGAGGGGGTGGTGAAGGAGCTGGCGGGACTTTACAACAGCAACTTCCGGCTGGTGGGAATGGGGGCGTTTGACGGCTTCAACCTCATACTGCTCGGGGCCTTGCTGGGGTTGATCGCCTCCTGGTTTTCGGTCCACAGGCATATTCGCGACATCGAACCTTCCTGATGAATTTACCAGCAGTGTAAAGCACTGGATTTTGAGAACTGGATCAAGTAAAAGAGTGGCCCGTTTCTGGCAAGGCCCACTTTCTCGGGGTAATCTGAATTGTACCTGAATCATCAGGCGCTTCTCCGAGTCTTGGGAACCTTCCAATTTGTTAGCGGTCTACTAGTTCGACAAATTTATACGGGTATGGCCCCTATGCCTTGCTCGTCTGACTTGGCAAGCATGTGAAGGTTGCGAGCTCCGCAACAATGGACTTAGCATGCTACTTTTCGGGGGTCCTTCACTGTGACCCCTTTTTTTTGATTGTTCATTTATGATTCATGCCGTCAGCCTAAGATAGGCCGGGTTCATGCTGGGGTTATGTATGATGCAGCCCGCAGAATGATACCTGGTCGGTAGACACGTCTTCTCAGGGTGTTAGACTGATTCGATTGAAAAGTAAGAGGTAGAACATGGGAACTTCATTGCAGCGCACTATGGCTCTGATTCCGCAAGGTAGTCTGGAAGGCTATATCCAGGCCGTCAACTCGATCCCTGTGCTGAGCGCAGAGGAAGAGCGCGAACTGGCGATGCGTTTGCAGCAGGATGGTGATCTCGAGGCTGCCCGCCAGCTGGTCATGTCACATCTGCGTTTTGTCGTTCACGTGGCCAAGAGCTACTCCGGCTATGGCCTGCCTCAGGCCGATCTGGTGCAGGAAGGCAACATCGGCCTGATGAAGGCGGTCAAGCGCTTCGACCCGAGTGTCGGGGTGCGGCTGGTCTCCTTCGCCGTGCACTGGATCAAGGCCGAGATCCACGAATACGTGCTGCGCAACTGGCGTATGGTCAAGGTGGCGACCACCAAGGCCCAGCGCAAGCTGTTCTTCAACCTGCGCAAGTCCAAGAAGCGTCTGGGCTGGCTGAACCACGAAGAGGTGCAGGCCGTGGCCGCCGACCTCGGGGTCTCCGCCGCCGACGTCACCGAGATGGAAGCGCGCATGAGCAATTACGATCAGGCCTTCGATCTGGTCGGTGACGATGAAGACGAGGGTGGCTTCGCACCTGTGCACTATCTGGAAGACAAGTCTTCCGATCTCGCCGCCACCATCGAGAACGACAACTGGGACAGCCATGCCACCCGTCGTCTGAGTGCGGCCATGGCCACTCTGGACGAGCGCAGCCAGCACATCATCCGTGCCCGCTGGCTGGATGAAGAGAGCAAGACCACCCTGCAGGAGCTGGCCGACAACTACGGCGTCTCCGCGGAGCGGGTCCGCCAGCTCGAGAAAAACGCGCTGAAGAAGCTGAAAGATGCGATGGATGCCTGAGGGCTTCCGCCGAGATTAAGCAGGGCCTGATGGCCCTGTTTTTGTTTCACGGGGAGCTGGTCGGCCTTGCCTTGGTTACCCTTGTGTATGGTATGTTGCCGCCACTGCCACAGTAGGGAGAGCAGAAGTGAAACTGTTGAACGACCTGTTTACCAATAACCGCGAGTGGGCGGAACGGATCAAGGCCGAGGATCCCAATTTCTTCGCTACCCTGTCCGCCCAGCAGGCCCCCGAGTATCTCTGGATCGGCTGCTCCGACAGCCGGGTGCCCGCCAACCAGCTGATGGGGCTGCTGCCGGGGGATGTCTTCGTCCACCGCAACGTTGCCAACCTGGTGGTGCACACCGATTTCAACTGCCTCTCCGTGCTGCAATACGCGGTGGAAGTGCTCAAGGTGAAGCACATCATCGTCTGCGGCCACTATGGCTGCGGCGGCGTCAAGGCGGCGATGCAGAACCAGGAGCTGGGTCTCATCGACAACTGGCTGCGCAACATCAAGGACGTCTACTTCAAGTACGGCGAAGAGCTTGAGGCCATCGAAGACGAGCACGAGCGCTTCGACTACCTGTGCGAGCTGAACGTGGCCGAGCAGGTAGCCAACGTCTGCCACACCACCATCATCCAGAATGCCTGGCGCAAGGGTCAGGAGCTGGCGGTGCACGGCTGGATCTATGGCATCAAGGACGGCCTGCTGCACGATCTCGACCTCTGCATCAGCGGTCCGGACCAGATCCCGGACGTCTACCGCGCCTGGCCGGACATGCGTCCGCCCCACCGCCGTCGCTGAGGCGCCTAGGTGGCCCCCGCACTCTATCTGCAGATAAAGCAGCACATCCTGGACGGGATCCGCGAACGCCACTACCAGGCGGGAGACAGGATCCCGACCGAAGCCGCCCTGTGCGAGCAGTTTGCCGTGAGCCGGATGACGGTCAACAAGGCGCTGCGTGAACTGGTGGCCGAGGGCTGGCTGGTGCGCACCGCCGGATCCGGCAGCTTTGTGGCCGACAGGCGCACCGAGTCGCCGCTGCTGGCCATACGCAACATCGCCGACGAGATCGCCGAGCGGGGCAGCCAGTACAGTGCACGCGTGATCCGCCTGCAACGCCAGGCCGCCGACGAGAAGGTAGCGGTGCGTCTGGGCCTGCGGGTGGGTGCGCCCACCTTTCACAGCCTCATCGTCCACCAGGCCGACGGGGAGCCGCTGCAGCTGGAAGAGCGCTTCGTCGATGCGGAGCGCCTGCCGGACTACGGCGAGCAGGACTTCACCCAGCAGACGCCGAACAGCTATCTGATGGAAGTCTGCCCCCTCTCCGAGATGGAACACGTGGTGGAGGCCGTGCTGCCGAGCGCGGGGGAAGCTGGATTGCTGCAGGTACGGGTCGATACCCCCTGCCTGCTGCTGCACCGGCGCACTTGGTCGGATGGCTACCTGGTCTCCTATGCCAGGCTGCTCTCGCCGGGCTCCCGCTACAAGCTGAGCTCCAAGACGCGCCTCGCATAATTGTATATACAACTCAAGCATTTTAAAGCCCACCCCTCGGTGGGCTTTTTTGTGTTTAAACTCTAATGAAGCCGCTGTTATCAGGATGTGAATTTGATCCTTTCTTTCTCGTCAGAGATCGGCTATAAATTATTGTATATACATTTAGAGGTCGGTATGAACAAGGAACTGTTGAACTGCGAGCGGGTCTGGCTCAACGTGACACCCGCCACCCTGCGCTCCGATCTGGCGGACTACGGTCTGCTGGAGCCCCACGCCCTCGGCGTGAAAGAGGGGCGGATCCACGCCATGGTCCCCATGCAGGATCTCAAGGGGCCCTATCCCGCCCACTGGCGCGATATGAAGGGCAGGCTGGTGACCCCCGGCCTCATCGACTGCCATACCCACCTCATCTTCGCGGGCAGCCGCGCCGAGGAATTCGAGCAGCGCCAGAAAGGCGTGCCCTATGCCGAGATCGCCCGCAAGGGGGGTGGCATCCTCTCCACGGTGAGGGCCACCCGCGCGGCCAGCGAGGATCAGCTCTACGAGCTGGCCCTGCCGCGGATCAAGTCCCTGATCCGGGAAGGGGTCACCACGGTGGAGATCAAGTCCGGCTACGGGCTGACTCTGGCGGACGAGCTCAAGATGCTGCGGGTCGCCCGCCGTCTGGGCGACGCCCTGCCCATCCGGGTCAGGACCACCCTGCTGGCGGCCCATGCGGTGCCGCCGGAGTATCGGGACGATCCCGACTCCTGGGTCGAGACCATCTGCCAGGAGATCATCCCGGCAGCGGCCGAAGAAGGGCTGGCCGATGCGGTAGACGTCTTCTGCGAGCACATCGGCTTCTCCCTGGCCCAGACCGAACAGGTCTATCTGGCGGCGGCCCAGTACGATCTCGCGGTGAAGGGGCACATGGATCAGCTCTCCAACCTGGGAGGCAGCACGCTGGCCGCCAACTTCGGCGCCCTCTCGGTGGACCATCTGGAATATCTGGATCAGGACGGCATCCAGGCGCTGGCCCATCGCGGGGTGGTCGCCACCCTGCTGCCCACCGCCTTCTACTTCCTGAAAGAGACCAAGCTGCCGCCGGTGGAAGCCCTGCGCCGCGCCGGTGTGCCCATGGCGGTCTCCTCCGACATCAACCCGGGCACGGCCCCCATCGTCTCCCTGCGGATGGCCATGAACATGGCCTGCACCCTGTTCGGCCTGACCCCGGTGGAGGCCATGGCCGGGGTGACCCGCCACGCCGCCAAGGCGCTCGGCGAGCAGGAGCGCCTGGGGCAGCTGAGAGTGGGCATGCAGGCCGATTTTCTCATCTGGAATTGCGGCCATCCGGCCGAACTCAGCTATCTCATCGGCGTCGATCAGCTGGTGAGCCGGGTACTCAACGGCGAGGAGACGCTCCATGGATAAGATCAACCCGGTCGACATGTCGGTCTGGCAGGGGCGCCAGGATCCGGAAGACGGCGCCCTGGCCCTGCGCTGGCACGACAAGGTGCAACCCTGGCAGGGACGGGGTGAACCCGGCGTGGTACTGCTCGGCTTCGCCTGTGACGAAGGGGTGCGCCGCAACAAGGGGCGTGTCGGCGCCGCCGGTGCACCGCTGGCGGTGCGCAAGCTGCTCGCCAACAGCGCCTGGCACCTGGACCAGCCCGTCTATGACGGCGGCGACGTGCGCTGCGAGGACGGGGATCTCGATGCCGCCCACGGCCGGCTGGCCGAGCGGGTCGCCGCTGCCCTCGAACAGGGCCAGTTCCCGCTGGTGCTGGGGGGCGGCCACGAGGTGGCTTTCGGCAGCTGGAGCGGCCTCAACCGCCACCTTCTGCAACAGAACGCTGGCCGTGGCAAGGTCGGAATCATCAACTTCGACGCTCACTTCGATCTGCGCATGAAGCAGGAGCAGGCGAGTTCCGGTACCCCCTTCTACCAGATCGCCGAACAGTGCGCGGCCCAGGGCACGGCGTTCCATTACGCCTGCCTCGGGGTGGCCGAGACCGCCAACACCGCCGCGCTGTTTGCCCGCGCCGAGGCGCTGGGGGTGTGGCACATGCTGGATGACGCCATGACCCAGGCCGATCTGCCGGTGCTGCTGGCGGGGCTGGATGCCTTCATTGCCCGCTGTGACCACCTCTATCTGACCATCGATCTGGACGTGCTGCCCGCCGCCGTGATGCCGGGGGTGAGCGCCCCCGCCGCCCGCGGCGTGGAGCTGGCCGTCATCGAACCCCTGATCGCCCATATCCGGGCCAGCGGCAAGCTCAGGCTCGCCGATCTGGCCGAGTACAACCCGAACCTGGATCAGGACAACCGCAGCGCCCGCGTGGTTGCGCGCCTGGTTCACCAGTTGACCAAGTAGCGGCGCACCGCGCCGCCTGACCGTATCGATAAACAAGGAGTGTCTATGTCTGTACAACACCAGGATCCCCGCCACGATCCGAGCCGGATCATCCGTGCTCCCCACGGTACCCAGCTGACTGCCAAGAGCTGGCTCACCGAGGCGCCCCTGCGGATGCTGATGAACAACCTGGATCCGGAAGTGGCCGAGCATCCCCAGTCCCTGGTGGTGTACGGCGGTATCGGTCGCGCCGCCCGCAACTGGGAGTGCTACGACAAGATCGTCGAGGTACTGACCCGTCTCGAGGATGATCAGACCCTGCTGGTGCAATCCGGCAAGCCGGTCGGCGTGTTCCAGACCCACAAGGACGCGCCGCGCGTGCTGATTGCCAACTCCAACCTGGTGCCGCACTGGGCCAACTGGGAGCACTTCAACGAGCTCGATAAGAAGGGCCTGATGATGTACGGCCAGATGACCGCCGGCTCCTGGATCTACATCGGTACCCAGGGCATCGTCCAGGGCACCTACGAGACCTTCTTCGCCGTGGCCAACCAGCACTTCAACGGCGAGCCCAAGGGCCGCTGGATCCTGACCGGGGGCCTCGGCGGCATGGGCGGCGCCCAGCCCCTGGCCGCCACCATGGCCGGCTTCTCCATGATCGCCGTGGAGTGTGACGAGACCCGCATCGACTTCCGCCTCAAGACCCGCTACGTCGACAAGAAGGCCTACAGCCTGGATGAGGCGCTGGCCATGGTCGAGGAAGCCAAGCAGAGCGGCACCGCCGTCTCTGTCGGCCTGCTCGGCAACGCCGCCGACGTCTTCGCCGAGCTGGTGGCCCGCGGCATCACCCCGGACGTGGTGACCGACCAGACCTCCGCCCATGACCCGGTACACGGCTACCTGCCCCAGGGCTGGAGCGTGGCCCAGTGGCGCGATCTGCAGAAGAGCGCGCCGGAAGAGGTGAATGTCGCCGCCCGCCGCTCCATGGCCCGTCAGGTTGAAGCCATGCTGACCCTGCAGGCCCGCGGCGCTGCCACGCTCGATTATGGGAATAACATCCGCCAGATGGCGCTGGAAGAGGGTGTCAAGAATGCCTTCGACTTCCCCGGCTTCGTCCCGGCCTACATCCGTCCGCTGTTCTGCGAAGGGATAGGTCCGTTCCGCTGGGTCGCGCTCTCCGGCGATCCGGAAGACATCTACAAGACCGACCAGAAGGTCAAAGAGCTGATCCCGGACGATCCCCACCTGCACAACTGGCTCGACATGGCCCGTGAGCGCATCGCCTTCCAGGGCCTGCCGGCGCGTATCTGCTGGGTCGGGGTCAAGGATCGGGTGCGCCTCGGTCTGGCCTTCAACGAGATGGTCAAGAACGGCGAGCTGAAGGCGCCGGTCGTCATCGGTCGCGACCACCTGGACTCCGGTTCGGTGGCGAGCCCGAACCGTGAAACCGAATCCATGATGGATGGCTCCGATGCCGTCTCCGACTGGCCGCTGCTCAACGCCCTGCTCAACACCGCAGGCGGCGCGACCTGGGTCTCCCTGCACCACGGTGGCGGTGTCGGCATGGGCTTCTCCCAGCACTCCGGCGTGGTGATCGTCTGTGACGGCAGCGACGATGCCGCCAAGCGGGTCGGCCGCGTGCTGCGCAACGACCCGGCCACCGGCGTGATGCGTCATGCGGATGCCGGCTACGAGATTGCCATCAACTGCGCCCACGAGGCGAAACTGGATCTGCCGATGCTGCATGCAGCCGGCCAAGGGTTGAATGAAAAGGCGGTGAAATAAGATGTTTGAACTCAATCTGCAACCGGGCAAGCTCTGCCTCAACACCCTGCGCCGCGTCAGCCGCGAGCCGGTACACGTCAGCCTGGATCCGTCCGCCCTGCCGGGGATCCACGCCTCCGCCGCCGTGGTCACCAAGGTGATCGAGCAGAATCGCGTGGTGTACGGCATCAACACCGGCTTTGGCCTCCTGGCCAACACCCGCATTCCGGTGGAGCAGCTGGACGAGCTGCAGCGCTCCATCGTGCTCTCCCATGCCGCCGGCATCGGCGAGTACATGGATGACGCCACCGTGCGCCTGATGATGGTGCTGAAACTGAACTCCCTGGCCCGCGGCTTCTCCGGCATCCGCCTGGTGGTGCTGGAGGCCCTGATGCGCCTCATCAACGCCGAGGTCTATCCCGTGGTGCCGAAGAAGGGCTCCGTCGGCGCCTCCGGCGACCTGGCGCCCCTAGCCCACATGAGCTGCCTGCTCATCGGGGAAGGCAAGGCGCGCCACAAGGGTGAGCTGATCGACGCCGCCACTGCCCTGAAGATTGCAGGCCTGGAGGCCATCTCCCTGGCGCCGAAAGAGGGGCTGGCCCTGCTCAACGGCACCCAGGCGAGCACCGCCTTCGCGCTGGAAGGGCTGTTCCACGCCGAAGACCTCTACGCCGGTGCCATCACCATCGGGGCCATGAGCGTGGAGGCGGCCCTCGGCAGCCGCCGTCCCTTCGATGCCCGCATTCACGAGGTGCGCGGCCAGCGTGGCCAGATCGACGCGGCCGCCTGCTACCGCCACCTGCTGGTGGATGGCAGCGAGATCGGCATGTCCCACCACAACTGCGAGAAGGTGCAGGATCCCTACTCCCTGCGCTGCCAGCCGCAGGTGATGGGCGCCTGTCTGACCCAGATCCGTCAGGCCGCCGAGGTGCTGGTGTGCGAGGCCAACGCGGTCTCCGACAACCCCCTGGTGTTTGCCGACGACGAGGAGATCATCTCCGGCGGCAACTTCCACGCCGAGCCGGTGGCCTTTGCCGCCGACAACCTGGCGCTGGCCATCGCCGAGATTGGCTCCCTGTCAGAGCGTCGCATGGCGCTGCTTATCGACTCCCGCATGTCCGGTCTGCCGGCCTTCCTGGTCAACAATGGCGGCGTGAACTCCGGCTTCATGATCGCCCAGGTCACCTCGGCGGCACTCGCCTCCGAGAACAAGACCCTGGCCCACCCGGCCTCGGTGGACAGCCTGCCCACCTCCGCTAACCAGGAAGACCACGTCTCCATGGCCACCTTCGCCGGTCGCCGTCTGGCGGACATGGCGGAGAACACCCGCGGCATCCTGGCGGTCGAGCTGCTGGCTGCTGCCCAGGGCCTGGATTTCCGCGCGCCGCTGCGTTCCACCGAGCTGGTGGAACTGGCCAAGGGCCGTCTGCGTGAAGAGGTCAGCTTCTACGACAAGGACAGGTATTTCGCACCGGACATCGAGGCGGCCGCCGCCCTGCTGGGCCGTGCCAGCTACAACGACCTGATCCCGGCCGGGACCCTGCCCAGCCTCTGAATCGAAGCCTGAGCAAACCATAAAAAAAAGACCGCCCATGGGGCGGTCTTTTTATTTCTGGGTCCTGTGCTTGGCCATCGGGAGCCGTTATCCGTGCTCGAACATCAGGAACAGGTAGACCACGAAGAGCACCAGGTGGGTGGCGCCGTGCAGGGCGTGAGTGCGGCCACTGCTGAAGGTCACCTTGCACACCATGAGGGTGGTGACGAGCAGTACCATGTCGGCCGGGGATAGGCCGAGGCGCACGTCGTGGCCCACCAGGGAGCCGATGAAGAGCACCGAGGGAACGGTGAGGGCGATGGTGGCCAGCACGGAGCCGAAGTAGAGGTTCATGGCGCGCTGCAGCTGGTTGTTGAAGGCCGCCTTGATGGCGCCGACCGCCTCCGGCGCCAGCACGATACAGGCGACGATGAAGCCACCCAGGGCCGCCGGGGCCTCCATCACATGGACACCGTGATTGATGGGGATGGCCAGCGTCTTGGCCAGCAGGATCACCACCACCAGGTAGGCCAGCAGCAGCAGGGTGTGATAGACGTTGCTCTGCAGGGGGCCGTGGTGCTCCTCGTGATCCTCGTGGTCGCTGTCGACGAAGAAGTGGCTGTGGCTGCGAGTCTGGATCAGCAGGAAGACGCCGTAGAGCAGCAGCGAGATGATGATCAGCATCCAGGACATGGCGCCGGACAGGCCGCCCTGGGTGCCCCCCTGGGTGAAGTTCGGCAGCACCAGGCAGAGCAGGGCCAGGGGAATGATGGCCACCAGATAGGATTTGACCCCGTCCAGATTGAAATTCTGGGTGTGGTAGCGCCAGCCGCCGAACAACAGGGTGAAGCCCACCAGGCCGTTGGTCACCAGCATCACCACCGCAAACATGGTGTCACGGGCCATGGTGGGGTTGGGCTCGCCGGTCAGCATGACGGAGGAGATCATCACCACCTCCAGGGAGATGACCGACAGGGTGAGGATCAGGGTGCCGAAAGGTTCGCCGAGCTTGATGGCAAGGGCATCGGAGTGACGGACGACGGAGAAGATGGCCCAGGTGACGACGGCCAGCAGGAGCAGCGACACTGGCAGGTAGACCGCAAGGGGGGTTGCCTCCGTCAGCAGCTCGCTGCCGAGCGTCTTGAAGAAGAGCAGGGTCAGCAGGCCGGCGGGCAGGGCAATCTCTTGGCGGATAAATGACTTCATAGGCAGTGGTTCTCATCTCGGGGCGGCGGTGGCCGACAGGGTATGGAGCGACTTGGCGTCGTCACCGGTGTGACGCACCCGCAGATGATAAAGGCTGTTGTCCGTTCAGGGGAAAATCATTTTGTTACAAATCGCGAGAGCGCCGGACCCGTCACCCGGATCCGGCGCCGCCATCAGGTGCTCGTGCGGCTCTGACTCCAGGCCATCTGCCAGATCTTCAACTGGCTGAGGGACATGGGTTTGGCATAGACATAACCCTGGATGAGATACACGCCATGCTCGCTCAGATAGTCGACCTGGGCCTGGGTCTCGACCCCTTCGGCGATCATCTCCATGCCCGACTTGCGGCCGAAGGCGATGATGGCGTCCAGCACACTGCGCTTGAGATCGTCCGTGCCTATGGTGTCGACGAACATCTTGTCGATCTTGATCTGGCGGATGCCGAGGCGCTGCAGGTAGGCAAAGCCGCCATAGCCGGTGCCAAAATCGTCCAGCTTGATGTGATACCCCTTCTCCTGCAGCGTGGTGATCTCTCCCATGGCGGTCTTTATATCCTTGATGGGCTCACGTTCCGTGAGCTCGAAGGTCAGCCTGATGGGGGAGGGCCAGTCGTTCTGCTGCAACAGCTCGCGCAGGTGGGGGTGTTCGAGGTGGGTGGCCACTATGTTGACGCTGACCCACTGTCCGTCGGCGAGCTTGGGCAGATCGGCGATCACTTTCTCCAGCAGCTGGCTGGTCATGGGCAGGATCAGCCCCTGTTCCTCCGCATAACCGATGAAGGCTCCTGGGGGGACCAGGCCGCCCCCCCGCTGCCAGCGTAGCAGGGCCTCGAACCCCACCACCTGCCGGGTACGGCTGTCCACCACGGGCTGGTAGAAGGGGATGAACTCCTTGCGTGCCAGCCCGGCCTGCAGCAGGCCCTTGAGGGAGCGCCGGTAGTTGCGAAGCCCCCAGTAGGCGGCGACCAGCAGCAGCCCCAGGGCTCCGCCGAACCAGAGGCCGTCATGGCGAACCTGGCTTCTCGCATAGTCGTGCAGCGCCTTGCCCGCCCACAGGTCTTGCTCCACCCGATGGAGCTCGTCCATGCTGGTCACGCGGATGGCGTTTGCCTCTTCCCGTATGTGCTTGTTGCCCCGAGGGAAGTAGAGCCCGGCCCGGGCCGGATCCTTGTGGTTGAATTCGAGGTAGAAGCAGTCGTCGCATGGAGTGCGCAGCAACTCATGGCTCCAGCTGCTGTCGAGCACCCAGAAGGCCAGATTATTGTCGCGCTTCCCATAGACCAGGGTCTCCCGCTCGGTGTCGAACATGGGGACTGTACTGGTGAAGTGGAGACCCGGGTCGGTAGGCATAGCCGCACCGGACAGCAGGGGGACTGCCAGCCCCAGGGTCGAGCAGCCCGTCCCATTGGCCAGTTGCAGGCCGGCCAGGCGGATATGGCGGTTGTAATATTCCGGTTCTCTCAGCAGGGCCATGTCCTTGGGGCCGCAGTCAAAGACGAAGCGATCCAGCTGGAGGGGCACATGATGATCCAGTATCCGGGTGCGTTCCTTCTGGAACTCCGCCAGCTCCATTCCCTTCGACTCGAGTAGGTGGCGAGCCAGCCAGTCGGTCAGCAGAGGGCTGAGAAGCAGCATCAGGAGGAGGGGGGCACAGAACAGCCCCAAAGAAATCCATAACGGAGAGCGTGTCGACATAGGGAAACCCTTCTTCCATGAAACAAGGTCACTCGATTGAGGCTCAACCAGCATAACATTAGCTACATCGATTTGAGTCGAATCGGTCACACTTGGAACAAAAATGCTAATTCCTTGATAAACAACCAATATGACAAAGCGAGCGGTGAAGATTCAATCGCTGACCTGTCATAAATGACAATTGTCCAGCTTATCTGAAATGGCTAGAGTAGCAGTGCGGTTTGACTCACCGTGTGTTCAATACTCCTGTATCTATTTTTGTCAGTAGCACAGAGTGTTAGTTTTGATATGAGTGTTTCTTTTGGTCCCCATAGTGGGACCATTTTTCTGCCCGTTTGTCACCTCCTTTCTTCCTGATTTCGCTCCCGTTCCCCATTTTTCCCTCGCGCCGTGGTGCCGCGGTCTGACGCCTGCCATCGCTTATTTGCAGAAGCGGGATCTTCATCCATAGGCGCCTTTTGGCCAAGGCTGATACCATGAGGGTCAATGGATGCTGTCGGCTACGGAAAGGCACATGAAACTGACCACTCAACTCGTCTCCTTTATTACCCTGTGCGTGATCTCGGCCATGGCCATGGTGATGCTGGGGGGGGTCTTCAGTTTCCGCCAGATGGGGATGGAGCTGCAGCAGAACCGGGTCGACTCCCTGGTGGAAATCATCGACAAGCAGCTCGGGGTGACCGACGACCAGCAGGCCCTGGCCCGCTGGCTGCCCTCCCTGTTGCGCGCCTCCCACGTGGTCGAGCTGGAGATCCGCCAGGACAAGCAGCGGGTCTACTGGTTTCGCGACGTGCAGCAGCAGACGGACGAGAGCCTGCTGATCCCCTACAGCAAGGCGATCCCCAACCAGGCCGGCATGCGGGCCGAGTTCAAGCTGGACAGGCCGTTCAAGGAGTTCGAGTACTCCATGCGGGCCATGTTCGGCATCTCCTTCGGGGTCTTCATCGTGGTGTTCGGGCTCTGGTACTCCATCCGCTGGTTGCGCCAGCAGCTGCGCGGCGCCGAGCTGCTGGCGGATCGCGCCCAGCTGATCCTGGACGGCAAGCTCACCAAGCTGGCCCATGATCCCGCCGAGGAGTGGCCGGCTCCTGCCAGCCAGGCCCTCGACTACCTGCTGGCCGAGCTGGCGGACGCCCGAAAGGAGCGCAGCCGGTTCGACAACTTCATCCGCAGCAACGCCTTCGTCGACAAGACGACGGGCATCGGCAACCGCCTCTTCTTCGACAACCGGCTGGAAAGCGCCATCATGGAGGCGAGCGTGATCAGCGGCGGTGTCTTACTGATCGAGCTGGCCGGTCTGGAGGAGCTGGATCCCGAGCTCAGCAGCCGCCCGAGCCAGGAGCTGCTGATGGAGGCGAGCGCCTCTATCGGTACCTTCGTGCGCAAGCACAGCGGCGCCCTGCAGGCCCGCTATGCCGGCCAGGTCTTTGCGGTGTTGCTGCCCAACATGTCCGAGAGCGAGATGGTGGACGGCGCCAGCCAGTTGCTCAAGAGCCTGCAGCGTCTGCACTGGCCGGAGTCGGTCAATGTGGAGACGGCCGTCTATCTGGGGGCCGTCTGCTATCAGGCGGACGATTCCCTGCTCAAGGTGCAGGAGGAGGCCGAGCTGGCGCTCAAGAGCGCGCGCCTGCAGGGGCACAGCGGCTGGTTCCTGTTCGAGAAGTCCCTCAACGAGGAGGCGAGCAACAAGGGGACGGTGCGCTGGCGCACCCTGATCTCCCGGCGTATCGAGGAGCAGGGGATCTCCTTCTACCTGCAGCCGGTGCAGCAGGAGCGGGATCAGGTGGTGCTGCAGCAGGAGCTGCTGATCCGCATCCACGACGAGCAGGGGCGGGAGTTGCAGGCGGGGGTCTTCATGCCCATGGCGGAGAAGGCCGGGCTCCTGCTGCCGCTGGACCGGCTGGTGATCGCCAGCACCCTGCGCCTGCTGCGCCAGCGGCCGGCGTCGAGCTGCCCCGTCAGCCTCTCCCTCAGCGCCCAGAACCTGCTCAACCGGGAGTTCCAGCGCGAGCTCTTCTTCGAGCTGTTCCAGCTGCCGCGCAGCACCAACGAGGGGCTGATCCTGCAGTTGTCGGAATCCCAGGTGACCCGCCACTACGAGGCGCTCAAGCGACCGCTGCGGGCGCTGCGCATGCTGGGTTGCAGGCTGGCCATCGATCACGCGGGCCAGGACGTGGTGAGCACCCAGTACATCAAGGAGTTCGAGATCCACTTCCTCAAGCTGCATCCCAGCCTGGTGCGGGAGATCCACCTGCGTCAGGTCAACCAGATGGCGGTACGCAGCCTGGTGGGGGGCTGCGCGAACACCCAGACCCGGGTGATAGCAGTGGGGGTGGAGAGCGGCGACGAGTGGAAGATGCTGCGCCACCTCGGGGTGCACGCGGGGCAGGGGCCCTGGTTCGCCGAGCCCACCCCCTTCACCATGCCCGGCTGACCGCCCGGCTGACCGCCCGGCTGACCGCCCGGCTGACCGCCCGGCTGACCGCCAGGCGGGGCGACAACAGGGAGGGCGACTACAGGCGTCCCTGTTCCCGCAGCCCCGCCAGCCCTTGCAGGCCGCCGGTATGGAGGAAGACCACCTCGCTGCCGCGGGGGATGCGGCCAGCCTCCAGCTCCCGAAACAGTCCCCACATCGCCTTGCCGCTGTAGATGGGTTCGAGCGGCAGGCCGGTCTCGGCGCTGAACGCCTGCACCCACTGCCAGAGCGCCGGGCTGAACCTGGCGTAACCGCCGTCGTGGTGCTCCAGGGCGATGCGCCAACCCTCCGTGGTGGCCGCCCCGGGATGGAGCCGGCACACCTCGTCACGCAGCTGGGTTCCCCCCTTGATCACGGCGATGGCCAGGATCCGCTCCCGTTCACGCTTGCCCGCGATGAGCCCTGCCAGGGTGCCGCCGCTGGCGCAGGGCAACACCCAGAGATCCGGCGAGAAGGGCAGCTCGTCCACCAGTTCGGCCACCCCGGGGAGGGCCAGCGGGCTGCTCCCCCCTTCCGGGACTATCAGGGTGTCGGCATCCTCGAACTGGGCCAGCCAGGCGGGATCCTGGCGGCGCCGGTAGCTCTGGCGATCGACAAAAACGAGATCCATTCCCCAGCCTCTGGCGGCGCTCAGGGTCGCGTTGCTGACGCTGGCGGCTTCGCCGCGTATGATGCCTGTTGTGCGCAGCCCCAATCTGCACCCTGCTGCCGCCAGGGCGTGGATGTGATTGGAGTAGGCACCGCCAAACGACAGTATGTGGGTCTTGCCCTGTGCCCGGGCTTGCTGCAGATGGTACTTGAGCTTGCGCCACTTGTTGCCGGACATGCTCGGGTGAATGAGATCGTCCCGTTTGCACCAGAGCGTGACCCCATGGGCCGTCAGCAGCGGGTGGTGGATCCGGTGCAGGGGGGAGGGAAGTTGCAGGGGGTCAATCGGATTGCATCCGGAGGGCGCCCCCTCGTCCTTCAAGGCATCGTCTGTCATAAAGTTGGAGGCTAATCGCCTGTTTATGTTAAGGTTTAATCCGTTTCATACCGCCAGGTGCAGGTCCAGATGAAATCATTGTTCAGACGCTCGCCTCCCAGCCACCAGGTCGGACTCCTGCTGGCCAGCGATCGCATCCTGCTGGCCTGCCCGGGATCCGCGCCCGTGTTCACCAGTCGCGCCGTCAATGGTCCTCACGAATGGGCCAGGGCCACGACGGAGCTGTTCGCCCAGCACGGTCTGGCCAAGTCTAAGGTGCGGGTGGCCCTCGGGGCCAGCCTTTATCAGCAGATCCAGATCGACAAGCCCGCCGTGCCCGATGCCGAGATGGCGGGGGCCCTGCCCTGGGCCGTGAAGGACTTCGTCAACGAGCCTGTGCTGCAGCTCGCCATGGATTACGTGGATCTGCCGACTCCCCCCGCGGGCAGCCCGAGGATCAACGTGATCTGCGTGCCGAAGAGCCGGATCCAGCTGGTGGCGGACGCGGTCAACGGCGTGGCCACCCTGGACGCCATCGTCAGCGACGAGCTGGCCATGACGGCCCTCTACGAGGAGGATCAGACGGTGCGCATGCTGCTCTGGCAACCCAGGGGGCAGGAGCTGCAACTGCTGGTCTTCCACCGGGGCGGGCTCTGCTTCTCCCGCCAGTTGCGCGGCTTTGCCGCCCTCACCGGCCCCCGTGAGCCCGACATCGAACAGCTCGACGGGCTGGCGCTGGAGCTCCAGCGCTCCATCGACTACCTGGCCGGCCACCTCAAGCTGCCGGAGCCGGGCCAGCTGCAACTCGCCATCGCCTCTTCCGCCATCGGGCTGCTGGTCCGCCACCTGGAGCAGGCCTTCGGCTTCCCGGTCTCCGCCATGGCCAACAAGGCGGTCCTCGCGGGGGTTGAATACCTCTGCGCCTATGGCGCGGCCCTGGGCAGGAGCGAGCGATGAAGCATCATATCAACCTCTATGGGGCCGAATTCCGGCCAAGACGCCTGTGGGCCAGCCTCCCCCAGATGAGCCTGGTCTGGGGGGGCGTTCTGCTGGTGCTGGCCGCGGTCACCCTGGCCTATGGCTGGCAACAGCGGGGCGTCGATCGCGATCTGGCCCGACTGCGGGCGCAGCTCGACGTGCAGCGCGGCGAGGCGGCACGCCTCGACGGCGAGCTGGCACGCCACCAGGCGGACGCCAGGTTGCAGCAGCAACTGGCCGACAAGCGGGAAGAACTGGGGGCCAAGCAGGCGCTGATGCAGCAGCTCGGCGACCTCTCCCTGCAAAAGTCCCGGGGGTACGCTGGCGTGATGGCGGATCTGGCCCGCCTGCGGGATGCCCGTCTCTCCCTGCAGCGGATAGAGATAAGCGAGGGGCGGATCAACCTCTCCGGGGTGGCCGAACGCAGCCAGGATGTGCCCGCCTGGGTGAACCGCTTCAAGCAGACGCCCTCCCTGGCGGGCAAGGAGTTTGGCGAGCTCACCCTGAGCCGGGACAAGCAGGGCCAGCTGGCCTTCCAGCTCAGCGGCATAGCGCGGGAGACCCCTTGATGGAGATGAAGGCACAGTGGCAGGCATGGGCGACGCGGGTCGCCGCCCTCAGCCTGCGGGAGCGGGTCCTGATCCTGCTGACCGGGGTGATCCTGCTGGGCGCCGCCGGCGTCTATGGCTGGCTGGATGCTGCCGATATCCGCCTGAACCAGACACGGCAGGCGTTGACCGCCGCCGAGCGGGATCTGGAGATCCTGACCCTGGAGAACCAGGGCAAGCAGGCCCGGCTGGGGCGGGATCCCAACGCCCGCGCCCGTGAGCAGCTGGCCAGTGTGGAGGCCTCCCTGGCCCAGCTGGATGCCAGGCTGCAGGCCCAGACGGTGGATCTGATCCCGGCCCGGGAGATGCCGGCGGTGCTGGAGGCCCTGTTGTCTCGCTCCGCCAACCTGCATATGCTGGCGCTGACCACCCTCAAACCCGAGCCGCTGATGGCCGGGCAGCAGAAGGCCAACCTGTTCCGGCACGGGATCCGGCTTCAGCTGGAGGGGGGCTATTTCGACGTCTACCAGTACCTCAAGGCGCTGGAGGCCCTGCCTCGCCACTTCTACTGGAAGGGCTTCGACTACAGGGTGGTCGAGCACCCCAGGGCGGTGGTGGAGATGGAGATCTACACCCTCAGCACCAGCAAGGAGTTTATCCGTGGTTAAGTGGCGTATCGGCGGGACGGGATCCCGCGTCCTCGCGCTCTCGTCCTGCCGCTGGCTGGCCCTGTGGGGCTGCCTGCTGGGATCGCTGGCCCAGGCCGAGGTGTTGCAGGATCCCACCACCCCCCTGGCCGGTTCGGTGCCGGCGGCGAACGCGACCAGGGAGGCCGGCCTGCCCCGTCTGCAGAGCGTCATCCTGGGCAACGGGCCTGCCCTGGCGGTGCTGAACGGCCAGAGCTACCGGGTGGGCCAGCAGGTCCACGGGTTCCGGCTGGTGGGCATCAGCGCCGACAGCGTGGTGCTGGAGAAGGCGGGCAAGCGCCAGACACTGACCCTGTTTGGCAGCAAGATCCGGATGTGAAGTGGTTGCCGCGCGGGATGCTGCGGGCCAGATGTGTCGAGTTTCATTGCGAGTCAGGTGCACGAATAACATGAAAAAACACCATTTTTGTCTGCTTCCCCTCGCACTGGCGGTGGCGGGTTGCACTACCTATCGTCATCCCGAGCCGGTACAGGCCAAGGATGCGATCAAGCAGGCCATGAGCGAGCAGACCCCGACCGCCCCGCTGACCACCCTGCCTCCTTCGGTGCAGAGCGAACTGCTGCAGCTCAACCGTCCCCAGCAGCCCTTGAGCGTGCCCGAGAAGCGGATGCGCATCGCGGCCCACGACGTGGATGCGGTGGAATTTTTCGGCTCCCTGTTCAAGGGCTCCCGCTACAGCGTCGCCGTCCACCCCGGGGTGGCGGGCGTCATCTCGGTGGAATTGAAAGACGTGACCCTGCAGGAGGCGCTGGCCACGGTGGGGGACATGTACGGCTTCGACGTGCAGCGCAAGGGCAACGTCTTCCACGTCTATCCGGCGGGTCTGCGCACCGAGACCATCCCGGTCAACTACCTGATGATGGCCAGACGCGGCCTCTCCCGCACCTCGGTGAGCACCGGCGGGGTGACGGCCAACGACAACAATGACAACGGCAATAACAACAACTTCGACAACGGCCTGAACAACAGCGGCAGCAACAACAACAACAACAGCAACAGCTTCGACAACGGCAACAACGGTAACGGCAACAGTAACGGCACCCGGATCGAGACGGACAGCAACAACGACTACTGGACCGATCTGCGGGATGCCCTGCAGACCCTGATCGGCAGCGGCGAGGGGAGAGCCGTCATCACCAGCCCCCAGGCGGGTCTGGTCACGGTGCGCGCCTATCCGAAGGAGCTCAAGGCGGTGCGCGATTTCCTGGAGCAGTCCGGCGAACACCTCAAGCGCCAGGTGGTGCTGGAGGCACGGATCCTGGAAGTCTCCCTCAACGAGGGTTACGAACAGGGGGTGGACTGGAGCGGTCTTTCCGCGAGCTGGGACGGCGGCAAGGGCATCACGGGGGGCGGCTCCCTGCTCGACAGCCCGATCGCCTCGACCCCCAACCAGATCTTCCGGGCGCTGGGGGGCGGTGCCGGCTTCACCATCTCCGACGGCAACTTCAATGTGGCGGTCAGCCTGCTCAAGACCCAGGGGGACGTGAACACCCTGTCGAGCCCGCGCGTCACCGCCACCAACAACCAGAAAGCGGTGATCAAGGTGGGGACGGACGAGTACTTCGTCACCAACGCCTCGACCACCACCACCACCTCGGGCAATTCGGCACCCATCGTCACCCCGAACGTGGAGCTGACCCCCTTCTTCTCGGGCATCGCCCTGGACGTGACGCCGCAGATCGACGAGCAGGGCCGGGTGCTGCTGCACATCCACCCCTCCGTCATCGATACCGAGGAGCAGAGCAAGACCATCAACGTCGGCACCACCGATCCCCTGGTGCTGCCGCTCGCCAAGAGCTCCATCCGCGAGTCGGATACGGTGGTGCAGGCCAACAACGGCGACATCGTGGTCATCGGCGGCCTGATGAAGACCGACAAGCAGGAGATCGTCAGCAAGGTGCCCCTGCTCGGGGACATTCCCTGGGTCGGTGAGGCCTTCACCAACCGCCGCGAGAGCAACCGCAAGGTGGAGCTGGTGATCATGCTCAAGCCGACCGTGGTGGAGAAGGATACCTGGCAGCAGGAGCTGCAGCGCTCCTCCGAGCTGCTCGACAAGTGGTATCCGCCCAAGGGCTAAGCCATGATGCGCCCCCCCATAGTGCCAGCACCATCTCGCCGGCCTGTTGCCGCAGCAGCCCCCCATTTTGGGGCTGACGGGAACGGGGAGGGAACATGTATCTGAACCACTTCGGCCTGCGGGAGGCCCCCTTCGGCCTGACCCCGAACACCGGCTTCTATTACGGCCTGCCTCCTCACGAGGAGGCGATGCAGGTGCTCAACTGGGCGCTGGGGCAGGGAGAGGGCTTCATCAAGGTGACCGGCGAGGTGGGTACCGGCAAGACGCTGCTCTGTCGCAAGCTGCTGAGCGAGCTGGGCTCGGAGGCGAACCCGGTGCGCCTGGCCTGGCTGCCCAACCCTCACCTCACCCCGGGGGAGCTGCGCACTGCCCTGGCCCTGGAGCTGGGATTGCCGCTGGCGGGGGAGAGCGAGCTGGATCTCACGGATCGCATCCACCGCCACCTCATCGCCCTGCACAGGCAGGGAAGCCGGGTGGTGGTGCTCATCGACGAGGCGCAGGCCCTGCCGGACGAGACCCTGGAGGCGATCCGGCTGTTTGGCAACCTGGAGACCGAATCCAGCAAGCTGCTGCAGATCGTGCTGTTCGGCCAGCCCGAGCTGGATAAGCGGCTCGGCAAACCCCATCTGCGCCAGCTGCGCCAGCGCATCGGCTTCTCCTACCGTTTGCGGCCGCTGCGGCTCGACGAGACCCGGGCCTATCTGGAATACCGGCTGCAGGTCTCGGGCTATCGCGGGGCCGCGCTGTTCGAGGGGCGGGCCCTGCGCCGGCTGTGGCGGGCTTCCCGCGGCATCCCCCGGCTCATCAACGTGCTGGCCCAGAAGTGCCTGATGCTGGCCTACGGCCGCGGGGTGCGCCGGGTCGACAGCGCCCTGGTGCGTCTCGCCATCCGCGATACCGATGATGCCGGTGTGCGCAGCGTCTCCCGCTGGTGGCCCCTGTTGCTGTTGCTGGGGGCTGCCCTGGCCTATGGAGTCTGGTCATGAGCGTGATCAATCAGATGTTGAAGGATCTGGAGCGACGCCAGCCGGGCGCCGAGGAGAGCGCCGTCTACGTGGCGCCGGTGCGCCAGCAGGGCTGGTGGATGCTGGTGCTGACCCTGCTGTGCACCCTGGCCCTGGCGATCCTCGGCTGGCGAACCTGGATCTACTGGCAGCAGAGCCAGCGGGCCGCCCAGCCAACGGCGCGGGTCGAGCTCCGGGCCGTCGCATCTCCGGCCCAGGTGTCGTCTGCGGTTGTCGCTCCAATCGTCTCGTCCGCTCTCCCTGCGATGGTGAGCACGGCAGTGCCCAGCGCCTCTTCGGTGGGTGGGACGAGCGTACTGGCGGCGTCCCCCGCGAGGGCGTCGATCCCGGCCCAGATGCAGGCGCCTGTCGATGAGGCCCAGCCGGCGTCCGGGGCTCAGGCCGATGAGGATCAGGCCGATGAGGATCAGGCGGATGAGAACCAGGTAGACGAGGTGCCGGTGGACGAGGCGATCCCGAGCGACGAGGAGTTGCAACCGGATCTCTATGCCGAGCTGGCCGCGGAGCAGGAGGCACAGGAGGCGGCGCCGGCCGTCCCGGCCCCGCGCAAACCCGGGATCCTGAAGATCGAGACGGTGGAACTCTCTCCCTCCGAGCTGGCCGCCCTGGCGGAGCGCAAGGCGACCACCGCCATGGCCAAGGGACAGATGCAGGAGGCCCAGGACAACTACTACGAGGTGCTGGCCCATGACCCCCACAATCAGGGCGCGCGCGAACAGCTGGCGGGCCTGCTCTACGGGGCGGGGCGGCTGGCGGAGGCTGCCCGGGTACTGGAGGAGGGGCTGAGCCTGGATCCGGCCCAGGCCGATCTGCGCCTGCTGCTGGCTCGGGTGGCCATCGCCGGTGGCGAGCGCCAGAAGGCGCTGGACTGGCTCACCGGCTATCGGCCCGAGCTGGCCACCAACCTCGACTACTACGCCACCTGGGCCGGGCTCGCCCAGGAGCTGGGCCAGTCCGGCCAGGCGTCCGAGCTGTACGTCAGGCTGCTGCGCCAGCAGCCGGATCAGGGGCGCTGGTGGCTGGGGCTCGGCGTGGCCGAGGACGGCCAGGGCCACCGCCAGCGGGCGCTGGATGCCTATCGCAACGCCCAGCTGCACGGCGAGCTGGGCGAGGCCTCGACCCAGTGGCTGGAGCAGCGCATCGCCCAGTTGAACCCCTAAGAACCCGCCGTAACCCGGGGGCGGCCGGCACAGGTCGGGCGGCCCACGGGCGGGAGTGAAGCAACCGATTCGGAGTGTAAATGGCACAACCCAGACTGAAGATGCGCCTCGGCGACCTGCTGGTTCAGGAGCAGATCATCTCGGATGATCAGCTGCAGCTCGCCCTGCAGCAGCAGCGTCACACCGGCCGCAAGCTGGGCACCACCCTCATCGATCTCGGCTTCATCAGCGAGGTGCAGCTGCTGACCTTCCTCGCCCGCCAGCTGGACGTGCCCTTCTTCGATCTCAACAACCTCACCATAGACGCCTCGGCCGTGACCCTGCTGCCCGAGGTGCAGGCGCGCCGCTACCGGGCGCTGGCGGTGAACCTCACCGACGACAAGGTGACGGTGGTGATGTCGGATCCCGCGGATCTCAGCGCCCTCGACGCCATCGCGGCGCTGCTGAACCCGCGGGAGCTGGTGCTGGCGGTGGCCAGGGAAGGGCAGCTGCTGGAGTATTTCGACCGCCTCTACCGCCGCACCCGGGAGATAGAGAACTTCGCGGTGCAACTGCACGAGGAGCACCAGGAGACCGGCTTCGAGCTCGGCAACAGCGGCCTGAATACCGGTGCCGACGAGGGAGAGGCAACGGTGGCCAAGCTGCTGCGCTCCCTGTTCGAGGACGCGGTGCAGGTGGGGGCGTCGGATATCCACATCGAGCCGGACGAGAAGGTGCTGCGCATCCGCCAGCGGATAGACGGCGTGTTGCACGAGAACATACTGAGCGAGGTGCGCATCGCCCAGGCGCTGGTGCTGCGCCTCAAGCTGGTGGCGGGGCTCGACATCTCGGAGAAGCGACTGCCCCAGGATGGCCGCTTCAACATGAAGGTGCGCGGTCGCGACGTGGATGTGCGGATGTCCACCATGCCGGTACAGTACGGCGAGTCCGTGGTGATGCGCCTGCTGGACCAGTCTTCCGGCATCCTCTCCCTGGTCGATACCGGCATGCCGCCGGCCATGCTGGCGCGCTTCCGCCGCCAGCTCAAGCGTCCCCACGGCATGATCCTGGTGACGGGTCCCACCGGCAGCGGCAAGACCACCACCCTCTATGGTGCGCTCTCCGAGCTCAACCAGGCGAGCCACAAGATCATCACGGTGGAAGATCCGGTGGAATACCGTCTGCCGCGGATCAACCAGGTACAGGTCAATCCCAAGATAGGGCTCACCTTCTCCCAGGTACTGCGCTCCACCCTGCGCCAGGATCCGGACATCCTGCTGGTGGGGGAGATGCGGGACAACGAGACGGTGGAGATCGGCCTGCGCGGCGCCATCACGGGCCACCTGGTGCTGACCACCCTGCACACCAATGACGCCGTCACCAGCGCCCTGCGCCTCATCGACATGGGGGCTCCAGGCTACCTGGTGGCGAGTGCGCTGCGGGCCGTGGTGGCCCAGCGCCTGGTGCGGCGGGTGTGTGAACACTGCGCCTGCGAGAGCGCGCCGGACGAGGGGCAGGCCACCTGGCTCGGCGCCCTCAGCGGCGAGGTGCCGGGCCAGCACGTCTATCGCAAGGGGCGCGGCTGCCAGAGCTGCAACTTCACCGGCTATGCGGGCCGGATCGGGGTGTATGAACTCCTGGAGCTGGATCAGCCCATGATGGACGCCCTGCGCCGCAACGATGCCGAAGGCTTCGCCCGGGCTGCGCGGGAGCACGCTCATTACAGGCCCCTGGCCCTCACGGCGCTCGACTATGCCCGGGAGGGGATCACCTCGGTGGACGAGGTGCTCAGGCTGGCGGAGGATCTGGGGTAAGTCATGACTCACACCCATCGCAGTGCATCACAGTGCCCCCCGGGCAATCGAGGTCGCCCATGAGCCGCTTTGCCTACAAGGGGCGCGACAATCAGGGCCAGGCCGTCAGTGGCGTGGTGGAGGCGGCCAGCGAGCTGGCGGCCGCCGAGCAGCTGATGCGCCGGGGGGTGATGCCCACCGAGCTGAAGGCCAGCCAGGCGAAAGCGGCGTCCATCGACTGGTCCCTGCTGCTGGAGGGGGGCGTCAAGCTGGAGGAGCTGGTGGTGTTCAGCCGCCAGATGTATGCCCTGACCCGGGCAGGCATCCCCATACTGCGCGCCATCGCCGGGCTGGAGGAGAGCGCCCACAGCAAGCCCCTCAAGCGGGCGCTCCACGCTCTGGGGGAGGATCTCGGCAACGGCCGGCCGCTGTCGAGCGCGATGCAGTCGCACCCCAGGGTGTTCAGCAACCTCTTCGTGGCCATCATCCACGTGGGGGAGAACACGGGCCAGCTGGAGGAGGCCTTCCTGCAGCTCGCCAACTATTTCGATCTGGAGCTGGAGACCCGCAAGCGGATCAAGACCGCCATGCGCTACCCCAGCTTCGTGATGATCGCCATCGGCGTGGCCATGGTGATCCTCAACATCATGGTGATCCCGGTCTTTGCCAACATGTTCGCCAAGTTTGGCGTCGAGCTGCCGCTGGCAACCCGGATCCTGCTCGCCACCTCCCACTTCTTCGTCCACTACTGGTGGCTGCTGCTGGCCATTCTGGTGGGGGCGGTCGTCGGCTGGCGCCGCTGGATTGCCACGCCCAGGGGCAAGCTGGCCTGGCACCGCTGGCAGCTCCGGTTGCCCATCGTCGGCTCCATCATAGAGCGCTCCCTGCTGGCCCGCTTCGCCCGCAGCTTCTCCATGATGCTCAAGGCCGGGGTGCCGCTGAACACGGCGCTCACCCTGGTGGCCGATGCGGTGGACAATGCGTATATGGCGGGGCGGATCCGCGACATGCGGGGCGGCATCGAACGGGGGGAGAGTCTGCTGCGCACCGCCGGGGCCAGCGGCCTGTTCACCCCCCTGGTGATGCAGATGATCGCCGTGGGGGAGGAGACGGGCCAGGTGGACGAGCTGCTGCACGAGGCGGCCGAGTTTTACGAGCGGGAGGTGGACTATGACCTCAAGAGTCTCACCGCCCGCATCGAACCCATCCTGATCGGCATCGTCGCCGTCATGGTCCTGGTCCTGGCCCTGGGGATCTTTACCCCCATGTGGGACATGATGAGGGCGGTGCGAGGACAGTAAAGGGATGAGCAGACAGTCCGAACAGGATGAGCGCTGGCTGGGAGGGTATCGGCGGATGGTCGTCCTTGCCCTGCTGCTGATCATCCTCGCCACCCTGGCCATGAGCTATCGCAGCCACAGGGAAGAGGCGCTGGCGGTCAGCCTGAGCCTGCTCGGGGAGCAGTTTACCGAGCGGGTCCAGCGGCTGCACGGGCGCTGGCTCGATGAGCGGCGCCCCGCCGTGCTTCACGCCGAGGGCCTGGCCTGGCAGTTCGACGAGCGGGGCTGGCCGCTGGGGGTGTTGCCGCTGGGTTCACCGTCCGAGAACTGCCGCCAGCTGTGGCTGGCCCTGATAGGGCCGGAGGAACAGGGGATGCCGTCATGGCAGGGGCTCGCCAGCCGGGATGGATCCGGGTGCGAATTCGGCCGGGAGGCGCACTGGCTGAGCTACCGTTTTCACGATGGCAGGGTGGTCAAGCCTTGAGCCCCCCCTCTCAAGTGCTTCATCGACATGATTTTTTTCTATCTGCATGAAATAATGCACAACATTACGGAGGCAGCATGACAGCAAAGAGAGTGAGTCCCTGTCGGGGCCCCGGCAGGATGGGGGGCTTCTCCCTGATCGAGCTGGTGATCGTCATCGTCATCCTGGGGATCCTGGCCGTCACCGCCTTGCCCCGCTTTCTCGACGTGACCGACGAGGCGAAGAAGGCGAGCGTGGAGGGGGTCTCCGGCGGGTTCGCTACCGGCGTCTCCCTGGTGCGGGCACAGTGGGAGGCGGAAGGGCGCGCCAAACAGGATGGACTCAACACCGTGCTCTATGACGGCTCGCGTTTTTACCTGACGACGCCAACCGACACTCAGGTCAATAACGGCGAACTCTCCCCGGGGTATCCTATGGACACGGCGGCGAGTGGCAGCGCCGATGTGGACCCGGCCAGCCTGACGGCGGCCCGCTGCCTCAATATCTGGGAGGGACTGTTGCAGAATCCGCCCAAGGCGACCGCCAGCTTTGACGAGGTACGCGGCAGCGGCAATGACCTCAAGTTTTATGCTACCGTGTCCAGTAATGGACTCGATTCAGTCTGTCGTTACTATCTGGTCAACAGTCTGAGCAAGGGCAGCGATGGGCGCTATCAGGACCCGCAAGGGAGCACGGACGCCTACATGAGTTTCAGTTACCGCCCGGCCTCCGGCCAGGTGACCACCCATATCAATTGATAAACCGAGGAAAGACGTAATGAAGAAGCAATCGGGTTTCACCCTGATCGAACTGGTCATCGTGATCATCATTCTGGGCATTCTGGCGGTCACCGCCGCACCCAAGTTCCTGAATCTGCAGGATGATGCCAAAACGGCCGCAGCCAGTGGCGTACTGGCTGCCGTGCAGAGCTCTTCCCAACTGGTATACAGCAAATCCGCTCTGGAAGGCATTGAGGCTGCTGCCACTGGCTCCGTGTCCAGCGCTGATGGTACCGCGATCGCCGTGGTCTATGGCTATCCCAAAGCCTCTGACGATGGCATTGCCAAAGCAGTGACCATCGACAGCTCCTGGAAAGCTGTCTCCAGTGCAGCCAATACTTTCAGCTTTGCGCCAGCCGATGCCAAGGAGAAGGCTGACTGCGTGCTCTATACACAAGCGGCTTCCAATGCTCCGGCGACATCGGCACTTGGTAAAATCAATGCCAGCAGCCAATGTGCTGCGGCACAGTGATGTGACAAGGCGAGGCTTCGGCCTCGCTTTCTCTTTTACCTGATGAGAAGACCCATGGCTGCAACCAAGGGCTTTACCCTGATTGAACTGGTCATCGTGATCCTGTTGCTCGGGATTCTGGCCGCCTTTGCCGTGCCCAAATGGCTGGGCAAAGGCGGCTTTGAAACCCATACCCTGCGCGACGAGCTGGTGGCCCGGCTGCGGCTGGTGCAGACCATAAACATGCATGAAGGGGAAGGGCGTTGTACCCAGCTGGTGCTGGAGGCCAACCGCTTCGGCCACCTGACCCGGACGGGGAGCTGTACGCCCGGCCCCATCGCTGGCTGGAGCGGGGATGAGCAGACCCGGGGGCGGCTGGTCACGGCCTCCGGTGGCCTCTCCCTCCCCCAAGGCAGCTTCTCTTTCGACAAGCGCAGCGGTCGCCCCCTCTCTCCGTCAACCTGCACCGGTGGTTGCAACCTGGTGGTGAGCGACGGCAGGGAAAGCGCCCGGCTGCGCATCGAGCCGGAAGGCTATGTCCATGCGATCCCCTAAGGCTCGCCGCGGCTTCACCCTGGTCGAGTTCGTGGTCGGCATCGTGCTGCTGGCCATCGCGTTGACCGGCATCCTGGGGCTCCTCATCAACCAGGCGCCCCAGGCGGTGGATCCGGTGCAGCAGGTGCGGGCGGCCCAGCTGGCCCAGCGCATCCTGAACGAGGTGCTGCAGAAGTCCTTCGACGAGCATTCGGATCACAACGGCGGGCGTTTTCGTTGTGGCGAGACGGCGGATGAGCCTGCCGTAACCTATTCCCCCTGTACCGCCCCTGCCGACTACGGCCCGGACGGCGGCGAGAGCCGCCCTTATCAGTTCAACGACGTGGACGACTTCGATACCGAGGGGAGCTGGGTGGAGGCCAACCGCTTTACCCAGACTGCCGCCGGCATCCGCGACGAGGAGTATCGCGGCTACCAGGTGAAGATTGCCGTTACCCCCGACACCCTGTTCGGCAGCCAGGGCCATGGTGCCGAGTCCATCGGCAAGCGTATCGAGCTGTGGGTGCGTCTGCCGGACAAGAGCGAGCTGGCCTTTGCCCTCTATCGGGGGAACTACTGATGCGCGCGTCATCGAGAGGGTTCACCCTGGTGGAGTTGGTGATGGTGATCCTGCTGCTCGGGGTCTTGGCCACCTTCTCCAGCCAGTTCATCGGCATCGGCACCCAGATCTACGGGGACGCCAGCCGCCGCGAGCAGCTGATGAGCGATGCCCGCTTCGCCCTGGAGCGGCTCAATCGCGAGGTGCGGGACGCGGTGCCGGGCTCGGTGCGCATCGAGGACGAGGGGGGCAACGCCCTGGAGCAAGGGGCCTGCCTGCGTCTCTGGCCCATCGTCACCGCCAGCCGTTACCTGGGCTCTGCCCTCGGCAACGGGCTCACCATAGTCGAGCCGGATCCGCTACCCCGGGACGGGGAGAGTGCCATCGTCTACCCCCTTACCGACCCCGTGCTGACCCTGGATCAGGGCTGCCTCCATGGCACCTGCGTGGCCCGGGTCGATACCGTGGGCAGTCCGGCCTCGGGGGCACTGGCGCTAACCCTTGACAGCGGCTTTGCCAGGGAGTCGCCGGGACAACGGATCTACTTTGCCAGCCAGCAGGTGCGCTACTGCGTGACGGGCACCACCCTGACCCGGGCCAGCGCCGCCATCGGCCTGGATTTTAGCGGGATCACGCCGGCCCTGATGGCCGAGCATATAGATACGGGCTCCTATTTCTATCGGGATCCCGCTGCCTTTAGCTCGAGCGAGGTGGGGCTGCGGCTTGAGCTCGAGCAGCGCGGCGAGCGCGTCCTCTTCAACCACAAGCTGGAGACGCTCAATGTCCCCTAGGCCCCCTCGCATGCGGTGCACCCAGCGGGGCAGCGCCATCATGATCGCCCTCTTCGTCATCGTGATCATGGCGCTGCTGGCGGCCGCCATGGGCCGCTTCCTGGTGGACAGCGGCGAGAAGAATACGGTGGAGGTGCGCGGAGTGCGGGCCCTGATGGCGGCCCAGAGCGGGCTGGAGATCGCCCTCTACCGACTCTATCCCAACGACGAGTGGACCGCCCAGCAGTGCGATGCATCGACCACGACCGCCTTTGCGCTGCCCGGCCTGGCGGACTGCGAAGCCGAGGTGAGCTGTCAGCAGATCACCGTGAGCGCGGCCGGCGGGACCCAGACCGGATACAAATTTCGCAGTGAGGGGCGCTGCGGCGATCCGGGTGTGAACAGTGGCCCCAACCCGGACTTTGCCGTCAGCCGCACTCTGGAGGCGGAAGCCTTTGATGGCGCCATCCCGTGAGACGCTTTGCAAGGAGCCAATACCCATGAAGTTCAGCCCGTCTCTCTGGGTTTCTATCTTGTTTACCATGCTGTCGAGCCCGCTCCCGGTGCTGGCGGCCGATCAGTGCACCGCTGCCTTGCTCTTGCCGGTGCAGAGCCACGCCGCGCCCGGTGTGCTGAGCATGAACAACGAGAGCAAGATCGTCAGTTCGACTGCGGGAACCAAGTATCCTTTCCTCAGCAAGAACATACAGCCAAACGCCAACTGCAACAGCGGCGGTGTCTGGGTTAACGGGGTCTGGGTCTCCACCTGCAATGTCACTGGCGCTCTGGCGAGCCCCCTGCAAGATGTCGCCTTCATCACTGATCCCAATGTTTTTCCCGCCAACCCGGGTGGTTTTCCCACCTACACGGGTCAACACGACCTGGCCTGTGATGGGGCCATCTCCCCCGCAGCCGGTGACTACAGAAATGCCTCATGGGGCGGAAACAGCTGCGTGGCGACGCTGAAATCGGGGCAAACCTATCGCTTCGACACCCTCTCGCTTGCTGAGGGAGCCATGCTCAACCTCAATGGCGCGACCCTCTATGTCAGGAAGCTGACGATCAGGAATGACTACAACAGCGGCATATCTGGGTCGGGAAGCCTCCACACGAACGAGATGATCGTCACGGGCGACGGCAAGCTGTCCGGCGCCAGGGTCACCGTTTACAGCAGTCTGGAGATCTCTGGCAATGGCAATACCGGGACGGCCATCTTCCAGCCGCGCTATATCGATAACGTCACCATGGATGTGTCGGCGGGGGGCCAGAGCGTGCTCATGGCTGCAGGGAACTGGCTCATCCGGAATCTGGAGATGAAAAACAACAGTGCCCTGGCCTTTCAGGGCCAGAGCACCCTCGACGTCTACGGACTCAAGATGGCGGATCAGGGCCGTATTAGTGTTGCGGGCAGTCGCAACGATCTGACCGTCCAGCTTCATCAGACGCTGGAAATGAGCAGCAATGCGGCTATCGGCGGCTATCTGCAGGCCCGTTACGTCAAAACGTTCAGGCACCAGAGCTCCTCCAACATCAATTTCTATTTCCGTGGTGGCAACCACTGGATAGACAAGATGGAGCTTGGACAAAACGACAAGTTGTTCTTCGACAGTGGCAGTGCCACCCAACTCTACCTCAGGAGCGATCTCACCCTGAGCGATCAGATGGAAGTCAATGCCACCGGCAAGGCCAACAGCCTGATGATCTACCACTTCGGCAAGGTCACCATGAGTGCCAATGCCAAACTCAACGCCATTCTCTATGTGAAAGCAGGGGATCTGGTCATGGGCGATGATACCCTGCTGACCGGCACCGTATCGGCGGTCAATGTCACCATGGCGGGCAACAGCAAGATCATCCATGAGCCCTTCGCTGGAGATTGGCCCGGTATATGCCCCTTCTCCACTTGCAAGGATATCTTTACCGATCCTCCGACGGAGGGGACCACATTGACGCCTCCCCCTGGCGTGCTGGTGCCCCCCCTCGGGGATCTGGTGTGCAACAAGCAGGGTACCGGCACCAGCTGTACCGGCCACAGCGGCAACAGCTTCGGGCCCGGCGACTACGATTTCGACAACGGCAGCATCAGCAACAAGGCCGAGATCATCGCCACCGGCGTGACGGCGAGACTCTATTTCAACAACCTCGATCTGAACAACGCCATACTCAACCTCCACAATCCAGCCGAAAACCTCTTCATCTATGTGAAGGGGAATCTCTCCATCGCCGGCCAGAACCAGATAAATGCCGTCGTCTATGTGGCGGGCAATGTGCGCATGGCCGGTAATGCCTCACTCGAAGGGGCGCTGGCGACAGGGGGCACCCTCGATATCAGCGGGAATGGCGACTACTACTTCGATCAGGATGCCGTGGACAAGGTGGATCTCGGTAGCAACACCTGTGGTGGCGGCTCGGGCGGTACCCAGATCGATCACTTCGAGCTCAGCCACTCCGGTCAGGGGCTCACCTGCAACCCAGAGACTGTGGTCATCAAGGCCTGTGCCGATACGAGCTGTTCCCGCCTCGTCACCGAGCAGGTCAGCGCGGCCCTGAGCCTCTCTCCCGGCACCGCCAGCAATGGCTGGGTGGGAGGCAACCAGCTGACCTTCAGCGGAGGCTCTACCACGGCCCAGCTGCGCAACAACACGGCGGGTGCCGTGACCATGGGTGTCTCGGGTTCGACGCCAGCGTTCCTTTATCAGACCCTGTGCCGGGCGGGGAGCGGGGGGCCGAGTGCCGCTGCCTGTACCCTCAACTTTGCCGACAGCGGCTTCGTGTTCGATGTGCTGGATACCTATGCCAACAGGCCGCAGGATGTGGTGATCAGCGCCGTCAAGAAAGACGATGCGACCAAGCAGTGCGTTCCCGGCTTCGCCGGCGTGAGCAAGCCGGTCAGCTTCTGGGGTGCTTATATCACTCCCGATACCAATCTATTTGGCAGCAAGGTCGCGATAGATGGCAATCCTGTCTCGACGTATGCGGCCAATGTGGCGTCGCCGGCCGGCACTGTCATCAACGTGAACTTCGATAACCAGGGCAAGGCGACCCTGAAGAATGTTCGCTATCCAGACGCGGGCCAGATGCGGCTCAATGCCCGCCACGATGGCAGCGGAGATACGGCGGGGCTGGTGATGACGGGGTCGGACACCTTCATCAGCCGTCCGGTGGGGCTCTGCATCACGCCAACCCAGGGAGCCTGCGCGGCAGGCAACAGTAGCTGCCCGCTGTTCAAGCGAACGGGAGAGGCATTCCCGCTGACCGTTGCTGCCATGGCCTGGCAGGCCGACATTGATACCGACTTCTGTAGCGGCAACCTGCCCACTCCCAACTTTACGCTGGCCAATATCGCCCTTGGCAGCCAGCTGGTGGCTCCTTCACCCGGTGTGGAGGCAGTGGTCGGCACCGTCAGCTATGACCACTCCAACCAGCAGGGCAGCAGCAACCTCAACCCCCTCACCCAGACGGTCAATGAGGTCGGTGTGTTCAGGATGACGGCGACCCCGCCGGCCTCGGGTTACTTCGGCTACACCATCCCCCCAGCCAGCAGCGTGCCGGTGGGGCGCTTCGTGCCCTGGGACTTCAATCTGGTGAGCGGCACCGTCACTCCGGCCTGCGGCGACTTCAGCTATATGGGCCAGCCATTTGACGTGCAGACAATGGTGCAGGCGCGCAACAAGGAAGGGAGCGTCACGAAGAACTACCGTGATGCCTTTGCTAAAGGGGCACTCACTCTGGTGGCCGCCAACAACCAGGACGGGGTGGACAGATCCAACCGGCTGGATCCCCTGGTGACCAGCTGGTCCGCCGGCGTGGCGGACTTCACCGGCCAGAGCCGCTTTATGCGGTTGCGCGAGCTGACCCCGAGCCTGAGTGCGCCGGAAGAGCCGTTGCGGCGGCTGCAGTTCGGCCTTCGGGTCGCGGATGGCGAGACGCCCGAGACCAGCTTCTTCGCCGACCGGGACATGAATCCCGCCGTGACCGGCACCTGCCAGAGCGGGGTGAATTGCACCGCGAAGCGGCTCGATGTCCCGCAGGGGACGGACAACACCATGATCGCCTACTACGGCCGCCTGCTGGCCAGCACCCGTCAGGGGGCCGCCAGTGCCCCCCTGGCACTGCCGCTGCAGGTGCAATATTTCGAGGCGGGCCTGTGGCGGGTGAATCAGGACGATCTCTGTACCCGGATATCCCTCGCGAACGAAGGCATTCGCTTTACTGATGGCGAGCAACATTACGACGCCGCGACCGGGGAGCTGGGCCTCCAGGATGGCACCCGGATCCGCCTCGGCCTGGGGCAGGTTGCCCCCGGCGGCAGCGAGGTGCGCGTCGAGGGCGGGGAGACCCGGTTCCACTTCGCCGCGCCGAACCAGAGCGTGCGCATCCCCTACCAGATCCAGCTGGATAAGCTCCCATTGCAACCCATGGCACCCCTCTGGCTGGCGGACCCGGCCACGGCGGATCACCTGCTGGGGGAGGCCATCTTTGGCCGGGATCGGGGTAATGACAGAATTATTTATCGCCGGGAAGTGATGCCCTGACACCCGTGCCGCGGCGATGAGAGAGACGCATTGGTGTACACCTGCGTCTTATCTCCTTGTTTCGTAGAGTTTGTCGGCTTGTGCGGGTGAGTGATGACTCGCATTTTTGTCGCGCCTGATTGATTGGTGACAGTTTGAGCGCTTGCCCATTGGGGTGGGCATTGGTAAAGTTAGCCGGTTTTCTGCACCTCAAAATTCTTAGGATTTCCCGTAGCCATGTTCAAAAAGCTCAGAGGCGTCTTTTCCAACGATCTGTCGATCGACTTGGGAACTGCCAACACCCTGATCTATGTAAAAGATCAAGGGATCGTCCTTAACGAACCCTCAGTTGTCGCCATTCGCCAAGAGCGCGGGAACGCCAAATCGGTCGCTGCTGTCGGTCATGCCGCCAAGCAGATGCTGGGTCGTACCCCTGGTAACATCTCCGCCATTCGTCCGATGAAAGACGGCGTGATCGCCGACTTCTACGTGACCGAGAAGATGCTGCAGCACTTCATCAAGCAGGTTCACGACAACAACTATTTCCGCCCCAGCCCGCGCGTGCTGGTGTGCGTACCGTGCGGCTCCACCCAGGTGGAACGTCGCGCCATCAAGGAATCCGCCCTGGGCGCCGGTGCCCGCGAGGTCTACCTGATCGATGAGCCCATGGCTGCCGCCATCGGTGCCGGGCTGCCGGTTTCCGAAGCGACCGGTTCCATGGTGGTGGACATCGGTGGTGGTACCACCGAAGTGGCGATCATCTCCCTGAACGGCGTGGTCTACTCCCAGTCCGTCCGTATCGGTGGCGACAAGTTCGACGAAGCCATCATCAGCTACGTGCGCCGCAACTACGGCAGCCTGATCGGGGAAGCCACCGCCGAGCGCATCAAGCACGAGATCGGCTCCGCCTACCCGGGCGAAGAGGTGCGCGAGATCGAAGTCCGTGGTCGCAACCTGGCCGAAGGGGTGCCGCGCAGCTTCACCCTGAACTCCAACGAGATCCTGGAAGCCCTGCAAGAGCCGCTGTCCGGCATTGTTTCCGCCGTCATGGTGGCCCTGGAGCAGTCCCCGCCCGAGCTGGCGTCCGACATCTCCGAGCGCGGCATGGTGCTGACCGGTGGTGGTGCCCTGCTCAAGGACATCGACCGTCTGCTGATGGAAGAGACCGGCATCCCGGTCGTCGTGGCTGAAGATCCCCTCACCTGTGTCGCCCGAGGTGGTGGCAAGGCGCTGGAGCTGATCGATATGCACGGTGGCGATCTGTTCCACTACGAATAAGACCCAAAGCCGGCCGAGCGCCGGCTCTTTTTTGACGACTCATGAAACCCATCTTTGGTAGAGGCCCTTCGCTTCAGTTACGGTTGTTTCTCGCCGTCATCATCTCCGTCGCTGCCATCGTCGCGGATTCCCGCTTCGGTGTGTTCAGCCACGTCCGCGTTTACCTGAGCTCCCTGGTGAGCCCGCTGCAGTACATCGCCAACACCCCCGGTACCCTGCTCGACACAATGTCGACCCAGGTGCAGACCCGTGCCGATCTCATCGAGCAGACCAAGCAGCAGGAACAGCAACTGTTCACCCTGCGCTCGCGCCTGCTGAAGATGGATCAGCTGGAGCACGAGAACCAGCGCCTGCGGGAGCTGCTCGGTTCCCCCGTGCACAAGGAGTCCCGCAAGATGGTGGCCGAGCTGCTGTCGGTGGATTCCGATCCCTTCAGCCACCAGGTGCTGATCAACAAGGGGGCGCTGGACGGCGTCTACAACGGCCAGCCGGTGATCAACGATCAGGGGGTGGTCGGCCAGGTGCTGCACGTGGGATCCACCACCAGCCGCGTCCTGCTCATCACCGACTCCAGCCACGGCATCCCGGTGCGGGTGCTGCGCAACGACTTGCGCGCCATTGCCTCCGGCAGCGGCGAGCTCGACAAGCTGGAGCTGCGCAACCTGCCGCGCAACACCGACGTCCAGGTCGGCGACCTGCTGGTCACCTCGGGCCTGGGTGGCCGCTTCCCGGAAGGCTATCCGGTGGCCACCGTGACCCGTTCCGACTACGTGGAGGGCAAACCCTTCGCACAGATCGAGGCCAAGCCCCTGGTGGCGCTGGACAGACTGCGCTACCTGCTGCTGCTGTGGACCGACAAGAAACCGGACGTGCACGACAAGGATGAGGAGCCCGCGGCGAACGCCTCGGCGGTGACGGCTACCTCGGCGGCGGGGGCGACGCACTGATGCTGCAACCCGCCAGCGGCAGGATCTGGATCTGGTGCTCGATCCTGCTGGCCCTGTGCCTCTCCATCCTGCCGCTTCCCTTTCAATTCGAGCCCTTCCGGCCGGACTGGCTCGCCATGGTGCTCATCTACTGGGCGCTGGCGCTGCCGCACCGCACCAACGTCGGTACCGCCTGGGTGGCGGGCCTGCTGCTGGACGTGCTGCTCGGCAGCACCCTCGGGGTGCGGGCCATGGCCATGGCCATCACCACCTACCTGGCGGCCTTCCAGTTCCAGAAGATCCGCAACTTCTCCCTCTGGCAGCAGGCGCTGATCATCGGCCTGCTCTCCCTGGTGGGGAAGATCACCGTGTTCTGGGCCGAACACCTGTTCAGCCGGGCCAGCCTCAATTTCGCCTACTTTTGGTCGACGTTGACAACGATGTTAATATGGCCCTGGATTTTTATGGTCTTGCGCAAGGTGCGGCGTCGCTTCAATATCAAATGAATCTGAGCAAAAACAACGGATTGTGACTGCTCCTCGTCTCATTGAGTGAATATGAACAAGCACAACGAACTGCAACTGTATCTCGCCTCGGGCTCGCCCCGCCGGCACGAACTCCTGACCCAGCTGGGCTACCGCTTCGAGGTGCTCAGGCTGGATGTCCCCGAGCAGCGGGAAGCGGACGAGAAGCCACAGGACTACGTCTGCCGGCTGGCCCGGGACAAGGCGATGGCCGGCGTGGCCGCGGCTCCCACGGCGCTGCCCGTGCTGGGGGCCGATACCATAGTGGTGCTGGGGGACCGGGTGCTGGAGAAGCCCTCCGATCTGCTGGACGCCAAGGACATGCTGGAGGCACTCTCCGGGCGGGTACATCAGGTGATGACGGCGGTGGCCCTGGCCACCCCGGAGCGCTGCGACGTGCGGCTGGTCACCACCAACGTGGCGTTTCGCAAGCTGGACGAGGCGGAGATCGAGGCCTACTGGCGCACCGGTGAGCCCTGTGACAAGGCCGGCGCCTACGCCATCCAGGGCATTGCCGGCAAGTTCGTCAGCCGCATCGAGGGGAGCTACAGCGCCGTGGTCGGCCTGCCCCTGCTGGAGACGGACCTGCTGATCAAACAGCATCTGGAACAGCTCAAGTAACTTCCCGTCAGCTGGGCTCTGCTGCGTTTTCCTTGCGCGAGTTGTGCCGGATTGGCTTCATTGAATTCAACACTGGAACAGGCAAGGTAACTTATGTCGGTAGAACTGCTGGTGAACGTCACCCCCTCCGAAACCCGGGTCGCCCTGGTCGAGAACGGTCTGCTGCAGGAAGTGCACGTGGAGCGTCAGGCCAAGCGCGGCATCGTGGGCAACATCTACAAGGGCAAGATCAGCCGGGTGCTGCCCGGTATGCAGGCGGCCTTCGTGGATATCGGCATGGACAAGGCGGCCTTCCTGCACGCCTCCGACATAGTGCCCCACACCGAGTGCGTGGCGATCAAGGAGAAGGAGCAGTTCCAGGCCGGCAACATCGCCGAGCTGGTGCGCCAGGGTCAGGACATCATGGTGCAGGTGGTGAAAGATCCCCTCGGTACCAAGGGGGCCCGCCTCACCACCGACATCACCCTGCCTTCCCGCTACCTGGTGTTCATGCCGGGCAGCGCCCACGTGGGTGTCTCCCAGCGCATCGAATCCGAGGCGGAGCGTGAGCGTCTCAAGCGCACCGTGGCCGGCTACGTGGACGAGCTCGGCGGCTACATCATCCGCACCGCTGCCGAAGGGGTGGGGGAGCAGGAGCTGGAGCAGGACGCCGCCTTCCTGAAGCGCCTGTGGCGCAAGATCCTGGAGCGCAAGCAGAAGTACCCGCCGTGCAAGATCCTCTACGAGGATCCCAGCCTGGCATTTCGGGTGGTGCGCGACTTCGTCGGTGCCGAGCTCGACAAGATCCGGGTGGACTCGCGTCAGAGCTTCGACCAGCTCAAACGCTTCACCGAGGAGTACGTGCCCGAGCTCGCCGGCAAGCTGGAGTATTACCTGGGGGAGTCCCCCATCTTCGATCTCTACGACGTGGAGAACGAGATCCAGCGCGCGCTGGAGCGCAAGGTTGAGCTGAAATCCGGCGGCTACCTCATCATCGACCAGACCGAAGCCATGACCACGGTGGACATCAACACCGGCGCCTTCGTGGGCCACCGCAATCTGGAAGAGACCATCTTCAATACCAACATCGAGGCGACCGCCGCCATCGCCCGCCACCTGCGACTGCGCAACCTCGGTGGCATCATCATCATCGACTTCATCGACATGCAGTCCGAGGATCACCGCCGCCGGGTCTTGCACAGCCTGGAGCTGGCGCTCGCGAAGGACAGGGCCAAGACTAACGTCAACGGCTTCTCCCAGCTCGGCCTGGTGGAGATGACCCGCAAGCGTACCCGCGAGAGCCTGGAGCACGTGCTGTGCGCCGAGTGCCCCGAGTGCAAGGGGCGCGGCCGGGTCAAGACGGTGGAGTCGGTCTGCTTCGAGATCCTGCGGGAGATCATCCGGGTCAACCGCGCCTACGACGCGGATCAGTTCACCGTCTATGCGGCCCCTTCCGTGGCCGACTACCTGCGGGGCGAGGAGTCTCACAGCCTTGCCGAGCTGGAAGTCTTCATCGGCAAGCAGGTCAGGGTGGTGTCCGAGCCGCTCTGTGGGCAGGAACAATTCGATGTGGTGATGATGTAATTGATCTATCGCTGGCTGAGTCGGGGCTGGTTGGCCCTCGGAGTCCTCTTCGTACTGCTGGCCATTCTGGTCAGCGTGGTGCGACTGGGCGGCCCCATGCTCAACCAGCACCGCCAGGCCGTGATCGCGACCCTGCTCGGGGAGAGCCAGCTGGAGGTGAGCGTCGGGCACGTCGGGCTGGACTGGACCCAGCGCGGCCCGGCCATCGAGCTGGAAGGGCTCGTCATCGCCCCCGATTCGGGCCGCTTCTCCCTGCGCCTTGGCAAGGTGTGGGCCCACCTCGACTTCTGGCGCTCCCTCCACGACTGGAAGCCGGTGTTCGGCCAGCTGCTCCTGAGCGACGGCGACATCGCGCTGGATCTGACCCAGCCGGCCACCCCGGCCAACGACAAGGGCGCGAACCAGCAGGAGGCCCTGCTGCGCTTCCTGCTGACCCAGCTCTCCACCTTCGACATTCACGACAGCCGCCTCAGCCTCACCACGGCGCTCGGCGAGGTGCGTGCCCTCAGCATCGCCCAGCTGCGCTGGCAGAATCGCGGCAAGCGTCATCAGGGGGTCGGCAAGGCCTACCTCATCAACGGGATTGGCGAGAGCACCCTGGATCTCATCATCGACGTGGATGCCCCCGAGGCGCGCCTCGACCGCCTCAGGGGTCAGCTCTACCTGGGGGCCAGCGAGCTCGACATCAGCCCCATGCTGGCCAGGATCCACGCCGGCGAGCCAGCGGTGAGCGGCCAGCTCGATTTCCAGCTCTGGAGCGACTTTGCGGACGGCAGGCTGGGAGACTCCCTGCTGGCGTTTGGCAACAACCATCTGATCTGGAAGGATGAAACCAAAGGCGAGCCCCATCGACTCGATCTGCGGGGTGGCAAGATCCAGCTGCGCCGCGACGGTGAGGAGTGGCAGCTCGCGAGCCACGACGTCACCTTCAAGCTCGACGGTGCCACCTGGCTGCGCAGCCGGCTGCAGCTCGAACGGGTGGGCTCCCGCATCCAGGGTTATGTGCCTGCCATCGATCTCGACCAGGTCGCCAACCTGAGCCAGCTGGTGTCCGGCCTCTACCCCGAATTGACCGAGACCCTCAAGCGCACCCGGCCCAGGGGCCAGCTGCAGGAGCTGGTGCTGCAGGCCGACGGCGACTGGCAGGATCTGTCCCTGAGCGGGCAGCTGAAGGGGTTCGAGACCCAGGCCTGGCATGACGTGCCCGGCCTGCAGAAACTGGATGGCGACTTCTGGCTGACCCCGACGGGTGGCAGCGCCCGCCTCACTCTGGGCAAGGGGAAGGTCGACCCCGCCCGTCACTTCAAGGAGCCCATCCCGGTCGACAGCCTGAGCGCTCGGCTCGACTGGTGGCAGGTGCCGGAAGGCTGGGTGCTCTATGGCCAGGACATCGCCCTGGACAACCCCGATCTGCGCCTCGCCAGCCGCTTTCGCCTCGAGTTGTTCGAACACCCCTTCCTCGCCCTGACTGGCCGCATCGACGTCAAGAATGCGGCCCATGCGGATCGCTACTACCCCTTGGCCGTGATGAGCGACGATCTGGTGGATTACTTGAGCGGGGCCATCAAGGGGGGCAAGGCGAAGGGGGCAGACTTGCTCTGGTACGGGGAGTTCAAAGACTTCCCCTACGCACACGGAGAGGGGGTCTTCCAGGTGGCGGTGCCCCTGGAGCAGGCCACCTATGAATTCTTCCCCGGCTGGCAGCCGCTGACCGACCTGCAGATCGACCTCCTGTTCCAGAATGCGGGGCTGGACATGCGCAGCAGCGCGACCCGGCTCGGCAAGGCGAGCTCCGACTTCGTCCACGCCTGGATCCCGGATCTCTCCCCCGGTGCCCACCTCTACGTGGATGCCAGGGTCCAGGGGGAGGGGCAGGCCATCAGCGACTATCTGCAGGATTCCCCCCTCGGCGATTCGGTCGGGCAGGCGCTGCGGGAGGTGGAGATCCACGGCCCCATGAAGGGCACGGTCAAGCTGGATATTCCCCTGGATGGAGAGGGCGAGGTCAAGGCCAGCGGAGACGCCAGCTTCCACGACAACAAGGTGAGGATCGCCTCACTGGATCTGCCTCTGGAGAAGGTGGAGGGGCGGCTCGAGTATGACAACGAGCAGACGCGCATCCACAACCTCAAGGCCAGCCTGTGGAACCAGCCGCTGACCCTGGACTACCAGGGCAAGCGGCTGCCCCATGCCTATCAGGCCGACCTCAAGTTCAAGGGCAGCTGGGACAGCAGTCGCCAACGTCAGGACATCCCCGCCCTGGCGATGCTCCAGGGGCGCAGCAACTGGGCGGGAACCCTGGGGCTGACCCTGCCGGAGAATCAGGTCTTCAGCTTCCAGCTCGCCCTGAACTCCGACCTGCAGGGCATGGGGCTGGATCTGCCGGTGCCGCTGACCAAGGCCCCGGGGGATCGCCTCCCCCTCAGGGTGACGGCGCGGGGCAGGGACGGCAGCGCCGATATCCGGGCCGTGCTGGGGACGGACGTCGACATGCAGAGCCGCCTGGTCTATGGCGAAGGGGCGGCTTACCTGAGCCGGGTGCGGGTCAACGTCGGTCAACCCGGGGCGCGGGTGATCCAGGACAGGCCCATGCTGCTCACCATCAACCAGCAGCAGGCGGACGTGGCGGGCTGGCTGGCCCGGCTCGCACGCTGGCTGCCCGGCAAGGGCGAGGAGACGGGGGCGGCGGTGGTCGGTCCCGCCTTCCTGCCCCAGGAGTGGTGGGTGGATGGCCAGCTGGCCCGTGCCGACATCGGCAGCGCCAACCTCAAGGCGTTGCACTTTACCGTGGGGCCGGTGAACCAGGCGACCGAGGTCGTGATCGACAGCCCGGACGTCATGGGGGTGATTCGCCTGCCGGTGGCACCCCGTCAGCCCGTCGACGCCAGGTTCGCCCGCATCTACTGGTCAGGCAAGGGGGCCGATCTCAGCCCGGATCCCGATGAGCGACAGGACAAGGCCATCATGGATGCCATCCCCTGGCTCACCTTCAGCTGCGTGGACTGCCGCTTCGGCAAACTCCCTCTGGGCGAGCTGAAGGGGGAGCTGGTCCCCGGCGCCAACCGGCTCGATCTCAAGGGGCTGGAGATGCGCCTGGCCGGCAGCACCCTGACCGGCAGCGCCGAGTGGCTGGCGCGCAGCGGCCAGATGCAGACCCGTGCCCGGGTTCACCTCGCGACCCCGAACAGCGAGATGCTGCTCAAGCGCCTTGGCTTTACCTCGCCCATCGGCGATGCGCCGGGCAAGCTGGCGCTGGATCTGGCCTGGCGTGACACCCCCTACCGCCTGAACCTGCCGAGCCTGGCCGGCAGTGCCGACTATCAGCTGGAGGGGGGGACCCTGCGGGAGGTCAACGACAAGGGGGCACGACTGCTCTCCCTGCTCAGCCTCGACTCATTGCTGCGCAAGCTGCGCCTCGATTTTCGCGACGTGTTCGACAAGGGCTTCTACTTCGAGTCCATGTCCGCCTCGGCCAAGGTCAGGCAGGGGGTGGTGGAGAACAACGACTTCTACATGAAGGGGGCGGCGGGCAACCTGCGCGGGGAGGGGATCGCCGACCTGGTGCGCTGGCACCTCGACTACGAACTGAGCTTCTCGCCGAATCTGGGGGGCACCCTGCCGGTGGTGGCGGCCTTCTCCCTGACCCCGATCACCGGGCTCTATGTGCTGGCGCTCTCCAAACTGCTCGAGCCCGTGGTGGACGTGGTGACCCGCATCGATTTTCGGGTCTCCGGCCCGCTGGATGATCCCAAACTGATCGAGGCGGGGCGCAACCGGGCTCGCATCAAGCTCAACCAGGAGCAGAAGGAGGCGGTCGATGCGGTGGCTCCCAGCCTACCGGCGCATGAGGTGACCCCCTTCCTGCTCAGCCCCAAGCACGACGGGCCAGGTCAGCGTTGAGACGGGCAGACTTTCACCCCGCGGGGTAAAGGGCCATAGTGCACCATGAGGGCCCGGGGCAGTCAGCCTCCCGGCCGAGAACACGACAAGGAGCGAGTCATGTGGTTAGCCGCAATACAGCTGGTATCGGGCCGTCAGTGGCAGGATAACCGGGAAGAGATCGCCGCCCAGCTGGCCGCGTTGCCGGCCGGGCGGCCGCTGCTGGCCCTGCTGCCGGAGAACTTCGCCCTGTTTGGCGAGCGTCAGGGCTACCTGGACGGGGCCGAGGCGATCGGTGACGGCCCCATCCAGGCCCAGCTGGCCGAGTGGGCCCGCGAGCACGGCATCTGGCTGGTGGCCGGGGCCATGCCCACCACCATCCCCGGGTCCGATCATATCCACACCAGCTCCCTGGTGTTCGACCCGGCCGGGGAGCTCAGGGGCCACTATCACAAGATCCACCTGTTCGACGTGGACGTGGCGGACAATCATGGCCGTTACCGGGAATCGGAGACCTTCAGTCCGGGGGCGTCCCCCGTGGTGCTGGACTCCCCCTTTGGTCCCCTCGGCCTCTCGATCTGTTATGATCTGCGCTTCCCCGAGCTTTATCGCCAGCTGGCCCGGGCCGGTGCCCGCGTGTTGCTGGTGCCCGCCGCCTTTACCGCCGTGACCGGCGAGGCGCACTGGGAGCCGCTGCTGCGGGCCCGTGCCATCGAGAACCAGTGCTATGTGGTGGCCGCCAATCAGGGGGGCACCCACGAGACGGGGCGCCAGACCTGGGGCCACAGCATGGTGATCGATCCCTGGGGCCGGGTGCTGGCCTGCCGGGACAGCGGGTGTGGCACAGTGCTGGCACAGATGGACGAGCAGCTGGTGTCCGAGCTGAAGCGCACCATGCCCGTGATGGAGCACGCCCGTTTGCTCTGATGGTGTGGTGAAGAACTGAAGCGCAGCCGTTTGCCGGTGCTGCAATACGCCCGTTTGCTCTGATGGTGTGGTGAAGAACTGAAGCGCAGCCGTTTGCCGGTGCTGCAACACGCCAGGCCGTTGTGAATATACGCAGGTTCGATTCGCCCCATGGCGGCGCAATCGGATGTTCGCGAATCCTATAGTGTATTTGACGTCCGCTGACGGTTCGCGAATCGAACCCAGGGTCGGGATTTCACCGTTACGACATCTCACATCGAGATTGGAGAGAAAGATTTGAGTCTATTGAGCCAGGTTAGTGCCTCCCTGTTGGCCCCGAATGATCTCGACGAAGGGCGCCTGCAACAGCTGCTCGGCAGCCTGATGAGCCATCAGGTGGAGTTCGGCGACCTCTATTTCCAGCGCAGCTGGCACGAGTCCTGGATGCTGGAAGATGGCATCGTCAAGGACGGCAGCTACAACATCGATCAGGGGGTCGGGGTGCGCGCCGTCAGCGGCGAGAAGACCGGTTTCGCCTACTCGGACGAGCTGAGCCTGCTGGCGCTGCAGCAGTCGGTGACCGCCGCCCGCGGTATCGCGGCCGCCGGCGCCCAGGGCAAGGTGAAGGCCTGGGCCCGCACTGAGGCGAACCTGCTCTATCCGGCCATGGATCCCCTGCAGACCCTTGACAAGCAGCAGAAGATCGCCCTGCTCGAGCAGATGGACAAGTTCGCCCGCAGCCTGGATCCCGCCATCAATCAGGTGATGGCCTCCATCAGCGGCGTCTATGAAGAGATCCTGGTGGCCGCCACCGACGGCACACTCGCCGCCGATGTGCGTCCCCTGGTGCGCCTCTCGGTGACCGTGATCGCCGAGAAGGGGGATCGCCGGGAACGCGGCAGCGCCGGCGGTGGTGGTCGTTTCGGCTACGACTACTTCCTCGAACTGGACGGGCTGGAGAGCCGCGCCTTCGGCTATGTGCGCGAGGCCGTGCGCCAGGCCCTGGTGAATCTGGAGGCCATCGACGCCCCGGCCGGCACCATGCCGGTGGTGCTCGGTGCCGGCTGGCCCGGCGTGCTGCTGCATGAGGCGGTGGGCCACGGCCTGGAGGGGGACTTCAACCGCAAGGGCTCCTCCGCCTTTGCCGGTCGCATCGGCGAACAGGTGGCCTCAAAACACTGCACCATCGTCGATGACGGCACCCTGGTGGGCCGTCGCGGCTCCGTCTCCATCGACGACGAGGGGACGCCGGGGGGTTACAACGTGCTGATCGAGAACGGCATCCTCAAGGGTTATCTGCAGGACAAGCAGAACGCCCGCCTGATGGGCGTGCCGCTCACCGGCAACGGCCGGCGCGAATCCTACGCCGCCCTGCCGATGCCGCGCATGACCAACACCTATATGCTGGCCGGGGAGTCGGATCCCCAGGAGATCATCGCCTCGGTCAAGCGCGGCATCTATGCCCCCAACTTCGGTGGCGGCCAGGTAGACATCACCTCCGGCAAGTTCGTCTTCTCCGCCTCCGAGGCCTACCTCATCGAGGATGGCAGGATCACCGCCCCCATCAAGGGTGCCACGCTCATCGGCAACGGCCCCGAGGCCATGAGTCAGGTTTCCATGGTGGGCAACGATCTGGCGCTGGATCGCGGGGTCGGGGTCTGCGGCAAGGAGGGGCAGAGCGTGCCGGTCGGTGTCGGCCAGCCCACCCTCAAGCTGGATCAGCTCACCGTGGGCGGCACTTCGTAGGTTGGGTTAGCCGCGCAAAGGGGTAACCCGACGCATTCAGACCCCGGCCCTTGCCGGGGTTTTGCTATTCAGGGGTCACAGACAACAAAAAGCCCCGGTCAGTAGGCCGGGGCTTGCAGGATAATCGGTGTCAATTGACCGAGATGGCGCGGGCATCGATGTAGTAGCGGGTGTGGCCCTTGGCATCGCGCTTGATCAGTGCCACCAGGCGGTCGGCCTCCTTGTATTCCCACCCCTGCGTACCTTGGGCGGGGGAGGGGCCATCGACACCGACCACGTTCAGATACTCGTGAAACAGGCTGTAGCTTCCAATCTCGGTCAGCGTATCTTCCATGGTATCTCTCCTGAGGGTTGATGTTCCGGATCCATTCTAGCCCCTTCCGGCTGAATGCCAGCTGTACAAAAAAACATCGCAACGCGTTCGAGGCCCGCTCACCTGTCAGGGGGCGGTGCTCGGTGCCTGTGGCAAGGTCTCCTTGTCCGCTACTGGCATGGGGTGCTCGACCTGGACTGCGGCAGGACCGTGGAACACGGGATCCTGGGCCACCTCCTTGACGCCGTTGATGCAGAACTGCATGCCCATGCACACCAACAGGAAGCCCATGATGCGGGTCATGGCGTCAATCCCGGTGGCGCCGAGGATCTTGCACACCGGATCCGCCAGTTTCAGCACGCCCCAGCTGAGCAGGCTCATCAGGGCGAAGGCGGTGACCATGCCGGAGTAGATGACGAAACGATTGTAGTCTGCCGGCAACTCGGCGATCTGGGCGGCGCCGCTGATCACCAGGGCCATGGTGCCCGGCCCGCACATGCTGGGCATGGTGAGGGGGACGAAGGCGATGCTCTGGTTGATGTCATTCTCGGTGGCCTGACTCGGCGCCGGGAACAACATGCGAAAACCGATGAAGGTGATGATGAGGCCACCGGCGAGGCGCAGCCCGGGGATGGAGATCCCGAACAGATCCAGAATGGAGGATCCGATGAAGAAGCTGACGCACAGGGTGGCAAACAGATAGAGGGCGGCCAGATTGATCTGGCGGCGAATGTGCTCGCGGGACATCCCCTTGCTCAGGCCCAGCAACAGGGTGGCCGTGGTGGGGGGATTGACCATGGGCAGCAGGGCCAGCAAGGCGAGAAATACGACCTGGAAGAACATCTTGCACCTCGGGGGGGGTTGGCAAAAACAGGGGGGCGGATGACGGGTCCGACCCAGGGGGTGGCAACTCTACAGGAGCCCGGCTGAATATAGCCGGAACGAGCGGGCCCCGACAGTCGGGGCCCCTGTTCATCTCATGTCATCAGGCGTCGCCGGCACAGGCCGATCAGGCTGCCTGGGGCGTGACCTGGCGTTGGCCGCGCTGACGCAGCCAGAGCCAGCAGCCGAGCACGAAGCCGAGGCCGGCCAGGCTGACCACGTAGTGGGAAGGGGCCAGCACGTCGCTCTTCATCCACAGGGTCACCAGCATGGGCGTCAGGCCGCCGAAGATGGCGTAGGCCACGTTGTAGGAGAACGAAAGCCCGGAGAAGCGCACCACTGCCGGGAAGGCGTTGACCATGACGTAGGGCACGGCGCCGACGATCCCCACCGCAAATCCCGCCAGCATGTAGAGGGGAACAAGCTGCTCCGTACCGGCCGCCAGACCGTGATAGAAGGCGTAGGCGGAGCCGGCCAGCAGCAGGGAGCCCAGGATGAAGGTCGGGCCGCTGCCGAGGCTGTCTATCAGGCGGCCGTAGACGATGCAGCCCAGGGTGAGCGCGACGATGGCCAGGGAGTTGGCGGTCAGGGCATCCGCAGGGCTGATGCCGTGTACCTTCTGCAGGTAGGTGGGGGTCATCAGGATCACCACCACGATGCCGGCGGAGAGCAGCCAGGTCAGCAGCATGGAGACGACGACGCTGCCCTTGTGCTCGCGCAGCACCGTCTTGAGCGGCAGCTCCTCGGCCAGGGACTTGTTGGCCTGCATCTCGGCGAAGACCGGGGTCTCGTGCAGCCAGCGGCGCAGGTACATGGCGACGATGCCGAATACCCCGCCGAGAACGAAGGCCAGGCGCCAGCCCCACTCGCTCACATCGCTCGGGCTCATGCTGCGGTTGATGGCAGTGGCGACCAGGGAGCCGAGCATGATGCCGGCGGTCAGTCCCGCCGTGAGGGTGCCGCAGGCGACGCCAACCCGCTTGGCGGGTACGTGCTCGGCCACGAAGACCCAGGCACCCGGCACTTCGCCGCCGATGGCAGCCCCTTGCAGGATCCGCAGCAGCAGCAGCAGCAGAGGCGCGGCGATGCCGAGGGCGGCATAGGTGGGCAGCAGGCCGATCAGCAGGGTTGGCAGCGCCATCATGATGATGCTCAGGGTGAACATGCGCTTGCGGCCAATGAGATCGCCGAAGTGGGCCATGATGATGCCCCCCAGGGGGCGGGCCAGATAGCCGGCGGCGAAGATGCCGAAGGTCTGGAACTGGCGCAGCCACTCGGGAATGTCGGCCGGGAAGAAGAGTTCGCCGATGACAACGGCGAAGAAGACGAAGATGATGAAGTCGTAGAATTCGAGGGCGCCGCCGAGGGCAGCCAGGCTCAGGGTCTTGTAGTCCTGTCGATTGAGGGGGCGACCGTGGTCGTGAGGTGTGCTGACTGTACTCATATCCTTATGTTTCCCATCGTTTTTTTAGTTATTCTCCCCCATGCTCTGCGGGGATACGCTCAACCACGAGGGTATGCTTTTGTATCCCGTAATGTAAATCGCACAATTTGCAACACTGTCTTTCAGCTTCTTGCCGGGGCGGGACAGTCGGAGAAATCATGACCAAGACCAAGGTGCTGCTCTCCTGGAGCAGCGGCAAAGACAGCGCCTGGGCCCTGCATCGCCTGCGCCAGGATCCGGCCATCGAAGTGGTCGGGCTCTTCACCACCCTCAACGAGGCCTTCGAGCGGGTTGCCATGCACGGGGTGCGCAAACGTCTGCTGGAGATGCAGGCCGAGTGCGTGGGGCTGCCCCTGCACTGCATCGATCTGCCCTGGCCCTGCAGCAACGAGGAGTACGGCCGCATCATGACGGGTTTCATTGCCGGGGTGCAGGCCAGGGACATCCACCACATGGCGTTCGGCGATCTCTTCCTCGAGGAGGTGCGGGCCTACCGGGAGAAGCAGCTGGCGGGTACCGGGATCACACCGCTGTTCCCGCTCTGGGGCAGCGACACCACGGATCTGGCGCGGGAGATGATGGCTGCCGGGCTCAAGGCGAGGATCTGCACCCTGGATCCGGGGAAGCTGGACATCGCCCTGGGGGGGCATGAATTCGATCCGGCGCTCCTCTCGGCCTTGCCCGCCGGGGTGGATCCTTGTGGCGAGAACGGCGAGTTTCACACCCTGGTGTACGACGGGCCCATGTTCCTCCGTCCCCTTGCGGTCAGAGTGGGGGAGACGGTGCTGCGGGACGGCTTTGTCTTCACCGACCTGCTGGCGGGCGGCCCCGTCTGAGAGGCAGCCCCGGCCGGCGGTAAACAGAAGGGGCCGGCTCCCGAAAGAGCCGGCCCCTCGTGCTGATTGCGTTCAGCGGGCGGCGAAGGTGTCGCAGCTGGCGGGGCTGCCGCTGTCAAAGCCCTTCTTGAACCAGGCGAGGCGCTGGGCCGAGGTGCCGTGGGTGAAGCTGTCGGGCACGACCCGGCCCTGACCCTGCTGCTGCAGCCGGTCGTCACCTATGGCCTGGGCGGCGTTGAGGGCCTCCTCCAGATCGCCGCGCTCCAGCACCTGCTCCTGTTCCATGTAGTGACCCCAGACGCCGGCAAGACAGTCGGCCTGCAGCTCCAGCCTGACCGAGAGCCGGTTCTGGGCGACCTGGCTCAGCCCCTGCTGTTGCTGGCGCACCTTGGTGGAGATGCCGAGCAGGTGCTGCACATGGTGGCCCACCTCATGAGCGATCACGTAACCCTGGGCGAAGTCGCCGTCGGCACCCAGCTTGTCGCGCATGTCCTGATAGAAGGAGAGATCGATGTAGACGGTGCTATCCGCCGGGCAGTAGAAGGGCCCCATCACCGACTGGCCCTGGCCGCAGCCGGTGCGGGTCGCCCCGCGATAGAGCACCAGTCTGGGGGGCTGGTAGCGCTTGCCGTTCTGCTGGAACTGCTTGTCCCAGGCATCCTCGGTGGAGGCGAGCATCACCGAGGTAAAGCGGGCGAGAGGATCGCTTGATGCCTGTGACGGGTTCTGGCGCTGGGTCTGGCTCTGCGGGGCCGGATCGTCGAGCAGGGGGCTGAGGTCCACGCCGTAATAGCCCGCCACCATGACTACCAGCAGCAGGATGAGTCGCCCCTTGCCGCCGATGGGCAGGCCGCCACCCCCGCTGCCACCGCCCTCCTGGCGCCTGTCCTCCACATTGTTGCTCTCACGGCGATTTTGCCAGCGCATGTCCCCATACTCCCGTCATTGGTGGTGGGAGTAATGATAATGGCTGGTCACCCGCCTTGCCTAACGAGGGGCCTTACTCGGCCCAGGGCATCTCGGGCAAGCTGTCGAGAAACTCGCCGTAGCGGGTCAGGTTGAACGGGCCCTGCTCGGCCTCCATGGCCATGAGCTCGGCGCCCAGGGCGCAGGCAATGTATTGCAGCGCTTCTTCCCGCGGGGTGCCCTTCATCACCAGGCGCATCAGGGTGGCCTTCACCTGCAGGGGGTGGCCGTCGGCGAGCTGGTTTTCCACCATCTCCAGCAGTGTCTCTTCGTCAAAAAATTCGGGGGTCCCGGTCATGGTGGCTCTCCTGCCTGTTGCATGGGGTTGTCATGGGGTGGGCAGTATAGCGGGGACGCCTGCCGTCGGGGCAGAAATGTCTGCCCGGATCTTGCCAAGGACCGGCGGCGGGCGCAGTCTTGGGGCCTGTTTTTTTGAATGGAGCCCTTGCCATGATCCTCTCCGAGCGCCTGATGCTGCGCGAACTGACCCCTGCCGACGCCCCCTTCATTCTCGAGCTGCTCAACGACGGCGACTTCCACCGCTACATCGGCGATCGGGGTCTGCGCACGCAGGGGGATGCGGAAGAGTACATTCAGCAGGGACCTATGGTGAGCTATGCCCGTCACGGCCACGGCCTCTACCTGGTGGTGCGGCGGGAAGATGGCGCCAGCCTCGGTATCTGCGGCCTGATCCGGCGCGATACCCTGCCCTGTGAAGACATCGGCTACGCCTTCCTGCCGGCCTGGCGCGGACAGGGCTACGCCATTGAGGCGGCGCGGGCTGCGCTGCAGGATGGTCGTGAGAGGCTGGGGGTAAACCGGGTCGTTGCCATCGTCACTCCGGGCAATGAACGCTCGGTCCGGCTACTGGCCAAACTGGGGCTGAGTCAGTGCAAGCGGGTCAGACTGGGTGACAGCGAAGAGGAGTGCCTGCTGCTGGAGGTGCCTGAACCGGCTGCCTGCCAGGTCTAGGACTGTCCGGGACTAAGAGTACAAGGGGCCGCCGTGAGATGCGGCCTGCCTGCATCACGCAGGATCAGTTGAGCTCTTCGATGGAGAACTCAGCAGCATTGTTTATGCATTTGATTTATATGAATATTATTTTTATTTTTTGTCATGGTAACCTTTTAGCCCCCACGCAAACCCCCGCAAGTAAAAACTCAAGCTAGTTACAGGCGCGGTAGATCATGGCCAGCTGGCTCAGCTAATCGGTCAGATATTCGCGCTGAATGTTGTGAGCATTTGCCAGCAGTGCGAGTTGCTGGTAGGGGCGCTGGTAGTCCGGTTGCTCCATGGTCACCAGCTCATTCACCGAAATACCCACCCGCTCAGCCAAATCAGTCTGACTCAGGCCCCGGTAGTTGCGCCAGGCTGCCAGCAGCGAGCATCCTTGCTCGATTTGCAGCCTTGCAACCTCGTTGGGAAAGTGGATTTTTGTCATTGTTCATGGTTGTTTCTTCTTTGATGGGGGCTCTGATAACACGTTGGTGGACTGCTCCTCCCATGGGCCGTATCAGGTATCGTTTAGCTGGGCGAGCTGGTGGGAGAGCACCCAGAGCTGAGCTGCTAACCAGTTGGCCGCCTGTTCTTGAACGGCATCGGTCAGGGTGCCGCGCTCGAACTAGCCGCTTATTTCGAGACTAGAGGGAATCACCACTGTAAAAGTTTCTGTTGTGATTCGACAAAATCGATCGAGTGCCTCTTCAAAGTCGGTTTGTTGCAGGTTAAAGGTGATCTCAAGCTAAAAGCCACACAATATCGTTATCGATTAAGCCATATCGGATTCTGGAAACACGCTAATTGAGTGAACATGTAAATCGTGAGGCTGTAGTTTTCAGGAAAGGACCAGTTTTATTAGGTCTGAGTTACGGGAGTTTGCTGGGATAATGGAAAACATAGACGAACGCGATATCGATGCCGCTCGCTTTGAGAAGCAGATTTTAGATATCTGGAAAGAAGGGCCTAATCAGATGCCTGAGGGGGGTCTCAAGCTTGCCATATTTCTGCTATTCACTGAGCAGAACTCAAAACACATGTACTTTCCTTGGTCATGGGCCGATACAGAGACGATTCATGGCTTGATGGATGCCAAGCGCCGTGCCAACGACTGGTTAGGACTCAAGGTCTCTGATGTAACAGAGCTTGAATGGACACGTCAGTCACAATATGTGCTGGATAAGCTACGTTATCTTGTCAGCCATAGCGGTAACTCTACGGCAAACTTGCATCGATTAGATTTTCTTGTCAAAAGCTTGGGCGCTAAGGAATCTTCAAACAAGTGGGCTCGGAAAGTCGAAAGCTTCGTCGCCGATTTTGCACATGGCTGGTCAGTTAGTGGTCGGGCAGTCTTTGACCTGAACACGCTGACAACCGGTGAGCTAGGGGTTCGGCTAAAAGACGTTGATGCTGTTGGCGATTACATATTACCGGCTGAGCTGCAGCCCTATCTTTTCGAGGTCTGTCTTCGCCTTCATGCTCATGGTGTGCGATTTCAAGTTGAAAAACAGGGGGCAGACAATGCTTGGAACGGCGTAGGAGCAGCCTACAAATTTGCTTGGCCGACTCGCTCTCGCTCTAAGTTGGCGGATGAGGCTCTCCCCTTAGAGCTCAGAGGTCTTGAGTTTGCTCAATGGTTCCTTGGCCACAGATATAGTCAACGTATCACGATCGTAGTCCTTCCCTCCGCTGATTTACGAGCTAAAGATCGGTTGGCCGAGATTCGGCGTGACCTGCTACAGCGTAGGTGTGTTCTGGGTGTAGTAGGGATTCCTGCTCGAGTGTCCGGTCCTAAAGATCTTTCAATGCTGATAATGGCGAAGGAGTGGCCTAGTACTATTAAATCGGTTCTGCTGATGAATGGTCGCGCGGTAGACGGATTACGAGACGAACCTCTGGATCGCTTGGCGAGATTTCTTTGTGCCCCATTCATGGACGTAATGAAGGGCGATACATTGAGTCGGCTGCCTTATGAGGCTCATCTGGGTGATGCGCTATTAAATCGGGCTCGGAAGATGTACGGGGCGAAGTTACCCGAGGTGCCTGGGTTTTTTCGCTATGTGCAGTTAGAAGAAATTCTGGACAACCAGAACGCGGTGCTCGATCCATCTCAGTGGATTTCCGAGCGTGATCCTATGGTCGCGAGCGACCTGTTGGATGGTTCCCCTGTTTACAAGCTGTTGGAGGAACGAGAGCGACCCTGCTGCGTTTACGTCATCGGAAACAACGGGGCGGGAAAAAGCATGCTCTTACGTCAGCTTGCTAAGGCATATGTGACGTCTGGGCGGCCTGTGCGTGCTATCGCTTCTGCAACCAGTGACAGATTCGAGGCCAAAATGGGGGCAACAGCCGACTACGTTTACCTAGGATCGCGCACTAGTAATATGTCCACACAGCCGCGAAGGCTTGGACGTAAGTTAGCCGAGTTGATGGTTGCTATCCATGCCGACCGCGACAAGATCGCAGCGGTCAGCAGAGTTCTCGAACAACTGTCTTTTGCGGGTCAACATTATCTATTGCCGGAGTCCGCTACCTCCGATGTCCTGGAGTCTGTGCGTGAACTTGGTGTCGATGAGGCTCCAAGTAACATGAATGGGTGGAAGCTCGGCTTTCGAAAAAACCATGAGAATTCGATAGTTCCCTTTGATCATCTTAGTACCGGCGAACAGCAGCTACTGCTTCTGACGGCAAGGCTTGTTGAATACGCCCGGCCCGGTGTTGTCTTCCTGATCGATGAGCCCGAAACTAGCTTGCATGTCGCTTGGCAGCGAGCACTGCCATCGGTTTTTCAGACTATCAGCCGAGACTTCAATTGCCAGATGGTTATCGCTACGCACTCACCGATTCTAATTTCTACCTCGCGTGGGGACGACACATACCGATTTATGGCTGATGGTGGTGTGCTAGAAGTAATTGGGGAGCAAGCTGCAAGTAGTGTCGAACGAGTGCTTTTTCAGGGGTTCGATACCTACACAGGCAACAACCGAGAGGTTCACGAACGCTGTGCTGAGTTGGTTTCGCGGGCTATCGAGTTTGCCAACACGGAGCAAACTGAAATGTTGCAGAGCGTCTTTGATGAATTGCAACAGATGGAGGAGAAGGTTACTAGAGCTGTCCCTGCGCTTGGCTCCGAGGTACCTGCGCGGCACCTTGATCTCATTCGAAGAGCTACTCTCGCGATAGAGGAACTGACTAGCTCCGATAAGTCTGAGGAGGCCAGATCGTGAATCAACTAGTGACCGCAGAGAAAGATTTCGGGAAGAACGTATTGACCTCGGTCGAGGCTAGAGCTTTCTATCGTGAATGGCGAAAACTTGCATCAAGCAGAGCCAACCCCTGGTCTGCCATACGTGCTGCTACATTTACGGTGGAGGGCCAAAAAGATGGTTCAGGTATGAAGATCATATCAGCACTTCGATCCCACCTTGCTGCTCTGCAAGCTGAACGCTGTTGTTACTGTCGACGTCGCCTTGTTGGGATTGCTTATGCGCGGCCCATTGAGCATATCCTGCCCAAGAACACCTACGGGCAGTACACCTTTACATACCGTAATCTTGCAGTAGCATGCTTCGACTGTAATCTTGTCAAGAGCAAAGCCAATTGGTCAACTTGGCCACAAAATCGTAGGCGGTACATCAATGAAAAGAGCTGCAACGGTTTTTTTCATGCTCGCCTCCATGATTATGACTCCCATGTCAGATATTTTCATTTGGAGACGAATGGTGCATCAATCAGCGTCTACGTTGGCTTGACTCCCCAGGGACGGCATCTTTGTGTTGAGCTACTGAGCAAATCCTCGGAGAGAACCCTCGCGGAAAGTGCCAACCCAAGGTTTTCTGCCGCAATGGACAAACTTCGTGGCCAAGTTCAGCAGATGGCAGCGACAACTGACGACACCAAGTTGTTGGACTTCATGGAAGCGTTGGAACTTGCTGTTGACCCGCTGTAATGGAGTAACAGTCTAGTCGGGGCGCCATTAAGGCAACTTATTTTGGAGCATAGTTTCAGGGAAAGTAGGGGCGATTCAATCCATGGGGGCGCAGGCTTTGTAGTGGTCAACTAAATCCGGACACTTGGTTAGGCCGATCCTCGGCTTTTGCTGGCGGCATCCCGTCATTGTGTTGATGTGGACGCCGCCAGTTGTAGTAATCCATTAGGTAATAACTGATATCCCGCTTTGCTTCCCGCAGGCTCATGTATCCCGTTGCCGGGAGCCACTCTGACTTCAGGCTTCTGAACAACCGCTCCACCGGGGCGTTATCCCAGCAGTTACTCTGGGTCATGCGATAGCG
>NZ_CDDD01000055.1:0-313 GCF_000820165.1 Aeromonas taiwanensis
GATCGCGGGCGGGGTGGGGCAGATAATGCTGTTCACCGCCCTCTATCTGGTGATCTGCCTCGGCTCCATCGCTTGCTGGGCCTATGCGGGCAGTCGATTGCAGGGGTGGCTGGTGTCGCCCCGTCGGCTGCGTGGGTTCAACCGGGCCATGGCGCTGCTGTTGCTGCTCAGCGCGGTCTATCTGGTGCGCTCGCCCTGAGGAGCGAGCCCGGCGCGGTACTGCCCCGGGGTGGCGGCGACCCGACGTTTGAACTGGCGCTGGAAGTGCGCCTGATCCGCGAAGCCGCTCGCCAGGGCCACGTCGGCCAGGGGC
>NZ_CDDD01000055.1:345-641 GCF_000820165.1 Aeromonas taiwanensis
CAGCTGGCCGGGGTGAGCCTGGCCAGCAATTGTCGGCTGAAGAGGTGGCAGGCCACCTCGCGAGCCAGGGGATCCGGCTCCTGCACCAGTTGCCGATGGAGCCGGCACAGCCCCGGATAGAGCAGGGGATCCCGGCTCGCGGTCATGTCGAAGGGGCGAAACTCGGCCCCCAGTCCCGCCTCCTCCTGCTGGCGCTGCAGCCAGCCGGTATCCAGGTAGAACATCAGATAGGACCAGGGCTGGTCGGCAATGGGGTTGCAGGCGTGCACCTCCTCCGGGTTCATCAGCACCAGGCT
>NZ_CDDD01000056.1 GCF_000820165.1 Aeromonas taiwanensis
GTGGGCCTCAGGTAGCTCAGAGGGGAGATGAGGGAGTGCTCTTCCCCCTCCGGGGCGTCGTCACGGATCTCCACCTCGCCCCGGGCGCGGATCAGGATCCCCTCGTGAGGGGACTCCAGGCTCAGCACGTGCAGTATGTTGCCGTAGCCGTCCGTGGTGCAGGTCGCCTCCCCCGGCAGCTCCAGTTGCCAGGAGAGGATCTGCTGGCGGGGGGAGCTGTGGGGGGTCAGGCGCAGATACTGGGTGCTGTGGCGTACCACGTCGGCATAGTGGTAGCGGGTCTGGTGATCGATGATGAGTCTCATAATACCTCCAGGTAGGCGGCGTGAATGCTCTGGCCGATGGCGCCGATGTCGCTGAGAAAATCCCTCAGATAGGCCTGCATGCCGCGGGCAAAGACATCGTCGATGGCGCCATAGGTCAGCTGGGCGTTGAGTATGGTGGTGAGGCGGCGCGGCGTCTGGCCGGCGTTGCCCTCAATCTGGGCCAGGATGAGCTCCATCTCGTCGAGGCAGGCGCGCAGGGAACGGGGCACCTCGTTGCGCAGGATCAGCAGCTCGGCGATGGAGGCGTGGGAGAGGGTCTTGTAGAGGGTCTGGTGCGCCTCGTAGGCGCCGACCGAACGCAGCAGGGCGTTCCAGCGGTAGAACTCGCGCACGCTGTCCTCGTCCTCCCGGATCACCTGGTACTTGACGGTGAGGATGCGCGCCGTGTTGTCGGCCCGCTCGATAAAGGTGCCAAGGCGCAGGAACCAGAGCACGTCACCGCGCATCATGGTGCCGTAGGTGGCGCCGCGGAACTGGTGTGAGCGCTCCTTGATCCAGTCGAAGAACTCCTGGGCCTGGCCGCTGGTGAGGCCCGCCTGGCGGCGCCGGCGGATCTCCAGCCAGGCGGCGTTGATGCTCTCCCACACTTCCCCCGGGATCTTGCCCCGCACTGCGTGGGCGTTGTCCCTGGCCATGCGCAGGCAGCTGAAGATGCTGACCGGGTTCTCCTCGTCGAAACAGAAAAACTGCAGCAGGTTCTCCATGTTCACCTGGCCGTAGCGGGCCAGGAAGGGTTCGTGGGTGCCGCTGATGGTGAGGGGGGCCACCAGCTCGCTGTGATCGGCGTCGATGGAGGGCATGAGCGACATGGTCTGGGTGACGTCCAGCATGCGCGCCGTGTTCTCCGCCCGCTCCAGGTGGCGGGACATCCAGTAAAGTTCACTCGCGGTGCGACTCAGCATGGGTTGCCCTCCATGACCCAGGTGTCCTTGGTGCCGCCGCCCTGGGAGGAGTTGACCACCAGGGAGCCTTCGGTCAGGGCGACCCGGGTCAGGCCGCCCGGCACCAGACGCAGCTCCTGCCCGGTGAGGACGAAGGGGCGCAGATCGATGTGGCGGGGGGCGATGCCCGCGTCGACGAAGGTCGGGCAGGTGGAGAGTGAGAGGGTCGGCTGGGCGATGTAGTTGTCCGGGCGCGCCTTGAGCAGTTCGCGAAAACGGGCCAGCTCCTCGCGGCTGGCACAGGGGCCGATGAGCATGCCGTAGCCGCCGGCGCCGTGTACCTCCTTGACCACCAGCTCCTCCAGATTGGCCAGCACGTGGGAGAGGGCCGCCGGCTCGCGGCACTGCCAGGTGGGCACGTTGTTGAGGATGGGCTCCTCCCCCAGATAGAAGCGGATCATCTCCGGCACATAGGGGTAGATGGACTTGTCGTCCGCCACCCCGGTGCCGATGGCGTTGGCCAGCACCACGCCTCCGGCGCGGTAGACCGAGAGCAGCCCGGGCACGCCGATGAGGGAGTCCGGGTTGAAGGCGAGGGGATCGAGGAAGTCGTCGTCGATGCGGCGATAGATGACATCCACCCTTTTCAGCCCCGTGGTGGTGCGCATCAGCACCTGGCCATCCTTGACCACGAGATCCGCGCTCTCAACCAGCTCCACCCCCATCTGCTGGGCGAGGAAGCTGTGCTCGAAGTAGGCGCTGTTGAAGCGGCCCGGGGTCATCACCACCACGCAGGGGTTGTCCACCGGGCTGCTCTCGCGCAGGGTCTGCAGCAACAGGGCCGGGTAGCGCTCCACCGGGGCGATGGGCTGGTTGTGAAACAGCTCCGGGAAGAGGCGCATCATCATCTTGCGGTTCTCCAGCATGTAGGAGACCCCGGAGGGGGTGCGCAGGTTGTCCTCCAGCACATAGTACTCCCCGTCGTGGTTGCGGATGATGTCGACCCCCGTGATGTGGACATAGGTATCCCGGTGCAGGTCGACCCCCTGCATGCAGGGCTGGTACTGGGCGTTGGCGAGGATCTGGGCGGCCGGGATCACCCCCGCCTTCAGGATGCGCTGATCGTGATAGATGTCGCGCAGGAAGGCGTTGAGGGCGGTGACCCGCTGGCGGATCCCCAGATCCAGGTGTTGCCACTCCCGGGCGGGAATGATGCGGGGAATGCTGTCAAACGGGATGAGGCGCTCGGCGCCGTCCCCATCCCCGTAGACGTTGAAGGTGATGCCGACCCGGCGAAACAGCAGGTCGGCCTCCTCGCGCTTGCGTTCTATGCTCTTCTCGTCGGTCTGGTGCAGCCACGACAGGTAGGCGTGGTAGTGATCGCGAAACTGGCTGTCGGCGAGCAGCATCTCGTCGTAGCAACCGGGTCCGGGTGGCTTGATGGGTAGCATAGGCACCTCTCCTTGTGACGTCCCTGGGATCTGGATTTGCAAGGGATGTGCCAGTCAAATGAGTCGCTATCGAGGAGGGTGTCAGTAATTTTTTGCAGGAAAATCATATGGATGACATATCTGTCATCAGGGGCGTTGGCACCTTGCACCAGACTGGTACCCCGTGGCGGGCAGCGCTGCGCCATTTTGTGGCAACGGACCCGGGGGCTCAGGGGAAGGGCGCGCTGGCAGAGGGGCCTCCCTTGCCCCATCAGGGGGCAAGGGGAGGAAAAGGCCCGGCCTGACGGCCGGGCCTTTTGTTGCCCATCTCTCGCCCGTGCAACCGTCAGGCATGGGGGCGGATGTGTGGTCGACAGGTGTCAGCCGCGCTGGTGCGGGATCCCTGTGGCAAGGCGCATGAAGCGATCGAATGCGCGATCCGGCAACAAACGGCGCAGGAAGATCATCGGTCTGGCCCCAAAACCAACGGCATAGCGGGTCTTGGGGCGGCGGGCCTGAACCGCCTTGGCGATGGTATCCGCGATGAGTTCCGGCGGGGACTGGCGCTCGCGGCTGGCGCGTCCGATCATGGACTCCGCCATGGGGAGGGCCTGGTGGCCATATGGCCCGTCGCCGGAGACCTCGCGCAGTTTCTGCGCGGCAATGTCGGCCCACTCGGTCTTGATGCCACCCGGCTCTACCACCACCACCTTGATGCCGAAGGGTTCCACTTCCATGCGAAGGCAATCGCTGATGGCCTCCAGCGCGAACTTGGTTCCGTGGTACCAGGCGCCCAGCGGAGTATGGATCTTGCCGCCCATGGAGGTGATGTTGACTATGGTGCCAGTCTGCCGGGCACGCATGTGGGGCAGCACCAGCTGGATGAGGCGGACGGCGCCAAACACATTGACGTCGAACTGGGCACGGCCCTCCTCGAGGGAGACGTCTTCAACCGAGCCGTAGGAGCCATACCCGGCATTGTTGACCAGTACGTCGATCTGGCCGGCTTCGGCGATGATCCTCTCCACTCCTGCCTGCATGGACGCATCCTGGGTCACATCCATGGCGATGACGCGGATCCCTGCGTCGGTCAGGGATTGCATGCGTTCGATGCGCCGCGCCGCGGCATACACGGTGAACCCGAGTGCCTTCAGTTTCATGGCGGTGGCCGCTCCGATACCGGAGGAGGCGCCGGTGACGAGCACAACGTTTGAGTTCATATGGAAGATCCTCGAGCAAAATGAATCGCATGCGTGTCCAGAAGCGGCTTGCCTGCGGTGTTGATACCTTATCCGACTCGTGATGCCATGGTTCTGGCAAACGGCGCCATGACGCCATCGAACTGCGCCATCCCTTCTGATTCGCGTCAGTCTGTGGGGCGGGCGCTCACGGCGGTGAGGGGCCCATGGCTGCTGCGGTGAGGCGCGTGGCGGCGTCAGTGCGGCCAGGGGGCGTGCCATTGAGCGAGGCTGACTGCTTTTGCGCCAGCCTGTCTCGCATTGACGGCAGGAGTGCGATGGCGGCGTCATACCCCAGGCGTCTGAGGGTCTCCCTGTCCTGGCGACTGTTCATGCCGGCGGGGGTTACTGCGGGGGCAATCAGCACGTCGGCGGAGGCGGTTTCCGGGGCGGCGAGCAGGCAACTCTGCAACCGGGCGACGTTGAGCCACATGGCCGTGGCGGTGCGGGGAAAAGCTCGCGGCCCATGGCAATAGACATCCACGGCGATGACGACGTCGGCTCCCAGGGCGCGAGCGGCGAACACCGGAACCAGGGAGGTGACGCCCCCGTCGATGAGCGGCTGCCCCGCAGCGCTCACCGGAAGAAAGATGCCGGGGATGGCCGCAGAGGCGCGTACGGCTTCTCCCGTGTTGCCGCCCGTGATGACATAGGGCAGGGCGAGGTTGATATCCGTTGCCACCGCGGCAAATGGCACAGGGAAGTCTTCGATCGGCAACTGTCTCACCAGGGTATTGACCCAGTCCGAGAGAGCCTTCCCCTCGATGAATCCGGGGCCGTCCAGCGTCGGATCGGCCAGGGAGAAGACGGCAAAATCACTGGCCTGCTCCCAAAGCCGGTCTGCTGACGAACCAGAGGCGTACGCGGCCCCGATGATGGCGCCGACGGAGGTTCCCACGACCAGGTCAGGGTGAATACCTGCATCATCAAGGGCTTGCAGCACACCTATGTGGGCATAGCCACGCAGGCCTCCGCCACCCAGCACCACAGCCACGCGGGGTGGCTGAGCGGTGAGGTGACTGGACGTGGCCGGCGCCTTCCCCAGGGAGCCATCGACCAGCCAGGTGCCAGTGAAGGTCCGGGGGCGCTCGGGTATCTGCACGCAGGCGGCTGACAACGTGACGCCAGACAGCAGGCCTGCCCACAGCAGCATGCCTTTCATGGCCAACAACAGGGCTTGCATCCTCAAGGTGTCAACGTGGCGATGAGGTGGGAGGGCAGGGACACCACGCCCTGCGCGGTTGGTACCTTGCGTAGCAGCGCAAGGGCGACTTGCCGGGCGAAGACGGGTTGATAGGTGTCCGGCAGTATGGGTGCCAGCAACCTGGCAAGGGGAATGGCCATCCACTCTCCCAGCCGGAACGGTTGCATCAGGTGCGTGCGTTTATCCAGCAGCAAGGAGGGGCGGGCGATGACCAGTGTGGTCAGATCCAGCGCCTTGAGGGCGTCCTCGAGCTCCCCCTTCACGCGCTGATAGAAGAGGCGAGAGCCCGGGTCTGCGGCGGCGGCACTGACCAGCCCAATGCGGCGAGCACCGGCCTTGACCGCGGCCCTGGCGACGGCCAGATTGGCCGTGAAGTCGACGGCGCGAAATGCCTCCCGGCTGCCAGCGACGGCGATGGTGGTCCCCAGTGCCAGATAGGCTTCATCTATCCGGGGCAGATCGGGCAGGTTGTCCATCTCCACGAGATGGGTCTGGAGTTTGGGGTGGGTGACAGCCAAGGCGCGTCGACTCAAGGCATGCACCTCGCAGACGGTCTCGTCACGCAGCAGGGCGTCAAGCAGTTCGCCTCCGACGAGCCCTGTGGCCCCGGCGAGCAGCACACGACGGGGATTGGGATGGGTGGACATGGGGTTGACCTCAGTTGAATCGATATGACTGGCGAGTGCTTTCCAGCGTCCGCCCGGTCCAATCTTGGAATGCGCGGTAGAAGGAGTTGGGATCTTCGAAACCCAGCAGAAAGGCTATCTCCCCTCCAGACAGCGTGGTGTGCTCAAGGTAGTGGCAGGCGAGCCTTCTTCGCGTCTCGCTGACCAGGGCTCGAAAGTTTTCCCCTTCCTCTTCCAGCCGGCGTTGCAGGGTTCTCTTGCTCATGCCCAGGCGGCTTGCTGCCACCTCAATGGTGGCCGAGTTGCTTGGCAAGAGTTCGAGCAGGACGGCATGCACCCGCTCCGCCGTGGTGGCGGCAGGGTCCATCTCGCACAGCTGACGACGCAGCTCGGGCTCGAAGGCTCGCCACATTCCTTCGTTGCTCGTGAGAAAGGGGCGCAGCACGTCCACGGCAGAAAACGTAATGCTGGCAGGGGCTCCTGGCGTGATGGCGGTGCCGAAAAAGCGCTCGTAGCGCTGCAGTGACTTTTCGCCAGGGAGTTCAGGCAGTGTCACTCGCACGGCATGGATCGCTTCACGTGTGGCGATCTGGGCCAGCCGGACAAAGAAGGCAAGTTCCACCACCTGCAGGGAGAACGGCACCTCGGTGTGCCCTCCTTGCCAGCGGGGGGAGAGCGTCATCTCCCCCCCGGAGCCCACCGTGATCTCGAGGCTCATGGGGGCGATGAGCGCCTTGTACTTGGCCAGCCGCTGAACCGCCCGCATCAGATCCGGGCTGCACAGGGCGGCAAACAAGGGGGGGCTGAAGACTTCGCTTGAAACCGTCTCGATGAGTCGCAAGGGAAACAGGACGTCATTGGCTTCCTGCTCCAGCGCCCGCCAGAAACGGAAGTACTCATCCGTGGTCAACCCGTGATTTTCGCGCGACAGCGTGTCTTCCGGCAGCAGGGCCCTGCGCAAGACATGCCTGGATTGCAGGCCAAGGTCTTTGAGCAGCAGTTGCCATCCGACGTCCAGGGAAAAGTGAGATTTGTGTGCCATGCGTGCGCCTTTGCCGTACGAGGTGAAGTCAGTGCGATCGGAATGAGGGTCAGTATAGGGGGCAGGGCGAGCGCATTGACATGCAAAAGGCGCCAATGTGGTGGCATCCGGCGCCAGAGACAGGCAAAACAAAAAGGCCCGATCTTGCGATCGGGCCTTTGAAGCATGGAATATGGCTCCCTCGACAGGACTTGAACCTGTGACATACGGATTAACAGTCCGCCGTTCTACCGACTGAACTACGAGGGAATTGGCTCCTCCTACTGGACTTGAACCAGTGACATACGGATTAACAGTCCGCCGTTCTACCGACTGAACTAAGGAGGAATTGCCTGTCTCGTCGAGACGGGGCGGATATTAATGGCCTCGCAGACGGGTGTCAACCCGATGGCCTGGGTAATAAATGACTTTTCGGACTGTTTGCCCAAAACTTGGTCTCTGCGGACTATTTTCAGCACAATCAGCGGCTTGGCATGCCCCTTCTGACAGGAATACGACGTCGCTCTGCCAGACCTCTCTTGCAGCTCTCTTCTTGCGGCATTTGGGCGGGGAGGGGGCACGGGGCCACTTGGCCTGCCATTGTCTTGCTCTCTCACCGGGAGATGAAGGGCATGGCAGCCCTGGAGCGGAATGTGCAGGAAATGGCGCGCAAATGCGGGGGATAGGGGACATTATCGCGGGTTCATGGCCATTTCTTGATCCCGCCCATCGAATTATCGGGCCGGCTCGGGTATGGTTGCTCAGGATACCATCGCCGCGTCGACAGCTCTGCCGGCCCTTGATGATGATCGGGTGCCGGTTCACCCCGGCCTTTGTCTCCTTCTTCTGGTATTACCCTAGACATGCACAATCAAGCTTCCTTACAAGGCGTGAAGCTGGCTATCGCATTGCGCCAATCCTGCATAGACGAACCCTACAGTGCTGCCCGCTTCGGGCGAGACCTCATCGCCGGCATCACGGTCGGCATCATCGCCATCCCGCTGGCCATGGCGCTGGCCATCGCCAGCGGCGTGCCACCCCAGCACGGCCTCTACACCGCCATCATCGCCGGTATCGTGATCGCCGTGACCGGCGGCTCCCGCTTCTCCATCTCGGGGCCCACCGCTGCTTTCGTGGTGATCCTCTACCCGGTGGCCCAGCAGTTCGGGGTGGGGGGGCTCTTGATGGCCACCCTGATCTCGGGCTGCTTCCTGGTGGCCATGGGGATGGCGCGCCTCGGCCGCCTCATCGAATACATTCCGCCCTCGGTGACCCTGGGCTTTACCGGCGGTATCGCCATCGTGATCGCCACCCTGCAGATCAAGGACTTCTTCGGCCTGCAGGTGCCCGAGATGCCGGAGACCTACCTCGGCAAGGTGCAGGCGCTGGCTCATGCCCTGCCCAGCTGGCAATGGGGAGACACCCTGGTGGGGGTGGCGACCCTGGCGGTGCTGCTGCTCTGGCCGAGGCTGCGTCTGCCGGTCCCCGGCCACCTGCCCGCCGTGCTGGTGGGGGTGGGCCTGGGCTTTGGCCTGCACCAGTTCGGGGTGGACGTGGCCACCATCGGCAGCAAGTTCAGCTATACCCTGGCCGACGGTACCCGGGGCATGGGGATCCCCCCCATCGCTCCGACCCTGGTGATGCCCTGGGCCCTGCCCGGGCCGGACGGGGCGCCGGTAGAGTGGAACCTGGCCGCCATCCAGAGACTGCTGCCTGCCGCCTTCTCCATGGCCATGCTGGGGGCCATCGAATCCCTGCTCTGCGCCGTGGTGCTGGACGGCATGACGGGTCGCAAGCACAGCTCCAACGGCGAGCTGCTGGGGCAGGGGCTCGGTAACATACTGGCGCCCTTCTTCGGCGGCATCACGGCGACGGCCGCCATCGCCCGCTCCGCCGCCAACGTGCGGGCCGGGGCCACCTCTCCCATCTCAGGCATCGTCCATGCGCTGGTGGTGCTGGCCGCCATCCTGGTGCTGGCGCCCTGGCTCTCCTGGCTGCCGCTCTCCGCCATGGCAGCCCTGCTGCTGCTGGTGGCCTGGAACATGAGCGAGGCGCACAAGGTGGTGGATCTGGTGCGCCGCGCCCCCAAATCGGACGTACTGGTGCTGCTGGTCTGCCTGTCACTCACCGTCATCTTCGATATGGTCATCGCCATTACCTTCGGGGTGATCCTGGCCTCCCTGCTGTTCATGCGGGAGATCGCCAAGATGACCCGGCTGCACAATCTGGCGGATCACAAGCGTTACGCCGGTGAGGTTCAGGCGGGGACCCTGATCTACAAGATCAACGGTCCGCTGTTCTTTGCCGCCGCCGAGCGGGTCTTCGACGAGCTGCTGGCCCAGGTGCGGGATCACGACGAGTTGATCCTGCAGATGGAGGCGGTCTCCATCCTGGATGCGGGGGGGCTCTCTGCCTTCCAGCAGTTTGCCAGACGGATGGCCAAAGCAGGGGTCCGGCTCAAGGTGGCCGAGCTGCAGTTCCAGCCCCTCAAGACCCTGGCTCGGGCCAAGGTGCGCCCGGTCGCGGGAGAATTGGAGTTCTACGGTTCGCTGGAAGAGGCCATGCGAGGGGAACATTTGCACGAAGCGGTTGAAAATTGATGGAAAGGGATAGGAAATGGAACCTTTTTAGTCACTTGGTTCGCTAATTGAGCAATCAGTGGCAAAAGATAAAAAATAGGATTGACCGGCCCGCTCCTATCCCTTACATTACGCCCCGTTCCAGCGCAATGGCGCAACGAGCTCGTGTTGGCTGAACACGTTAAACCACAGACCAAAATTTGGTGAGGTGACCGAGAGGCTGCCCACCGACGAAGTCGGCAAGATGCACGCGCAGCGTGCTCCGAAAGCCACTTCAAGAAGTAAAAATTTGGTGAGGTGTCCGAGTGGCTGAAGGAGCACGCCTGGAAAGTGTGTATACGGCAACGTATCGAGGGTTCGAATCCCTCCCTCACCGCCAAATAAAGCAAAAGGCCCCGTCTTGCGACGGGGCCTTTTGCTTTATCCGATGATGGGCGGCCCGGTTCGGGCCCTGGTTCGACAGGCGGGCAGGATAGCCCGCCTGGACGGCCAGAGGCCGCCCGCAGGGCGAGCGCCAGGGACGGCGCGAGTCAATCCAGACTCATCGTCAAATCATAAAAACCGACCTCAGGGCCGGTTTTTTGCTTTGGGCGCGCGGCAACATTCGTGCTCTTAACCCCTTGGCAAAGGCCCCGTCGCAAGACGGGGCCTTTTGTTTGTAAGGGGCCGGTTGCCACCTCGATGCAGCCGGCTTTAGCCCGATTGCTCAGGCCAGCTTCAACATCGGCATCTGTTCGCGGCTGTCGCAGTGCGCGAGATGAACCCGGCTGGTCAGACGGGTGAGCAGCTCGTAGGGGATGGTACCTATCTTCTCGGCCACCTGCTCCACCGGCAGCCCTTCTCCCCACAGGGTGACCGCATCCCCCACCTTGTCGCTGGCCGCCGGGCCCAGATCGACGGTGATCATGTCCATGGAGACCCGGCCCACGATGGGCACCCGGCGGCCATTGATGAGCATGGGGGTTCCTTCAGGCGCCATGCGCGGGTAGCCATCCCCGTAACCCGCTGCCACGACCCCGAGGGTGGTGTCCCGACTCGCCACCCAGTGACCGCCATAGCCGACCGCCTCGCCCTGCTGGCAGGCGCGGGTGGCGATGAGCTGGCTCTTGAGGGTCATGACCGGACGTAGATCATGGTCGGCGGCGAGCTGGCCGGTAAAGGGGGAGGCGCCGTAGAGCATGAGGCCGGGCCGGATCCAGTCGCTGCGCGAGGCCGGCCAGGCGAGGATGCCGGCGGAGTTGGCCATGGCCCGCTCGCCCGGCAGATGGGCACTGAGGCGGTTGAACTCTTCGATCTGCAACAGGGTGGCCTGGGTATCCTGCTCATCGGACTGGCTGAAGTGCGTCATCAGGTGGAAGGGCTGCACCACGTTGCGGCAATGACTCAACCGCTCGATAAAGGCGGGGATCTCCCGGGCGCGCAGCCCGAGCCGGTTCATCCCGGTATCGAGCTTGAGCCACACCTTGATGGGGGCGGGCAGGTTGGCCTGCTCGAGCAGCGCCAACTGCTCCCAGGTATGCAGGGTGGTCTGCAGATCGTGTTTGGCCAGCAGCGGCAGCGCCTCGGCACTGAAGAAGCCCCCCAGCACCAGAATGGGCTTGGTGATGGCGTTGGCGCGCAGCACCAGCGCCTCCTCGACCCTGGCCACGGCATAGGCATCGGCCTGGGCGAGGGCGTGGGCGACCGGCAGCAGCCCGTGGCCATAGGCATTGGCCTTGAGCACCGCGATGATCTTGCTGTGGGGGGCGTGGCGGCGCACCACGGCGAAATTGTGCTGGAGTGCATCGAGATCGATGCTGGCCGTAACTGTGTTCATCATGGTGTCGGGTGTCTGCTCGATGAGAAGTTGGCTGCTGGTCTCAATCCTGATCCGGTGATCCTGGCTGCCACGGCGAGCGTGCAGGGGGTGACCGAACCATGTTGTTTTATGTGCTTTGAATTGTAAAAAGATGTTATCAGTTGTTTTGTTGGTGGTAAATTATGTGGCGAATGAGAATGTTTAAATGGGCAAAATACGGGATATTCCTCTGTATAAATTCACCTGCCGACGCTTTCTCTGGCTCCCTATAGGGGCAATATTTATCACTGCTTTTCTCCCTCCAGACTGAAGGGGAATTAGGCCCTTTTTAGCCATATCTGGCCGGTTTTTTGGCATCGTTCCCCTTACGCGTTGGAAGGCTTATCGTGGAGCCGGAACTCACCCTGAGGGCTTCCCTCATGGATAGCCGAGCCTTTTCTCATCTCCTTAGCCATTCCCCCTCCCATGAATGCCCTCTGTAAACAGATTGCCCTGCCTGCCCCATTGTCATGCACGGACAGATCCGCCCTACGCCATGGGGTCTGCAGGATGTGACGCCATCGCTCCTGCGCACCATGGCGGGGTGCCTGCGGAATGAAACGGGATAACTTTTTGGTGATGGTGGTGCAAGTGGGTATGCGAGCGTGGATCGCAACCCGGTATTGGGTCATCAGATGCTGCATAACGATCGGGACAGCGGGTGATAACCGGTGCCTGCCACATTCAACATGTGAACGGGTATCACCGCAGGCTAAAGGAATGGATGGCGCAATGTTTCGGTGTCGCGGCGTCCTGCCTGAAGCATCACCCGGATAGGGGTGAGGGGCGCAGCGTCATGGAAGGGGGGTAAACACACAAGATGTGCTTGCATGAGGCGCCAGGGCGCCCTATGCAACAGGGCATGGGGGCCTGGCCACCGCGAGGGCAAGTCTGTCTCCCCGGGGCTCGGGTATCGGCCCCGGTCAGATATCCACCTGGGAGCCGAGCTCGACGACCCGGTTGGGCGGGATCTCGAACTGATCTGGCGCGCGCAGGGCGTTGCGTTGCAGCAGCATGAAGAGCTTGCCCCGCAGATAGAGGTACCAGGGGCGCTCCTTCATGATGAGCGACTCGTGAGCCATGAAGAAGGAGGTCTCCATCATCCGGCAGCTTAAGCCCTCCAGGTTGCAGCGGTGGAAGATCTCCTCCACGTTGGGGGTCTCGCGCCAGCCATAGCTCGCCACCACCCGCCAGAAGGTGGGGGAGAGCTGTTCGATGCAGACCCGGCGCACGTTGTGGACGTAGGGCACATCCTCCACCTTCAGGGTGAGCAGGATGACGCGCTCGTGCAGCACCTTGTTGTGCTTGAGGTTGTGCAGGAGCGCATGGGGGATGACGTTGACTACCCGCGACAGATAGACGGCGGTGCCCGCCACCCGGGTCGGCGGGGATTTTTCGAGCGACGCTATCATCGGCTCCAGCGAGTTGCCGTGCTCGTTCAGGCGGCGGATAAGCTGGCAGCGCTCGCTCTTCCAGCTGGTCATCAGGGTGAACATGACGGCCCCCAGGGTGAGCGGCAGCCAGCCGCCGGAGAAGACCTTGGCGAGGTTGGCGGCAAAGAGCGGCACGTCGATGGCGAGCAGCAGGGCGAAGAGGGTGACTACCAGCGGCTTGCGCCAGTGCCAGCTGTTGCGGGCCACCGAGCAGGAGAGGATGGAGGTGAGCACCATGGTGCCGGTGACGGCGATGCCGTAGGCCGCCGCCAGGTTGCTGGAGTGCTCGAAGCTCATGATGACGATCACCACAGAGAGATAGAGCAGCCAGTTGATGACCGGAATATAGATCTGGCCGGACTCCTGCTCCGAGGTGTGCACGATGCGGATGGGGGAGAGATAGCCGAGCCGCACCGCCTGCCGGGTCAGCGAGAAGACCCCGGAGATCACCGCCTGCGAGGCGATCACCGTGGCCAGGGTCGCCAAGAGCAGCAGCGGCAGCAGCGCCCATTTCGGTGCGAGCAGGAAGAAGGGGTTGGCGATGGCTTCGGGATTGCCGAGCAGCAGGGCCCCCTGGCCGAAGTAGTTGAGTACCAGGGACGGCAGCACCACCATGAACCAGGCGCGGCGAATAGGGCTCTTGCCAAAATGCCCCATGTCCGCATAGAGCGCCTCCACCCCCGTGATGGCCAGCACCACGGCGCCCAGGGCAAAGAAGGAGGCGCTCTGGTAGGTCACAAAGAAGCGCAGCGCCCAGGCCGGGTTGAGCGCCCCCAGCACCTCGGGGTGCTGGAAGATGCTGTTCAGGCCCAGCACCGCCAGGGTCAGGAACCAGATCAGCATGATGGGGGCGAACAGCTTGCCCACGGTGGCGGTGCCGTGTTTCTGGATAGCGAACAGCAGGGTCAGCACCAGCACCGAGAGCGGCACTATATACGGGTCCAGGGAGGGGGCCGCTATCTTCAAGCCCTCGATGGCCGACATCACCGACATGGCCGGGGTGATCACCACCTCGCCATAGAAGAAGCTGCCGCCAATCAGCCCCAGGATGATCAGCACCGGCGTCCACCTCTGCGGGGTGTTGCGGGTGGCCAGCGACATCAGGGTGAGGATGCCCCCTTCGCCGGCGTTGTCCGCCCGCATCACGAAGGAGAGGTACTTGACCGAGACCACCAGGATCAGCAGCCAGAAGATCAGTGAAAGAAAGCCCAGGATGGAGGCGGGCTCCACCCCGAAACCGAACTGGCCGGAGAGGCACTCGCGCAGGGTATAGAGCGGGCTGGTACCGATGTCGCCATAGACCACGCCGATCGCCGCCAGCATGACGCCGGACAGGGCGGGTTTGTTAGTACAGTTCATAACGTTATCTGTCAGTGTGAGGGTGACAAGGCTGTCACCACTGGGCCCGAACACGCGAGGGTCTCGGCGCTCCGTTCAGGGGAATTCCGGGGTAGTGGTGGGGTTGGGGGTCAACTGGATATAAATAGGGGGCTAATCATGGAACACAGTCTGTTTATCTGCCATTCGGTGAATAATGACACAGAGTGAGCGGGTTTATACTCAGGTATAAATAATCAGAAAGGGATATCGGATGGGTTTATTAATTACTCGTCGATTGACGTGACTCAGCTAACAACAGGTAATCGGTTATTTTAGCTATGGCTCTATTTTACCCGGTGTTTCCTGTTAATCTGCTCATAAAATAAATGATAAAATGCTGACCAATAAATCGCAGGAACTCGCTGGGCGTGGAAGGGGTTGGGTGGCGATAGTGTCCTGTTTTTGGTGGCTGCTCAGGAGGTGGCAGGGCGGTAAGGGTGGTTTCTATAAATATGCCGGAATAATAAGAGTGGTATATAAATTCAGGGTTCAATTGACGAGGTAAATTGCATCAGTAATTAACAAGAGTAAGGGTGCACAACAGGGTAGTAATTAATTGTAGAGTGGCGGGCTCACACCCCAATGGCCAGCAGCAGACGAATTTTTTCACCACGTGCAGTATTAAACGTCAGCTCTAGCGCAAATAATCGACCGAATAGAGCCACCGATCTGTTTGATTTGTATCCCCCTGCCATGAGTCCCAACAGGCTGCACCAGAGAAGCCTCTTCCTCTACCCGTCAGGCGCCTGAGTCATTGGCGCTTGGGGCGGGCTCGGGTATAGTCCTGCGCCAACAAGATAGGTTCGGATGGAGGGGACGGCGCCGCGTCAGGCATGCGGGCCGAATCACTCCTTCGGCGCGGCTTTAAAGGATATCCCCATGAAATTCAGTCCCCTGCTCGATGAGATGATGAAGGCGCTGCAGGTCTTGCCGGGCGTGGGCCCGAAATCTGCCCAGCGCATGGCATTCACCCTGCTGGAGCGCGAGCGCAGCGGCGGCCTGCGCCTCGCCTCTCTGCTCAGTCGGGCGCTGACCGAGATCGGTCACTGCAGCCATTGCCGCACCTTTACCGAGAACGATCGCTGCGAGATCTGCGCCAATCCCAAGCGCGAGGAGAACGGCCTGCTCTGCGTGGTGGAGAGCCCGGCGGACGTGGCCGCCATCGAGCAGACCGGCCAGTTCTCCGGCCGCTACTTCGTGCTGATGGGGCACCTGTCGCCGCTCGACGGCATAGGCCCGGAGGAGCTGGGTCTGGAGATCCTGGAGCGGCGCCTCAAGGATGAACACATCAAGGAGCTGATCCTCGCCACCAACCCCACCATAGAGGGGGATGCCACCGCCTGGTACATCGCCGACATGGCCCGTGCCGCCGGGGTGGCCGTGAGCCGCATCGCCCACGGGGTGCCGGTGGGCGGGGAGCTGGAGCTGGTGGATGGCACTACGCTGTCGCACTCCCTGATGGGGCGCCAGCGCATCTAAACCTGCTTATGAGCCTGCTGCGAAACCGTGAATAAGGCTCATGTGCTGCTCGGAATCCTCATTTAAGCCTATAAAGTCCGGTTCCTGCGCTGCTCTTCACCTTGCTGACGGCTTCTCGCGACGGCTCATAAACAGGTTTGGCTGGATGGTACAAGAAATGGCCATCCGAGCCCGCAACAAGGGGCCAGTGTGCAAGTTTGCACACTGGCCCCTTGATATTTGAAAGGCCAACCCCATCTTGCTTGGGAATCTGTTCAACCCGACGTTTTGAGGATTGGTCGATGACCCAAAGTGTTCACGCCGAAACCCACGGCTTTCAGACTGAAGTCAAACAATTGCTGAGCCTGATGGCTCACAGCCTCTACTCCAACAAAGAAGTATTCCTGCGCGAGCTGATTTCCAACGCCTCCGATGCGGCGGACAAGCTGCGCTTCAAGGCGCTTTCCGATGCCTCTTTGTTCGAAAACGACGGCCAGCTGCGCGTGCGCCTGGTGGTGGACAAAGAGAACAAGACGTTGACCATTTCGGACAACGGCATCGGCATGACCCGTGACCAGGTAATCGAGCACCTGGGCACCATCGCGAAATCCGGCACCGCCGAATTCTTCAAGCACCTCTCCGGCGATCAGGGCAAGGATTCCCAGCTGATCGGCCAGTTCGGGGTGGGCTTCTACTCCGCCTTCATCGTCGCCGACAAGGTGACTGTCATCTCCCGCGCCGCCGGCACCGAGCCGGGTCAGGGCGTGCAGTGGGAATCCGAGGGTGAAGGCTCCTTCACCGTGGCCGACGTGACCAAAGAGGGCCGCGGCACCGACGTCATCCTGCACCTGCGCAGCGATGAGGAGGAGTTCCTGGACGACTGGCGCCTGCGCTCCGTGGTCGCCAAGTATTCCGACCATATCAGCGTGCCGGTGGAGATGTATAAAGAGGGCACCCCGGATCGGGAAGAGGACGGTGAAACCATCGTCGGCACCCCGGGCGAGTGGGAGCAGGTCAACCGCGCCACCGCGCTCTGGACCCGCAACCCGAAAGACATCAAGGACGAGGAGTATCAGGAGTTCTACAAGCACGTCGCCCACGACTTCGAGGATCCGCTCCTCTGGGGTCACAACCGGGTGGAAGGGGCCCAGGAGTACACCAGCTTGCTCTACATCCCGGCCCGCGCGCCGTTTGACCTCTACAACCGCGAGCAGAAGCACGGCCTGAAACTCTACGTGCAGCGCGTCTTCATCATGGACGACGCCGAGCAGTTTATGCCGACCTACCTGCGCTTCGTGAAAGGGGTGCTGGACTCCAACGATCTGCCGCTCAACGTCAGCCGTGAAATTCTGCAAGACAACAAGGTGACCGCCTCCCTGCGCAAGGCCTGCTCCAAGCGCGTGCTCACCATGCTGAACAAGCTGGCCAAGGATGACGGCGAGAAGTACGCCAAGTTCTGGAGCGAGTTCGGCAATGTGCTCAAAGAGGGCCCGGCCGAGGATTACGCCAACCGCGAGGAGATCGCCAAACTGCTGCGCTTTGCCAGCACTGCCGGCGAGGGCGAGGCCCAGACCGTGTCGCTGGAGGATTACGTTGGCCGCATGAAGGAAGGCCAGCAGAAGATCTACTACATCACCGCCGACTCCTATGCCGCGGCCAAGAACAGCCCGCACCTCGAGATCTTCCGCAAGAAGGGCGTCGAAGTGCTGCTGATGTGGGAGCGGGTCGATGAGTGGCTGATGAGCCACCTCACCGAGTTCGACGGCAAGCAGCTGGTCTCCGTCACCCGTGGCGAGCTGGACCTCGGCGATCTGGAAGACGAGGCCTCCAAGCAGGCGCAAGAAGAGGCCGAGAAGGCCAATGCCGGTCTGGTGGAGCGGGTCAAGCAGAGCCTGGGCGAAGCGGTGAAAGAGGTGCGCGTCACCCACCGTCTGACCGACTCGCCGTCCTGCATCGTTACCGACGCCCACGGCATGAGCACCCAGATGATCAAGCTGATGCGCGCCGCCGGTCAGCCGGTGCCGGAGCAGAAGTACATCCTGGAGCTCAACCCCGACCACGCCCTGGTGAAGAAGCTCGGTACCATCGAAGACGACAGCCTGTTTGGCGAGTGGGTGGCCCTCTTGCACGAACAGGCCCAGCTGGCGGAGCAGGGCGGTCTGAACGACCCGGCGAGCTTTGTCTCCCGCATCAACCGTCTGCTGTTGCAGGCGTGATCCCCTGACCCAAGGCCCACTGCATGCAGTGGGCTTTTTTCTGGCCGCTCCCTCGTGGTGAGTTGCTGCATTTTCAATCATTTTTCGTGGTCGTCGTCTGCGTCTTTGGTCGCAGAGACGGGGCGGGATGGTGGTGATAATCTGGCCACTCACACGGGGTGAGCTTGTTAATACGGGCGAAAACGTGTAGTTTTTTGCCTTCTCAAGAATTGAATAACCAATCAACTAGGAGCGTGTATGCGCATTGTTCTGTTGGGAGCTCCGGGCGCCGGCAAGGGTACCCAGGCTCAGTTCATCATGGAAAAACACGGTATTCCGCAGATCTCCACCGGCGACATGCTGCGTGCGGCGATCAAGGCGGGCACCGAGCTGGGCCTCAAGGCCAAGGCCGTGATGGACGCAGGTCAGCTCGTCTCCGACGACATCATCATCGGCCTGGTCAAAGAACGCATTGCGCAACCGGATTGCGCCAACGGCTTCCTGCTGGACGGCTTCCCCCGCACCATTCCCCAGGCGCAAGCCATGAAGGATGCCGGCGTGGCGGTGGACTTCGTGCTGGAGTTCGACGTGCCTGACGAAGAGATCGTCAAACGTATGAGCGGCCGTCGCGTGCACTCCGGCTCCGGCCGTACCTACCACGTGGTGTTCAACCCGCCGAAGGTGGAAGGCAAGGATGACGTGACCGGCGAGGATCTGGTGATCCGTGCCGACGACGAAGAGACCACCGTTCGCAAGCGTCTGGATGTCTACCATCAGCAGACCGCGCCGCTCATCGGCTTCTACGGCAAGGAAGCGGAAGCGGGCAACACCCGTTACGTCAAGATCGACGGCACCCAGCCGGTGGATCTGGTCAGCCAGCAGCTGGCTGCCATCTTGGGCTGATCCCGCCTGCGATCGACAACGAGTTCGAGATAAAGGGTCCATCCAGGGCCCTTTCTTGCTTCACGACCATAACGACAGGACGCTAACGTGACCACGAAAACCGGGATCTTGCTCGTCAATCTGGGGACCCCAGCCGCACCGACCGCCTCCGCCGTCCGATCCTTCCTCGGCCAGTTTCTCAGCGATCCGCGGGTGGTCGAGATCCCCCGTCTGCTCTGGTCACCCCTGCTCAACTTCGTCATCCTGCCGCTGCGGGCCCCCAGGGTCGCCAAGCTCTACCAGCAGATCTGGACCGAAGAGGGCTCGCCCCTGATGGCCATCAGCCGGCGCCAGCGTGCGGCCCTTGAGCAGGAGCTCAAGCGGGAAGGGGTGGACGTGCCGGTGCAGCTGGCCATGACCTACGGCTCTCCCTCCCTGGCCGAGGGCTGGCAGGCCCTCAAGGCTCAGGGGGTCAACCGGGTGATCCTGCTGCCCCTCTATCCCCAGTACGCCGCCAGCACCACGGCCGCCGTGTTCGATGGCTGGGCCAGGGCGATGAAGAAGGAGCGTCACCTGCCGGTGATGCGCCTCATCCGTGATTACCATGCCCACCCGGAGTACATCCAGGCGCTGGCCATGAGCGTGCGTCGCCAGTGGGAGCAGCAGGGGCAGGGGGAGCACCTGTTGATGTCGTTCCACGGCATTCCCCAGCGCAGCGAGGACGAGGGGGATCCCTATGGTCACCAGTGTCGCCGCACCGCGGCCCTGCTGGCCGAAGCCCTCGGTCTTGCCCCCGAGCAGTGGAGCGCCAGCTTCCAGTCCCGCTTCGGCAAGCAGGAGTGGCTCAAGCCCTATACCGATGCCACCATCACCGCGCTGGCGGAGCAGGGGATCAAGCGGCTCGACGTCATCTGCCCGGCCTTCTCGGCAGACTGCCTCGAGACCCTGGAGGAGATCCAGGTCGAGAACCGCGAGCACTTCCTGGCCGCGGGTGGGGAGGCGTTCCATTATGTGCCCGCCCTCAACAGCGATCAGGCCCACATCCGCATGATGGTGTCCCTCATCTGCCGCGAGCTGGCATGATGGCCATGTGCATCCGTCCGTGCCTGGGCGCGGGGATGCCCGGCTTCAACGATAAAGGAGTGTCTTGATGATGCAGATCACGCTGATCTACGCAGGTTTCTTGGGTCTTCTGTTCCTGCTGCTTTCGTTCTGGGTGGTCAAGCGCCGCGCCCAGTTCAGGGTGATGATAGGGGAAGGGGAGGCGCCCGAGATGCTCGCCGCCATCCGTGCCCACGGCAACTTCGCCGAGTACGTGCCCCTCACCCTGTTGCTGATGGCCCTGTGCGAGCTGGCCGGGGTCGGCGCGTTCTGGCTGCACCTGGGCGGAACCTTGCTGCTGGTGGGGCGCATCCTGCACGCCATCGGGATCCAGATCCCCAAGGCGCCGAACAAGCCGCGCCTCTTTGGTACCCTCTTCTTCTGGCTGTCGCTGGGGATTTTCTCGGTGCTGGCGCTGGTGCAGGGTCTCTCGCTGGCGTGAGAGTGACGTCACAGGACCCCACGACCACCCCGCGACGGGGTGGTTTTTTTCAAGGTCAAAAATCAAACGTTTGCCCCGCAAACCCTTGTCTATACTGACCCCATATTTTAATCATGCGACTTTTCGGCGTGGAGGATTGTGTTAAAATCCCGCCCCTCTTTTCCCCAGAGCACAGAAGATTGCCATGAAATTTCCCGGTCAGCGCAAGTCCAAACACTACTTCCCGGTCGACAGACGTGATCCCCTGATCCCGCAAAATTCCCAGCTCACCGAACTGGGCAAGGCCTATGTGGTGGGTATCGATCAGACCCTGGTGGACATCGAAGCCCATGTGGACGAAGACTTCCTGAACCGGTATGGCCTGAGCAAGGGCCACTCCATGCTCATCTCCGACGAGGTGGCGGAGCTGGTCTACGACGAGCTCAAGAGCAACAACATGGTGGTGAGCGAGTTTGCCGGCGGCACCATAGGCAACACCATGCACAACTACTCCGTGCTGGCGGACTCCCACTCCATCCTGCTCGGCGTCATGAGCAAGGACATCCGCATCGGCAGCTACGCCTACCGCTATCTGTGCAACACCTCCTCCCGGGTCAACCTCGACTACCTGCAGCCGGTGGATGGCCCCGTGGGTCGCTGCTTCACCTTCATCACCGAAGGGGGCGAGCGCAGCTTTGGCATCAACGCCGGCAAGATGGACCACCTGGACGTGGATCACATCCCCGAGTCCATCATCAAGGAGGCCTCGGCCCTGGTCATCACCGCCTACCTGGTGCGCGGTGCCGACGGCACCCCCATGAAGGAGGCGGCCATGGCCGCCGTGCGCTATGCCCGCGAGGCCGGCGTGCCCGTGGTGCTGACCCTGGGCACCCGTTTCGTCATCGACGAGAACCCCCAGTGGTGGCGCGACTTCATCAGCGAGAACGTGACCGTGCTCGCCATGAACGAGGACGAGGCGGAGGCCCTGACCGGGATCAAGGATCCGCTGGGTGCTGCCGACAAGGCGCTGGACTGGGCCGACATGGTGCTCTGCACCGCGGGCCCCATCGGCCTCTACATGGCGAGTTACACCGACGAGGATTACAAGCGCGAGACCACCCATACCCTGCTGCCCGGTGTCATCCCCGAATTCAACATGTACGAGTTCAGCCGCCCCATGGCCCGGGACAAGTGCCGCAAGCCTGCGCGGATCTACTCCCATATCTCCCCCTACATGGGCGGGCCCGAGAAGATCAAGAACACCAACGGCGCGGGTGACGGGGCGCTGTCCGCCGTGCTGCACGACATGGTGGCCAACGCCTACCACCGCATGAACGTGCCGAACTCCGCCAAGCACCTCTCCGAATTCCTGACCTACTCCTCCCTCGCTCAGGTGTGCAAATACGCCAACCGGGTCAGCTACGAGGTGCTGGCCCAGAGCAGCCCGCGCCTCTCCCGCGGTCTGCCGGAGAAGGAAGACAGCCTGGAAGAGGTGTACTGGGAGCGGTGATGCCGTCATCCGGTCGACAACAAGAAAGGGTGCCACTGGGCACCCTTTCTTGTTTTTGGGGCTGGATCATGTTTTTGGCATCCCTTTTGCTGACATCGTGGACAGCCCGCGCCGCAACAACATAGTGTTAAGGATATGTAGCCGCTGCGGGATGAGGGTATGTTGAGACAATGGAGTATCGGCCGGCGCCTGTCGCTGGTGACCCTGATGGTGCTGGTCCTTCTGGGGCTGTTGCTGTTCTTCAGCCTGCAGATCTACCAGCAGGGGCTGATGGGGGAGAAGAGCCGCCAGACCCGGGCCCAGGTCGAGACCGCCTACAGCCTGGTGGCGGGGCTGGAGGCCAGGGTGCGCAAGGGGGAGCTCGACGAGGCGCGCGCCAAGGCCGAGGCGCTGGCCCTGCTCAAGGGGCTGCGCTATGGCAATGACGACTACTTCTGGATCAACGACAGCCACCCCACCATGGTGATGCACCCCATGAAACCCGAGCTGGATGGCAAGGATCTCTCCGGGGTGGAGGACAAGCAGGGGCTCAAGCTGTTTGTCGCCTTCGCCGATCTGGCGCGGGCGCAGGGGGCGGGGGAGGTCGCCTACTACTGGCCCAAGCCGGGGGTGGACGAGCCGGTGCGCAAGATTTCCTACGTCAAGCGTTTCGCCCCCTGGGACTGGATCATCGGCACCGGTGTCTATGTGGACGACGTGGAGGCCCAGTACCGGGAGGTGTTGCACACCCTGCTCGGGATCGGACTGGTGCTGGCGTTGCTGCTGTTTGCGGTGGTCGGTCTCATCGTGCGCAGCATAGTCGTGCCGCTCTCCCGGTCGGTGTCGGCCCTTGGCAACATCGCCAGGGGGGAGGGGGATCTGCGTGTTCGCCTGCCCGAATCGGGGCGTGACGAGCTGAGCCAGCTCAGCGTCAACTTCAACCTCTTTGCCGGCCAGATGGCGCAGCTGGTGGCGCGCAGCCAGCAGATTGCGGAGCAGAACCGGGCGCACGCCCATCAACTGGCCGAGGTGGTGGAGCGTACCGGCGCCATCGTCACCGGCCAGGAGCAGGATACCCTGCGGGTGGCCAGCGCCATGGAGCAGATGACGGTGAGCAGCCGCGAAGTGGGTCAGCACGCGGCCCAGGCCGCGGAGGCGGCGGACTCGGCGCTCCATCTCGCCCAGCATGGCCGCGAGGTGGTGGCCCGGACCCGGGAGACCATAGGTCAGCTGGCGGACGAGATGGTGGAGACGGTGCAGGCGGTGAGCCGTCTCGAAGAGGAGACCCAGCAGATAGGCTCCGTGCTCGACGTCATTCGCGGGGTCGCGGAGCAGACCAACCTGCTGGCCCTCAACGCTGCCATCGAGGCCGCCCGGGCTGGCGAGCAGGGCCGCGGCTTTGCCGTGGTGGCCGACGAGGTGCGCACCCTGGCCACCCGCACCCACAGCTCCACCGACGAGATCCGGCAGATGATCCAGCGGCTGCAGGAGGGGGCGGGCAAGGTAGTGAGCGGGATCACCCAGTTGCAGCAGCTCTCCCGCTCGACGGCGGACAAGGCCGGTGATGCGGACGCAGCCATCCATGCCATCGATGGTTCGGTGCACACCATCACCGCCATGAACGGCCAGATCGCCACGGCGGCGGCGGAGCAGAGCCGGGCGGCGGAGGAGATCAACCTGAGGCTGGTGGCCATTACCCAGCTGGCGGCGGATGCCCTGGCCCAGAACCGGCTCACCGAGCAGGCGTCCGGGCAACTGGCGCTCGCCTGCGACGAATTGAGCGCCCTGGTGGCGCAATATCGCATCTGACGGCCTTTATCCCCGGCTTTTTGGGGATAAGGCTTGAGTCTGGGGGGCTTTTGGGACACCATCTGCCCCATTCTCGGCCAGACTTGGCCGACTGCCTGCCATTGCTTTGCAAGAGAGAGACCCCATGAGCAAACTAACTGACAATCTTGACGCCAATTTCCAGCTGTTTATCGAAGAAGTCCGCGAGTCGGGTCAGGTGTGGGGTCTGCGCTACGGTGAAGACTGGGTGGTGTGCCGTTCCGCCGAGTTCGAAGACGCCGACGTGATGCCGCTCTGGTCTGCCGAGGGGGATGCCCGTCTGCACTGCGTGGACGAGTGGGCGGACTACGAGCCGGAAGTGATCGAGCTGGAAGAGTTCCTCGACATCTGGATCAACGATCTGGACGAGGACGACGTGCTGGTCGGCCCGAACTGGAACGCCGATCTGGAAGGTCAGGAGCTCGAACCCATCGAGCTGGCCAAGGCGCTGGTGGAGCTGGACGCCTGATCCTCTCGTCGCGAGGGCCTGTCGGCCCGAGCACCCCTCAAACCGACTGCCGCAAGGCCGTCGGTTTTTTTATGGGGCTTGCCGGCCGCTGTATGAAAGGGTGATTTGGCTTTGCACCCGTGACTGGGATGGGCCATCATGATCCCTTTGCCGATCGGGAGGTGACATGTTTGTCTTTGACGTGACCACACGAGCGGGGGCACGGGCCCAGATCCGGGTGCAGGCGCTGGACTGGGGCCAGAGCGGCCCGGTGAGCTTCCAGTGCGACAGCGACGAGCTGGCTCTGGTGCTGCTGTCGGGATGTCGCTGCGATGCGGTGGGGTATTTCAACCTGCTGGCCGGCTGCAAGCCGCTTTATGTGGAGCAGTGGCTCGCCTACCTGCAGGAGTGCGGTCACCTCGACAAGCAGAGCTGCCGGCTGGAGAGCCCCTCCCAGGCCGATTACCTGGCCAAGGCCGGGTTGGACGACGAGGAGCTCAACGCCCTGCTGGGCCTGGTCTACAAGGTGGCCGGCTTCAACCGCCTGCAGATCAACCGTTACCTCAAGCATCGCCACAACCCGACCATGCTGGCGACCCGCTACGACCAGAAGGAGCTGGAGCGCTATCGCCAGCTCAACGACATCATTCTGACCCTGCTGAAGCTGAAGCGTGCTCCGTGAGGAGCGTCTGCTGAACCATTTCCGGCCCCATCTCCTGGGGCTGGGCGATCAGATACCCCTGCAAGCCATCCACATACATGCTCTGTAGCATCTGCTTCTGCCCGACCTGCTCCACCCCTTCCGCGATCACCAGGCAGCCCATGCGGTGTGACACGTCGACGATCATCCGCACGAACTGCTGATTGGTGAGATCCTGCTCCAGCTCGGTGATGAGGCCGGGATCCAGCTTGATGTAGTCAGGCTTGAGATCGCGAAACAGGCTGAAGGAGCCGATTCCCTTGCCGAAGTTGCAGATGGCCGAGCGGCTGCCGTGGCGTCTGAGCAGCTCGAACAGCCGTTTGGCCCCCGTCAGGTTGCGCTCCAGATGATCTTCATCCATCTCGAACACCAGGTTGGCGCTGATGTCGGGATCCTTTTGCAACTGATGGTCGAGCCAGATCAGGAAGGCGCTGCTCTGCAGCAAGGTACCCGGGAGGTTGAGGCCCCAGCGGCTGCTCTGGCCGCCGAAGGCCCGGTACTGGCGAATGGCGTGGCGAACCACCATCTGCGCCAGGCGCAGCACCATGTCCAGACGCTGCGCCATGGCGAGCAGGGTATCGCTCGGCAGCACGGTGCCGTCGGCGCTGTGAAAGCGGGGGTAGATTTCGTGATAAGTGATCATGCCGCGATGCAGTGACTGGATGGACTGGCAGGTGAAGCTGATGTTCTCCTGCTCCAGCAGCTCGGTCAGCACCTGGGTCCAGTGACGCTGGCCCTGCACCTCGACCACCTCGTCATTCTGCTGGATGGCCCAGCCGTTGACCGCTTCCGTCTGGGCGCGCGCCAGCGCCATGTCCGCCCGGGCCAGAATGGCCTCTATCTTCTGTTCGCTGCTGAGCCGGGTCATGCCCGAGTAGGCGGCACTCTCCAGCCCGTTGTTGTGCTGATAGTTGTCGAAGGCGAGTTTCAGGTCACGCCCCAGCAGATGGGGGGGGAGCTGGGCCAGGGGCGGCATCAGGACGGCGAAGTCGGCCCCCGAGATGCGATAGACCTGATGACCGGGGAAGCGGCCCACCGTCTGGGTGATGAGGGCGGCGATGTCCCGGATATAGGCGTCACCGGACTGGAAGCCGCGCTGTGCATTGAGCTTGCCGAGCTCGGTGGCGCGGATCAGCACCAGGATGGCGGTCTGAGTGTTCTCCTGCTGCAACAGCTCGGTCAGATCGCGCCGGAAGGCGTGGCGATTGCACAGCCCCGTCATCTCGTCACGGGTAGCCTGGTTGTGTAGCTCGGTGATCTGGCGGTGGGCATCGAGCTCGGCCTCATTGAAGGAGGCGAGCAGCTGGCGCAGAGTCGTTTGTGCCTGTAGGCTGTCCAGCATGGCGGGATCCCGCTGCTGCAATGCTTGCAGCCAGCGCTGCTCCTGTCTCTCTCGTTCGCCCCGGTGCAGGCTGCGTGAGAGAAAAAGCAGCAGGGCAAACCCCGTTATCGTGGTGAGCATGACCAGCAGCAGGGTGAGCGGCGAGACGGGGGGCGCGAGCAATATCCCCTGCAGCAACAGCATGGGGATGCAGACCAGAGCGCTGACCAGCAGCAGGTTCCCCTCATGTTTATTCAACATCGTTTCATCCTTGATGATGTTCGTGATGTAGAAATTCTAACCAACTCGCTGTCGTATGACATCTGTGCTCACGCAACTCCTTGAAAAGGGGGGGAGGAATGCGACTAAATGTGAGTGAAACCACTTTCACAGCAAAAAAAAAAGGCGAAGATGGGTTGAAAACAGCCCCAACAGAGCAGAGGTAGATATGTCGCTAGAACCCGTAAACACAGCCAAAGCGCGGCAGCTATTGAATCAGAGTATGGCCTTGGTGCTCGCAGGGGGACGAGGCAGTCGCCTGAAGCAACTGACCGACAACCGTGCCAAACCCGCCGTCCATTTTGGCGGTAAATTCCGCATCATCGACTTCGTGCTCTCAAACTGCATCAACTCCGGCATCCGCCGGGTGGGTGTGGTGACCCAGTACAAGTCTCACAGTCTGTTGCGCCACCTGCAGTCCGGGTGGTCCTTCCTGCGCTACCAGATGAACGAGTTCATCGACTTGCTGCCCGCCCAGCAGCGGGTGGACGAAGTGCACTGGTATCGCGGGACAGCAGACGCCATCTATCAGAACGTGGACATCATTCGCGACTACGGCCCCAAATACATAGTGGTGCTGGCGGGTGACCACATCTACAAGATGGACTACGCCGCCATGCTGCTCGATCACGTGCGCCTCGGCGCCAAGGTGACGGTGGCCTGCATCGAGGTGCCGCGCTGTGAGGCCTCCGCCTTCGGTGTGATGGACATCGACGATCAGCGCAAGATCCGCGCCTTCGTGGAGAAACCGGCCAACCCCCCCGCCATGCCGGGTAACGAGAACGTTTCCCTGGCCTCCATGGGTATCTATATCTTCGAGGCGGATTACCTCTACCAGCTGCTGGAGGAGGACATCCACAACCAGGAGTCCAAGCATGACTTCGGCATGGACGTGATCCCGCGCATCGTGGGGGAGGGCAAGGCATTCGCCCACCCGTTCAACATGTCCTGTGTCGGTGCCAAGGAGGGGCAGAAACCCTACTGGCGCGATGTGGGTACCCTGGACTCGTTCTGGGAGGCGAACATGGATCTCGCGTCCGTGGTGCCCGAGCTCGACATCTACGATGAGAGCTGGCCCATCTGGACCAGCCAGAACATGTCGCCGCCCGCCAAGTTCGTGCAGGACAGAAACGGTCAGCACGGCATGACCATCAACTCCATGTTCGCGGGGGGCTCCATCGTCAGCGGCTCCTTCGTGCTCAACTCGGTGTTGTTCACCAATGTGCGGGTGCACTCCTTCTGCACCCTGGATCAGGCGGTGATCTTCCCCGGGGTCGAGATTGGGGCCGGTTGCCGCTTGCGCAGGGTGGTGGTGGACAAGGGCTGCAAGCTGCCGGATGGCCTGGTGGTGGGGGAGAATGCGGACGAAGATGCACGCCGCTTCTACCGCTCCGAGCAGGGCATAGTGCTGGTGACCAAGCCGATGCTGGCCAAGCTGGTGTGAGCTTGACGGCAGGATAAAAAAAGGGAGCCAAAGGCTCCCTTTTTCATGGGGTATTACAGGGTTCACTCGCCGATCACGGCCTTGCCAGCCATCACCATGGCGGTGCCGTGCTTGCCACCGGCGGCGGTCACCTGGGGCACGCCGTCTTCGTCGGTGTCATGGCCCGCGCCTTCCACCAGATTCTCGCCGGAGTCGCCCACCCATTCGGCCATCTGCATGCCGCCGTTCACGGTGCCGCGGAACCAGCTCACGTACTGCTTGGTCAGGGTGGCGAGTTCCAGCTCTGGAGCCTTCTCGGCCCCTTCGTTGCGCAGGTTCAGCATGGCAGAGCGCAGGGCGCCGGAGATGGCGGCCTGGGTCCAGGGAGTGTATTCACCCTGCTTGCCCGCCAGCCAGGTACCGGCCTTCTGGTTGAAGTAGGCCTTGTCGGTGGCGATGAACAGCTCGCGCGCCGCGGTGCGGTACTTGGCATCCGAGGTGGCCAGGAAGGCGGCGGTCAGGCCGCGGATGGCGGCGAACTGGGTCTCGACCGACTGGCCGGCATCGGGTTTGCCGCCCAGGGTGATGCCGTCATGGATGAGGCCGTTGCTGCCCTTGAGCTGACTCAGGATGAAGTCGGCCTGCTTGGCGATAAGCGCCAGCGCCTCCTGTCCCTGCCTGGTCTTGAGGTTCAGCTCGCCGTTGTCACCGGCGGCGTAGCCCACCGGCAGGGCGTCCTGGGCGCGCTGGAAGATCTGCAGGGCGACCAGGGCGTAGGCGGCGTCGAAGGCGGTGACGTGCTTGGCCTGTTTGCCATCCTGCCAGCTGTCCACCAGGGTGCCGGCCTTGGGCTCGAAGTGCAGGGCCTGCAGGTTCTTGAAGGTCAGGTTGGAGAGGTTCAGGGCCAGGGAGAAGGCATCGCTGCCCGCCACCGCCTTGCCCAGATCGTTGCCCTTGTTGGCGGCCGGTGCTGCTGCGAAGGGGGCACCGTCAAACACGGCGTGGAAGGCCGGGTTCTGGTTGGTGTTGGCGCTGCGCTGATCGCTGAAGGCGTAGAACTCGGAGAGCGGCCACAGCAGCATCCAGGCGTCGCGCAGCTGGGCGGAGCCGTCCACCACGTCCAGCTTGCCGATGGCGCCGACCTCGTTCTTGGCAGTCTCGGTCACTTTCACCTGATGGGGGAAGTAGACCACGCCCTTGGCCGGATCGTACTGCGGGGTGATCCTGGCACCCAGGGTCTTGCCGTCGAAGCCGAGCTGGCCCTGCAGGATGGCCAGCTTGTCGATGGACTGCTCGGTCAGCATCATGCCGTTGAAGCCGTCGGCGGCGGAGACGCCGAGCTTGTGCTTGCCGTCCTGATCCATGGTGGCGGATGCGGCCTCTACCTCTTCATCTGTCTCGGCCACGTGCATGCCGCCGAGGAAGTCCTGGGACCACATCACTTCCTTGAGCAGGATGCCGCCCACGGCCGCAGGGACCAGCAGGTTGTCACTGCCGCTCCAGCGCAGTGTGGCGTAGTCGCGGAAGTAGGCAGGGACCTGGGTCTTGACGCTCTTCTCGTTGCCCTTGGCGGTCTTGATGGTGATCTGGTCGCCATTGACCGGGGCTGCGTTCACGGCCTGGGCGAACTCCGGGTTGGCGGAGGCGTAGGGCAGGGAGAGGGGATACATGCCCTGGGGCACTTCATCGGCCGGGAAGCCGACGGCCTCGGCCATGGCCAGCACCCGCTTGCCCAGGTCGGCCAGGGTGCCGCCACGAGCCAGGTTTTGCGGCCCGTTCACCAGGTGCGGACCCATGCCGGACTGGTAGTTGAGGGCGTACATCGCCTCTTCGGAGTATTCGTAGGATTCGATGCCGGCGGCGAAGTCGAACGGGGTCGGCTCGTCGGCACGGTTGGCATCCAGCACGTCCAGATCCAGACCGAGGGTCTCGGCCAGGGGCTCGCCGGAGAGCTCGAATTCGGTGTAGGCCAGCATGTTGGCGGCGGTGTTGAAGGTCTTGTCTTCCACTTTGACGGCAGCGTGCGCGGCACTGCCAAGCAACGCACAGGCGATCGCCTGCACCAGAACGGTTTTTCTCATGTCCTTTTCACCCATATATCTGATTTTATTATGACGCTTCTCATGAATCTAAATGAGAATGGTGTGCATTATGGGGCAAAGGGGGAAGCTTGAGAAGAAAAAACCGCGCCCCGGGGAGTTGGGGGAGAGGGGGACGCGGCGGCAGGTATCACATCAGTTTGAAGGGGATCACCAGACGACCCGGCTCCACCTTGAGGGCCTCGACCTTCTCCTTGATCCGCGCCTCGTTCTGGCGGGCGCCATCCAGACGATAGACGGGGGTCTGGGAGAGGAAGAGGGAGAGGGACTGGTTGAAGGTGGGCAGCAGCGGGGTGAGGGCGGCGCCCACGTCGGCCGGCTCTGTCTTGACGGAGAGCAGTTCCAGATCGCGCAGGTAGATGGCCCCCTGCTCGGCCACGTAGTCCGGGCGGGCGCGCAGGGAGAGGCGGATCTTCATCTGCTGGCTGCCAAGGGGGCTCGCCACCTGCAGATCGCCGGCGGCATCCAGCTCGACCTTGTCGGCCTGGGTGCGGCCGATGCGGCTCACCATGTCATCGAGGCGGATCTTGCTCGACATGATGCCGGGGATCCCCAGCTGTTTCTCGAAGGCGACCCTCTCTTGGAGGTACTGGTTGATCTCCCTCTCGCTGACGTTGTACTGGGTGAGCGAGCAGGCCGCCAGCAGCAGGGCGAAGGGGAGCAGAAGCAGGTGTTTCAACATGGGAGGGTTCCGTTATCGGGGCTGTCACAAGAGATGGCGCCATCTTAGAGGCAAAGCGGGTTGGCCGCCAGTGGAGTGCTTTTCTCCCGTTTCTGTCGCATCCCCGTATGGGGATGGACATGTGTTTTCATTCGAGTAGGTTTTGCTGCCCACCGCCAGCAAGCCAGCGTTGGCGCCCTCAAGGGTATATCCACAGACAAGATCCTGTTTTATCGATGTAAAATCCCATTGACCCCGTGATTTCAAAGCGAGTATTTTACCGCCGCACAAAGACAAATTGATAATCATTATCATTTTGAATCTTCTTTGAGGGTGTAACGTGAATACTCGAGTAATGGACAATGGCGCACCTGCCGAGGCGAAGATGTCGCCTGATTTCTTGTTTACCTCGGGTCAGGGCACGATCAGTGCCACTGACCTGGGGCAACCCATCACCACCCCCGCCTGCGAGTGGCCCCTGCTGGCCCAGCAGATAACCCTGGCCCTCGATGCCGCCAAGGCTGCCGGCCAGACCAACCCCCTTCTGATCGGTGCCTTCGCCTTCGACCCGGCAGAGGCCTCCTGCCTCTATGTGCCCGGCCGCTATAAGCGGGGCGAGAAACTGGCTCCGACAGAGCCGACACCGGCGACAGAAGTGGAGCAGACCGTCGAGGCCAACCGGGTCATTTCGGTGCAGAGCACCCCGCCGGCCAGCGAATTTCAGGCCTCGGTCAGCGCGGCGCTGGATGCGTTTGCACAAGGTCGGCTGTCCAAGGTGGTGCTGTCGCGCAAGCTGACACTCACCCTGCATCAGCCCGCCGACCCTAAGCGGGTGATGACCCGTCTGATGGCCCAGAATCCCTACGCCTTCCACTTCTCCCTGCCGCTTGGCCAGGGCCGCCGCCTGCTCGGTGCCAGCCCGGAGCTGCTGCTGCGGGTCAGCGGGGGAGAGGTGTTCACCCACCCGTTGGCGGGATCCGCCAGACGGGCGAGCGAGCCGGCGCAAGACGAGATGGTGGCCCGGGATCTGCTGGCCTCTCGCAAGGATCAGCATGAACACAAGTTGGTGATCGACGAGATCCGCCGGGTGCTGACCCCTCACTGCCGCGAGCTGGCGATCCCCGCTCACCCCTCCCTGATGAGCACGGATACCCTCTGGCATCTGGGCACCCCCATCGCCGGCCGGCTGCACGGCGGCGAGGCATCGGTGCTGTCACTTGCCTGCCAGCTCCATCCCACCCCGGCCCTGTGCGGTTATCCCACCGAACTCGCCCGCCAGTTTATCCGCGAGCAGGAGCCCTTCCGGCGCGCCCTGTTCAGCGGCATCGTCGGCTGGTGCGACAGCCAGGGCAACGGCGAGTGGGCCGTGGTGATCCGCTGCGGCGTGCTCGATGGCCATCAGGTGGAGTTGTTTGCCGGCGCCGGCATCGTCGCGGGCTCGGATCCCGCCATGGAGTGGGCCGAGACCGGCACCAAGCTGGGGACCATGCTCAAGGCCCTGGGTCTGGATTTGGAGGTCGCGCAATGAGCGATACCAACCGTTTCCTGCCCTATACCCGCTGGCCCGAGGAGCTGGCCCAGCACTACCGCGCCAAGGGCTATTGGCGCGGCGAGCCGTTGACCGCCATGCTGGCGCGCCAGTGCGAGCTGGCCCCCGACGCCGAGGCCATCCTCTGCGGTGAGCGCCGCTTCAGCTATGGCGAGCTGGACGCCGCCTCAAGCCGGCTGGCCGCGAATCTGGCCCGCCACGGCCTGGGGGTTGGGGACACAGCTCTGGTGCAGCTCCCCAATGTGGCCGAGTTCTATCTGGTGTTCTTTGCCCTGCTCAAGGCCGGCATCGCGCCGGTCAATGCGCTCTTTAGCCACAACCGGCTGGAGCTCCTCTCTTATGCCGAGCAGATCACACCGCGCCTCTTTGTCGGCTCGCTGGCCCATCCGCTGTTTGCGACCAAGGGGCGCGAGAGCGAGCTGCTGACAACCATCGGCGCCAAACTGGTGCTGCTGGATGGCGACGGGGGGGAGCTGGGGCTGACCCGCTGGTTCGGAGAGGGGGATGAAGGGGGCACCCCATCCGTCTCCTTTGCCCCGACTCCGGCAGACGAGGTGGCCTTCTTCCAGCTCTCCGGTGGCAGCACCGGCACCCCCAAGCTCATCCCCCGCACCCACGATGACTACCTGTACAGCGTGCGCCGCAGCAATGAAATCTGTGGCCTTGGCCCCCACACCCGCTATCTGTGCGCCCTGCCGGCGCCTCACAACTTCCCCCTGAGCTCCCCGGGCGCCCTGGGGGTGTTCGAAGCGGGCGGCACCGTGGTGCTCGCACCCGATCCCAGCCCCATCAGCTGTTTCCCGCTGATCGCCCGCCACCGGGTCAATCTCACCTCGCTGGTGCCGCCGGCGGTCTCCCTCTGGCTGCAGGCCGCGGAAGCGGACCCCGCTGCGCGCACCCAGCTTGAGAGCCTCGACTTGCTGCAAGTGGGCGGCGCCAAGCTGGGGGAGGCGGTCGCCAGCAAGATAGGGCCGCTGCTCGGCTGCCGGCTGCAGCAGGTGTTCGGCATGGCGGAGGGGCTGGTCAACTACACCCGGCTGGACGACCCCGACGAGAAGGTCATTCACACCCAGGGCCGCCCCATGAGCCCGGACGACGAGGTGCGCATCCTCGATGAGGCGGGCAACCCGGTCGCTCCCGGCGAGCCTGGCGCCCTGCACACCCGCGGTCCCTACACCTTCCGCGGTTACTACCAGAGCCCGGCCCACAACGCCCGGGTGTTCGATAGCGAGGGTTTCTACTGCTCCGGCGATCTGGTGGTACAGGATGCCGATGGTTACCTCACAGTAGTGGGGCGGCAGAAGGATCAGATCAACCGGGGCGGCGAGAAGATCGCGGCGGAAGAGGTGGAAAACCAGCTGCTGCACCACCCGGCCATCACCCATGCGGCCCTGGTCTCCATGCCCGACAGCGCCATGGGGGAGAAGAGCTGCGCCTTTATCGTCACCACCGAGCCGGGGCTCAAGCCGCTGACCTTGCGCAAGTTTCTGCGCGAGCGCGGGGTGGCGGACTTCAAGCTGCCCGACCGTTTCGAAACCCTGGATGCCCTGCCCATGACGGCGGTGGGCAAGATTGACAAGCAGGGGCTGCGGGCGCGCATTGCGCACGCCATCGCCGCCAACCAGCCCCTGACAACCGCATAAAACTAAAAAGGAATCATGACGTTATGGCTATCCCAACCCTGAACAATTACGCCATGCCCAGCCAGTGGAAGGCCAACAAGGTCGACTGGACCCTGGAACCCAAACGCGCCGCCCTGCTGATCCACGACATGCAGGAGTACTTCACCGCCTTCTATGGCGAAAACAGCCCGCTGATTGCGGCGCTCACCGAGCGCCTGGCCGCCGTGCGCAAGCAGTGCAAGGCCCTCGGCATTCCGGTCTTCTACACCGCCCAGCCCAAGGATCAATCCCCTGAAGATCGCGCCCTGCTCAATGACATGTGGGGCCCGGGTCTCAACAAACGGCCCGAGCAGCAGCAGGTAGTCGCAGCGCTGCGCCCGGAGCGTGACGACACCGTGCTGGTCAAGTGGCGCTACAGCGCCTTCCAGCGTTCCGAGCTGGAGCAGATGCTCAAAGAGTTGGGACGGGATCAGCTGATCATCGGCGGCATCTACGGCCATATCGGCTGCATGATGACCGCCTGCGACGCCTTCATGCGCGACATCCAGCCCTTCTTCCTGGCGGACGGGGTGGCGGACTTCTCCCTGGCCGATCACCAGATGGCGCTCGACTATGTGGCGACCCGCTGCGGCAAGGTGATCCGCTGCGAGGAGGTGCTGGCCCTTGCCCCGGCTTCCGCTTCTGCTGCCCAGCCCACCAATCCCTTGCTGACGTATGAGGGGCTCAAGGCACGGCTGCTGAGCCATATCGACGAGGATGAAGGGGAGTTTGACCCCGACGAGAACCTCATCGACTACGGTCTGGATTCGGTGCGGATCATGGCCCTGCTCACCGAGTGGCGCGCCGCCGGGGTGGAGCTCGGCTTCGTGGATCTTGCCAAGCTGCCGACCCTCAACGGCTGGTGGCGCCTCATCGAGGCCAGGCTGGCAGCCCAGGCGCTGGAGGTGACCCCATGAACCGCTTCCCCTTGACCATCCCCCAGCAGGGGCTCTGGTCCGGACATCTGCTCAACGATGACAAGGCGATGTTCAACACCGCCGAGTGCATCGCCTTCGACGGCAAGGTCGAGGCGGCCGTGCTGGCCGCGGCCCTTGCCAAGGCGGTGGGGGAGTGCGAGGCGCTCAAGGGCCATTTCGAGCAGGACGGTGAGGCGGTCTGCTTCGTCCCGGCCGAGCTGCCCATGGCCTATGAAGAGGTCTCCCTCGAGCGCGATGACGAGACGCTGGCCCGCGCCTGGGCCTGGGCCGATTTGCGCCGCCCGTTCGAGCTGACCCAAGAAGCGCCCTGCCGCTTCGCCCTGCTGCGCGGCCCCGGCCGCGATTATCTCTACAGCTGCGTGCACCACATTGCCCTCGATGGCTTTGGCACCACCTTGCTGTTCCAGCGCATCGCCGAGCTGTATGCAGAGGGGCTGGCCGGTGAGATGAACTCCCCATCCCCCTTCGGCTCGTTGGCTGAGGTGCTGGCGGAAGAGGCGAGCCGCGAGCTAAGCGGCAAGAGCGCCGCCGCCCGCGCCTTCTGGCAGGAGCAGCTGCAAGGCTGGCCCGAGGTAAAATCCTTTGGCGAGACCCGCGCGCCGATCGCGGCCGAATTTATCCGCGAGAGGCGTCCGCTGCCGGCGGCGCTCTGGCAATCTCTGACCGGCTTTGCCGACGAGCACAAGCTGGGCTGGCCCGATCTGCTGCTGGCCGGCCTCTCTGCCCAGCTGTCGCTGTCGAGCGGCCAGGGCCAGACCCTGCTCGGCCTGATGATGATGAACCGCATCGGCTCGGCGTCGCTGACCGTGCCCTGCATGCAGATGAATATCACCCCCCTGGCGCTGACACTGGGTGAAGAACTGGATCTGGCGGGAGCCGCCGGCGCCGTGGCCAAGGCCAAGCGCGGGGTGCGCAAACACCAGCACTACCGCTACGAGCTGCTGCGCCGCGACCTTGGTCTGGTGGGGGGCGACAAGCGCCTGTTCGGCCCGCTGGTCAACATCATGCCGTTCGATCACGCTCGCCGCTTCGGGCCGCTATCTGCCCATATTCTCAACATCAGCGCCGGCCCGGTGGAGGATCTCACCATCGAGGTGCAGGTCGGCGTCGATGGCCAGCCCAGACTGGATCTGGACGCCAACCCCGGCTGCTACTGTCAGGCGGATCTGGCTGCCATCGCCGATACCCTGTTTGCCCTGCTGGGGCGCTGGCTGGCCGAGCCCGCCCAGACTTTGGGGGCGCTCAAGGCCGACTGGCTGGCCGAGCAGCGCGCCAGCGCCCTGATCGCCGGCCCAGCCCATGAAGTGATCAAGGCACGACCGGTGCTGGAGGCACTCTGCCACTTCGCCGCCCGGACCCCGGACAAGATTGCCTTGATTCAGAGCACGGAGCAGGGAGAGACCCGCTTCAGCTACGAGGCGCTGCTGGCCAGAGCCGAACAGATGGCGGCCGCCCTGCAGGCCGAAGGCGTTGCCCCCGGCGACAAGGTGGGGGTCATGCTGGCCCGCACCCCCCAGGCCATCTTCGCCCAGCTGGCGGTGCTGCTGGCCGGCGCCGTCTACGTGCCGCTCGACCCCGAGCAGCCGCTGGAGCGCCAGGGCCATATTCTGCGGCTGGGGGAGGTCAAGACCCTGATCACCCAGGCCGAGTACCGCCACAAGCTGGCCAGCCTGTTAGAGGGACGCACGCTGCTGGCGGGGGATCTGGTAAGCGGCGATCGGCTCAACCAGCCGGCCGCCGGTCGCGCCGTCGCCTACCTGATGTTCACCTCGGGCTCGACCGGCCTGCCCAAAGGGGTGGCGGTGAGCCACGGCGCGCTGGATCATTTCGCCGCCGCGGCCCGCTGCCGCTACCACCTGGATGAAGAGGCGCGGATGCTGCAATTCGCCCCCTTCAACTTCGACGCCAGCATCGAGGAGGTGTTCGCCACCCTGAGCGCCGGCGCCACCCTGGTGCTGCGCACCGACGCCCTGCTGGAATCCATGCCCGCCTTTGCGGCCGGGGTGGAGCAGATGGGGATCACCCACCTCGACCTGCCCACCGCGTTCTGGAACGAGTGGGTGGTGGCACTGACGGCGGGTCAGGCCCACATTCCTGCCGGGCTTACCACCGTCATCATCGGCGGCGAGGCGGTCTACCCCGAGCAGCTGGCCCAGTGGCAGCGTCAGGGCCGATCCGATGTGCGCCTCTTCAACACCTACGGTCCCACCGAAACGACCGTGGTGGTGACCACCCAGGAGCTGCAGCAGGAATACCCAAACCAGGCCCAGTTGCCCATCGGCCTGCCGCTGCCCGGCATGCAGGCGCTCATTCTGGGGGCGGGGGAGCAACCTGCCGAGGAAGGCGAGCTGGTGCTGCTCGGCCCGCAGCTGGCCAACGGCTATGTGGGGGGCGTGCAAGGCAGCTTCGATACCTTGCGGGTTGGCGCGGAGCAGATGCCCGTCTATCGCACCGGCGATCGGGTACGCCTGGTGGCCGGCCGGTTGGTCTACCTCGGCCGGCGCGACAACGAATTCAAGATAAGCGGCTATCGCATCCAGCCCGGCGAGGTGGAGGCCCAGCTGCTGGCCCTGCCGGGGGTGGACGAGGCCTGCGTGCAGGGGGTGAGCATCGGCAGCGTGCGCCGGCTGGTGGCCTTCGTGGCGGGGCCGGAGCGCGACAGCCGGGTCATCAAGGCGCAGCTGGCCAGGGTGCTGCCTGCCGCCATGATCCCCACCGACTATCGCCACTATGATCAGCTGCCCCGCACCGGCTCCAACAAGCTGGATCGCAAGGCCCTGCTGGCCGCCTACCAGGCGGGCGGCGAAGCCCTGACCCTCGGCAGCGAGACCGAGAACCGGGTCGGCGCCATCTGGCAGCAGATCCTGGGGCTGGCCACCATGGCGCCCGCTGACAACTTCTTCGAACTGGGGGGCCAGTCCCTGCAGACCATCCAGATCGTCAACCGGCTCGGCGCCGAGTTCGGGGTGCAGGTCAAGGTCTCCGACGTGTTCGATCACCCGCGCCTCGACGATTTCTGCCGTTTCCTCGACGGCCTGCTTGCCGAGGACGAAGAGAGCGTGGAGATGGTGTGGTGATGGATAAGGAGCAACAAGCAATGGCCTTTGATTTCACTGGCAAGCGGGTCTGGGTGACCGGGGCCGGGCGCGGCATCGGCCGCGAGGTGGCAACGCAGTTCGCGGCGGCCGGCGCAATCGTGGTGGGGCTGGATCTGGCGTTTCCCGAAGCCGATTACCCCTATGCCACCCGGCTGCTCGATATTGGCGACTCGAAGGCGGTCAACGCCTGCTGCGCAGCGCTGCTGGCGGACGGTGGGCTGGATGTGCTGGTGAACGGGGCCGGGGTCTTGCGCCTCGGCCCCACCGAAACCTTAAGCGATGATGACTGGCACGACTGCATGACGGTCAACGCCAGCGGCGTCTTCTATCTGCTGCGGGCCCTGGTGCCCCACTTCAAGGAGCAGCGGCGCGGCGCCATCGTCACCATCGGCTCCAACGCCGCCCATGTGCCGCGCATGCAGATGGCGGCCTATTGCGCCTCCAAGGCGGCGGTCACCAGCCTGACCCAGACGGTGGGGCTGGAGCTGGCCCCCTTCGGCGTGCGCGCCAACCTGGTGTCGCCGGGCTCGACGGATACCCCCATGCTGCGCGGCATGCTGCCAAGCGAGGAGGCCATGGCCCGCACCATTGCCGGGTTGCCGGAGCAGTTCAAGCTCGGTATCCCCCTGCGCAAGGTAGCCACCCCGGCGGAGATCGCCCATACCGTCCTCTTCCTGGCCTCGGATCTGGCCAGCCACATCACGCTGCAGGATCTGGTCGTCGACGGCGGCGCCACCCTGAGTGCCTGAGGCTTGAGAAACAGATGAACAATATGATTTTGCTGTTGAAACGGCTGGACGGTCAGAGCGTGAAGCTCGCCCTGAATGAGAAGGGGCAGGACGGTTTTTCTTCCCATCGAGCCACGCCGGCTGTCTGAGGTACAGATGAACAATATGATTTTGCTGTTGAAACAGCTGGAACGGCAGGGGGTCAAGCTGGCGCTGAACGACAAGGGCCAGCTTATCTCCCAGTCGAGCAAGGAGGCGGTGACGCCGGCCATCGGCGCCACCATCAAGGCCCACAAGGATGAGCTGGTGCGCTGCCTGGCGGCCCGTGCCGCCTTCGAAGAACCTATCGTCGCCGAGGGGGCCTTGCAGGGGCCGCTCTCGTCGTCCCAGAGCGGGCTCTGGTTTATCGAGCAGTACGAGGAGGCCTCCCACCTCTACAATATGCCGGTCTACTTCAGAGTGAGCGGCGAGCTGGACACCGCGGCGCTGGAGTTTGCCTTCGACCACCTGTTTGCCCGCCACCCCAGCATGCGCATCCGCTTCATCAAGGACGAGGCGGGCAGGGGGGCGCAGGAGATCCTGCCCCACGTGCCCTTCACGCTGCAGATTGAGGACGTGAGCGCAGAGCCCGCAGCCGAGCGCGAGGCCTATGTGGCCAGGCGGGTGCGCGAGGAGATTGGGCGCCCCTTCTCCCTGACCCGGGGGGATCTCAGCCGGGTGCACCTTATTCGGCTCGGCAGCCGCGAGCACGTGCTGCTGATCACTCAGCACCACATCATCTCCGACGGCTGGTCGGTCAAGAACATGTTCGCGGACCTCAAGCGAGCCTTTCTTGCCCATCAGAACCGCGAGCCCCTGCAGGTGAGCGAGCTGCCGCTCACCTACATCGACTATGCCCGCTGGTTCAACTCGCCGCGTTTTCTCGATTATCACGCCGAGTTCAAGCCGTTCTGGGTCGACCGGCTCGGCGGCAGCCCCGAGGTGCACGGCCTGCCGCTCGACAAGCCGCGCCCGGCCCATCAGGACAGCGGCGGCGAGCTGGTCTTCTCCACCATCGACAACGATCTGTGGGAGAGCTTCAAGCGCCTCTGTCAGCGCCACAGCACCTCCAACTTCATCGGTCTGCACGCCCTGTTTGCCCTGCTGATGGTGCGCCAGAGCGGCGAGAAGGAGGTGGTGATCGGCACCCCGCTCGCCTATCGCGAGCGCCACGAGATCGAGTCGCTGGTGGGCTTTTTCGTCAATACGCTCGTGCTGCGCACTCAACTCAGCGGCAAGCCCAGCTTTGTCGATTATCTGCAGCAGTGCCGGGAGGAGGATCTGGCGGCCTTCGATCACCAGCTCTACCGTTTCGAGGCGCTGGCCGAGGCCATCGGCGCCGATCGCACTACTGCCATCAACCCCATCTTCCAGATCATGCTGGTCTATCAGGCCAAGGTGGACTTCAACGATCTTATCCCCGGTTGCCAGCTGGTGGAGGAGACTTCGCCTGTGCTGCCGGCCAAGACCGACATCTCGGTCAAGGTGACCGAGCTGATGGACTCCGTCAGGGTGGACTGGCTGTTTGCCACCGCCCTGTTCGAGCGAGAGACCATCCAGGCTCTTGCCGATCGCCTGCTGCACCTGATGCGCGTCGTGGTGGCGGCTCCCGAGACCGACATCTGGCAACTGCCGCTGGAGGCGGGCACCGACCAGGCCGCGATGGCCGCACAGCTTGCCGACCTGCCGCGGGATTACCCGAGCCGCGATACCCTGCTCTGTCATATCGAGCGGCGGGCCATGCAGTTGCCGGACGCGCTGGCGGTCAGCGACGGTGCGCAATCGTTGACCTATGGCGAGCTGGAGGTGCGTGCCAACCGGCTGGCCCACTGGCTGCAATCCTGCGGCGTTACCCCGGGCGCCGCCATCGGCATCCAGGCCAGGCGTGATGTCGCCTTCGTCATCGCCCTGCTCGCCTGCTGGAAGGCGGGGGCGGCCTATGTGCCGCTGGATCCTGCCTATCCCGCCGAGCGGCTGGCCCATATCCTGGGCGATGCCTCCATCAGCCTGGTGTTGGGGGGCGTGCCGGACCCGCGGCTTGGCGAGGCTATCAAGGGCACGACTGCCGAATATCACGATCTGTACCAGCTTACGCTGGACAAGATGCCAACCAGCACGCCCGCACTGCCTCGGGACGCTGCCATGCTGGCCCAGATCATCTACACCTCTGGCAGCACCGGCCTGCCCAAGGGGGTCATGGTGGAGCAGGGCAGCCTGGTCAACCTGATGGCGGATCACGGCGAGCGCATCGCCCTTGGGAAGGGTGGTGTCATGTTCAACTGCATGTCCCTCTCGTTTGATGCCGGTAACATGACCAGCTTGCTGCCGCTCTACTGCGGCGCGGCCCTGCACTTCGGCGAGCCGGGCGAGGGGGTGATCAGTGCCGCGATCGCTCGGGGTGCCAGCCATATGATTTTGCCGACCGCCTTGCTGGCGAACCTGCTGCCAGTGGCGGATCTCGGTTCCCTAAAGGCCATCGGCTTTGGCGGCGAGGCGTGCCCGAGCAGCCTGGTGGAGCGTTGGGGGGAGCGGGTGGCGCTGTTCAACATGTACGGCCCGACCGAATGCACCGTCACCGCGCTCTGCGCGCGGCTCACCCCGGGGGCGCCCATCACCATTGGTCGACCGGTCAACAACCTGAAGGCGCTGATCCTGGACGAGGCGGGCAACCTCTGCCCAGTGGGGGTCCCCGGTGAGCTCTGCCTGGCGGGGCTGGGGCTGGCTCGTGGCTACCTCAATCTGCCACAGCGCACCCAGGAGGCCTTTATCGAGCTGGCCTTTGATGCAACGAATGAGGATCGTACCCATCGCCTCTATCGCACCGGCGATCGGGCCCTGCTGCGCCGCGATGGCAACATCCAGTATCTGGGCCGGATAGACGAGCAGATCAAGCTGCGCGGCTATCGTATCGAGCCGGGGGAGATAGAGACCCGGCTTGCCGAATTGTGCCCGGCGATGCGCCAGATCAAGGTGGTGGTGCAGGAGGGGCGCCTGCTGGCGTATGCCTGTTTGCAGGCCGGGGCAAGGGAGCCCGACGGCGATGCCCTGCTGCAGCGGGCCGGCGAGTGTCTGCCTGAATACATGGTGCCGGCACGCCTCTGCTGGCTGCCCGAGATGCCGCTCACCCCCAACGGCAAGCTGGACTTGCGCCGCTTGCCCGCCATCGTCTGGCAGCAGAGCAAGGGCGAGCCGCAAAACGAACTGGAGCAGACAGTGCTTGCCATCTGGCAAGGGGTGCTCAAGCAACCGCTCGGGGTGGAGGATGACTTCTTCCGCTTGGGCGGTGACTCCATCCTCAGCATCCAGCTCACCACCCGGTTGCGGGATGCGGGGCTGCACTGCAGCGTGAAGGACGTGTTCGAAGCCAAGACGGTGCGCCGCCTCTGCCGCCAGCTCGGCCAGCAGCAAGCCGTCAGCCACAGGAGCGAGCAGGGCAGCCTGACCGGCGAGTTTCCGCTCCACCCCATTCAGCACTGGTTCTTCGAGCAGGGCTTTGCCAAGTCCGGTCACTGGAACCAGGGGGGGATCCTGCGCCTGCCGGCCGGGGTGGACGATGAGGCCCTGCGCGGCTGGCTGAATGCCCTGCGCCAGCACCACGATGCCCTGCGCCTGGCGGTGACCCCGGCCGGTCAGCGCTACCTGGCCGAACTGCTATTGCCGCCGCTGCCGACCCTGGATGCCGCCAATCTCGACGAGCCCGAACTGCAGGCCCGCCTGACCGAGCTGCAGGGAGAGCTCGACCCTGCCAGCGGCCACACCCTGGCCTGGGCCCGCCTGCGCAATCTATCCCTGGAGGGCGAGCAGGAGGGTGAGTGCGAGACGGTGGAGGGACTCTTCCTTGCCTTCCATCACCTGGTCATCGATGCGGTCTCCTGGCGCATTCTGGCCGAGGATCTGGCCCGGGTGAGCAGGGGCGAGCCGCTGCCCGCCAAGGGCAGCAGCTATCGCCAGTGGGGTGAGGGGCTCGCGGCCTACGCCAAACGGGAAGAGGATCAGCTTGGCTTCTGGCTGGCTCAGGGGGAAGGCAGCCAGGGTCACCTGCTGGAAGCGGCGCGTGCCACCGATGGCCGCGCCGCCGCCAGCCTGCTGCAACTGAGTCAGGAGACCACGGCTCGTCTCATCGACACCGCCAACCAGGCCTACTTCACCCGGGTGCCCGACCTGCTGCTGGCGGCGCTGACCCGTACCCTGAGCGAGCTCGGCTACGGCAGCCGTCACTGCGTGATGCTGGAAGGGCACGGCCGTGAAGCCATCGATGCTGAACTGGACGTGAGCCGTACCCTCGGCTGGTTTACCAGCACCTATCCGCTGGCGCTGGCGGATGCCAAGGAGTGGGATGCGCTGATCTGCGCCACCAAGGAGCAGCTGCGTGCCGTACCGGACAAGGGGGTGGGCTTCAACGCCCTGCGGCTGCACCACCCCCGTGGCTGGGCACTGCCCGAAGCCCTGGTGGTCTTCAACTACCTGGGGGTCAGCCATCAGGGCGATGCTGTTCAGCCCTGGCAACCCCTGCCGATGGCGCCGGGGGCACCCAGTTCCCCTGACAACCTGCCGCGGGAGCTGGTCAGTCTGCATGGGGGCGTGTTTGATGGCCGCCTCACCCTGCGCCAGGTCGGCGCCCTCAACCAGCAGGCGAGCGACGCCCTGATGGCGCGGCTGGCGGACAACCTGACGGCGCTGGTGGAGCACTGCTGCAACCTGAAGGCTCCACGCCACACCCCGAGCGACTTCCCGGGGATAGCTCTCTCGCAAGCTGCGCTCGATCGGGTGCTGAGCGGGCGCGAGGTGGAGACATTGCTGCCCATGACCTCGCTTCAGCAGAGCATGTTCCATCACAGGGCGCTGCTGCCCCGGGATCACGCCTATCACCTGCAGACCGAGATTGACTATCACCAGCCGCTGGACGTGGCAATCTACCGTCAGGCCTGGCAGGGACAGATCGCCCGCTGGTCGGCCCTTCGCAGCGAACTGGTGCTGGCGGACGGGGTGGCGCTGCAGCGCATCATGAAACGCGCCGAGCTGCCATTCCACTATGAGGACTTGTCTGAAGTGGAAAATGCAGAGGCCCGGGTCCAGGCCTACCGCCAGCAGGATTTGGCCCGCCCGATCCCGCTGGAGCAGGCGCCCCTGCTGCGCCTTGCCTGCTTCAAATTGGCCCCCGATCACCACAAGGTGATCTTCAGCGCCCATCACTGCGTGCTGGATGGCTGGAGCGGCCCCGTGTTGCTGGGCTCCCTGCATCGCGACTATCAGTCTCTCATGAACGGTTTGCTGCCCCAGCGCGAGCCGGATACCGCCTGGCTCGAATTTGGCCGCCATATCGCCAGCCAAGCCCGCAGCGCCGACGCCTACTGGCAGGGGCGGGGCGAGTTCTTGGCCAAACCCAACGATCTCGCCTGCCTGTTCGGGGTGACGCTGGACGCAGGCTCAAGCGGGCGCCATACCCAGCAGCGACCGGCGGTGTGCGCCACGGTGCTGCCGGCCGAGGTGGCGACCCTGCTCGCACGCCGTGCCCGCGACCTTGGGGTGACCGCTGGCCTGCTGGCCCAATATGCCTGGCACCGTCTGCTGGCACGCCGCTCTGGCGATGCCGTCACCCTGGTGGGCAACGTGACCCCAGGGCGGGATTATCCCATCGATGGGATCACCGCGAGCGTCGGGCTCTACATCAACAGCCTGCCACTGGCGCTGGCGTGGCGCACCGAGCTGACCCTGGCCGAGCATATCGCCCGGTTGCAGACCGATCTGATGGCGCTCAACGAGCACGGCACCCAGTCGCTGGCGGCGCTGACCAAAGGCCGGGCGCGTCTGTTCCAGAGCCTGTTCGTGTTCGAGAACTACCCCATGCCGGCGGCCCCTGTCGCCCCCGAACCTCACCAGCTGGTGCCGCGCTTTGGCACCGTGGTGGAGAAGGTGGAGCTGCCGCTCTCCTTGGTGGTCAGCAGCCGGGGTGAGACGCTCCAGCTGCGCCTCGAATTCGACGGCGAGCAGATCCCCGAGGCCCGGGCCGAGGCTGTGCTGGCTGACTGGCTGGCCGAGCTTGGCTGGCTGGCGCAGGCGGATCTGGGCCAGCCAGCCAGCGTGGCGGCGGCCGCGCCGTTCTCAGGGAGGGCGCAAGTGGCCGCCACACCATCGACTGTCACACAAGTGGCTGCCCCCGGCCTGGCTCAGCCGCCGACCGAGGCCCGCGCGCTGGTGGCCCTGTGGGAGCGCCAGTGCGGCGTGCTCGGCATCTGGCAGCAGACCTTGTGTGAGCTCGGGATAGATTCGGTGCAGCAGCTCGCCCTGCTGGCGGCCCTCAACGAGGCGTTTGGCCAGGAGCGGGCGCCGCTCACCCTGCAGACCCTCAAGGCCCATCCATCCCCCAGCCGACTCTATCTGCACTGGCTGGTGCGCCAAACGGAGGCCGCGCTATGACGGTGACCATCAAGCATAAGGCTCCGGCCGTGTCACCCCTGAGAGTCGCTCCCAAGGGGGCGGCCAAGCTGGGCGCGCGGTTTGCGGCATGTCTGGCCGCCAGCCCGCTGGCCCCCGCCATCCGTATGGGTGGGGAGGGCATCAGTGAGGGCGGATCAGATGAGCAGTGGCTCAGCTACGGCGCGCTCAATGATCGGGTGGCCCGGATTGCCGCTCGCCTGCAGGGGCTGGCGGTGGGGGAGCGGGTCGGCCTCTATCTCTCCCGCAGCCCCGATCTGGTGGCCAGCCTGCTGGCCTGCCTGCGCCTCGGCCTCACCTTCGTGCCCCTTGAGCCGGACTTTCCGGTGGAGCGGCTGCAGGGGATCGCCCGCCAGGCGCGCCTGTCGGCGGTGATCTGCGACGGCGACAGGCCGGCTCCCGCCTTCGGTTGTCCGCTGCGCACCCTCGATGGGCCGGCAGCGGCAGGGGCCGTTTCCTGGCCCCAGGTGGATGACGCCCTGGCCGCCTACATGATGTTCACCTCGGGCTCCACCGGCGAGCCCAAGGGGGTGGTCATCAGCCGGCGGGCCCTGCTCTGCTTCCTCGACGGGATCCGCGAGCGGCTCGGACTCTCACCGAGCTGCCACTGGCTCTTTATCACCACCCCGGCCTTCGACATCTCCCTGCTGGAGATGCTGGGGCCGCTCTGGGGGGGTGGCCGGTTGACGGTGGCAGGCAATCAGCACAACAAGGATCCGCTGGGGATGCAGGCCTTGCTCGAGGCCGACCCCTCCATCAACTGGCTGCAGGCCACCCCGGCCTGCTGGCGCATGCTGCTCAAGGCGGGCTGGCAGGGGCGCGATACCCTCACCGCCCTGTGCGGCGGCGAGGCGCTGGACGCAGGTCTGGCCGAGCAGCTCTGTGCCCGCACCCGGCGGCTGTGGAACTGCTATGGGCCGACCGAGGCCACCGTCTGGTCCCTGGTGAGCGAGGTGCGCTGGCCACCGACTGATGGCCAGATCACCATAGGTCACAGCCTGCCCGGCTATCGGCACTGGGTGCTGGACGAGGCGGGGCAGCCAGTGGCAGAAGGGGAGTGCGGCGAGCTCTGTATCGAGAGCCCGGCCCTGTGCGAGGGGTACTGGCGCAAGCCGGCCTTGACGGCGGCGGCCTTCCTGCTGGTCGATGTCCATCGCCTCTATCGCACCGGCGATCGGGTGCGGCGGCTGGGGGCGGATCGCTTCCTCTATCTGGGACGGCGCGACGATCAGGTCAAGCTGCGGGGCTTTCGCATCGAGCTCGGCGAGGTGGAGGCGGGGCTGCGCCGCCAGGCCGGGGTGCAGGAGGCCGCGGTGCGTCTGGTGGGCGAGGGGGACGAGGCCATGCTGGTGGGCTATGTGGAGGCGAAAAGCGGGGTGACCCTTAATCGCCTCGCCCTGCGCAAGGGGCTGCAGGCGACGCTGCCGCACTACATGGTGCCGGCGCGGCTCATTCTGCTGGATGCCCTGCCCAAGACCGGCAGCGGCAAGCTGGACAGAAAGGCGCTGCCCTTGCCGGAATAAATGGCTGTCTGAGTGGACGTTGAAAGCCATGGATAAAAAAGAAGCCCGCATAATGCGGGCTTCTTGTTGGCCGTCAACCGGGGGGCTTAGTGAGCGATGGGGGCCGCATCCGGTTTGGTCAGCAGCTGTTCGACGTCGTCGATCACCTTGAGGGCCGCCTGGGGGCCGCCGGTGGAGGTCCAGAGGGACCCGTCCACGGCGCCGAAGCGCTTGTGCTTGATGGCGCCGAGCTGCTGGAAGGCCGGGGTCTGCTCGGCCTGCGTCATGGCATCCACCGCATCGCCGCTGGTGCTGAGGGTGCCGATCACGAGCCAGTCGCCATCCAGCAGGTTGAGGGACTCGAGACTGAGGGCCGGGGAGTGGGGACTCTTGTCACCTATCTGGTGGGCAGGGCGGGTGAGCCCCATCTCGGTGACCACGCTGCTGGCGAAGGTGCCGCCGTGCATGTAGCTCGGCCCCTTGGGGTTCCAGCGCACTATGCTCATCTGCTCCCCCTGATGCTGGGCGAGCTTGCTGCGGGCCTCCGCCAGGCGGGCCTCATACCGGGTGAGGAAGGCCTTGGCCTCGGCGCTGCGGTTCATCGCGTCGGCGCTGCGGCCAAACACGGTTTTCCAGGGCTCGCCCCAGTTGCCGGTGACGACGGTGGGGGCTATCTCCTGAAGCAGGGCCAGGAGCTCGGGCTTGGTCTGGCCGGTGAGGATGAGGTCGGGCGCGAGATCGATGAGTTTCTCCAGGTTGGGGTTGTCCAGATCCCCGACCACGGCGATCTCCTTGCCCGCCATGTCCAGCAGATAGCGGGGCAGGGTGGACTGGCCGCGACCATTGACGGTGCCGACCGGTTGCACCCCCAGGGTCAGGGCGCTGTCGAGATCGAGCTCGCTCAACACCACGACGTGCTGGGGGTCATCGGGGACGGTCTGGGACTGGCCGTTGGCATCGAGCACCTGGCGAGTGCCGGCCTGGGCCTCAAAGCCGATCAGGCTCGTCAGCATGAGCGCGGCGGCCAGGGGGGAGAAGATCTTCATGGTGACATCCTTATGGGTGAAATCGGTGGCGCAGGGGGCTTGTGGGTAATGCCCGGGGCCGCCAGACCAAGCTCCAAATGAGCTGGCACATGCTACCACAAAGCAAGTGAGAAACGTTGTCATTTGTATTTATGGCGTGGCATCGGCTTGCTTTGGTACTATCGCAGGCCCATGCCAGGAGCCTTTGATGTTGCCTCTTCCCCCCTCTCTCGACGGGCCCTTTGTCCGTCAATCCGATGCCTTTTTCATGCCGGGACGGGCTGACATCCCCCTCTACCGGATCTGCTTCGATCCCGCCGCCTTCTCGCCGGACGGCTTTGGGGAACAGGGCATCACCCTACCGCCGTCATTGCAGGGCGCCGCCCCCAAGCGCCTCGGGGAGTTTCTGGCGGGGCGCCTCGCGGCCCGGGAGGCCTTGCGCCCCTTTGATCTGGCGGAGCATCCTGTGGCTATCGGGGCTGCCCGCGAGTCACTCTGGCCTGCGGGGCTGGAGGGCAGCATCAGCCACAGCGTGCTTTCGGGGGAGGGGGTGGCCCTGTGTGCGGTGCGCCCGGGCAAGGGCGGGCTGGGCCTGGATCTGGAAGCCTGGCTCGAGGATGCGCAGGCATGCACGCTCTGGCCCGGTATCGTCGATGAGGAAGAGTGGGGACGGCTGGCCGCGGGGGCCGCTACCGCCGGGCTGACCCTGGTAGAGGGGCTGACCCTGGTGTTCTCCGCCAAGGAGAGCCTCTTCAAGGCGCTGTATCCCAGGGTGGGGCGTTACTTCGACTTTCTCGACGCCCGCTGGCTCGCCATGACGTCCCAGACCCTCGCCCTGGAACTAAAAACCCCGCTGACGCCGGCCCTGCCCGCCCGTTGGTGCGCCACCCTGCACTGGCAAGCCCTGCCGGGGGGCGTGATCAGTCTGCTGGCGCTTTGAGCCATCAAAAAAAAACCGCCGTGATGGCGGTTTTTTACTGTCTGTCTCAGGCCCGTTGCCTGTCCGCCCCGGTGTGCGCCAGGTGCACCTCTTGGCCATGGCGCCGGCGGGGCACGATGACCGGGGCCCCGTCGCCGGGGGCGTGCAGTATGTCCACGTCGGTCTGGTAGAGGCGATCAATCAACGGCTTGGTCACCACCTCCCGGGCCGGGCCCATGGCCTGGATGCCGCCATCTCCCAGCGCGATCAGCTCGTCGCAGTAGCGGGCGGCGGTGGCGAGATCGTGGATGACGATGAGCACCGTCTTGCCTTCGGCGGCGACCCGGTGGATGGCCTCCATCACCTCGGTCTGGTGGCCTATGTCGAGCGCGCTGGTGGGTTCATCCAGCAAGATGATGTCCGCGTCCTGGGCCAGCACCATGGCGAGCCAGACCCGCTGGGCCTGGCCGCCGGACAGCGAACTGGCGCTCTGGTGCCAGATGGCATCGAGCTGCATCCGCTCCCGGGCCCAGCGCACCATGTGGGCATCCTCGTCGCTCCACTGATTGAACCAGCCCTGGTGGGGGTGGCGACCGTACTGCACCAGCTGCTCGACCCGGATGCCGGGGGGGACCAGGGGGCGCTGGGGCAGGTAGGCGAGCTCCCGGGCCAGGGCCTTCATGCCGTAGCTCGACAGGGGCTTGCCCTTGAGCAGGATCTCCCCGGACTGGGGCTGCTCCTGGCCCGCCAGCAGTTTGAGCAGGGTGGACTTGCCGCCCCCGTTGGGACCGACGATCCCCACCAGCTTGCCCCGGGGGAGGGAGAAGGAGATCTCCTCGAAGATGGTCTTGTGCTGGTAGCCGAAATGGAGGCGATTCACGGTGAGCGTCATCAGGCGGCCCTCGGTCTGTGATGAAAAAGGAAAAATGGCATGGTCAGTCGGCCTTCTGGCGGTCTTTGACCAGGATGAAGAGCAGCAGCAGGCCACCGAGAATGCGGGTCATGATGCCGGTGGCCACCTCGTGGGGGCTGGCCAGCACCCGCACCAGGGTGTCGCTGGCGAGCAGCATCAGGGCGCCGCACAGGGCCGCAATCCAGAGCGGCACGATGCGATCCCGGCTGAGCCAGGAGGCGAGGATGGGGGCGGCCATGGCGATGAAGACCACGGGGCCGCCGATGGCGGTGCCGAGGGCCGCCACGACGATGGCCTGGGCCAGCACCCCGAGCTGTACCCGGTTCACATTGACCCCGAGGGTCCTGGCGGTGACGGGGCCGAGGCGCAGCACCCCGAGGGCGCGGGAGAGAGAGAGGATCCAGGGGCAGACCAGCAGGATCAGGATCCCCACCGGCAGCACAGTGTTGTAGCCCTGGCCGACGAAGTTGCCCATGTTCCACAGGTAGAGGCTGGTGAGGTGCACCAGGGACTGGGTGGACATGACGAACTGGCCGACGGCGTTCATCAGCTCCGAGACGCCGATGCCGATCACCACGAACAGGTAGCCCTGCTCCCCCGGCTTGTTGCACAGGGCGTAGAGCACGACGGCGGCAAACAGGGCGCCGAAGGGGGCGGCCCACCAGGGCCAGGTGCCCAGAGTCAAGTAGAGGGAGAAGACGATGATGGCAAGGGATGCCCCCTCGTTGACCCCGATCATGTCCGGGGTGGCGAGGCGGTTTCGCACCAGGGTCTGCACCAGGCAGCCGGAGAGGCCCATGGCGGCCCCCGCCACCAGCACGGCGACGATGCGCGGCAAGCGGATCTTGAACACGGTCACCTGGTCGAGGCGGCTCCCCTCCCCGAGCAGGGTCTGGATCACCCCGGCCATGGTGAGCTTGCCCGAGCCCAGGGTGAGGGCCAGCAGGGAGAGCAGGGTGAGGGCGACCATGAGCCCGAGTGTGAGCCACCAGGCGCGGCGCTCCAGCAGCAGGCTGTGGCGACCGAGGCGCAGGCAGAGGGTGCCGCTGGGGGAGGCGTCATGATGGGGGGCACGGATCTGGGAGTCATGCATGGGAGATCACCTTATTTGACGGCCAGCAGGGAGCGGAAGCCGCCGCTGCGCACCACCAGGATGAGCACGGGGGCGCCGATGAGCGCCAGAATGACGCCGTTGGGCAGCTCGAACGGCTGGATCAGCCAGCGGGCCAGGATGTCGGCACCGAGCAGGAAGAGCACCCCGAACAGGGCGGAGAAGCGCACCTGGATGGCGAGGCGCACCGGCTCCACCAGGCGGGCGCAGTAGGCGGCGAGGAAGCCGACGAAGCCGATGGGGCCGGCGATGGCGATGGCGCAGGCGGTGAACAGGGTGGCGGCCAGCAGCACGCCGATGCGCACCCGGGTCGGCCGGATGCCGAGCGCCTGGGCCTGGTTGTCCCCCATTTGCATCAGGGTGAGCTGACGGCACAGCGCCAGGGTCAGCAGCAGGGCGGCCAGCGCGAAGGGCACCACGGTCAGCACCGAATCCAGGCTAGAGGCAGCCAGCGACCCCAGGTTCCAGAAGCGGAACTGCTCCAGCACCACCCGGTTCGAGAGCAGCAGGAAGTTGGAGAGGCCGCCGAAGGTGGCGGAGAGGGCGACCCCCACCAGGATGAGCTTGAGGGGGTTGGAGCGCCCCACCATGAGGCCGAGGCCGAGCACGATGAGGTTGCCGAGCAGGGCCCCCATGCCGGACCAGAGCAGGTAGCCATAGGCGGACTCGACCCCGAACCAGGTGAGGCCGATGACCAGGGCGAAGACGGCGCCGGCGTTGACCCCGAGCAGGCCGGGCTCGGCCAGGGGGTTGCGGGTGGCGCTCTGCAGCATGGAGGCGGCGAGCGCGAGGCAGACCCCCACCACCAGGGCTGCCAGGGTACGCGGCAGTCGCAGGGTATGCACTATCATGGCGAGTTTCTCGTCGGCCACGAAGGCGGGGTCGCCCAGCAGGAAACCGGCGACCTCGCGGCCACCATAGACACCGGCCCCGGTGGCCAGTGACAGACAAATCAGCAGGAGGAGAAGCAGCATGCCGAGCCAGAACAGCCGAGCTTGGTATCCGAGCACTCAATGACTCCTTGAATTCGGGGAAGCAGAAACGCAAAAAGGGAGCCCCGTTGCCGGAGCTCCCGCAGCGGGGGGATTACAGCTTGTAATCGACCCCGGCGTAGACGGTACGACCTTCCAGGATGAAGTCGGCGTCGGTGGCCACCTCGTCACGCTGGGTATTGGTGAGGTTGGTGATGCCGAGCTTGAAGTCCAGGGCCGGGGTGACGGTCCACTTGGTGTTCACGTCCAGGGTCTGGTAGTGCTTGGAGGTGAACGCCTGGGCGTTGCGGGCCGGCACCTTGATCACCTGGCTGCCCACGTACTGCCAGGCCAGGTTGGCGCTGACCAGGTCGCTCGCCTGCCAGTCCAGGCCGATGTTGCCGGTGTGATCCGGGGTCTTGGCCAGATCGTCGCCTGTGCTCTTGTCCTCGGAGTCCAGCAGGGTCAGGTTGCCGGTCAGCTGCACGTTGTCCAGCACGTCGACCCAGCCGGTCAGCTCCAGCCCCTTGATACGGGCCTTCTTGACGTTGAGGTAGGTCATCACGCTCGGACGGTAGCCCGGGCCCCACTGATCGCTCTGGATCAGATCCTCGATGTCGTTGTGGAAGCCGGTCACCCCGGCCCCGAAGCGATCGGCCTCGTAGGCGGTGCCGAGCTCGTAGCTGACGGCGGTTTCCGGCTTCAGCTCCGGGTTGCCGATCACCTTGCAGGCGCCGCGGCAGGCGGTGGTGGCGAAACCTTCGCTGGACTGGGCCAGGGTCGGCGCCTTGAACGCCTTGCCGACGCCACCCTTGAGCACCCACTCGTCGGTCAGGGTGTAGAGGGCATAGGCGCGCGGGCTGAACTCGTTGCCGTAGGTCTCGTGGTGGTCGAGGCGACCGGAGAGGGTCAGGGCCAGATCGCCGAAGCCGAACTCGTCCTGCAGGTAGAGGGCACTCTGGCTCGCATCCACGCTGCCGCTCGTGATGTTGCGGCTGTGCTCCAGCTCGGTCTTGCGCAGCTCTGCGCCTGAGGTGAGCAGGTGATCCCCGAGGTAGCCGCTGACCTGGCCATCCACGGTGTGGTTGGTCTGGGTGATGTCGGCGGCGCCACCGTTGAGCTGGGAGTCGTCCATCAGGTCGGTCTGCTCGAAGTAGTAGCGGGCCCGGCTGTCGAAGTGCTCCCAGCGGCCGTTGTGGGTGACCCCCAGGCTCAGGCGATCCAGCTTCTGCACGTTGTGGGGAGTGGCCGGTGCGGTCGCGGCGCGGGGCACGTTGTTGAAGTAGCTGTCCATGTCGTTCTGGTTGTAACCCAGATCGAAATCGATGTCCTGGTTGTCGGCCACCAGCCACTTCAGGCTGGAGAGCACGTTGACCACTTCCCGTTTTTCCAGGGCGTCGGCATCCGGGTTGTTGGACTGTTCGCTCTTCCAGCGGTCGCGTTGATAGCCTTCCACCACCACGCTGCCCAGCAGCTTGTTGTCGATGAGGGCGCCGGAGACGAAGGCGCTGCCCTGGTTGGCGTTACCGCCATCCCCCTTGGTGGGCATGGTGTGGGTGTAGCCGACGGCCGCCTCGGTCTTCTCCCTGGCCTGGCGCAGGATCACGTTGACCACGCCACCCAGGGCATCGGCCCCGTACAGGGAGGAGACGGGACCGCGGATCACCTCGATGCGCTCGATGGCAGCCATGGGGATGGAGCTGAGATCGAAGTCGTTGCCAAAGGAGCTGCCCAGGGTCTCGCGGGCGTTGACCCGCTTGCCGTTGACCAGCAGCAGGGTGTAGTCGCCCCCCATGCCACGGATCTTGATCTCGTTGCGACCCGTGGGGTTGGTGGCAATGATGTTGACGCCCGGCACGTGCTTGAGGGCATCGCCGATGTTGTTGACGTTCATCTTGTCCAGATCGGCGCGGGTCACCACGGAGACGCTGGCCGGGGCGGAGAACTCGGTGTGCTTGGTCTGGGTGGCGGTGACCACCATGGTCTCGTTGGCCTTGACCGATTCTGCCTGGGCCAGGCCCGGGACGGCCAGCAGGCCGAGGGAGAGCAGGATCGGGTTCAAGCGAAATACGCCATGCTGCAACTGCATTGTCAAAACTCCATGAATAAAACCGAGGTTACGGGGTTGGGCAAGGTGGGCCCGGGTGCTCACTGACTTCCTTGTCTGGCAGTGCCAGAGGCAGGATTGTTGTTATCTCTTGTGCTCTTCAGGCCGCGGATGAGGAGCCAGACACCGGCGCAGGCCAGCAGGCCGCAGGCGATGTTGATCCAGGCCAGGGTGGCGAAGCCGTGGAGGGCGCCGCGCTCGTCCGACACCAGGTATCGGGCGGAGAGCAGGCTGCCAACCCCGGCAGCCACATTGGTGACCGTGCCCTGGAAGGACATGAAGGCGGCGCGCTGGTGGGGGGCCGGAATGGCCGCCGTGATCGCGAGGGTGGTGCTGGCGCGGGCCGAGCTCAGCGCCATGAAAAGGGTGAACAGCAGGTAGACGGGCAGGCCCGCCGGCAGGGCGAAGCCAAGCAGGGTGACCAGGGCCAGCAGCAGGCTGGTGATCAGGATGGCCCCCTGGGCCCGGCCGCTATCAATCCAGCCGCCGCACAGGCGCATGGTCCCCATGCTGGCGAGGCCGCCGCACAGATAGAGGGCTGCGATCTGCTCGCGGGGGAAGGCGAGGTTGAACTGGAAATAGTTCGCAAAATGCGGGATCAGCAGGAAGTGGCCGAACATCTGCAAGCAGAGGATTGCGAGGGCGCCCTGGCAGAGCGGTGAACCCAGCAGCTGGCGCAGCCCCTGGCCATGGGGGGCGCGGTTGACCGGCAGGGACGGCAGCCAGATGGCGCAGAGCAGGGCCAGCAGCAGGCCGCAGGCACCGAATAGCAGGAAGGGGCTCTGCCAGCCGAGCCACTGGGCCAGGGTCAGGGCGACGGGCACCACCAGGATGGCGGCCAGGGAGAACGCCATGCCCACGTAGGCGAGGCGGCGTCCGCGCTCGCTTGGGGGCACCAGATCCAGCACCGCCGCCATCAGGATGGCGGAGAGCGGCCCGGCCACGCAGCCTGACAGGATGAAGAGCACCAGCAGGGTCTGGCTCTCCTCTGCCCAGGCGCAGGCCATCAAGAGCACGAAGCGCAGGGTGAGCAGCGCCAGCAGGGCGGGTTTGCGATTGACGCGATCGAGCCAGGGGGCGGCGATGAGCCCCATCAGGGCGGCGGCCAGGGTGGCGCCGCCGCTGAAGTCTCCGGTCTGCTCCGGCAGCATCCCCAGGCTCGTCACCAGATCCGGCCCAAGGGGCATCACCATCATCATGCTGCCCATGGAGAGCATGTTGATCAGCAGCGCCAGATGGATGGCTGCAGGGGTGGAGACGACGGATTCTGGCTTCATCAGAGGCTGACTCGAAAAAATGAGTCCGAATTGTATCCGAGGGTTTTTGATGTGACAACAAATGATAACCATTTTTATTTGTATTGAGTGGTTCCTCAATGAGTCTTTCGCACGGGGCTGCTTCAGGGCCCAAAGAAGGGGGCACTCGAACCGCTCATTGCATTCGCGGTGTCATGGCCCATGATGGCAAGGTGCAACGATCACGACGAAGAGGGAGAGGTGATGATGAGAGTCTGGCGAGGGTGCTGGGTGCTGTGCTGCTGCGGGCTCTGGGCACTGCCCCTGCGGGCCGAGGTGAAGGTGGTGCCTGTCTTCGAGGCCGAGGCCATGGTGCAGACCCTGAAGGAGCTGTATCCGGATCTGGGGGTGAGCGCCATGGGCAACCAGCTGGTGCTGAGCGGCAGCGCGGCCCAGTTGCAGGAGGCGGAAGCGATCCTGAACCAGCTCAACCAGCCCCCCCAGAGCCTGCTGATCGAATGGCGGGTTGACGGTGCCTCCAGCAGCGGGCAGGCGGGGATAGGCATTGGCAACGACAATCGCAAACGTCAGTGGCTGATAGAGGGAGGGGCCCGGGATTACCAGCGCACCCAGCAGGACAACTGGCGGGTGCGCGGTCTCTCGGGGCGGCCCGTGCTGTTGCAGATGGGCTCTTATCGGCCGGTCACCTTCTACCAGTGGCAGGGGGGGCGGGTGGTAGGCATGATGCCGCTGGTGAGCGGTCTCTACGCCACCGCCACCCTGATAGGAGACAGGGTGCAGGTGGCGCTCAGCAGCGAGCAGGCGAGGCTGGAGCGGGGCAACATACGCACCGGCCAGAGCGCCACCGAGGTGAGCGGGGCGCCGGGCCAGTGGTTGACGGTGGGGGAGCTTTCCACCACCGGAGGAAGTCAGGAAGCTGGGCTCTCCAATCCATCAGGCATCGGGGTGAGCCGTGACAGCGAGCGCCAGACCCTGCAGATCCGGGTCACGCGCCAGTAAACCTCAATGGGGTTGGTCCACGGCGTAGTCACGCAGCTGGCGGCTTCTTAGCAGGTACCAGAGTGCCCAGAGGCTGGCGATGAGCACCAGGGCGGTGGGCCAGCTGAATGACCACTGCTGCACGTTGAGGCTGTGCAGCTGCATCACCAGGCCGCTCGCGGTGGAGCAGAGCAGCAGGGCGCGGCTGTGGCGTCTGAGCCAGGCGCGCGGGCTTCGGGTCTGGCGATAGGTGCCACCGCAGGCGAGCAGGGCCAGCATGGCGGGCACGTCGGTCAGCAGGCTGAGGTAGAGGGTGATCCTGTCCGGGTAGAAGAGGGTCAGGATGGCGCTGCCGCTCTCGCGAGTGACACCGGCCATCAGGAAGAGCCAGACCGAGCGGGTCAGCAGCAGGGCGATGGGCCAGAACCAGATCGGCGGGCGCAGCTGGCCGTGATCGTCGTAGCGGTGTTCGGGATAGAGGGTCATGATTGCCCGGTCTTCGCCTGGGTGGTGCAAGTGTTGGGAAGGATATGGGGCGGGAGCGGGCCCTTTGCAAGGCGTGGGGAGAGAGGGGAATTAATCGGGGGGCCTAGCCCCCCAATCCGGATATCTGTTGCGGTCGTTACAGCCAGCCCCTGCGCTTGAAGAAGAGGCCGGTACCGAGGGAGGACATCACCATCAGCACCAGGGAGAGAGGGTAGCCGTACTCCCAGGCGAGCTCCGGCATGCGGCCGAAGTTCATGCCGTAGATGCTGGCGATAAGGGTCGGCGGCAGGAAGATGACGGCGGCTACCGAGAAGATCTTGATCACCTTGTTCTGCTCCAGGTTGGTTACCCCCATGGAGGCCTCCAGCTGGAAGTTGATCTTGTCGAACAGGAACTGGGTGTGGGGCAGCAGGGACTCCACGTCGTGCAGCATCTCGTCGATCCACTTGTTCTGCTCGCTCGTCATGCGCTGGCGCAGGCTGCGTTTGAGGAAACGCAGGGCGCGGCGGGTATCGTGCAGGGAGAGGCGGATCTGGCCGTTGGCCTCTTCCTGGGCCATCAACTCCTTGAGCATGGGGTTGATCTGGTCCGGCTCGAAGATCTGATCGGCGGTGTTTTCCAGCGTCTTGTACCCATCCTCGATAAGGTCGGAGAGGTATTCGACCTTGAGATTCTGCACCTCCAGCAGGATGTCCAGGGCATCTTCGACTTCCAGCCTGTCCTGGCGCATGTAGTGGCGCAGCAGGCGCACCAGACCGATGTCATCCTCGCGGATGCTGATCAGCAGGTTGTTGCGCAGGGTAAAGGAGACGTGGACACCCTTGGTGTCGCGGCCGATGCGCTGGGGGAACAGGGAGTGAATGTGCAGACCGTCGGTGTCCCAGTAGAAACGGGCGGACGCCTCGATGTCATCCAGCTCTTCCTTGTCGGGGACCTCTTCCAGGAACAGGCCCGTCAACCATTCTCGCTCCGCTGTATCCGGCTTGTAGGCGTCCAGCCAGACGGTGTTGTCGGGGACGATGTCGTCCGGCCCGAGCGTGACTATGTCCAGCACCTTGTTGTTGAGAATGTAGGCGGTGATCATCTGTCCCCCCTTAAGAAGTCATGGGTAATCAGGGATGGTTGCACAGGTTCATGCGGCCTTAGATCGCACGGAAAGCGATCCCATGAAATAGCATAACGAGGCCGATGGACAACCTGAATGCGGCGAACTATACAGGGGCGGGCCTCGCTTGTCAGGGCCTATTCATCGGGGGTTCAGCCTGTTTGCTCAAAAAAACGGCGAGGTCGGAGCAGCGGATCCGGCCCCGAAAGCGCGGATCTTTCCCTCGCTTTTCTCCACTTCCCTGGCCGCCACCATCAGCCTGCGGCGTGGTTGGGTCCCAACCCTGCGACGGAGCCGGGCGCCAGCCCGGTGCCATGCCTCCTCGATATGGTGGGCACGTCTCCGTGCCCGCATTCGTACCATTACATATTGGGGTAGTTGGGGCCGGAGCCTCCCTGGGGTGGGGTCCAGACGATGTTCCGGGGCTGCGCATGCTTGACAGGGCCGACCCCCTGCTGCCTCAGGCCGGCCCAGTGCTTTTACATATTGGGGTAGTTGGGGCCCGAGCCGCCCTGGGGCGGGTTCCAGACGATGTTCTGGCTGGGATCCTTGATGTCGCAGGTCTTGCAGTGAATGCAGTTGGCGGCGTTGATCTGCAGCCTTGGCCGCGTCTCCCCATCCAGGATCTCGAACACCCCGGCCGGACAGTAGCGCTGGGCGGGTTCGGCCCAGGTGGGCAGGTTGACCTCGACCGGAATGCGCGCGTCCTGGAGTGTGAGGTGGCAGGGTTGATCCTCGTCGTGGCTGGTGTTGGCCAGATAGACCGAAGAGAGCTTGTCAAAGCTGAGCCGCCCGTCCGGCTTGGGATAGTCGATGGGCTCGCAGCGGCTTGCCATGCGCAGCTGGCGATAGTCCGGCTCCCGATCCTTCAGGGTGAAGGGGGAGGTGCGGGCAAAGAGGCGCTGCTCCAGCCAGTTGAAGGCACCGCCGAGCCAGGGGCCGAAGCGGTGCAGGGCGGCGCCGAAGTTGCGGGCAGCCTTCAGCTCGCTCGCGAGCCAGCTCTGGTGCAGCGCGTCGTTGAATTCGGCCAGATCCCGTCCCCCCTCGTCCCCGCCGCGCAATGCCATGGCGACCGTGCTCGCCGCCAGCATGCCGGACTTCATGGCGGTGTGGATCCCCTTGATGCGGGAGAAATCCAGGGTGCCGGCGTCGCAGCCGATGAGCAGGCCGCCGGGGAAGTGCATGCGCGGCAGGGAGTGCCAGCCCCCCTTGGCGATGGCGCGGGCCCCGTAGCTGATGCGCTCGCCCCCCTGCAGGGTCTGGGCGATCAGGGGGTGATGCTTGAGGCGCTGGAACTCGTCAAAGGGGCTGAGCCAGGGATTCTGATAGTTGAGGTCGACGATGAGGCCGACTGCCACCTGATCCTCCGCCAGGTGGTAAAGATAGAAGCCTCCCTGGCTCTTGTTGCCCCTATTCTCTCCCAGGGGCCAGCCGCTGCCGTGCAGCACCCGGCCGGGGTGGGACTGGCCGGCAGGCACCTGCCACAGCTCCTTGAACCCGATGGCGTAGTGCTGGGGCTGGATGGCGCTCTCCAGGTCGAACCGGGCGATCAGCTGCTTGCCGAGGTGGCCGCGGGCCCCCTCGGCAAACAGGGTGTAGCGACCATATAGCGCCATGCCGGGCACGTGATCCGGCTTGGGGTTGCCCTCCTTGTCGAGGCCAAGATCGCCGGTCACCACCCCTCGTATCCTGTTCGCTTCCACGATCAGCTCGCTCGCGGCGAAACCCGGGTAGATTTCGACGCCGAGGGCCTCGGCCTGCTTGCCGAGCCAGCGACAGAGGTTGCCGAGACTGATGATATGGCTGCCGTCGTTGTGCATGCGCGGCGGCACCGCCCAGTGGGGCAGTTGCAGGGCGCGGCTGTCGCTTTGCAGCAGGTGGACCTGATCATCCGTTACTGGCACGCCGAGGGGCGCCTCCTGCCAGCTGTCCGGCAGCAGCTCCTTGAGGGCGACGGGGTCGAGCAGGGCGCCGGAGAGCAGGTGGGCGCCGATCTCGGCCCCCTTCTCCAGCAGGCAGACCGAGAGGGCCGGGGCCTGCTGCTTCAATGCGATGGCGGCGCTCAGGCCTGCCGGGCCGCCACCGACGATGACGACATCAAATTCCATTGCTTCGCGTTCCATCTTGCCTCTGCGCTCGACTTGGCCTAGGGTAGTGCTGGTAGTTTACGTAAACGTAAACCATTTTGTCAGCAGAAAAGTGAGTGGTGACAAAGTGGACCCACACAACAGGTACGAGGGATGACCGCCATGAAGCTGCTGGTCGCAGTCAAACGGGTCGTTGATTACAACGTCAGGATCCGGGTCAAGGGCGATGGCTCCGATGTGGAGCTCGCCAACGTGAAGATGGGCATCAACCCGTTTTGTGAAATCGCGGTGGAGGAGGGGGTCAGGCTGCGGGAAGCCGGGGTGGCGAGCGAGCTGGTGGTGGTGACCTTCGGCCCCGAGGCCGCGGCCGAGCAGCTGCGCCACGCCCTGGCGCTGGGGGCGGATCGGGCGCTGCACTATATCACCGACGAAACCCTGACTCCGCTCACCGTGGCCCGGGCCCTGCAAACGGTGTGCGGGCAGGAGCAGCCCGATCTGGTGCTGCTCGGCAAGCAGTCCATCGATTCTGACAACAACCAGGTGGGGCAGATGCTCGCGGCCCTCAATGACTGGCCCCTCGCCACCTTCGCCTCCGCCGTCAGGCTGGTGGAGGGGGAGTTGCAGGTGACTCGCGAGATAGACGGCGGCCTCGAGACCCTCGGCATGGCACTGCCCGCCGTGGTGACCGTGGACCTGCGCCTCAACGAGCCGCGCTTTGCCTCGCTCCCCAACATCATGAAGGCCAAACGCAAGCCGCTGGAGAGCCAGCCGTTTGTGGCCCTCGGGGTCGAGCCGGCCGGCCAGACCCGGCTGCTCGGGGTGATGGCCCCGCCGGTGCGCCGGGCCGGCATCAAGGTCGGCTCGGTGGACGAGCTGCTGGACAAGCTCAAGCACGAAGCCGGGGTGATCTGATGGGCACGGGCTGGAAGAGGAAGCTCTCCACAGGGAACGCCGCCTTGGGCGAAACAAGGACCCTGAGAGGGACAGGATCAATGGATGACATTAAGGTGCTGCCATGAGCGTACTCGTGATTGCGGAACATCATCAGGGGCGGATCGCCGACAACTTGGCCCAGCTGGTTACGGCGGCGGGTCTGCTGGGGGGCGAGGTGCATGTCTTGCTGCTGGGGCAGGGGCTGACGGAGGCCGGGGAGCAGGCCGCCTCCCTCGAGGGGGTGAGCCGGGTGCTCCTGGCCGAACACCCCATGCTCGCGGAAGAGTTGAACGACGGGGTCGACAAGCTGCTGGTCAGCGTGGTGCAGGACTACCGGCACTGCCTGATGGCGGCCAGCAGCCAGGGCAAGGATCTGTTGCCACGGGTGGCGGCCAGGCTCGGGGTGGAGATGATCGCCGAGGTGACCGGCATCGAGGGGCCAGACACCTTCCTGCGCCCCATCTATGCGGGCAACGCCATTGCACGGGTGGCGAGCTCGGCCCCCATCAAGGTGCTCACCGTGCGGTCCACCGCCTTCACCAAGGCGGCGTCCGGCAGCACACAGGCACAGATAGAGCGGCTGCCGGTGAGCGAGGTGGCGTGTCGCACCCGGCTCATCGAGCGGCGTGCGGTGCGCTCGGCACGGCCCGACCTCGCGGCGGCCCGGGTGGTGGTCTCCGGCGGACGGGCGCTCGGTTCCAGGGAGCAGTTTGCCCTGATTGACGCCCTGGCCGATAAGCTGGGGGCCGCCGTCGGCGCGTCCCGGGCGGCGGTGGATGCGGGTTTCGTGGCCAACGATCTGCAGGTGGGGCAGACCGGCAAGGTGGTGGCACCCGAGCTCTACATCGCGGTGGGCATCTCGGGCGCCATCCAGCATCTGGCGGGCATGAAGGAGTCCAAGGTGATCGTCGCCATCAACAAGGACGCCGAGGCGCCCATCTTCCAGGTGGCAGACTACGGCCTGGTGGGGGATCTCTTCACCCTGCTGCCTGAACTCACCGCCAAGCTGTAAATTTGCTACAAAGGGGCGAAGAAAGCCGTCCGTGCTGTCTCGCCCCCGTTTCCATGCATATTCTCTGCAAGCCCTGACCCGTTCAGGGCTTTTGTCTGAATGGTGCCCGGTGGCACCGGGGCAAAAGCTTGCGCCAGATCCCAAAAAGCCTTTGCCCCCACGGGGGCCTGTCGTGTAAAAACGTTCGAGTCATCGATCACACTCATCCACTCACGGAAAGCGTCATGAGCAAACAGATTTACAACTTCTGCGCCGGCCCCGCCATGTTGCCGGTTGAAGTCATGGAGCGCGCCCAGCGCGAATTTTGTAATTTCCAGGGGCTGGGAGCCTCGGTCATGGAGCTGTCCCACCGCGGCAAGCCCTATATGGCGGTCGCCGAGAAGGCCGAAGCCGATCTGCGGGATCTGCTGGCGGTGCCGGACAACTACAAGGTGCTCTTCATGCACGGTGGCGGCCGCGGCCAGTTCTCCGCCGTGCCCATGAACCTGCTGGGTGGCGCCAACAAGAAGGCCGATTACCTTGTGACCGGCGTCTGGGCCCAGAGCGCTGTGGATGAGGCGCAGAAATATGGTGATATCCAGACTTATCAAGGGGTTGCCAAGAACGAGCAGGGGGTCTCCCACCTGCTGTCGACCCCGGCGTTTCGCGCCGACGCGGCCTATGTGCACTACTGCCCGAACGAAACCATCGACGGCATCGAGATGTTCGACATCCCGGCCACTGGCGACGTGCCTTTGGTGGCGGATCTCTCCTCCACCATCCTCTCCCGTCCCCTCGACGTGAGCCGCTTCGGCATCCTCTATGCGGGCGCCCAGAAGAACATCGGCCCCTCGGGCCTGGCCATCGCCATCGTGCGCGACGACCTGCTGAACCAGGCTCGTGCCGACGTGCCGTCGATCTTCGACTACCAGCTCACCGCCAAGCACGACTCCATGTTCAACACGCCGCCCACCTACGCCTGGTATCTGGCCGGCCTGGTGTTCGAGTGGCTGAAAGAGCAGGGGGGCCTGGCGGCCATGGAAGCGCGCAACAAGGAGAAGGCCGACTTCCTCTACGGCTACCTCGATCAGTCCAGCTTCTATGGCAACAAGGTGGACGCGGCCTGCCGCTCCCGCATGAACGTGCCGTTCCAGTTGAAGAACGAGGCCCTGGACAAGCTGTTCCTGGCCGAGTCGGAAGCGGCTGGCCTGCTGGCGCTCAAGGGGCACCGCATCGTCGGCGGCATGCGTGCCAGCCTCTACAACGCCATGCCCCTGGAAGGGGTCAAGGCCCTGGTCAGCTTCATGGATGAGTTTGCCAAACGCCACGGTTGAGGCGTGTCTCCCCATTGCCAGACGCCGGGGACTCCCCGGCGTCTGTTTTTCAGGCCTATCCTGACCCCGGCGTCCGGGTCCCGCAGTTGTGCCACCGCCGAACTTGCCGTGCGGGGCGCGGGCTGTTAACGTCCGGTCAGGTGATTTACTTGAGATCGTACAGGAAGTCTATGAATTCGTTGCGTTTGGAACCCATTTCTAGCGTGGCCGGGGTAGTCAATCTGCCTGGCTCCAAGAGTGTCTCTAACCGGGCCCTGCTGCTGGCCGCCCTGGCGCGCGGCACCACCCGGCTGACCAACCTGCTCGACAGCGATGACATCCGCCACATGCTGGCGGCGCTGACCCAGCTCGGCGTGAAGTACAAGCTCTCCGCCGACAAGACCGAGTGCACCGTGCACGGCCTGGGTCGCAGCTTCGCGGTGAAAGAGCCGGTCAACCTGTTCCTCGGCAACGCCGGCACCGCCATGCGCCCCCTCTGCGCTGCCCTTTGCCTGGGCTCGGGCGAGTACACCCTGGGCGGCGAGCCGCGCATGGAAGAGCGCCCCATCGGCCATCTGGTGGATGCCCTGCGCGAAGCGGGTGCCCATATCCAGTATCTGAAGAAAGACGGCTATCCGCCCCTGGTGGTGGATGCCAAGGGGCTCTGGGGTGGTGACGTGCACGTGGACGGCTCCGTCTCCAGCCAGTTCCTGACGGCGTTTTTGATGGCAGCCCCCATGGCGGCCGGCGACACCCGCATCCACATCAAGGGTGAGCTGGTCTCCAAGCCCTACATCGACATCACCCTGCACATCATGAAGCAGTTCGGGGTGGTCATCGAGCACGACGACTACAAGGTGTTCTACATCAAGGGCAACCAGACCTATGTCAGCCCGGGCGACTTCCTGGTGGAAGGGGATGCCTCCAGCGCCTCCTACTTCCTCGCGGCGGGGGCCATCAAGGGCAAGGTGCGGGTCACCGGCATCGGCAAGCACAGCATCCAGGGGGACATCCACTTCGCCGACGTGCTGGAGAAGATGGGCGCCCGCATCACCTGGGGTGACGACTTCATCGAGGCGGAGCAGGGGCCGCTCAAGGGCATCGACATGGACATGAACCACATCCCGGATGCGGCCATGACCATCGCCACCACGGCGCTGTTTGCCAAGGGGACCACCTCCATTCGCAACATCTACAACTGGCGCGTGAAGGAGACCGACCGCCTGCACGCCATGGCGACCGAGCTGCGCAAGCTGGGTGTGGAGGTGGAGGAGGGGCACGACTTCATCACCGTCACCCCGCCAGAGCAGCTCAAGCATGCGGCCATCGACACCTACAACGATCACCGCATCGCCATGTGCTTCTCCCTGGTGGCGCTGTCGGACACCCCGGTCACCATCAATGATCCGGGTTGTACCTCCAAGACCTTCCCGGACTACTTCGACAAACTGGCCAGTATCAGCCAGGCCGTTTAAGCCCGTCGGGCCCGCCTTGGTGCGGGCCTTTTCGTTTCTGCTCCCTGCCTCCTTCCGACCGCTTAGCAGCATTGTTTAAACTTGCAAGGTCGCGTAACAAAATTCTTTTAATGAGGATGTAATTTTCTATTTACACCGTCCCGGCAGAGGGCTAGATTGGGATCTCTTCATCGCAGTCATCTAGCAGGAAACTTGGTCATGCAGCATCAAACCGACGACGTACGTATCAGTGAAATCAAAGAGTTATTGCCCCCGGTTGCGGTGCTTGAGAAGTTTCCGGCGACCGAGACCGCATCAAATACCGTGTTTGAATCCCGTCAGGCCATTCACAACATCCTGGCCGGTGAGGATCAGCGCCTGCTGGTGGTGATCGGCCCCTGCTCCATCCACGATCCGGTTGCCGCCCTGGAATACGGCAAGCGCCTCAAGGTGCTGCGCGACGAGCTGAAAGATCAGCTGGAGATAGTGATGCGGGTCTACTTCGAGAAGCCGCGCACCACGGTGGGCTGGAAGGGGCTCATCAACGACCCTTACCTCGACAACAGCTGCCAGATCAACGACGGCCTGCGCCTGGGGCGCAAGCTCCTGCTGGATCTCAATGACATGGGGCTGCCGACCGCCTCCGAATTCCTCGACATGATCACCCCGCAATATGTGGCGGATCTGATGAGCTGGGGGGCCATCGGCGCCCGCACTACCGAGTCCCAGGTACACCGCGAGCTGGCCTCCGGTCTCTCCTGCCCGGTGGGCTTCAAGAACGGCACCGATGGCACCATCAAGGTGGCCATCGATGCCATCGGCGCCGCCAGCGCACCGCACCACTTCCTGTCGGTGACCAAGTACGGTCACTCCGCCATCGTCTCGACCGCCGGCAACCCGGATTGTCACATCATCCTGCGCGGCGGCCGCGAGCCGAACTACAGCGCCGCCCACGTGGGTGAGGTGGTGAAGGGGCTGGAGAAGGCCGGTCTGCCCCAGAAGGTGATGATCGACTTCAGCCACGCCAACAGCAGCAAGCAGTTCAAGAACCAGATGCTGGTGGCCGAGGATGTGGCCGGTCAGCTGCGCGCCGGCAGCAAGGCGGTGTTCGGCGTCATGGTAGAGAGCCACCTGGTGGAAGGGCGTCAGGATCTGGTGGACGGGTGCGAACTCACCTTCGGTCAGAGCATCACCGATGCCTGCATCGGCTGGGCCGATACCGAAGTGTTGCTGCGCAACCTGGCCGATGCGGTGGCCACCCGCAACGCACTCTGAGCCTATGGGCGGTGCGCCCAGGCAATGAACACAATAAAAAAGCGCGACCCGGGGTCGCGCTTTTTGTTGGCTCTTGAAGAGGGGGCTTACTTGGCCCGCTCCTGGTGGCCACGCAGGCGGATGTTGATCATCTCCACCACCAGCGAGAAGGCCATGGCGAAGTAGATGTAACCCTTCGGAATGTGCAGATCCAGCCCCTCGGCCATGAGGGCAACCCCGACCAGAATGAGGAAGGAGAGGGCCAGCATCTTGATGGTGGGGTGGGTGTCGACGAAATCGCCGATCGCCTTGGCGGCAAACATCATGACGCCCACGGCGATGACGATGGCCAGCACCATGACGGGCACGTGATCCGCCATGCCGACCGCGGTGATGACGGAGTCCAGGCTGAAGATGATGTCGAGGATGGCGATCTGCAGCAGGGTCGACAGGAAGCCGGCGGTCTTGCTCACCGTGCTCTGCTCATCGGCGGCCCCTTCCAGGCTCTGGTGGATTTCGTGGGTACTCTTGGCGATGAGGAACAGGCCCCCCACCAGCAGGATCAGGTCCCGTCCCGAGATGGCTTCCCCCAGCACGCTGAACAGCGGCTCGGTGAGGCGCATCACCCAGGCGAGCGACAGCAGCAGCAGGATGCGGGTACCCATGGCGAGGCCGAGTCCCAGGATGCGCGCCTTCTGGCGTTGTGCTTCCGGCAGTCGCCCCACCAGGATGGAGATGAAGATGATGTTGTCGATACCCAGCACGATCTCGAGCAGGGTCAGGGTGGCGAGCGCGACCCAGGCGGAGGGGTCCGCAATCCATTCCAGCATGATTGAACCTTGGTTGAACATTGGTTGAGGTTGAAGTCGCGCATTTTAGCAGGGGGTCATGGCTTGTCCCAGTGGCGGGAAAAGATAAAAATGGCGACCGGTCAACGGGAGGACAACATGTTTCGATTAGGGCTTATCATCAACCCCATCGCCGGTATCGGCGGGGCCGTCGGTCTCAAGGGCAGCGACGGCAGGGTGGCCGAAGCGCTGGCACGAGGGGCCGTGGCCAGGTCTCGGGAGCGGGCCCGTCAGGCGCTGGCGCCCCTGTGCGAGCTGACCACGCCGTTCGAGCTGCTGACGGTGGCCGGGGAGATGGGGGCCGACCTTGCCGCCGAGCTGGCGCTGCCCCACCGCATCGTTCATCAACCCGCCGCAGTGCAGACGAGCGCCGAGGACACCCGTGCCGCCGCCCTGGCCCTGCGCGATGCCGGGGTGGATCTGCTGCTCTTTGCCGGCGGCGACGGCACAGCCCGTGACATCTGCGCCGCCGTGGGGGAGTCCTGCCACGTGCTCGGCATTCCGGCGGGGTGCAAGATCCACTCCGGGGTCTACGGGGTGACGCCGGCGGCGAGCGGCCGGGTGGCGGCCAGGATGATCGCCGGCGAGCTCCTGAGCCTGGTGGATGCGGAGGTGATGGACATCGACGAAGAGGCGTTTCGGGCAGGCAAGGTCCGTGCCCGCCATTACGGCCAGCTCCTGGTGCCCGGGGATCTGCGCTATGTACAGGCGGTCAAGCAGGGGGGCAAGGAGTCCGAGGAGCTGGTGCTGGCGGATCTCGCCGCCGGCGTGGTGGAGCAGATGGAACCCGATACCCTCTACCTGATGGGGTCGGGGAGCACGGTGGCGGCCTGCATGGCGGAGCTCGGTCTCGAAAATACATTGCTCGGTGTGGATCTGGTGGAAAATGGCCGGCTTATCGGGCAGGATCTGTCCGCCGCCGAGATCCTGACCCGGATCCGCGGCCGTCGCTGCCGGCTGATCATCACCCTGATCGGCGGTCAGGGACATCTGTTCGGGCGCGGAAATCAGCAATTGAGTCCAGACGTGATCCGGGCCGTCGGGCGAGAGCATATCCAGGTGCTCGCCACCAAGACCAAGCTGGCGGCACTAGAAGGCCGTCCACTGCTGGTGGATACCGACGATCCTGCACTGAACCGGTCGTTAAGTGGTTATCTGCGCATAACCACGGGATACAAGGACCAGGTCATCTACCCGGTGGCCAACCCGGAATAGGACATCAAGGATGCGGCTGGCCTGGCGCCAGAGAGCCGCGATCAACCGGATCGCGGTTCCACTCCCCCGAATTTTTTGCCGGCAACCCCGGAAATGAGGCTGCGTTAAATGACGATTCACGATTTTGAACACAAGTTGTTGGGACTGATCGACGCCATGGTCGCCACGGCCAGCGAAGACGAACTGTTTGCGGGCGGCTATCTGCGTGGCCATATCTCGCTGGCGGTCGCCCGGGCCGAGCTGGAGGGCAAGACCCTGGTGCGGGACGTGAAGAGCTATGTGCTGCGCAGCCTGAACGAGGCCATCCTGCAGGGAGAGCTCTCGGAGCAGGACGAGGCCCTGGTGCAGGAGATGTGGAAGCGTCTGCAGCAAGAGGCGGAAGCTTGATCCCATTCGCAGTTCAAACACAAGTTTAAGTATTCTGCTTCCCTGAGTGTTATCAAAAGGTTAATAATGAGGCTCGCCTTTTGTTTCAGGGATTAAACCATGGCCTCCTCCTCACGCATTGCCACCAGACTGCCGCTCGAGATGCTCTATCACTGGGAGCGGCAGTGTCCCGACCGGATCTATCTTCGTCAGACCATCCACCGCGAATACGTCGACTTCACTTGGGGTGAGGTCGCCGACGAGGCGCGGCGCATGGTGGCGGCACTGCGTGCGCTGGGACTGGTCTCCGGCGACAAGGTAGCCCTGCTCTCCAAGAACTGCGCCCAGTGGTTCATCGCCGATCTGGCGATGCAGATGGGGGGCTACGTGAGCGTTCCCATCTATCCCACCGCCAACGTCGACACCATAGAGTACGTGCTGCGCCACAGCGAGGCGAAGGCGATCTTCGTGGGCAAGCTGGACGACTGGAAGAGCCAGGAGGCGGGGGTGCCCGGCGATCTGCTGCGCATCGCCTTGCCCTATGACACCATGCCGGCGGCGCACCAGTGGGACGATCTGCTGGCGCAATACGACCCCATTCCGGATAGCCCGGTGCAGGCGCCGGATGCCCTGCTGAGCCTGGTCTACACCTCCGGCAGCACCGGCAAGCCCAAGGGGGCCATGCTGAGCGTGGAGCGCTACGCCTGGTCTTGCGAGAAGCTGGTGGAGGCGGTTGCCCTCACGGCGGAGGATCGCGGTTTCTCCTACCTGCCGCTCGCCCATATCACGGAGCGGGTCTACATCTACGGCGGCAGCCTGTTCAGCGGCGCCACCATTGCCTTCCCCGAGTCTCTCGACACCTTCATCGAGGACGTCAAACGCTGCCGGCCCACCGTCTTCATCTCGGTGCCGCGGCTCTGGGCCATGTTCCGCATCAAGATCCACGAGAAGCTGCCCCAGAAGAAGCTGGCGCTGCTGCTCAAGATCCCCCTCGTCTCCGGCCTCATCAAACGCAAGCTGCAGCAGGGGCTGGGGCTGGATCAGGCGCGGGTGCTGGGCTGCGGCTCGGCCCCCGTGGCCCCGGCGTTGCTGGAGTGGTACCACAGCATCGGCCTCGAGATCACCGAGGCCTGGGGCATGACCGAGAACCACGCCTTCTCCACCCTGAACTTCCCGTTTAGGGCCGACAAGATTGGCACCGTCGGCAAGGCGGGGCCCGGGGTGACCATCCGCATCTCCGACGAGGGGGAGATCCTCTGTCGCTGCGAGGGCATGATGGTGGGCTACTACAAGGATCCCGAGCACAGCCGCGAGGCCATCGACGCCGACGGCTGGCTCCATACCGGCGACATGGGCAAGCTGGACAGGGAGGGCTACCTCACCATCACCGGCCGCATGAAGGACGTCTTCAAGACCGCCAAGGGCAAGTACGTGGCCCCGGTGCCCATCGAGGGGATGCTCGGGCAGGAGCCCATCATCGAGCAGCTGTGCGTCATCGGCTACGGCATGCCGCAGCCGGTCGCCCTGGTGCAGCTCGCCGAGAGCGCCATGAAGGGGGACAGGGCCAGGGTGGATGCCCAGCTGGAGAGCGCCCTCAATCGGGTCAACGACAAGCTGGAGTCCCATGCCCGCCTGCGGGGCATCCTGGTGGTCAAGACGCCCTGGAACATCGAGAACGGTGTGCTGACCCCTACCATGAAGATCCGTCGCCACCTGCTGGAGCAGAAGTACGCGGACATCGGCGAGCGCTGGTCCGGCAGTCAACGCATTCTGTGGGAGTCCTGAGAGGGGACTGGGTTGCAAGACAGATGAAAAAGGGGAGCCGATGGCTCCCCTTTTTATGGTCGTTGCACGGCGTTAGACGGCGTTGTATTCCAGTTCGACCGAGCCCAGGGCCCTCAGGGTGGACTGGGCGGAGTCCCGTTGGCTGATCTGGCCATCCTTGCTCTCCAGCAGCACGGCGCGGCGGACGGTGGCGAGATCCTCGCCATTCAGCACCGCATGGGCGCAGGCCATCTGCATGGGGGGGAGGCTCGGGTTGAAGGCGGCGTTCTCGGCGTAGCGACCGCAGAAAATGCGGCCATCTTCGAACTGCAGCGCCACCGCGGCATAGCCCTGACTGTAGGGGGCATAGCTCTGGCGGGCGGCGGCGAGCGCGGCCTGCCACAAGGGGTCGTCGCTCTCGAGCACCAGCTCGTCGTGGGCCTGGGGGCTCATCAGGGCGTCCGTGATCTCGAGATCGGCGGGGCCGAAGGAGTGAGGCAGGAAGGCCTGCAGCTCGCTCAAGTCGTCCGGCAGGGAGACCTTGAGCGTCTTGGCGGTGCTCAGTTCGTTCATGAACTGGCGGCAGTGGCCACAGGGGGTGTAGTTGACGGTGATCTCGGAGATCCCGGTCTCGCCGCCGAGCCAGGCGTTGGAGATGGCGGACTGCTCGGCGTGCACCGAGTGGAACAGCCCCTGGCCTGCGAACTCCATGTTGGCGCCGAAGTACCAGGTGCCGCTCAGGCCGCAGGCGATGGCACCGACGAAGAATTTGGAGATGGGGGCGACCGAGCAGGCGGCCGCCAGTGGCAGCAGGGCCAGGCGCAGGGCCCTGTCATCCAGCCCGGTGGCGGCTTTCAGGGTCGCCACCTGTGCGGGGGTGAAACGGGCCTGGAAATCGTCCCCCAGCATGGGGCGCAGGGCGTCCTGGAGCGGGGCAGAAAGGGTCTCGAATGGCTTGGCAAAGCGGGGATGCATACTGTGTCCTCAAAGGCCAATTGGGGGGCCATTGTAGGGAGCAAGCGCGGTGAAATATGTGAGCGCGCTCACGCCTTGATGGGCAAAGAGCCGGGGATGGTAAAGGAAACGTTTGTCTTTCGCAATCTGTGCGCGGGCTCGCAGCGTGACGGGACCGTCGGTGTCGCCTGGGTATGATTGAAGAGGGAAGGAAGGTGCCATGGCCCAGAGGGCCATGGCCGGGTGTCCCGAGGCTCAGGTCAGCCAGTGGTAGAGGGCGAACAGCAGGGGGGCGACGGCGGCGGTCAGCACGCCGCACACCACCATGGCGAGCGACGAGAAGGCCCCCTGGGTGATCCCCTGTTCGGCGGAGGCGGCGGTGCCGATGGCGTGGGCGCAGGCCCCCATGGCGAGCCCCTGGGCCTCGGGGTCGGTCACCCGCATCAGCCGGAGCAGGGGAAAGCCCACCAGGGCCCCCAGGATCCCCACTACCACCACCACGGCGGCGGCGATGGCGGGAATGCCGCCCAGGGACTGGCTGACGCTCATGGCGAGGGGGGTGGTGATGGACTTGGTGGCGATGGAGGCCAGCAGCGCCGGATCCGCCCCCATCAGGTGCCCGATACCCAGGGTGGTGCAGACCGAGATGAATACCGCGCTGAGGGTGCAGATCAGAATGGGCTTGAGCTTGTCCCGGATCTGGCGCGCCTGCTGGTAGAGGGGCAGGGCCAGGGCCACCACGGCCGGCTCCAGCAGGGCGGTGAGGGGGGCAGTGCCCCCTTGGTACTGATCCAGCGGCAGATCCAGCCAGAGCAGCAGGCCTATGATGGCGGCGGTGGGGATCAGCACGGGGTTGATGACGGGCCAGGGGAGGCGACGATAGAGGGCCCGGGTCATGAAATAGAGCGCCAGGGTCAGGGGCAGGGCAAACCAGAACATCATGGCTTGTTCATCCTTTGATAGAGGTGGCCGACCGCACCCAGAATGAGCACGATGCCGAGCACGACGCAGAGCATGATGAGGCCGAAGGATTGGCGCAGGGGCTCGAGCCAGGCCACCAGGCCGACCGCCACCGGCACGAACAGCACCCCCATGTGGCGCAGCAGCAGGCCACCCCCCAGCTCGACCCAGGAGAAACGGACCAGCTGCAGGGAGAGCAGCACGAACAGCAGCAGCATGCCGAGGATGCTGCCGGGGAAGGCGAAAGGCAGGATGGCGGCCAGGGCCTTGCCCGCCAGCAGGCAGGCGATGATGACCAGAAAATCACGAAGGTAGAGCAGAGTGCGTCGGAGCAGCACGGGGGCCTCATCTTGGCAACTGTGAGCGAGGTCGCAGTTTAACAGGCACGGGGGGCACGGAACAGGGTCAACTGGCCCGCAGGGGATACAATGGCGCTTCCCGTCGTTCCCCCACAAGTAGGAGATCCCATGTCGTACCCCTCTCTCCTGGCCAGGCTGCGCCAGCTGTCAGCCGATCCCGCCCTCTCTCCCCAGCTGCTGCAGACCCGCCAGTGGGACGGACCCCTGTGCCGGGTGAGGCTCGACAACACCGGGAGCACCCCGGCGCCGGTGCATCACTGGCGGCTGTTCGAGGGGGATCTCGGCCTCTCGCCCGCCGCCGCCATCTATGGCGAGGGGTTCCAGATGCTGGCCCAGACCATGGGCAGCTGGCAATCGCCGCAGCCGGTGGGGCGCTGCCCCGATGCCGGCGTCTATCGCATCACCGAGGACGAGGGCTATCACACCGTCCACAACCTCTTGCTGGTGGAACAGGAGGGGGGCTGGCTGCTCCTGGCGTTTGCGAGCTGCCACCGCTTTGGCGGCGAGTTTCGCCTCTACCCGGATGGCCGCCTGGCCATAGTGATGAACACCGAGGGGCGGGTGCTGGCACCACAGACACACTGGCAGAGCGAGGCGCTGATCTGCCTGGAGGGGCCGGACAGGGAGGCCCTGCTGGCCGAACTGGCCCGCCTCATCGAGAGGGAGCACGGCACCCTGGTGGACCAGATGGCGGCGCGTCCGAGCGGCTGGTGCTCCTGGTATCACTACTATGCCCAGGTGAGCGCGGACGACATTCGCGAAAACCTGGCGGTGCGGGCCGAGCGCTTCCCCGCCCTGCGCTACGTGCAGATAGACGACGGCTATCAGGCCAGGATGGGGGACTGGCTCACCCCGTCTCCCAAGTTCGAGGAGGGGGTGGCGGCCCTTGCCCGAGAGATCCGCACCGCCGGCTGCGAGCCTGCGCTCTGGGTCGCCCCCTTTATCGCCGAGCCCGGCTCGCAAGTGTTCCAGCAGCACCCGGAGTGGTTCGTAAAGGGGGACGACGGCCTGCCGCTCCCCTCCGAACGGGTCACCTACGGCGGCTGGCGCTGCACCCCCTGGTACGTGCTGGACGGTACCCACCCCGAGGTGCAGGCGCACTTCGAGCAGCTGTTCCGTACCCTGCGCGAGCAGTGGGGCATCCACTACTTCAAGCTGGATGCCAATTTCTGGGGGGCCATCCACGGCGGTCGTTTCCACGATCCCGACGCGACCCGGGTGGAGGCCTATCGTCGCGGCATGGCCGCCATCTTGCGCGGCGCCGGGGAGGGGGCCTTCCTGCTCGGCTGCAACGCCCCGATCTGGCCGAGCCTGGGCCTGGTGCACGGCATGCGGGTGAGCGACGACGTGGAGCGCCATGGCCCGCGTTTTCGCCAGATAGCGCGGGAAGCCTTCTGCCGCGCCTGGCAGAACGACCGGCTCTGGGCGCTGGATCCCGACTGCGTCTGCCAGCGGGATCTGCCGAGCCAGCGGGCCAGCGCCGCCGAGTATGACTTCCACCTGGCCGCCCTGGTGGCGAGCGGGGGCATGGTGCTGGTCGGCGACAGGCTGCAGGATCTGGACGAGCAACAGGGAACGAGGCTGCACAAGCTGCTGGCCCTGTGCGAGGGGCGCGCCCCGGCGGCCCGTTTCGACGACATGCGTTTCAGCCGCGGGCGGGTGGCGCTGCCCGGGGGCGGCGAGCTGCTCTGCCTGTTCAACTGGGGCGAGCAGGAGGCCCGGGTCGCGCTGCCGGCGGGAGGCACGGATTTCTGGAATGAGGCCCCTCAGGGGGAGGAACTGGTGCTGCAGGGAGGCCAGGGGCGGGTGATCCGCTACGGCTGATCCTCCCCGTCAAAAGCGACAAGGCTCCCATCGGGAGCCTTGTTCCATGTAGGGAGCGTGTTGGGCGTGCTTCGTTAGAAGTGCCACTCCACGCCGACGGCGTAGTTGGCGGAGCCATAGCCCGGGATCTGGTTGCTGGAGGCCAGCGCCTTGACGGTCAGGCGGTTGCTGAGGGGAATGCCGAGCCCCATGCCGATGGCGATGGCATCGCTCTGATCCCCCATCATGTCGACCCGCAGGGTGCGGTAGAGGGAGAGATCCTGGCTCATCTGGGCGTAGATCTGGGACGACTTGTTGTAGAGCTGGCCGAACACCTCCATCTGGAAGCCGTTTTGCGGCGTGATGGCGAGGGGGATGCCGGCGAAGCGGTAGAGATCCGAGTGGTTGAAGTAGCTGTTGGTGATCTGGGGGGTGAAGTCGGTCTGCTGGTAGAGGGTGTTGAAGTTGCGTTCGATGAGCTGATAGGTCTGCTCCGGCAGACGCAGCAGATAGTCCGGCACTTCGAAACGCACGCCGGCCTGGGCGAGCGAAGGCAGCAAGGCAGCGGCGGCAAGCATGACAGCAGGCAGTGCTAAACGCATAAGACGAGAGATCCCCAACAGTCGAGAGCACGGCATCCATACCGATAGCGCGAATAATTATCAAACTATCAGGAGCCTGGGCTCCCTGCTCATTATGTCGTGCCCGCGAGGCGGGCACAGGAGTTTAACTGTGAAACGGCTCACATCTCACAGATCTTCCAGGTAGTGGTAGAGACTCTTTAGAATCGCAAAGTTTCGTTCGTTACCCTGATTCTGCTCTGCCAGCGCCTCGAGGCGGGGAGCGTAGTCGGGCAGGCGGCTGCTGAAGTAGTCGCTGCAGTGCAGGCGCCAGCGCTTCTGCTCCGCCTCGCTCAGGGTGTGGGGCCAGTTGCGGGCGCGGTAGCGGAACAGCATCTCGGGCAGGCGGGGGTCGCTGAAGGCGAACTCCCGTTCCCCCAGCAGATCCGGCGGGGTGGCGCGCACCAGATCCATGGTGGCCTTGTCGCCGTGGCCGAAGAAACCGGCGTAGAGCTGGGTATCGGGGTCGCTCTCGTTGCTGCCGGCAAACTCCTGGTTGAACACCTCCACCAGCTTTTCCCGCACCTCGGGGTGGGCGCGCAGCAGATCCAGGCTCTTGCGGCACTGCTCCCGATTGATGCCGAGCTCGTCGGCGCGCTCCGCCGTCAGGGTGGCCGCCGGCGCCAGCACGGGGCACTTGTTGATGTGCACCAGTTTCACCGGAATGCCCGCCAGATCCCCCAGCTCCTCTTTTTTGGTGTAGAGGCGCTCTCTGATCTCCTCGCAGGACAGCTCGATGAGCGGGGTCGGATCGCGTGTGAGATCCACCATGATCACCGCGTTCTGGTTGGTGGGGTGCCAGGCCAGCGGTGACACCCAGCTTGCGCAGCCCTGCCAGGGGGAGAACATGCCGGACACGTGCACCAGGGGCTTCATGGTCACCACGTCGATGAGCGCCTTGACCTTGTTCTTGTTGCGAAGGTCAAAGAGATAGCCGAACAGCTTGGGCTGGGCCTTTTTCACCAGTTTGGCCATCTCTATGGTGGCCAGGACGTCGGAGAGCGCATCGTGGGCGTTGGCGTGAGATACGCCGTTGGCGACGGTGAGCTTCTCCAGCCTGAAACTCGGCTTGCCCTCCTCGTCAAAGGCCCACTCTATCCCCTCAGGGCGCAGGGCATAGCAGGCACGCAGCATGTCGAGGATGTCCCAGCGGGAGTTGCCGTTCTGCCAGGCGTAGGCGTAGGGATCGTAGAAGTTGCGATAGAGGGTGTAGCGGGTCACCTCGTCATCGAAACGGATGCTGTTGTAGCCGAGCACGCAGGTACCCGGGGTGGCAAATTCCCCGTGGATCTGGCGGATGAAGTCCGCCTCGCACAGCCCATCCTTCATCGCCTTCTGCGGCGTGATGCCGGTGATGAGGCAGGCCTCCGGCTCCGGCAGATAGTCCGCCGGCGGCTTGCAATAGATGACCAGCGGCTCGCCGATGACGTTGAAATCCGCGTCGGTGCGAATGCCAGCGAACTGCGCCGGTCTGTCCTTCGCCGGGCTGATGCCGAAGGTCTCGTAGTCGTGGAAGTAGAAGGTGGGCCCGCTGCCCGGGTGCGCTGTGTTGCTCATGTTGTTCGAGATGGGGTATCCGGTGACGGCGGCGTCAGGCGCCGGGGTGGGGGTGCCAGGCACCACAATGGTCAGCATGGTAAACCATAGCGCAGGCAGAGCGAAGTCCGGTGCGCCTGCCTGGCGGTTTAACGAGCAGCGTGGCGCGACCTGGCGATGGTCCGGCCTCTACCGCTTAGGAAAGAGGGGCGTCAGGCTGTCCAGATCCAGCAGGGTGAAATAGCCGCCCGCGTGGGGATACCAGCCGCCGGTGTCGATGTAGTAGACATTGCCGAGGCGCACCAGGACGCTTACCGGGGTGTGGCCCACCACCAGGGCGACCAGATCCTCGATGCCGCTCTCGTCCAGCAGCTCGATGCGGCGCCGTGACCAGAGGCAGACGTTCTTGATGGCCCGAAGCGTCCCGCCGCTTACCCCGGCATCGAGTTGGTCCAGCAGGCCCTGCCAGGTGGGGAAGGGGCAATCGGCGTGGAGCAGGCCGACGGGCCCGCGGCGGGTCTGCACCTCGATGGCGAGGGGCAGGGCGCGGTAGCGGGCGGCGAACAGGGCCTGCTCGTCCTGGCTCAGTTGCGCAAACCACCCTCCGCCATTCTGGATCCAGTTCTCCCGATCGCAGCTCTCATGGCGGCAGACGTAGTCGTCGTGATTACCGCACACCGGATGGAACCAGGGGCGTGCCAGCCAGTCCAGGGCCTTGGCGCACTCGGGCCCGCGATCGGTCAGATCCCCCACACTGAAGAGGCGATCCCGCTCGGGGTTGAAGTCGATGCTGTCCAGTGCCTGCTGCAACAGCGCAAAGTAGCCGTGGATATCGCCCACCGCCAGATCGCGCCCCAGAAGATTGGGGGAAAAGCGGCGGATGAGGGGGGACGGGGTCATGGCGTGCCTCCTTGCCTGCGCAGTGTGTGGAGCGCGGATGCGCGACGCGGCGTGAACGGCGCAGGAATACAGGGAGCATGGCACGCTCTGCCAGAACCTTGAAGGGGAGGGGGGCCTGTGTCAGCAGAACACCCGGGATAAAAAATGCCAGTCGATGTCGACTGGCATTTTTGATGGACGACGGATTCCGGGATCAGAGCAGGTCTTCGAGCTGGTACTTCTTGAGCAGGGTGTCGAAGGTGCCGTCGGCCTTGACGCTGTCGATGGCGGCATCGAAGCGAGCCTTGAGCTTGTCGTCGTGCTTGCGCAGGGCCACCGCGACCCCTTCGCCCAGGATCTTGTCCTGGGTGCCGTTGAACTGGGGACCGACGAAGGCGAACTGCTTGCCCATCTCCTTGTCGAGGAAGCCGACCTTCAACTGCACCATGTTGCCGAAGGTGTAGTCGGCGCGGCCGGACTGCAGATCCAGCATGGGGGACTGGGCGTTGACGTAGCGCTTGATCTTGGCCACGTCGCCGTAGCGGGCGGTGACGAAGTTGTCCTGGGGCGTGCCCTCCTGCACCGCGATCACCTTGTCCTTGAAGTGCGCCGGCTCGTCGGCGAAGTCGGCGGCCTTGTCGCTGCGCCCCACGAAGCGGTTCTGCATCATGTAGTAGACCTGGCTGAAGTCCACCTTCTGGCGTCGCTCATCGGTGATGTTCATGGAGGACATGATGGCGTCGTACTTGCGCACCTGCAGGCCGGGAAGCAGGGCATCCCAGGGCTGGTTGATCACCTCGCACTCGGTCTTCATGGCCGCGCACAGGGCGTAGGCCAGCTCGACCTCGAAGCCGCCGAGCTTGCCGCTGCTGTCGACCATTTCGAAGGGGGGGTAGGTGGCGTCGGTGGCGATCACCAGGGGTTTGGCGGCAGCCTGGCCTGTGGTGGCCAGGGCCACCAGCATCATTGCGGTGTTGAGTTTCATAGTCAGTCCCTTGAGTGTGGCGTCATGTCGATGGTCGTAACGGATGTCGGCCTAGGGGCCGACGGCTATCTTGCGATGGGCGAGGGCCGGCAGCTGGCTTCGCACCGTGCGCTGGGCCGTCAGATCCAGGGTGGCGATGGCCATGCCCTGACCCTCCTCGACCCGGGCCAATACCCGGCCCCAGGGGTCGATGATCATGCTGTGGCCGAAGGTGCGCCGCCCACCGGGGTGGTGTCCCCCCTGGGCCGAGGCCAGCACGAAGGCCAGGTTTTCCACTGCCCGGGCCCGCAGCAGCAGCTCCCAGTGCGCGAGCCCCGTGGTGTGGGTGAAGGCGGCGGGCAGGGCGATGATGTCGGGGGCCGGCCCCAGCCGGAACAGCTCCGGGAAGCGCAGGTCGTAGCAGATCCCGAGGCGAAGCAGCCCCCAGGGCAGGGGGTGGCTCACCACCGCCTCCCCCGGGGTCATGGTCGCGGCCTCGTCATACTGCTCCTGCCCGGTGCAAAAGCCAAACAGATGCAGCTTGTCGTAGCGGCAGGCCAGGTTGCCCTCGGGGTCGACGAGCAGGCTGCTGTTGTGCATCTTGCCGGGCTCGTGGCTGGCCAGCGGCAATGTGCCGGCCAGGATCCAGATCCCGAGCTCCCGGGCCAGCCCCTGTACCCAGGCCAGCAGGGGGTGATCGCCGACGGGGGCGGCCAGGGCGACCCGTGCCCGCTCATCTTCTGGCATCAGGTAGAAGTACTCGGGCAACTGGGCGAACTCGGCTCCCTCGGCCGCCGCCTGGCCCAGCAGCACCTCGGCCTGGGTCAGGTTGTGGTCGAGGTCATCCCCGGAGACCATCTGCAGCACGGCAACGCGTACGCTGTCCATGTGGCCTCCTAGACGCGGCACAGGCGCTCGGCGCCCGCCAGCAGGGTGTCGTCATCCTTGGAGAAGGAGAGGCGGATGACCCGTTGATCCGTGCCGTCGTGATAGAAGGCGGAGACGGGGATGGTGGCGACCCCGTGATCGCGGATCAGCCGCTGCACGAACAGGCTGTCCGGCTCGTCGCTGATGCGCTCGTAACTCGCCAGCATGAAGAAGCTGCCGGCGGAGGGGAGCAGGGTCAGACGCGACTCTGCCAGGGCCGAGGTCAGCAAGTCGCGCTTGCGCTGGTAGAAGGCCGCCAGCCCCTGGTAGTGGGCCGGTTGCTGCAACAGGTGGGCGAAGCCGTACTGCATGGGGGTGTCGGCGGCGAACATGGCGAACTGGTGCACCTTGCGGATCTCCTCCATCAGGGGACGGGGGGCCACGCAGTACCCCACGCGCCAGCCGGTGACGTGGAAGGTCTTGCCGAAGGAGAAGACGGCGACCGAGCGCTCCACCAGCTCCGGGTAACGGATGACGCTCTGGTGCAGGGCACCGTCGAACACCACGTGCTCATAGACCTCGTCCGAGAGGATCAGGATGTCGGTGCCGCGCACCAGGCGGGCGAGGTGCTCCTGATCCGCCGCCTGCCAGACGGTGCCGGTCGGGTTGTGGGGGGTATTGAGCACTATCATGCGGGTGCGGGGATTGATGCGGGCGGCCACCTCCTCCCAGGGGATGGCAAAGTTCGGCGCCTTGAGGGCGATCACCACCGGGGTGGCACCCTGCAGCTGGATCATGGGGCGGTAGCTGTCGAACGCCGGCTCGAACATGATCACCTCGTCACCGGGGTGAACCAGGGCGGTGATGGCGCAGAACAGGGCCTCGCTGGCGCTGGCGGTGATGGTGATCTCCTCGCCCGCGTCATAGTGGTGGCCGTAGCTGGTCGCAATCTTGGCCACCAGTTGTTCGCGCAGGGCGGGCAGCCCGGTCATGGGGGCGTACTGGTTCTCGCCGGCCAGCATGGCCTCATGGGTCACCCGGATGAGCTCGGGATCGCAGGGGAAACTCGGCGCCCCCTGGGAGAGGTTGATGCTGGGGTGGCGGGCGGCCAGATCCCCGATCACGGTGAAGATGGTGGTGCCCACCTGGGGCAGTTTGCTGGAAACCTGGGGGATGGACATGGCGCCGTCACCTGAGTGTGGGAATGAGGTCCTGTTTTAGCCCCCTGGACGCTTGCCGGACAACGGATTATTCGGCATGGTATGCATGAGTTTTTCTCAAGCATGGAGGCTTGTCATGTTGTTCACCCCGCCGCGTACCCAGCTGCCCCTCTACGGTTTGCAGGTCTTCGAGTGCGCCGCCCGTCACCTGAGCTTCACCCTGGCCGCCGACGAGCTGTGCGTCAGCCAGGGGGCCGTGAGCAAGCAGATCGCCCAGCTGGAGGCGCGCCTGGGGCACCTGCTGTTCGTGCGCGGTACCCGCAGCCTGACCCTGACCCCGGCCGCCGAGCGCCTGCTGCCCTTCATCCGGGAGGGACTGGTGCGCATGGGGGAGGGGCTCAGCGCCCTGCAGGCCCTGCCCCACGAGCAGGCCATCAGCATCAAGGTGCCCTCCTGCGCCAGCCGCTGGCTGCTGCGGCGGCTGCAGGCGTTCGAGGGGGAGGCGGTGGAGGTGCGCGGCAGCCACCACCACGGCATCGACTTCTCCCGGGAGCCGTTCGATCTCGCCATCGTCTACCAGCCCTGCCTGGGGCGCTATCCCAACAGCCAGCCCCTGTTCCGGGAGCGGCTGACCCCGGTCTGCGCCCCGGCGTTTGCCGCCAAGCACCGTCTGTTCGAGCGCTCCCTGGAGGAGCTCCCCTTGCTCCCCCTGATCCATGCCAGCGTCGATCGGCGGGACTGGCGAAACTGGTTTGCCACCTTCATTGCGACCCCCTGGCAGCCCCAGGGGGGGCAGCTGTTCGATACCCTGGACTTGGCGATGAATGCCGCGTTGCAGGGGTTTGGCCTCTCTCTCGGGGATCCCACCATAGTGGCCGAGGAGCTGGAGAGCGGCGCCCTGGTGGCCCCCTTCGCCCCCGTGCTGGAGACGGATCACGAATACGCCCTGATCGCCCGCCCCGACAGCCAGCGCCACGGGGTGGAGAGGGTCTGTCACTGGCTGCTGGCGGGGGGCGCCAAGCCCTGACAGGCCAGAAAAAGAGACAGCCCCGCGGGCGGGGCTGTTTCGTGGGGTGACGGGAAGGGGTCAGTTGCAGATCTTGTAGTAGACCTCGTTCCAGCGCAGCTGCTCCTTGAGCGCGGGGATGCGAGTGTGCTCGTCGATCACCACGAACTCGATGCCCAGGATGTCGGCGAAGGTGCGCAGCTGCTCGATGTCCACCGCCTGGGTGAAGACGGCGTGGTGGGCCGCGCCCGCCAGGATCCAGGCTTCGGCGCTGGTCTGCAGATCAGGCAGGGGTTTCCACAGGGCGCTGGCCACCGGGAGTTTCGGCATGGCCTCTGGCAAGTCCACCACCTCCAGCTGATTGACCACCAGACGGAAGCGGTTGCCCATGTCGATGAGGCTGGCGTTGACCGCCTTGCCGGCTGGCGCCGCAAACAGCAGGCGGGCCGGATCGGCCTTCTTGCCAATCCCCAGGTGCTGGGCGTCCAGCACGGGTTTGCCGGCGGCAATGGAGGGGCAGACCTCCAGCATGTGGGCCCCCAGCACCAGGTTGTTGCCCGTCTCCAGGTGGTAGGTGTAGTCCTCCATGAAGGAGGTGCCCCCCGGCAGGCCAGCCCCCATCACCTTGAGGGTGCGCAGCAGGGCCGCCGTCTTCCAGTCCCCTTCCGCCCCGAAGCCGAAGCCTTGCTGCATCAGGCGCTGACAGGCGAGACCCGGCAGCTGGTGCAGGCCATAGAGATCCTCGAAGGTGGTGGTGAAGGCGCCGAAGCCGCCGTCGGTGAGGAACTTCTTCATCCCCAACTCCTGGCGCGCCGCCTCATACAGGGAGTCACGCAGCGGGCCTCCCGCCTGCACCGCCTCGGTCAGGGTGTAGGTCTCTTCGTATTCGGCCAGCAGCGCCTCGATGTCGCTGTCGGGCACGGCGGCGATCACCTTCACCAGATCCCCCACCGGGTGGTAGTTCACCTGATAGCCGAACTGGATCTGGGCCTCAATCTTGTCGCCCTCGGTGACCGCCACGTTGCGCATGTTGTCGCCAAAGCGGGCGATCTTGAGGTGGCGGCTGTCGTGGATGGCGGCGGCGACCCGCATCCAGTTGCCTATCTTCTGCCTGGCCTCTTCCTCTTGCCAGTGGCCCACCACCACGGTGCGGGGCAGGCGCAGACGGGCCCCCATGAAGCCGAACTCGCGCCCGCCGTGGGCGGTCTGGTTCAGGTTCATGAAGTCCATGTCGATCTCGCTCCAGGGGAGATCTCGGTTGAACTGGGTGTGGAACTGCAGCAGGGGCTTTTGCAGCTGGCTGAGGGCCGGGATCCACATCTTGGCGGGGGAGAAGGTGTGCATCCACACCATGAGCCCGACGCAGCGCTCGTCGTGGTTCGCATCCCGGGCTACCGCGCTGATTTCATCCAGGGTGGTGCCGGTGGGTTTGAGCACTATCTTGAGGGGCAGGCCCGCCCCCTCGTTGAGCTGGCTGGTGATGGTGTGGGCGTGATCGGCCACCTGCTTCAATGTGGTGGCGCCATACAGGTGCTGGCTGCCGACCAGGAACCACACTTCCAGCTGTTTCATCAATTCCATCTTGGTGTCCTCTCGTTAGGCTTTTGTCTGGCCGTAATAGGCGTGTTTGCCATGCTTGCGCTGGTAGTGCTTCTCCAGCAGGTAATCGGGCAGGGGGCGGGCTGCCGGGTTGATCTGGCCGGTGAGCCAGGCCATGCGGGCCACCTCTTCCAGCACCACGGCGTTGTGCACCGCGTCTTCGGGGTCCTTGCCCCAGCTGAAGGGGCCGTGGCTGGCCAGCAGCACCCCCGGCATGGTGAGGATGGGGGTCTGTCTGAGCGTCTCGACGATGAGGTGGCCGGTCAGCCCCTCGTAGTCCTCCTCCACCTCTCCCGGGGTGAGCAGGCGGGAGCAGGGGATCTCGCCGTGGAAGTAGTCGGCCTGGGTGGTGCCGAAAATGGGGATGGGGCGTCCGGCCTGGGCCCAGGCGGTGGCGTGGGTGGAGTGGGTGTGCACCACGCCGCCAAGCTCGGGGTAGGTGCGATAGAGCACCAGGTGGGTGGCGGTGTCGGAGGAGGGGCGCAGGGCCCCCTCCACCTGCTTGCCGGCGAGATCCAGCACCACCATGTCCTCGACTCGCATCCGCTCGTAGCTGACGCCGCTCGGTTTTATTACCACCAGGTTGCGCTCTCGGTCGATGCCGCTCACGTTGCCCCAGGTGAAGGTCACCAGGTCGTGGCGCGGCAGATCCAGGTTCGCGGCCAGCACCTGCTCCTTGAGGGTGTCGATATTCATGCCAGTGTCCCCCGGTTGTAGAGCGGTTCGGCGGCGGCGCCCCAGGCGAGGTAGCGCTGGTAGAGGTGTTCGTATTCGGCGACCCGCACCGGATCCGGCTGGTGGGTGCGCTCCACGGCGCTCGCCATCTGCTGCTGCGCCTGCGCCACATCGGCGTAGAGCCCGGCCGCCACGGCGGCGAAGATGGCCGCCCCCAGGGCACAGCACTGATCCGAGGCCACCACCTGGATGGGTCTGTTCATGACGTCGGCGCAGGTCTGCATCACGGTCGCCGACTTGCGGGCGATGCCGCCAAGGGCGATCACCTGCTCCACCGGCACCTGCTGGCTCGTCATGCACTCCATGATGCTGCGGGCGCCGAAGGCGGTGGACGCCACCAGGGCGCCGAAGAGGTCGGGGGCATCGGTGCCGAGGTTGATCCCGGTGAGGGTGCCCTGCAGGCGCTGGTTGGCATAGGGGGTGCGACGGCCATTGAACCAGTCGAGCACCACCGGCAGGTGGGCGAGATCCCGCTGCTGCTCCCAGGCGGCGGCCAGGCTCGGCAACAGCGCCTGTTTGTGGGCCTCGATGGCGGTGCGAAGCTCCGGATACTGGGCGGCGAGCTGGTCCAGGGGCCAGCCGAGCTGGCGCTGATACCAGGCGTAGATGTCGCCGAAGGCCGATTGTCCCGCCTCCAGTCCCACCATGCCCGGCACCACGCTGCCATCCACCTGGCCGCAGATCCCCTTGATCGCCCGCTCCCCGATGCTGGCCTCGTCGGCCATGAGGATGTCGCAGGTGGAGGTGCCTATCACCTTCACCAGGGCGTGCTTGCCGGCCCCGGCCCCTACCGCTCCCATGTGACAGTCGAAGGCGCCGCCGGCGATCACCACCTCGCAGGAGAGGTGCAGGCGCTCGGCCCACTCCGGCGTCAGGGTGCCGACCGGCAGATCGGCGGTCCAGCTGTCGGTGAAGAGGGGGAAGTCGAGATCCTCCGTCAGCAGGGGATCCAGGGCATTGAGGAAGTCGGCCGGGGGCAGGCCGCCCCAGCTCGGGTGCCAGAGAGACTTGTGGCCGGCGGCGCAGCGCCCGCGCTTGAGGCTGGCCGGGGCCTGGGTGCCGCTCAGGATGGCGGGGACCCAGTCGCACAGCTCGACCCAGTTGCAGGCGGCGGCGCGTACCGCAGCATCGCTGCGGGAGACGTGGAGGATCTTGGCCCAGAACCACTCGGAGGAGTAGATGCCGCCGATGTAGCGGCTGTAGTCGGGGAACTGGCCGCTGTGGCACAGGGCCGTGATGGCCTCCGCCTCCTCGATGGCGGTGTGATCCTTCCACAGCACGAACATGGCGTTGGGGTTGTCGGCGAACTCCGGACGCAGGGCCAGCACCCGGCCCTCCTCATCGATGGGGGCGGGGGTGGAGCCCGTGCTGTCCACCCCGATGCCGCGCACGGCGGCGCGCTGGTCCGGGGTGAGCTGGCTCACCACTGCCACCACCGCCTGCTCCATGGATTCCAGGTAGTCGAGGGGGTGGTGGCGGAACTGGTTGTTGACCGGCTGGCAGTAGAGACCTGCCTGCCAGCGGGGGTAATAGACGACGTGGGTCGCCAGCTCGGCGCCATCCTGGCAGCGCACGGCGAGTGCCCTGACCGAGTCGCTGCCGAAATCGAGTCCGATGACGATGTGCTCAGACATAAGTGCTCCTGACCATCAATGGGGGTAACTGGGGAGGAACCATAGGAGATGGGCGGGCGGGGCGGTTAGCCATCGGCTGCTGTAAATATGGATTTAAACGCTGTCAGCAAGAGAGGGTGACGACCATCGAAAATTCAATATGTGACGAAATTGCTAATTCCATGGACGAAATGGCTGCAATTTCATGGCGTGATCCTGCTCTCCATTTTTGATGGTGAAAACGATTACAACTTTGTTCGCTTACATAGCAACAACAATAACGTCCTGTTTAAGCATGTTTTTATAGGCTGCGAGTTGACTGGCTCAATGAGTGGCACTGCGTGGATACATGGATTGATAGAACCGTTGGAGACATTCGCATGAACAAAATCGTTAAAGGCATGATCGCGATGGGCGTCGCCCTTGGTATGGCAAATTCTGCTTTCGCCGCCGAGACGCTGAAGCTGGGCTACCTGGTCAAGCAGCCGGAAGAGCCCTGGTTCCAGACCGAGTGGAACTTCGCCGACAAGGCGGGCAAGGATCTCGGCTTCGAGGTGATCAAGATAGCCGTGCCCGATGGGGAGAAGACCCTCAACGCCATCGACAGCCTGGCGGCCAACGGGGCCAAGGGCTTCGTCATCTGTACCCCGGATCCCAAGCTGGGTGCGGCCATCATGGCCAAGGCCAGGAGCATGGATCTGAAGGTCATCACGGTGGATGACCAGTTCGTCAATGCCAAGGGCCAGCCCATGGAGCAGGTGCCCCTGGTGATGATGGCCGCCACCAAGATTGGCGAGCGTCAGGGTCAGGAGCTCTACAAGGAGATGCAGAAGCGCCAGTGGGATCCGAAGAGCAGCGCCGTGCTCGCCATCACCGCTGACGAGCTGGATACCGCCCGTCGCCGGGTTGAAGGCTCCCTCGGTGCCCTGAAGGCCGCCGGCTTCCCCGAAGGCCAGATCCATCGCGCCCCCACCAAGAGCAACGACATTCCGGGGGCCCTGGATGCCGCCAACTCCATGCTGGTACAGCACCCCGAGGTCAAGAACTGGCTCATCGTCGGCATGAATGACAACACAGTGCTGGGCGGCGTGCGCGCCACCGAAGGGCAGGGCTTCAAGCCGGAGAACGTCATCGGCATCGGCATCAACGGGGTGGATGCGGTGAACGAGCTCTCCAAGTCCAGCGCCACCGGCTTCCTCGGCTCCCTGCTGCCAAGCCCGGACGTGCACGGCTACAAGAGCATCCAGATGCTTCATGACTGGGTCGTCAACGACGCCGAGCCCGCCAAATTCACCGAGGTGACCGACGTGGTGCTCATCACCCGCGACAACTTCAAGGCCGAGCTGCAGAAGAAAGGGTTGTAATCGCCCACCCCTGGTACCCATGCCGGCATGGCGCCCCGCGTCATGTCGGCTGACTGGAGTCATTCCATGAATCACGTTCCATATCTGGAGTTTTGCGGCATCAGCAAGGAGTTTCCCGGCGTCAAGGCGCTGCAGAACGTCTCCTTCTCCTGCCAGCGGGGCACGGTGCACGCCCTGATGGGGGAAAACGGTGCCGGCAAGTCCACCCTGCTCAAGATCCTGAGCGGTTTTCAGGCACCGACCCGCGGGGTGGTGAAGCTGGCCGGCCAGGAGAAGGTGTTCCAGAACACGGTCGACGCCCTGGAGAGCGGGATCGCCATCATCTATCAGGAGCTGCACCTGGTGCCCGAGATGACGGTGGCCGAGAACATCTACCTCGGCCAGCTGCCGACCCGACGCGGCGTCATCGATCGGGAGAAGCTTTACCAGGATGCGGCGAAGCAGCTTGCGCGCCTGGGGATGGACGTCTCCCCCGAGACGCCGCTCAAGTACCTGTCGCTGGGCCAGTGGCAGATGGTGGAGATCGCCAAGGCCCTGACCCGGGATGCCAGCGTCATCGCCTTCGACGAGCCGACCAGCAGCCTGTCGTCGCGCGAGATTGAACAGTTGTTTCGGGTCATCCGCCAGCTGCGGGACGAGGGCAAGGTCATCCTCTACGTCTCTCACCGCATGGACGAGATCTTCGCCCTGTGCGACGCCATCACGGTGTTCAAGGATGGCCAGTTTGTGCGCACCTTCGCCTCCATGGCCGAGGTGGACCGGGATCTGCTGGTCAAGACCATGGTGGGGCGCGAGCTCACCGACATCTATGGCTACAGCCCCAGAGCACATGGGGAGGTGGGCCTTAGGGTGAAGAACCTGATGGGACCCGGCCTCAAGGCGCCGGTGTCGCTTGAGGTCAAGCGCGGGGAGATCCTCGGCATCTTCGGCCTGGTGGGGGCCGGGCGCAGCGAGCTGATGAAGCTCATCTTCGGCGCCGAGACGCCCCGCGGCGGCGAGATCTCGGTGTTTGGCAAGGAGGTGGTCGTTCGCAACCCCATCGACGCCATTCGCAGCGGCATCATGCTCTGCACCGAAGACAGGAAGGCCCTCGGCATCATCCCCATCCACTCGGTGCAGGAGAACATCAACATCAGCGCCCGCCGCCATCAGGCGTGGGGGGGCTTCTGGATCAACCAGAAGTGGGAGGACGAGAACGCGCGGCTGCGGATCCGCGACATGAGGGTCAAGACCCCGTCCCCCCATCAGGCCATCATGAACCTCTCCGGCGGCAACCAGCAGAAGGCCATTCTGGGGCGCTGGCTGTCGGAGGACATGAAGGTCATCCTGCTCGACGAGCCGACCCGCGGCATCGACGTCGGGGCGAAAAACGAGATTTACAACGTGATTTACGATCTGGCCAGGGTCGGCATCGCCGTGGTGGTGGTCTCCAGCGAGTTGCCGGAGGTGCTGGGCATCGCGGATCGGATCATGGTCATGCGGGAGGGGGAGATCGCGGGCGAGCTTTCCCACGACGACGCCAACGAGGTCAAGGCGCTCAATCTGGCCATGCCGGCCCGTTGACCCCTCTGACCGCAACGAGATAGCACCCGGAATTTTCAGGAGAAATACCATGACAACAACGACTTCTGCCGGCCAGGTCGGCACCGCGGCAGCCAGCGGCTCCCGGCTGCAGCTGGCCCGCATCTGGGATCAGTACGGCATGCTGGTGATCTTCGCCATCCTGTTCCTGCTGGCCTGCGTGCTGGTCCCCAACTTTGCCAGCCTTATCAACATGCGAGGGCTCGGGCTCGCCGTCTCCATGTCGGGCATGGTGGCCTGCGGCATGCTGTTCTGCCTCGCCTCCGGCGAGTTCGACATGTCTGTCGGCTCCGTGGTGGCCTGCTCCGGCGTCGCCTGCGCGGTGGGCATCAACGCCACCGAGAGCATCACCCTCGGCATCCTGGCCGGCCTCTTCGTGGGGGTCTTCTTTGGTCTCATCAACGGCATCGTGGTGGCCAAGTTCAAGATCAACGCCCTCATCACCACCCTGGCCACCATGCAGATGGCGCGCGGGGTGGGCTACATCATCTCCGACGGCAAGGCGGTGGGCATCGTCGAGGAGGGCTTCTTCGAGCTCGGCAACTCCGCCCTGCTCGGCATCCCGACGCCCATCTGGCTGACCGCCGTCTGCTTCGTACTCTTCGGCTTGCTGCTCAACAAGACCACCTTCGGCCGCAATACCCTGGCCATGGGGGGCAACGAGGAGGCGGCACGCCTTGCCGGGGTCAACGTGGTACGCACCAAGATCATCATCTTCACCATGACCGGGCTGATTGCCTCCATCGCGGGCATCATACTCGCGTCGCGCATGACCTCGGGCCAGCCCATGACCTCCATCGGCTTCGAGCTGGTGGTGATTTCGGCCTGCGTGCTGGGTGGCGTCTCCATGAAGGGGGGCATCGGCAAGATCTCCTACATCATCGCCGGGGTGCTGATTTTGGGGCTGATGGAAAACGCCATGAACCTGCTCAATATCTCCCCGTTTGCCCAGTACGTGGTGCGCGGTCTCATCCTGCTCGCCGCCGTGCTGTTCGACCGCTACAAGCAGGTGCGCAAGGCCCGTCTCTGAGTGGTTTTTCTCCTCCTCACCAGGCCGGATGTGCGCCGGCCTGGTGCTCCCCTCGGGCAAGCTGTGAGCCAGTTCAACAATTTCACAACAGGCTGCGTGCGAACTTAGGGGGTTCCTACCCCGGATCTCTACAATGGCCCATGTCGACTTTTTTACCGAAACCCTGTTTTCCGCCATGTCCTCGATGCAAAAAGAGAAGCCGAAACAACTCAATCCCCTGCTGCCCGGTTACGCGTTCGATGTCTTTCTGGTGTCGGGCATGACCCCCATCGAGCAGGGGAGTGCGCTCGATTTCACCATCGACAGGCCCCACGGCATGAAGGGGTTCATCGTCAATCTGACCATCAGGGGCAAGGGGCAGATCTTCCAGGGAGAGCATGCCTTCACCGTGGAGCCTGGCGACCTGCTGCTGTTCCCGCCCGCCGCCGTGCACCATTACGGCCGGGCGCCGGATGCCCGGGAGTGGTATCACCGCTGGGTCTATTTCCGGCCGCGGGCCTATTGGGCGGACTGGCTCAAGTGGCCCCAGGTGACGGAGCGGGTGGGGCGCTTGCAACTGCCAGACAGCCAGCTGCTCGCCGAGTTCGATGCCCTCTTCCTCGACATCGAGGAGACCCACAAGCAGCTGAGGCCCATGTCGGAGCAGCTGGCCATGAACCTGCTTGAGCGGCTGCTCATTCGCTGCTACGAGGCCTCCTCCCAGGACGCTTATCCCGCCATCGATCACCGGGTTCACGAGGCGTGCCAGATCCTGAGCGAGTCGCTCTCGGCCGAGATCTCCGTGGAGGCCCTGGCGGAGCAGGTGTTTTTGTCCCCCTCGCGCCTCGCGCACCTGTTTCGCGAGCAGGTGGGGGTGAGCATAGTGCGCTGGCGCGAGGATCAGCGCATCATGCGGGCCAAGCTGCTGTTGCAGACCACGCCGCTGTCGGTGGCCACCATAGGCCAGCAGGTGGGTTATGACGATCAGCTCTACTTCTCCCGGGTGTTCCGAAAGCGGGTCGGGGTCAGCCCCACCGAATATCGCAAGTGCGCCACCCCGCTGTGAGGCGGCCATTCAGACAACAAAGCCCTCGTGATGAGGGCTTTGTTGTTTCGGGACAGAGGGAGGCTATCAGCCCTGACGGGCCTTGAACCTGGGGTTGCTCTTGCAGATGACGAACAGCTTGCCGCGCCGGCGCACGACCTGGCAGTCCGGGTGACGTGACTTGGCGGATTTCAGGGAGGCGAGAACCTTCATTTTTGCTCTTTTCCTTTGCCGAAGAATTGACCGAATCGCTGGCCGAAGCGGGCGACTTGTCCCTCTTTGCCGACCTGCTTCTGCTTGCCGGTGTAGAAGGGGTGAGAAGCGCTGGAGACATCCAGCGTCACATAGGGGTAGGTGTTGCCATCTTCCCACTCCTTGGTGCGGTCGGTGGCCAGCGTGGAGCCGATCAGAAAGTAGGTGTTGCTGGCAAGATCGTGGAACAGAACTTTGCGGTATTCAGGGTGAATATGGGGACGCATGATGACCTTGTTTGTTATGTTGTAACATAACCAAATGATGCAATGGATGAGAATCAATATCAACTGTTTTTCTCGCCTGACCGTGCGAAGAGGCAGAGAGCACCGGATCATCAAGAAGGTGGGATGGTACAAGTCGGGAGGGGCTGCGATGTTGCGGCAGACAAAGCGCGGATCCGTCTTTACTTTTTAATTTTACTGTATAAAAATACAGTAAATATCACGGAGAAGTACCCTATGCGCCTGGAAATCATCATCGACAGAAAACATCAGATCCCCACCTCGACCATGGAGGCGCTGCGCCAGGAGTTGCTCAAGCAACTGGGGGAGCGTTTCCCCGATCTGCATGTGCGGGTGGCGCCGGGCAGTGCCATGGCCCTGACGGTCAGCCGCGCCAGCAAGGAGGACAAGGATCTGGCCGAAGCCATGGTGCAGGAGGTGTGGGAGAACGCCGACAGCTGGATGCCGGAGGCCGAAACCGAGGAAGCCTGATCGGTGCTCACCCCATGAGTGACCACCTCGGCCCCGGGTTTCGCACCAGCGAGCAGGGTGGAAAGAAAGGGGAGAGAGTGGAAGAGTGGAAAAATGAACAAGACGCAGCCAGGTGCTGCGTCTTGTGTTTAGGGGAAGTGGGGCGTAAAGGCCGGATTCACAGCCCGGCCCAGCGCCTGAGGCTGTCGACCTGGACCCGCTGATTGGCCTGTGCGATGTCACCGTTGGCGCGCAGCGTCTTGAGGGCGGCGGGCAGGGCCTTGCGTACCTCGTCGGCCGTCATGCCGCTATGGAGGGCGGGGTGATAGGCAAGCTTGAGCAGCAGGTAATCGAGCCCGCTCGGGAAGCTGTCGACGCTGCGGTCGTTGAAGATGGAAGGGAACACCTTGTCCGAGTCGTTGGGCAGCCCCATCACCTGGGTGAGCTCTTCCACCACGCAGTCCAGGAAGCGGCCCTTGGCCCGGCTGTAATCCACCGGGATGATGATGGTGGCACGGGCTATCTCGTGGCGATCGTTGGTGGCGAAGTTGGCCAGGCAGATCCCCTCCTTGAGGGCGATGCGCACCGAGGCGTCCTGGCGCATGGTGCGGCGGGCCCACTCCGCCATCTGCTGGTGGCGGGTCATGATGAGGGTGAGATTGGGGTTGCTGCTGACCATCTCGATGGGATGCCCGGTGATCCTGGCCAGGTGCCGGCTCTGCACCCTGACCATCTCGGCCTGCAGCGGCTTGTCGCCAAATTCGTTGATGAGCTTCAAGCGGATGGGGGCATGCCAGCGGGAGAAACGCACCGTCTTTTCGTGGCCATACTCCCGCTTCATGGCGATCTCCATGAAGCTCTGGATCAGGTACTCCTCGCGCTGCCAGCGCTCCGCCGCGCAAATCGGCAGGGACAAGAGCCAGAGCGCCAGCCCCCGGACGAGCCAGGCCCGGGGGCGAGCAGAGCGGGAACGGCTTTGCCATGGGCGCATGTTGCCTCCTTGCAAACGCGGGATCAGCGGCGGGTGCGCTCGAGGTCGCGCCAGGTGAGCCAGAGCCGGAGATCGAACTCCAGTTGATGATAGTCAGGTTCCATGTGCAGGCAGAGCTGATAGAAGGCCTTGTTGTGCTCCTTCTCCCGCAAGTGGGCCAGCTCGTGCACCACTATCATCTTGAGGAAGGCGGGGTGGGCCTCCTTGAACAGGGCGGCGATGCGGATCTCGTTCTTGGCCTTGAGCTTGCTGCCCTGTACCCGGCTGACGTAGGTGTGCAGACCGAGGGCATCCTTGATCACGTTGATCTTGCCGTCGAAGATCACCTTGGCAAGCGGTGCCGAGCTTTTGAGATAGCGGTTCTTCAGTTCCATGGTGTAGGCCAGGAGCGCCTTGTCGTTCTGGACGAGGTGGGTCTCCGGGTAGCGTTTGGCCAGCATCTCGCCGAGTTTGCCCGCCGCGATCAACTGCTGCACCTGGGCCTTGAGCGGATCCGGGTAGCCCCCCAGATAGGTCAGTTCCGCCATGATTGCTCCCTCTTCCACGAAAAAGAGCGCCATTGTAGAGAGGATGCGCCTCTTTGAACACCGTCGAAACGTTCGGGGCCGCCATGGTCATCCATGGCGGCCCCGATGAGTATCACTCTCTGGCTCAGCGCCGGCGATAGAGGCCAGGGTCTACCTCTTCATAGTGCTCGGTCAGATACTGGTAGAAGGCGAGGGTGGAGGGGGAGGCCGGCTGCTTCAGCCCCTCTGCCACCCGCTCCGGCTTGGCGATGATGAACTTGGGAGCTTGACGTTTTACATCCGCCAGCACCCGTTCACGCACGTCATAGGGCGGGTTGACGTTGGCAAAGAACAGGTAGGCGGAGGCTGGCTGGCGATCGGTCCACAGATAGTACTGGGGCTGGATGCCATCGACCCAGATCCTGTCGGTCGGCGCCGTCTCGGCCTTGATCCTGTCTACCCGCACCTGGGCCGGCGGATTGAACGGCCTGCCCTTGAGATTGCCCTCCCAGGCGTTGTTGACCAGCAGTGCCAGCATGGCCAGCGAGGCGAGCCAGGGGGTGGCGCTGCGCACGTCCCAGGCGCGCCAGAGCGGCACCAGGATCAGCACAGGCAGGGCCCACAGCAGGCTGTTGCCGAGTACCTCGCGCACCCGCTCAAGGGACCACTCCTTGGTACTCCAGCCGTAGCCGAGCTGCTGGGCCAGCAGCCAGCTGGCGGTCAGCACCACCAGGGAGATGCAGAACAGACCCAGCGCATCGGAGCGCTGTTCGCTTCTGTCCAGCAGGCAGGCGAGCGGCAGCAGGGCCAGTTGCAGATAGAGCACGTCATAGTGATCGAACACATGGCCCGAAACCGAGTTGGCGATCAGGGTGAACAGCACGCCGAACAGGGTGGCGCACAGGGCGGGCAGGTACCACTCCTGGCGGCGGCCCAGCATCAGCACGATAAAGGGGGGCAGCAGCATGATGAGGCCGGTGCGCAGCAGGCCGACGGCCCCCACCTCCGGTGAGAAGCCGTTGCCGTAGCTTCCTTCGAAGAAGATGCCGAAGGCATAGTACTTGAACTCTTCCAGCAGCCCGTGGTGCTGGAAGTAGGCGAACAGGGGGCCGCCGACGAGGGCCAGCCCCAGCAGGCTGGAGAAGAGCAGGGCGAAGGCTGCGCGCCACTGCTCGCGCAGGCACCAGTGACAGAACAGTACCAGATACCAGGCGCCCCAGAAGGCGCCATTGTTGGTGCGCATCCAGGCCACGATGGCGAAGGTGAGCGCGGCCACCAGGGCCGGCCCCCAACTGAAACGCTTGTCCAGCAGCAGGGTGATGAAGGCCCACTGGGCGATGAGGGCGAGATGGAATGTCCAGTCCTCGGTCATGTTGCCGTAGTAGTAGCGGGTGCTGTAGAGCGCCAGCAACGCCAGCATGCTGCCGAGGCGGGCGCGCAGGGAAAGCCCGAGCTGGGCGAAGGCCTGCCAGCTTGCCAGCAGCCCCAGCCAGCAGAGCCCCCACTCCAGCAGCCAGATCCCGAAGAAGCCGCCGAGGGAGTAACCGAGGGCATCGAGGGCGAAGATCATGGGCCCCTTGATGTCGATCATGTCCCGGTAGAGCACGCCCCCCTCGCTCCACATCTTGCCCATCACCGCGAACAGGGAGGCATCGAACCCCGGTGCCATGCCGTGAAACAGCGGGTTGCGCAGGCAGAACAACAACGCCATCAGGGCGGTGAGCAGGATAACCAGCGGCCTGAGCCCGGGATTGTGGCGCTGCGGGGTAAAACGGATGGCGTGATTCATGGGTGACCTGTTCCTGCGGGAAAGACTGAAAAAGCGGGCTTATCTTGCCGACCCTGGCCCCATGATGCAATGGGGCAAGGGAAGGGGCTTGAAATAATTCGTAAAAGTAACGTTTTCAGACGCCTGGCACGCTGAAACAGCGGGGCCGGTTGCCGAGTCCCGGCCTGATGCCTTGTGCCACTGTGCTCTCTGTGCAGGCCGGCGGATCTGGCAGACGGGCCGCGCCTTTGGGAAGGTGCGGCCCGTGTTCTGACAAGAGAATACCCGGTGCCGGTGCGGCCCCGGCACCCCCCTCAGTGGGCGGGCTGCCCCTGGTACTCCACCAGCGGCGGCAGGGGGGCGAGCTCGGGCAGGTGGCGGGCCCAGCGGATGAAGGCATCCGCCAGGGTGATGCCGAGCTCCTGGTTGTGCTGGGTCAGGGTGCGGGCCAGGGCCGTGTAGCCCTCCTTGCCGGAGGCGGTATAGGCGCTGGAGACGCCACGATAGATGGCCTCTGGCTCGACCGCTTGCCAGTGATCCGGGCTGGCCTCCCACTCCAGGCGGGTGATCCGGCTGCCTTTGGGCCGGTCGGCGCGATAGCAGAAGCGCACCCCGGCGGTGTAGGGGAAGCTGCCGCTGCCATTGCCGACCACACCGTTGTTGGTGGCGTTGTCGATGGCGCCCTCCAGCGCCTCGGCGAGCTCGTGACCGTGCACCCGGTAGAGGGTGAGGGGGATGGCAAAGGGCAGCAGGCGCCCGGCGATGTCCGCTTCGCTCAGCGGCCCGGGTTCGAGGGAGCAGCGCACGCCGCCGGCGTTGTGCAGGGCGAAGTCCACCTGACCGACCTGTTCGCGGGCGGCGGCCAGCATGGCGCCGGCCACCAGGGGGGCGACCTGGCTGCCGGCGGGCAGGCTGGCATCGGGCAGTCGCTGGTGGTGCAGGGGCCCGCCAAGGTGGGTCACCACGCGCCGGGTCATGGTCTCGAGTTCGGGTCGATAACGCCTGGCCAGGTGCTGCTCCAGTTCGGGGGCCGGCTCGCAGAAGTGCAGGCCTGCAGGCGGCTGGGAGGCAAAGGGCCAGGGCTGCCAGGGCAGCCACTCCAGCTGGCCACGGCTGCGGGTGACCCGGCCGAGGGGGTCAAACTCCAGCTCGCACACCCCGAGACAGAGGGCACTGTGGGCGGCGTGCAGGATGGCAACGCCGTTCACCATCAGGGGATACTCCCCCTCGCTCTCGAGCCCGAGGGGTGCCAGATCCCCCAGCAGGCTGTGGGTATGGCCGCCGACGATGAGGCTGATCTCGGGGAAGCGTGCGGCCAGCCGCCTGTCCTGCTCAAGCCCCAGGTGGCTCAGCAGGATGATGTGGTGGATCCCCGCAGCCTTGATCTCGGCGAGGGCGGCACTGAGGGTCTCCTCGATGCCGTGGAAACGGGTGTGGGGATCGGGGCTCGCGATGGCGGCCATCTGCGGCAGCGTGATGCCGAGCAGGGCGAAGGGGACGCCGTCGATGACGCGCCTGTGCCAGGGGCGGCTCGCGTCAAACAGCTGCGGCAGGCCCTGCAGCCGCAGCGGGGTATCGGCGGGCTCCTGGCGGTTGTCGATGTTGGCGGCCAGCACGGGAAAATCGAGCTGACGCAGGAACTCCACCAGGGGACCGTTGCCCAGATCGAACTCGTGGTTGCCGATCACCATGGCATCGGGCTTGAGCAGACCGAGCAGATCGGCGTTGGCCCGCCCCTTGAAGCGGTTGAAGTAGAGAGACCCCTGGAAGGTGTCGCCGCCGTGCAGGAACAGGCAGGTCTGGCCCGCCGCGCCGGCCTGCCGGCGCAGGGCGGTGAGCCGGCTCAGGATGCGCCCATAGCCGCCGCACTGGGTACGCCACTCGGATTCGCCGACGGGGGAGAAGCGCATGGGGGCGCCATCGAAATGGGAGTGGCAATCGCTGAAGTGGGCAAGTTGAACCGTGATACTCATTTCGGTCCTCCTTAGAGAAAAAGAGCACCGAGTCTACTGCATGGGGAGGGGGGGATGCCAGCCCGGTGAAGAGCGGGCTGGCTGGGGAGAAAGGATGGACGGGCACCCGGTCGGGTGCCCGTTGCCTCAGGCGGGCACCATGATCTGGGTGGCGAGGATCACCACCAGCAGGCCCACGGCGACCGGCAGGGAGGTGCGCTTGACCACCTCGAACGGGGAGAGGTTGCCCATGCCCGCACAGGCGACCACCACCCCGGAGACCGGCGAGATGGTCCGGCCGAGGTTCGAGGCTTGCAGCATGGGGATCACCAGGTAGGCGGGGTTGACGCCAAGGCTGGTGGCCAGGTGGGGGATGAGCTCCACAAAGGCGTAGAAAGGAGCATTGCCGGAGCCCGTGGTGAAGGCGGCCAGGGTGGTGATGACCACCAGCATCAGCATGATGACGATGCCGCCGGTGCCAAAGCTCTGGGCCAGATCCAGGAGGTTGGCGATGAAGCCGAGCCCCATCAGACCCTGGGCGAACACCCCGGCCCCCACCAGCAGCATCACCACGCCGGCGAAGGCGTCGGCCATGCTGCGCCAGCACACCTGCAGTCCGTCCAGCAGCTCGCGGCCGTTGCGTTTGCGTACCAGCTCCAGCAGGGCTGCCAGCACCAGGCAGATGACGATGATGGTGACGATGTCGAGTTTGGGGCCCAGCTTGCCGTCAAACAGCAGCACGCCGATGATGGGGGTGAAGGGCAGGATGGCGTAGAAGCCGGGGGCATCGGTGACGAGATCGCTCGGGGCGACGGCGGCGTTGTGTTCACCTGATTTCCGATCCAGGTAGCGCTGCCAGAAGAAGTGGGTCACCGCCATGGCGGCGATGGCAGTCAGCGAGATGGGCAGGGTCAGCTTGAAGGCAAACTCGATGAGTTCCATGTTGGCGGCCTGGGCGGCCATTACCACGTCCCCCGAGGTGGGGGAGAGGATGATGGCGGCCGGGGAGGCGCACACCGCGGCCGCGGCGCCACGGGAGATCCCCATGTTGACCATCAGCGGGAACAGGGTCGCCATCAGCAGTACCCCGAGGCCGGTGGCGGAGCTGACCGCGAGCGACATGGCGCAGGCCACCAGGTAGGCGGCCACCAGCAGGATGTAGGGGGACTTGATGATGCCAAGGGGTTTGCTGGCGAGCTTCACCAGTATGGTGTTGGCTCCGATGTGGCTCATGTAGCCGGCGAAGCCGCACAGCACCATGATCAGCATGCCGAGGCCGCCGCCCCGATCCACCAGCAGGAAGCGCACGTATTCGAACACGTCGGTGGCAACGTGGCCGGTGGAGGTGACGCTGGCGGGCAGCACGGCCTTGCCCATCAGGGCGGTGATCGCCAGCAGCAGCAGACCGCCGCTGAGCAATACCCCGGTGGCCGAATAGCCCTTGAAGATGTAGCGACCCACGGCCAGGGTGACCAGGGTGCCAATAAGGAGTTCCATCATAAACAGGTTCCTGAGTGTGTAGTGACGCTGGGCCTGCACGGGATAACCGGGGATTGCACTGGTTAGGTCGACATGCACCAACAAAAACGCCGAGATTATTACCTCATAAGGAGTATTTCACCACGAGTTCGATGGCTGCCTGTGATCTCGCCTGCAAATCCCGATGCGGCCCGGGTGATATTACGCACGTTTGCCGCGCCCGGTGACCGACAGCAGGTGACAGCGCCCGGGATCGCGGTTACTCTCCATTCTGACTATTAATTCATTGATTATTAATTGAAATTAAGCTGGGACTCACAAGGGGCAAGGCCACAAGCAGATGGGACTCTTTAGCAAGACAGGGGTGGTGGCGGCCCTCATGTATGCCGCCTCAATCGGGGCAGCGCCATCTCACTATAGCGGTATTCGGGTGGTGCCCGACATCAAGGTCGACTTTCAGTTTTATCGGGTCTCCGGCGCCGATGTGGCCGCCGTGATGCGCCAGATCACCGCCCTGTCCCCCGCCCAGGCGGACGGACACATCGGCAGGGCCAGCTACCAGCTCTCCTGGCAACTGCAGACCAGGCCGACACCGGCGCGTTGCGAGCTGGATCAGGCCGACGTGACGGTCCGCATCAAGGTCCGGGTGCCGAACTGGATGGACAAGGCCAGAGCGCCCGAGAAGGAGCGGCAGAAGTGGGACAAGCTGGTGGCGGCCATGTTCGACTACGAGAGCCGTCACAAGGATATCCTGCTGGAGAGCGTCAGCCAGCTCGGTATCCGGCTCGCCCAGATGCCGGTGACCACGAGCTGCGAGGCCTTGCAGCATCAGGGCTGGCAGGAGGGGCAGGCAGCCCTGGAGGCGACCCGGGAGCGCTTTGCCACCCTGGCAAAACAGACCGAGCAGGGGCGCAAGCTGGGAGTCATCTGGCCAATGCGCAGCTGATCCCCCCTGGCTGACAACAAAAACGGGCTGCCCCTGTGGGCAGCCCGTTTTTGTTTGGGTCTGGAGAACCTAGTCGCGCAGGGGCTTGCCCTTGAGCAGCCTGCGCACCCAGTAGCGAGCCGGGTGGAGCGCCTCCAGCAGATCGCTGGACAGGGGCAGCGGCTCCCCGCAGATCTCGCTGGCGACCAGCTCGCCGCACAGCGGCGCCGAGCACAGACCCCGGGAGCCGAGGGCGCCCAGCACATAGAGGCCGGGGTAGAGGGGCAGGGCGCTCTGCTGATCTGCGGGGGCGTTGACGTCGTGATCCGCCAGCGCCGCCAACCGGGCGATTGGCCCCGCCACCGGCAGGTGATCACGGCTCGCGCAGCGCACGCCGATCCGCGCTTGGTCGCCGCTCACTTCGACCTCAGCAGGCCAGGCCTGCGCCGGCAGGCAGGCCTGCAGCCGAGCCCGGTTCTGGGCCTGCTCCTCGGCACTGAATGCCAGGCTGGTCTGGTTGCGGCCATAGCTGGCGCCGATGCAGTGCGCGCCATCGTGGGCCGGGGTGAGGTAGCCGTCGTAGCAGAGCACGGTTTTCAGCTGGCTCAAGCCAGCCGTGGTCGGCACATGGCTCACCTGGCCGCGCACCGGGTAGAGCGGCAGCTCGGCGAAGGGGAGGAGGGCGGGCAATCGGTGGCCGGCGGCCACCACCAGATTGGGGGCCTGCCAGTGGCGGCCGTCCTGACTCTCCACATGCCAGCCGTCGGCCTGCTCGGCTATGTGGGTCACAGAAGCATTGAACTCCACTTCCAGCCGCCCGCTGGCCTGCGCCTCCTTGATGGCGGCGCGGGTCAGATCCGCCGGGCAGAGCCAGCCTCCCAGCGGATAGCTGACGCCCCCCACGCCGCAAGGCAGGCCGACCACCTGCTCGACCTCGTCGGCACTCAGGGGGCGCATCAGGTCCGAGGGGAAGGGGCCCTGGCTCATCTTCGTGAGCTTGGTGGCGGACTTGTCGTCATACCCGAGCTGGGTGACGCCACACAGCGAGAAGGCGACGGGATGGCGCCCGGCCAGGGCCAGCAGCCGGCTTCTGGCAAAGCCGAAGGCCAGCGCATAGAAGCGCGAGAGCGCGTCGTGCTCACCGTTGAGCAGCGGATAGAGCGCCCCCTGGCGGTTGCCGGAGGCGCCGCCGGCCGGTTCGCCATCCTCGCACAGCAGCCGAACCTTGCGGCCCCGCTCCACCAGGGAGAGCGCCGTCATGGCCGAGGCGATGCCACCGCCGATGATGAGCACCTCCCCCTCCCGCCCGACGGGGCGGGCATACCAGGGGGCTATGGTCTGCTGCGGCAGCTTGTCTGCGCGCTCGCCCGCCAGCATCTCCCGCTTGCTGCCGTGGCCCTTCACCTTCTTCATGGCAAAGCCCGCGGCAATCAGCCCCCGGCGCACGAAACCGGCGCAGGTAAAGGTGGAGAGGGTCGCACTGGGGCGGGCGAGGCGGGCGAGGCCGTCAAACAGATCCTGGGTCCACATCTCGGGATTCTTGGCCGGCGAGAAGCCGTCCAGATACCAGGCGTCCACCAGGCCGTCGGCCTGATGGGGCACCTGGGGGAGCATCTCTTTGATATCGCCAAACCAGAGGTCGAGGTGGATGCGACCGCCAGCAAACAGCAGGCGGTGGCAGCCGGAGACCGGCAGCGGCCACTGGTCGATGAGAGGCTGGCTCAAGGACGCGAGCTCGGGCCAGGCCGCGAGCGCCTTGCGCAGATCGGCCTGGGTGAGGGGGTATTTTTCGAAACTGATGAAGTGCAGCCGGGAGCCGTTGCCAGTTTGGGGCGCCTGTTCCAGAAAGGCGGCCATTGTCGCCAGAAAGTTAAGACCTGTGCCGAAACCTGTCTCACCTATCACGAAACTGTCACTATCGTGGTGTGAAAATCGCGCTGGCAGCCGATTTTGCTGCAAAAAGACGTAGCGGGTTTCACTTAGACCGTTATCATTGGAAAAGTACACATCCCCGAACTCACTGGAGACTGGAGTTCCCGCTTCATTCCAGTCCAATCGGGCATGATGTAAGGATGTTTGACTCACGTTTTCCTCGGCTCGCGTCACAAAATCGCGGGCATTCTACGTGAAAGCAGACCAGTTTGGCAGCCGAAAGCGGGTAGACTCGGTGCCAGTTTTTCCAGACGAGATGAATTAATGAGAAGAGCAGTGATCACCGGTATCGGCGTCATCTCCAGTATCGGCAACAACAAGGAAGAGGTGCTGGCCTCCCTGAAAGCAGGCAAATCCGGCATCACCTATTCCGAGCAGTTTGAACAGTACAACCTGCGTAGCCGTGTCTGGGGTAACATCAAACTCGATCCGTCTGAACTGATCGACCGTAAAGTCATGCGTTTCATGGGTGACGCTGCGGCCTATGCCTACCTCTCCATGCAGCAGGCCATCGAAGACGCCGGTCTGCCGGAAGATCAGGTCTCCAACGAGCGTACCGGCATCGTGACCGGCTCTGGCGGCGCCTCCGGCAAGAACACCTCCGAGTCCGCGGACATCGCCCGTGAGAAAGGGGTCAAGCGCGTGGGTCCCTACATGGTGCCGCGCACCATGTCCTCCACCACCTCCGCCTGCCTGGCCACCCCGTTCAAGATCAAGGGTGTCAACTACACCATCAGCTCCGCCTGTGCCACCTCTGCCCACTGCATCGGTCACGCACTGGAACTGATCCAGCTTGGCAAGCAGGACATCGTCTTCGCCGGCGGCGGCGAGGAGCTGGACTGGTCCTCCACCATTCAGTTCGACGCCATGGGCGCCCTGTCCACCAAGTACAATGACAACCCGGAAAAAGCGTCCCGCACCTATGACGCCGACCGCGACGGTTTCGTCATCTCCGGTGGCGGCGGTATCCTGGTGGTCGAGGAGCTGGAACATGCCCTGGCCCGTGGTGCCCACATCTATGCCGAGATCACCGGTTACGGTGCGACCTCCGATGGCTATGACATGGTGGCTCCGAGCGGTGAAGGCGCCGTGCGTTGCATGAAGATGGCGATGCAGGGTGTCGGCAAGGTGGACTACATCAACACCCACGGCACCTCCACCCCGGTCGGTGATACCAAGGAGCTGGAAGCCATCCAGACCCTGTTCGGTGCGGATGCGCCCAAGCTGTCTGCCACCAAGGCGATGACCGGTCACGCCCTGGGCGCTGCCGGCGTGCACGAGGCCGTCTACTCCCTGCTGATGATGGAACACGGCTTCATCGCCCCCAGCATCAACATCGAGAACCTGGACGAGAAGGCGGTAGGCCTGCCCATCGTGCGCGAGTACGAAGAGGCTGACCTCAATACCGTCATGTCCAACAGCTTCGGTTTCGGCGGCACCAACGCCTCCCTGGTGTTCAGCAAGTTCAAGGCTTGATGCCCTCGGGATAGACAAGCGAAATAGAAAAAGGCGCCGCAAGGCGCCTTTTTTATTGGACTATGTCATTGAGCCTGAACGGGTTCGGCAAGAGGCAGGCGCATATAGACGGCGCCATCCCCATACTCCGCCAGCGACTTGCGGGTCTCCGCCACGAGGAATCCCTGCTTGCGCCAGAAGGCGGGGGCATCCTGCACCGCCACCAGACCGGCATGGCGATACCCCTCGCGACTCGCGAAATCCAGCGCCTTGGCCAGGAGCCGCCGACCCAGCCCGAGGCCCCGGGCCTCGCCAGAGACCGCGAGATCATGCAGATAGAACTCGTCACGCCCGGCCAGTACCTGCATGGGCACCGAGAGGGGCGGAGGCTGGTGGGCACGCCAGGGGTGGCAGAGCAGGTAGCCCAGCACCCGGCCCCGGCGTTCGGCCACCCAGCAGGAGGCCGGGGCCAGCTCGGACTTGTTCTGCATCACCTCGAGGGGCTCGGGCTCCAGCTGGTGATAACACTCGCGCTGGATGGCCATGATGGCGGGCCAGTCGGGGGCCCGGATGGTTCGGATCGTGATCATCGTGTTCAGGGGACTGGCCCCGGGTCAATCTGTGACAAAAACTGGCGCCGTGCTCAGCGAGCGGCCTCTTTGCTGACCACCTTGATCAGCTGGTAGCGCAGGGAGGGCGCATCCGCCGGCACATTGGTGAGCCGCTCCTTGCTGACTTCCAGCTGGTAGCGGAAACCGGGTTCGAAGGTGAAGCCTTCAATCTGCTGATAGAAGAGGCTCCAGCTCTCGCCTGGCTGGCTGCGCACCTGCATGCACTGCATGGGGCCGACGCCGACGCAGTGTACCAGCTGGCTGTTGACGTAGAGGGTCTCGCCCGCCGTGGGGGCCGGGGCGCTCTGGCAGGCGCTGAGCAGGAGGGCGGTGCTGAGGAGCAGGGGAGATTTCATGATGGGTGTCCTTGGCGTAAAGGGGCGCGATTAAACCCGCAAATGAAAAGGCGGTCAATGACCGCCTTTGTAACAAACCATGTCGACCCTTTCAATCAACGCTGGTCGAGGGGCGTGAATTCACGCTGCGCCTGACCGGTATAGAGCTGACGCGGGCGACCGATCTTCTGGTCCGGATCCGAGTGCATTTCGTTCCAGTGGGCGATCCAGCCGATGGTGCGGGAGATGGCGAAGATCACGGTGAACATGGACATGGGGATGCCGATGGCCTTCATGATGATGCCGGAGTAGAAGTCCACGTTCGGGTAGAGCTTCTTCTCGATGAAGTAGGGGTCGGACAGCGCGATGCGCTCCAGCTCCATGGCCACGTCCAGCAGCGGATCCTTGATCTGCAGCTCGGTCAGTACCTCGTGGCAGGTTTCGCGCATCACGGTGGCACGGGGATCGTGGTTCTTGTAGACCCGGTGACCAAAGCCCATCAGACGGAACGGATCGTTCTTGTCCTTGGCCTTGGCAATGTACTCGGGGATGCGATCCACGGAGCCGATCTCCTCGAGCATCTTGAGGCAGGCTTCGTTGGCACCGCCGTGGGCCGGACCCCACAGGGAGGCGATCCCCGCGGCGATACAGGCGAACGGGTTGGCACCGGAGGAGCCCGCCAGACGCACGGTGGAGGTGGAGGCGTTCTGCTCGTGATCCGCATGCAGGGTGAAGATGCGGTCCATGGCGCGCTCGACGATGGGGTTGACCTTGTACTCTTCGGTCGGCACGCCAAACATCATGTGCAGGAAGTTGCCGGCATAGGAGAGGGCGTTGCGCGGCTGCATGAAGGGCTGGCCGATGGAGTACTTGTAACACATGGCGGCCAGGGTCGGCATCTTGGAGAGCAGACGGAAGGCGCAGATCTCGCGGTGCTCCTCGTTGTTGATGTCGAGGGCATCGTGGTAGAAGGCAGACAGGGCGCTGACCACGCCGCACATGACGGCCATGGGGTGGGCGTCACGACGGAAGCCGCGGAAGAAGAAGGCGATCTGCTCGTGCACCATGGTGTGACGAGTCACCAGACGCTCGAACTCCGCGTATTGGGTCTTGGTCGGGGCTTCGCCGTACAGCAGGATGTAACAGACTTCGAGGTAGCTGGCCTGGGTGGCCAACTGGGCGATGGGGTAACCGCGGTGCAGCAAGACACCCTGGTCGCCATCGATGTAGGTAATGGATGATTTGCAAGAACCGGTGGCCATGAAACCGGGGTCGAAGGTGAAATATCCTTGCGTGCCCAGCTTTCTGACATCGATCACGTCGGGTCCAACGGTACCGGAGAGGATCGGTAGTTCAACCGGCTCTTTTCCGGGCAGGTGTAGGGTGGCTATCTTATCAGCCATAGCACGTCTCCTTTGCTCTTTTATAATTTGGTTCCAGTCCTACTTTATTACGACTTTCATAACGCTGGCAAAGGTTCTTACCCGTACCACGGCGGCTGGAGCGCCCTATTTGAACCAGAGATTCACAGCTTTGTCAATTTTGCTGGATGATCATTAATGACTTGTTAAAGCTGTTGTGGGATCTGGTTTACGGTTTTGGGTTTTCTGTGTAGCTATTTGATTGTCATTGGTTAAGGCCGCCGATATACTGCGCCACGTGGGTGATGGTCGTCGGTGTTTGAAACGCTTTCGCAAAGCCAGATGTGACATCAAAAATGCTATTTTTGGCTTTCCCGAGTTGTTTTGGTAACAAAAACCTAACAAATGCCACTCCTAGCCCTCAAAGCGTGTGAAAACAATAACTAACGTGCTCAATGGAGCTGAGTGGGCAAAGCCGTGAAAAACAAACAGAGACCTGTAAACCTCGACCTACAGACGATCAGCTTTCCTGTCACCGCCATCGCTTCCATCTTGCATCGTGTCTCAGGGGTCATCACCTTTGTGGCATTGGCCATCTTGCTGTGGATGCTTGGTACTTCACTCGCCTCTCCCGAAGGATTTGAAACCGTGGTGTCCATCATGGACAACTTCCTGGTCAAATTCGTGCTGTGGGGGATCCTGACCGCGCTGGCTTACCACATTGTGGGCGGACTGCGTCACCTGGTCATGGACATGGGCTATTGGGAAGAGCTGGAATCCGGTAATCAGAGCGCCCGCGTGGCCTTCGTGATCACTGCGGTTCTGGCGGTTTTGGCGGGGGTGCTGGTATGGTAACCAATTCTGCAACTTTCGGGCGCAGCGGCGTTCACGATTACATCCTGATCCGCGCCACCGCCCTCATCATGACGTGCTACGTCCTCTATCTGGTGGGCTTTGTCGCCTTCAATGACATCACCTACGAGGTGTGGACCGGCTTCTTCGCCAAAACCTTCACCAAGGTCTTTACCCTGCTGACGCTCGTGTGCGTCCTGATCCACGCCTGGATCGGTCTGTGGCAGGTGCTGACCGACTATATCAAGCCGGTCGGGCTGCGCGGTGCGCTGCAGTTCCTGCTGATCGTGGTGCTGTTTGTCTATGTGATGACTGGTTTCGTCGTGCTGTGGGGTGTGTAAGGTGACTATTCCAACTCGTGAATTTGATGCGGTCGTGATCGGTGCCGGTGGTGCCGGCATGCGCGCCGCGCTGCAGATTGCCCAGTCCGGCAAGAGCTGCGCCCTGTTATCCAAGGTTTTCCCGACTCGTTCCCATACCGTTTCCGCTCAGGGCGGGATCACGGTCGCCCTGGGCAATGCCCACGACGACAACTGGCAGTGGCACATGTATGACACCGTCAAGGGCTCCGATTACATCGGTGATCAGGAAGCCATCGAGTACATGTGCAAGACCGGCCCCGAGGCCATCTATGAACTGGAGAACATGGGCCTGCCCTTCTCCCGTTTTGAGAACGGTACCGTGTATCAGCGTCCGTTTGGCGGCCAGTCCAAGAACTTCGGTGGCGAGCAGGCTGCCCGTACCGCGGCGGCTGCCGACCGTACCGGCCACGCCCTGCTGCACACCCTGTATCAACAGAACGTCAAGAACCAGACCACCGTCTTCTCCGAGTGGTATGCGCTGGATCTGGTGAAGAACCAGGACGGCCACATCGTCGGTTGTACCGCCATCGACATGGAGAGCGGCGAGGTCGTCTACTTCAAGGCCAAGGCCACCGTGCTGGCCACCGGCGGCGCCGGTCGCATCTACCAGTCCACCACCAACGCCCACATCAACACCGGTGACGGCGTCGGCATGGCGCTGCGCGCCGGGGTCGGCGTGCAGGACATGGAGTTCTGGCAGTTCCACCCCACCGGCATCGCCGGGGCAGGGGTGCTGGTGACCGAGGGTTGCCGCGGTGAAGGCGGCTACCTGCTGAACAAGGACGGCGAGCGCTTCATGGAGCGTTATGCGCCGAACGCCAAGGACCTGGCCGGTCGCGACGTGGTGGCTCGTTCCATCATGATCGAGATCCGCGAAGGTCGTGGCTGTGACGGTCCCTGGGGCCCGCACATCAAGCTCAAGCTGGATCACCTGGGCAAAGAGGTCCTGGAATCCCGCCTGCCGGGCATCTGCGAGCTCTCTCGCACCTTCGCCCACGTGGATCCGGTCAAGGAACCCATTCCCATCATCCCGACCTGCCACTACATGATGGGCGGCGTGCCGACCAGCGTGAACGGCCAGTGTCTGACCCAGGACAAGGATGGCAACGACGTGCCGGTGGTCGGCCTGTTCGCGGTGGGCGAGATCGCCTGCGTCTCCGTGCACGGCGCCAACCGCCTCGGCGGCAACTCCCTTCTGGATCTGGTGGTGTTCGGTCGTGCCGCCGGCATGCACCTGGTGGAGACCCTGGGCTCGATGGAGCACGGCGTGGAAGCCACCGACGCCGACATCGCCAAGGCGCTCGAGCGCTTCAACCGCTGGGAAAACAACCGTGACGGGGAAGACCCGGCCCAGATCCGCAAGGACCTGCAGCGCTGCATGCAGAACAACTTCTCCGTGTTCCGGGAAGGGGATGCCATGGCAGAAGGGCTGGCCGAGCTGAAACTCATCCGCGAGCGCCTCAAGAACGCCCGTCTGGACGACACCTCCAAGGAGTTCAACACCCAGCGCATCGAGTGCCTGGAGCTGGACAACCTGATGGAGACCGCCTATGCCACCGCGGTGGCGGCAAACTTCCGTACCGAGAGTCGTGGCGCCCACAGCCGCTTCGACTTCCCGGAGCGTGACGATGAGAGCTGGCTGTGCCACAGCCTCTATCATCCGGACACCGAGTCCATGACCCGTCGCGCTGTCAACATGTCACCCAAGACCCGTGAGGCGTTCCCGCCCAAGGTCCGGACTTACTGATTGCGGAGCCAAGCACAATGAACGTCACATTCTCTGTCTACAGATACAATCCGGACGTTGATAACGTCCCGTATATGAAGGATTATCGTCTTGATATTCCTGAAGGTTCCGACATGATGGTGCTCGATGCACTGATCCAGCTCAAGGAGCTGGATCCCACGCTCGCCTTCCGCCGCTCCTGCCGCGAAGGGGTCTGTGGATCCGACGGTCTCAACATGAATGGCAAGAACGGTCTGGCCTGCATCACCCCGCTCTCCGATCTGCTGAAGAAGGGCAGCAAGGTCGTCATTCGACCCTTGCCCGGTCTGCCGGTGATCCGCGATCTGGTGATCGACATGACCCAGTTCTACACCCAGTGGGAGAAGGTCAAACCCTTCCTCATCAACGAAGAAAAACTGCCGCCCGTGCGTGAGCACCTGCAATCCCCCGAAGAGCGCGCCAAGCTGGATGGCCTGTACGAGTGCATACTCTGTGCCTGCTGCTCCACCTCTTGCCCCTCCTTCTGGTGGAACCCGGACAAGTTCATCGGCCCTGCCGGTCTGCTCGCCGCCTACCGCTGGCTGGCGGACAGCCGCGACACTGCGGCTGCCGAACGCCTGGGTAACCTGGACGACGCCTTCAGCGTGTTCCGTTGCCACGGCATCATGAACTGCGTGAACGTCTGTCCCAAGGGCTTGAACCCGACCAAGGCCATCGGCCAGATCAAGTCGATGCTGCTCAACCGGGCTGTTTAGTATCAGGGCCAGGACGCCTCGCGCCGGGCCCGACCTCTGGATAGCCATCCCGTCTCTGGTGGGATGGCTATGACCCTACAAGCTGCACTGCAGCGAACAAGATGTACAAAGGGATAGAAATGCATAACGGCGTGATGAAGGCCTGGTTGGAGTCATCTCACCTGGCTGGTGCGAATGCAAGCTACATTGAGGATTTGTACGAATCCTTCCTGGAAAACCCCGAGTCCGTGGCCGACGAATGGCGCAATCTGTTCCAGTCGCTGCCCCAGGTCAATGGACATGCAGTAGAACAACCCCATTCCCAGGTTCGCGACTATTTCCGCCGCCTGGCCAAGGACCCCTCCCGTTACAGCGCCCCCGTTTCCGATCCCCAGGTGGATGCCAAGCAGGTTCGCGTACTGCAACTGATCAACGCCTTCCGCTTCCGTGGCCACCAGAATGCCAACCTCGACCCTCTGGGCCTGTGGCAGCGTGAACCGGTCGCCGAGCTCGACCCCGCGTTTCACAATCTGCAGGGGGCCGACATGGAGGCCACCTTCAACGTGGGCTCCTATGCCATCGGTCGCGAGACCATGGTGCTCTCCGATCTCTACACCTCCCTGAAGAAGACCTACTGCAGCAGCATAGGTGCCGACTACATGCACCTCACCTCCACCGAGGAGAAGCGCTGGCTGCAAGACAGGCTCGAATCCATCGAAGGGAAGGGGACCTACACCCTCGAAGAGAAGACCCGCTTCCTCGAGAGCCTGACCGCCGCCGAAGGGCTGGAAAAATACCTGGGTGCCAAGTTCCCGGGGGCCAAGCGTTTCTCCCTGGAAGGGGGCGATGCCATGGTGCCCATGCTCAAGGAGCTGATCCGCCGCGCCGGTGAGCAGGGCTGCAAGGAGGCCGTCATCGGGATGGCCCACCGCGGTCGCCTGAACGTGCTCATCAACGTGCTGGGCAAACGCGCCCAGGACCTGTTCGACGAGTTTGCCGGCAAGCACGGCGAGTCCTGGGGCACGGGTGACGTGAAGTACCACATGGGCTTCTCCTCCGACTTCGCCACCCCGGGCGGCAACGTCCACCTGGCGCTCGCCTTCAACCCGTCTCACCTCGAGATCGTCAACCCCGTGGTGATCGGCTCCGTGCGTGCCCGTATGGACCGCCGTGGCGACAAGGACGGCTCCAGCGTCCTGCCCATCACCATCCACGGTGACTCCGCCATCGCGGGGCAAGGGGTCGTTGCCGAGACCTTCAACATGTCCCAGACCCGTGCCTATGGCGTGGGCGGGACGGTGCGCATCGTCATCAACAACCAGGTCGGTTTCACCACCTCCTACATCCGTGACCTGCGCTCCACCGAATATTGCACCGACATCGCCAAGGCGGTGCAGGCGCCCGTGCTGCACGTCAACGGGGACGACCCGGAAGCCGTGGTGCTGGTAACCCAGATTGCCCTGGATTACCGCAACACCTTCAAGCGCGACGTGGTGATCGAACTGGTCTGCTACCGCCGTCACGGCCACAACGAGGCCGACGAGCCGAGCGCCACCCAGCCGCTGATGTACCAGAAGATCAAGCAGCACCCGACCCCGCGCAAGATCTACGCCGATCAGCTGATCGCCGAAGGCACCATCACACCGGAGCTGGCCACCACGCTAGTCAACGACTACCGCGACACCCTGGATCGGGGCGAGCGCGTGAGCAAGGAGTGGCGCCCGATGGAGCTGCACTCCGTCGACTGGACTCCGTATCTGGGCCACGACTGGGCCATGCCCTATGACAGCACAGTGCCGATGGATCACCTGAAGGCCCTGGGCGAGCGGGTGAGCCAGTACCCGGCTACCCACGTGCTGCAGCGCCAGGTCGAGAAGATCTACGAAGACCGCCGCCTGATGGCCGCCGGCGAGAAGCTGGTGGACTGGGGCTTTGCCGAGACCCTGGCCTACGCCACCCTGGTGGACAAGGGTTCCCGCATCCGCTTCACCGGGGAAGACTCCGGCCGTGGCACCTTCTTCCACCGCCACGCCGTGCTGCACAACCAGAGCGATGCCAGCACCTACACCCCGCTGTGCAACCTGCACGACGAGCAAGGTCCGTTTGAAGTCTACGACTCCGTGCTGACCGAGAACGCGGTGCTGGCGTTTGAATACGGCTACGCCACCGCGGAGCCTGCCGGCCTCACCATCTGGGAAGCCCAGTTCGGCGATTTTGCCAACTGTGCCCAGGTCGTGGTCGACCAGTTCCTCTCCTCCGGCGAGCAGAAGTGGGGCCGGATGTGCGGCCTGACCATGCTGCTGCCTCACGGTTACGAGGGGCAGGGTCCGGAGCACTCCTCCGCCCGTCTGGAGCGTTATCTGCAGATGTGCGCCCAGCACAACATGCAGGTGTGCGTGCCTTCCACTCCGGCCCAGGTGTTCCACATGCTGCGCCGTCAGGTGGTGCGTCCGATGCGCCGTCCGCTCATCGTGATGACGCCCAAGTCCCTGCTGCGCCACCCGCTGGCGGTGAGCAAGCTCGAAGAGCTGGCGGAAGGCACCTTCCAGAACGCCATCGGCGAGATCGATGCGCTGGATCCGAAGGGCGTCAAGCGCGTGGTCTTCTGCTCCGGCAAGGTCTACTACGACCTGCTCGATGCCCGCCGCAAGGCGGAGCAGCAGGACGTGGCCCTGGTGCGGATCGAGCAGCTCTATCCCTTCCCGGAAGAGGAAGTGCGCGCCATCCTGGCCGATTACAGCCATGTCACCGACTTCGTCTGGTGTCAGGAAGAGCCGCAGAACCAGGGCGCCTGGTACAGCACCCGTCACCACTATGACAGCGTGCTGCCGAGCCATGCCCGCCTGCGTTATGCCGGCCGTCCGGCCTCGGCGTCACCCGCCGTCGGTTACATGTCCGTCCACACCAAGCAGCAAAAAGCCCTGGTGGAAGACGCGCTTACCCTGGAATAAACGAGTTGTGGATGAGAGGGGCGCCGGATGGCGGGCCCTCTCTGACCTGGAACCAGCCCGCTGGCCAAGAAGTAACAAGGAACTGATTACATGACTATCGAGATCAAGGTACCGGACCTGCCGGAATCCGTGGCGGACGCCACCATCGCGACCTGGCACAAGAAACCGGGTGATCTGGTTGCCCGTGACGAAGTACTGGTTGACATCGAAACCGATAAAGTCGTGCTGGAAGTGCCGGCGCCGGAAGCCGGCGTGCTTGGCGACATCCTGCAAAGCGAAGGGGCGACCGTGCTCTCCCGTCAGCTGATCGCCATGCTCAAGCCGGCTCCCGTGGCCGGTGAAGCGACCAGCGAGAAGCCGGCAGAGGTTGTGGCCGATGACGCGACCGAGGGCCTGAGCCCCTCAGTGCGCCGCCTGGTGGCTGAGCACGACATCGACGTCGCCAAGCTGACCGGCACCGGCAAGGGTGGTCGCGTCACCAAGGAAGACGTGGATGCCTTCATCAAGAACCTGGGCAAGGCCCCCGTGGCTGCTCCGGTTGCCGCCGCCCCTGTAGCTGCCGCTCCCGTGGCGACCCTGGCCGGTCGTACCGACAAGCGCGTGCCCATGACCCGTCTGCGCAAGCGCATCGCCGAGCGTCTGCTGGAGGCCAAGAACACCACCGCCATGCTGACTACCTTCAACGAGATCAACATGGCGCCCATCATGAAGCTGCGCAAGCAGTACGGCGAGATCTTCGAGAAGAAGCACGGCATCAAGCTCGGCTTCATGTCCTTCTACGTGAAGGCCGTTGTCGAATCCCTCAAGCGCTACCCGGAAGTGAACGCGGCGCTGGACGGTGACGACATCGTCTACCACAACTACTTCGACGTCAGCATCGCCGTCTCCACCCCCCGTGGTCTGGTGACCCCGGTCCTGCGCGACTGCGACAGCATGAGCCTGGCGGACATCGAGAAGGCCATCAAGGATCTGGCCGGCAAGGGCCGTGACGGCAAGCTGACCGTGGACGAACTGACCGGTGGCAACTTCACCATCACCAACGGTGGCGTGTTCGGCTCCCTGATGTCCACCCCCATCATCAACCCGCCCCAGAGCGCCATTCTGGGCATGCACAAGATCCAGGACCGCCCCATGGCCGTCGACGGCAAGGTCGAGATCCTGCCGATGATGTACCTGGCGCTCTCCTACGATCACCGCATCATCGACGGCCGCGAGTCCGTGGGCTTCCTGGTTTCCGTCAAGGAGCTGCTGGAAGACCCGACCCGTCTGCTGCTGGATGTCTGAGCGACTGACTGAAAGATAACGAGGGGCCGCCCAGGCCCCCATTCACAGGGGATTGAGAAACACGAGCCCCGGACGGAAATACCTACAACACGGATAGAGCATCTATGAATCTGCATGAATATCAGGCAAAACAGCTGTTTGCCGAGTATGGCCTGCCGGTCTCCGAAGGTTATGCCTGCGCCACTCCGCAGGAAGCGGCCGAAGCGGCCGACAAGATTGGCGGCAACACCTGGGTCGTCAAGTGCCAGGTCCACGCCGGTGGCCGTGGTAAAGCGGGCGGCGTCAAGCTGGCCAAGAGCAAGGACGAGATCCGCGCCTTTGCCCAGCAGTGGCTCGGCAAGAACCTGGTAACCTACCAGACTGACGCCAACGGTCAGCCTGTCACCAAGATCCTGGTTGAATCCTGCACCGACATCGCCAAGGAGCTTTACCTGGGCGCCGTGGTTGACCGTGGCTCTCGCCGCGTGGTCTTCATGGCCTCTACCGAAGGTGGCGTGGAGATCGAGAAAGTCGCCCACGAGACCCCGGAACTCATTCACAAGGCCGCCATCGATCCCCTGGTGGGTCCGCAGCCTTACCAAGCGCGCGAGCTGGCCTTCAAGCTGGGTCTGGTCGGCGATCAGATCAAGCAGTTCACCAAGATCTTCATGGGCCTGGGCCAGATGTTCCTGGACTGCGACTTCGCCCTGCTGGAGATCAACCCCCTGGTCATCACCGACAAGGGCAACCTGCACTGCCTGGACGGCAAGATCAACATCGACGCCAACGCCCTGTATCGCCAGCCCAAGCTGCGCGAGATGCACGACCCGTCTCAGGATGACCCCCGTGAAGCGCACGCCGCCCAGTGGGAGCTGAACTACGTGGCGCTCGATGGCAACATCGGCTGCATGGTCAACGGCGCGGGCCTGGCCATGGGTACCATGGACATCGTCAACCTGCACGGTGGTTCCCCTGCCAACTTCCTGGACGTCGGCGGCGGCGCCACCAAGGAGCGCGTGACCGAGGCCTTCAAGATCATCCTGTCCGACAGCAAGGTACAAGCCGTGCTGGTCAACATCTTCGGTGGCATCGTGCGCTGCGACATGATCGCGGAAGGCATCATCGGTGCCGTGAAGGAAGTCGGGGTGAAAGTGCCCGTGGTGGTGCGTCTGGAAGGCAACAATGCCGAACTGGGTGCCCGTAAACTGGCCGACAGCGGCCTCAATATCATCGCCGCAACGAGTCTGACTGACGCAGCTCAGCAAGTGGTAAAAGCAGCGGAGGCCAAATAATGAGCGTTCTGATCAACAAAGACACCAAGGTGATCTGCCAGGGCTTTACCGGCGGTCAGGGTACCTTCCACTCCGAACAGGCGATTGCCTACGGTACCCAGATGGTCGGCGGCGTGTCGCCGGGCAAGGGCGGCACCACTCACCTGGGCCTGCCGGTGTTCAACACCGTCCGTGACGCCGTGGAAGCCACCGGCGCCACCGCCTCCGTCATCTATGTACCGGCCCCGTTCTGCAAGGACGCCATCCTGGAAGCCATCGATGCCGGCATCAAGCTCATCGTCACCATCACCGAAGGCATCCCGACCCTGGACATGCTGGACGTCAAGGTGAAGCTGCAGGAAACCGGCGTGCGGATGATCGGCCCGAACTGCCCGGGCGTCATCACCCCGGGTGAGTGCAAGATCGGTATCATGCCTGGCCACATCCACAAGCCTGGCAAGGTGGGCATCGTCTCCCGCTCCGGCACCCTGACCTACGAAGCGGTCAAGCAGACCACGGACGAGGGCTTCGGCCAGTCCACCTGCGTCGGTATCGGTGGTGACCCCATCCCGGGTTCCAACTTCATCGACATCCTGGAGATGTTCCAGAACGATCCGCAGACCGAAGCCATCGTGATGATCGGCGAGATCGGCGGCAACGCCGAGGAAGACGCGGCGGCCTACATCAAGGCCCATGTCACCAAGCCGGTGGTCTCCTACATCGCGGGCGTCACCGCCCCGGCTGGCAAGCGCATGGGTCATGCGGGCGCCATCATCGCCGGTGGTAAAGGCACCGCGGCCGAGAAATTTGCCGCCCTGGAAGATGCCGGCGTAAAAACCGTGCGCTCCCTGGCCGATATCGGCAAAGCTCTGCGTGAAGTGACCGGCTGGTAATTCTGCTTAGCCCGTTATCTCTAATTGAAAATGCCGCCCGAGGGCGGCATTTTTATTATATTAAAGCTCAAGCATAAATGGTCTTTCATCTAGCTGTAGAGTGTTGTTTTTTCCAATAGCTGTATTCAAGCTATTGTAGAGTGAATTTGCAAGACTTGTTGCACTCTCTACTAGTGTTGCAAGGTCCTGCTCCGTAATTATTACAGGGTTGCCCTCTTTATCCTTTCCACCCCTATGCACTAAATGGTTTCGATTAATTGTTGCCAGTTCAATCTCGTCAATTGGCCAGTCTTTCTTAACTTCAATATTGAACGTTGCTTTGTAACGACTAATAACTTTGCTTGTGCTATGCCAGCTTGCACTAATCAAGTGTTCTTTAATTGCCTTAATGAGCTCCTCCCTTATCCTTTCAATAGGCTCCCCCTTGAAAGGTAAAGCAGCGATCTCTTTGCTTACTTTGAACTCCGTCTTACCTTTTTCGATACAATCAGCTATATAGGAGTCATCTTTCTCTATAGAGTTGATGAATAACTCAACATAAAGCGTTTCTAAGGCTGTAATGACATTTGTGTACAGAATACTAAGTAGATGATTTTTCTGCTGCTGTTCGTTTTTATCTTTTGCTAGTGCTTTTATACTTTCAATATTATCAACGAATTTAACAAAAGGTTCTCCAGAAGACGTCACTGCATCATACAAGTCTTCATCGTACCAATCATCAATATTATTAGAGTTACCTGACCATTCGTAGCATTGATCTTGAAGCTCTTCTGTTAACTCATCAATGTAGTTTTCTTTTACATACTGTCCAAACATCTCTTGCAGCTCGTCGCTTGCATCATATGGTCCACCATAAATATAAGCATAGCCTCCTTCACGCCCATTATAAGGACATGACTCTACGGGATCCTCGAAGTTATCAAAGAACCAACCCCGCATTACCTCCAGCTGATTTTCTTTACTTATGAACCTTAAGGATTTGAGCGGAACTTTCTTCCCATTTACATTAAAGACAATGTTCACGATGCAACGCCTTATTGTATAAAAGTGGGGGGGGGCTAATACAACTATAATTTTACTGCATGTAACACTGTACTCGGCTTAATAAGCCTCTGTCGAGGGGGTAAGCGGGTGGTTATTCTCAAAGGACCATTGCGATCTACTCCAAATGAGCGGTAGGGTGCGAATATAGTGGTTATCCCCTGCTTGAAGTTAGAAAGAGGGCGTACCTAGGCGATTATTGGTCGTAAAGATAAAACCACTAACCTTGAAAAATCGGGCCATAGGGCGTATAACCACGCGCTTGTCAGTGTATTGAGTGAGCCAATTTTCATGCAGCAGAGTGAACCCGTGCAGACCGCCCCCTTTTGGCAGGTAAAAAGCCTGCAACAGATGACCACGGCCGAGTGGGAGTCCCTGTGCGACGGCTGCGGCAAGTGCTGCCTGAACAAGCTGATCGACGAGGACACCGAGGAGCTGGTGTTCACCAACGTGGCCTGCAACCTGCTCAATACCAAGACCTGCCAGTGCTCCGACTACGGCAACCGCTTTAAGAAAGAGCCGGACTGCCTGCAGATCACCCACGACAAGATTGCCGAGTTCAACTGGCTGCCCTCCACCTGCGCCTATCGCCTGCTGGCGGAAGGGCAGAGCCTGCCGGCTTGGCATCCCCTTATCACCGGCAGCCGCAGCGCCATGCACCAGGCCGGTCAATCCGTGCGCGGCAAGGTGATCCACGAGGTACATGCCGGCGATTGGGCCGACCATATCATCACCTGGGCCAGCTAACGCCAGACCCGTCTATCGGGCCAGCCGCGAGCCGTACCAACTGCGAAGGGGCAGGGGAGTCATCACTCTCCTGCCCCTTCGGCTTGCTGGCTCCTTACAAAGCGCTGTGAAGGCGTCTACTTGTCTGCCTTGCCCGCCGCATCGGCAAGTCTGGCCAGCCGCTTGTCATACCAGGGCACTGTTCGCCCCTCGTCTTCTGCCCGCTCCTTGCGCCGGATGGCATTGCGCACCACCATGGCTCCTAGCCAGCGCAAAGGCTCGGGCGGAAAGTAGCCGCGCGGGCCGCTCACCAGGGCGCAGTCGCGCCACGGCTTGTCCGCTTCCCGCGACTCGTCTCTCACCAGGGCCGCCAGGATCTGGCCACCCATCCAGCTCTGCGCCACGCCGTTGCCGGAATAGCCGAGGCCATAGACGATATTGTGCTGCCCTCGCCAGTGGCCGAAGAAGGGAAGGCCATCCACCGAGCGATCGGAGGCGCCGCACCAGCTGGCGGCAATGGGCACCTCTGCAAGGGCCGGAAAGAAGCGGCGCAGGGTGCGGGTGAGGGGGGCAAGATAACGGCTGGGGGCATCGAACTCGGCCAGATGGCGGTTGGCAAAGGCAAAGGTGTTGCCCCCCTTGCCCAGCATCAGCCGCCCTTGCGGAGTGGATCGGTAGTAATGCACAAAGGTGCGGCCATCCACCACGGCGCGGCCGTGCTCAAGCTGCTGGGCGGCAAGCGCCTGTGGCGCAGGGTCGGTGATCACCATATCGGAGGAGACCAGCACTATGCTGCGGCGAAACTCGCGAAAGTGCGTCGCCATGGCGCTGTTGAGGGCCAGCACCACCTTGCGGGCTCGCACCTCGCCCTGCGGCGTCTGCACCCGCGCCGGCTGGCCCCCTTCGAGGCGCTGCATGGGGGAGTGCTCATAAACCTCGACCCCCAGCGCCCGTGCCACCCGCAACAGGCCGCGCACCAACAACGCCGGTTGCACCGAGCCCGCGTGGGGGCTGTAGAGCCCCTCCAGATGAACGTGGGAGCCGCTCTGTCTTGCCAGTTCACCCTCCGCAATTGCCTGCCACTGGTTAAGACCGGCTCGTTTGAGTTCCTGCAATACCGGCTCCATCAGACCGCGCTGGGCCTCGCTGGTGGCGGTGTAGCAGGTGCCCTCGACCCTCAGCTCTGCCTCTATGTGGTGCTTTTCGCAGAAGCGGGCAATCTCGTGCACCGCCTGCTCGGATCTTTGCACCAGCCAGGCGGCCTGCTGCTCGCCAAAGAGGCGCTTTAACGTCAGGTATTTGGCCGACCAGGTGAGCAGGCAGCCGCCGTTGCGCCCGGAGGCGCCGCTGCCGCACAGGTCTTTTTCCAGCACCATGATACGTAAGGCAGGTTCGGCCTGTTTAAGGGCGATGGCACTCCAGAGCCCGGTAAAGCCGCCGCCGACGATACAAACATCGGCCTCGTGGTGGCCGACGAGGGGCGTGGGCGGCGCGGGTTGTTCGGCGGCGAGCGCTTCGGCCAGCCAGAAGGGGAGAGTGGACATCATGACTCCTCGATAAGGTTATGGGTGGCGCCAGCGCTGGGTGCGATCCAGCAGGGCGCGGCTCAAAAAGAGCTGGAGCAGCTTGACGGTGGCGGCGGCCAGCAGGATCAGGGTGGCCATGGCGGCAGCCGCGGCGGTATCGCCGGAATCCTCCATATTGAGCACGGCGATGGAGGCGAGCACGCTGTCGCTCGAGTAGAGGAAGATCACCGCCGAGGTGGTGGTCATGGCGTTGACGAACAGATAGATGAAGATCTCCAGCAGGGCCGGCAGGGAGGCGGGCAGGGTGACGCGCCAGAACGCCTTCCAGAGCGGGATTCGCAATGAGATGGCCACCAGCTCCAGCTCCTTGGGCAGTTGCTTGAGGCTGGTCAGCGCCGTCATATGGCCCACGGTGTAGTAGTGGATGACGCAGGAGAGCACCATCAGCGGCAGAGTGCCATAGAGAGTGCCAAAGAGCGGATTGCCGTTGAAAAAGAAGATGTAACCCAGCCCCAGCACCATGCCGGGCACCGCCAGGGACAGCATGGCCAAGAGGTGCAGCAACTGACGCAGCCATGCAAAGTGGCGTCCCTTCTCCTGCGCCCAGGCCAGCACCATCACCAGCACGGTGCCGATAAGCGCGGTATAGAGGCCAAGTTGCAAGGTGTTGGTAAAGGGCTGCCAGCCGTAGACGCTGTTGCTGTCAAAGGCGTAGTGATCCAGTGTCAGCCCAAGGTTATAGGGCCAGAACTGCACCAGGGAGCCATAAACCGCCATCCCTACCAGCGCCAGAAACAGCAGGGCCCAGAGGGTGCACCAACCGAGGGCCAGCAGATCCCGTAGCCGATGGGGTTTGGGCTGATAGGGCACCGCCTTGGTGCTGCTCTGCTCCTGCATCTTGCTGCGCACCCTGTGCTCCAGGGCAAAGCTCAACAGTGCCGGTAGCAGCAGAGTGACGCTGGCAACGGCGCCCAGCGAGAAGTTCTGCATCCCGATCACCTGCCGGTAGATGTCGGTGGCCAGCACGCTGTACTGGCCGCCAATCACCTTGGCCACCCCGAAGTCGCAGATGGTGAGGGTGAAGACCGCGATGGCGGCGCTTAAAAGGCCATAACGGGCGGTGGGCAAGGTGACGGTGACAAAGGTGCGCCAGCCGCTGCTGCCCAGCACCCGGGAGGCTTCATAGAGGCGGGCATCGCTCTGACCGAGCGCCGTGATAAGGATCATCAGGGCGTGGGGGAAGCACCAGAAGCCCAGACCAATGACGATGCCGATGGGGCCGTAGATGCTCTCGCCGCCGAGCAGCCCCTTGGCAACTCCCTGATTGCCGAACCAGTAGACCAGACTGATGGCGGGCAGCAGGGAGGGCATAAGGAGCGGAATAAGGCCGATGAGGCGAAACAGGGGCTTGCCCGGCATGCAGGTACGGGTGAGGGCGTAGGCGTAGCCGAAGGCGATGGTCACCACCAGCGCGGTGATCAGCACCCCGAGCCAGAGGGTGTTGCCGATGGTACGCCCCAGATGAGGGGAGTCGAAGTAGGCGCTGAAGTTGGCAAGCCCCACCCAGAGCCCGTTCTCATCCTGCAGGCTCTTTTGCAGCATGGTGAGCAGGGGCAGCAAGAGGCCCCCTACCAGCAGGGCGATGCCGAGCACCAGCAGGATCAGTTGCAGCAGCTGATCCCGGCTCCAGCCGAAACAGAGGCGCTGCCAGCGGGCGTCTTGTCGGGTTGTCGTTGGCGGCAACAGGGAGGAGGTCGCAAGGGGGGCAGTCATGGGCGCTCTCCTTCAAACAGTTGCATCGCCGCGACGGGCCAATGCAGGGAGCAGCGCATGCCGCTGCGCCAGCCACCCTGCTCGTGTTTGGGCAGCTCGTGGGTGGGGCGCTCCACCAGAATTTGCTGCGGGCCCAGATAGGTGTCGGCGATGCAGATAAGGCGCTGGGCGGCGCCGAGAAACTCCACTTGCTCGATGGTTGCTTCAACGCCATGTTGCCCAAGACAGGGCTCGCTCGGCGTACCCAGAGTGATCGCCTCGGGGCGGATCGCCACCTGCAATTTGCTGCCAGGGTTGGCCTGGTTGGCGAGCGGCAGGGGGTGTTCATTGAGGCGCACCTGGGTGGGGCCGAGCACCAGGGTCTCGAGGAAGTTCATGGTGCCGACAAAGCTTGCCACGAAGCGGCTCGAAGGCCTGTGGTAGATCTCCTGCGGGGTGCCCACCTGGACGATGCGACCGCCCTCCATCACCACGATGCGGTCGGCCATGGTCAGCGCCTCTTCCTGATCGTGGGTCACCATGATGGTGGTGATGCCAAGGCGCTGCTGCAGGGCGCGGATCTCGCTGCGAAGGTGGGTGCGCACCAGCGCATCCAGCGCGCTGAGGGGTTCGTCCAGCAACAACAGACCGGGGGAGAGGGCGAGCGCGCGGGCCAGCGCTACCCGCTGCTGCTGGCCGCCGGAGATCTGGCTCGGGTACTTGTGGGACTGGGCAGTGAGACCCACCAGCCCCAGCCAGTGATCGACCCGCTCCTTGATGAGATCCCGCGCCAGCCTCTGATTCTCGAGGCCGAAGGCGATGTTCTGGGCCACCGTCAGGTTGGGGAAGAGGGCGTAGGACTGGAACACGATGCCAAAATCGCGCTGCTGGGGCGGCAGTTGGGAGATATTGCGCCCCCCTTGCCAGATCTCGCCGCTGTCCGGCAGATCCAGCCCGGCGATGGCTCTGAGCAGGGTGGTCTTGCCACAGCCGGAGGGGCCGAGAAAACAGATAAACTCTCCCGGCTCAATGGTCAGGGAGATCCCCTTGAGGGCCTGAAAAGCGCCGAACTGCTTGTTGAGGTGTTGGATGTCCAGATAGGGCTGGGTCATGGTGCGACTCGCTACTGATTTGGTATATACCAGTTTGCGGATGAAGTGTGACGGTCAGGTGATCGGGGGATGACGGCTTGATGACAGTCAGATGACATCGGGTCGCCAGCAGCTAGCTTGGTCGCTTGTGGATGAGTTAGGTGCCACCCATTGAGGACGACACAAACACGTGAGGCGATGCCAAAAAGAGAAGGCCAACCTGGGTTGGCCTTCGGCAATCTGTTTATCGCCCTGGGTGCATTGGCATTGCTCAAACCAGCCCCCAGCGGGATTACTGCTTGGCTTCGGTCTTGCCGTCGAAGCTGGCGCTCCACTGGGCCAGGATGGCGTTGCGCTCGCGGGCAGCCCAGCCAAAGTCGTTGTCGATCATCTGGCTGTTGATGTCCACCGGATAGCCGGCTCTGGGCTTGGCCATCTCCGGGATGGCGACCACGGCGAACGACTTGTTGTAGAGGGCGTTGGCCTGTTCGGTGGCGGCAAAGTCGAGCAGCTGTTTGGCGGCCTCCAGCTTGGGGGTGCCCTTGATGATGGCGGCGGCTTCCATGTCCCAGCCCGAACCCTCTTTCGGGAACACCACCTCGATGGGGGCTCCCTTGGCCTTGAGGCTGGTGGCCGGGAAGTCAAAGGAGATACCGATCACCGTCTCGCCGCTGGCGGCCAGCTTGCAGGGGGCCGAACCCGAGTGGGTGTAGCGGTCGATGTTCTGGTGCAGACCGTTCATAAATTGCCAGCCCTGCTGCTCGCCCATGGTCTGCAGCCAGCCGGCGACGCTCAGGTAGCCGGTGCCGGAGGAGCTGGGGTTGGGCATGATCACCTTGCCCTTGTAGACGGGCTTGGTGAGATCGGCCCAGCTAGTCGGCGCCGGGATCCCCTGTTTCTCCGCCTCTACCTTGTTGAAGCAAATGGCGCTGAAGAAAGCGTCCAGACCGATCCAGTGGGGCTCGGCCTTGCTGTCGCGAAAGCGGCTGTCGAGCCTCTCCAGCCCTTTGGGAGCGTAACCGGTCAACATCTGCTGCTGATCGAGCTGCATCAGGCTGGTGGCGGCCAGACCCCACACCACGTCCGCTTTGGGCTGGGCTTTTTCCGCCAGCAAGCGGGCGGTGACCACGCCGGTGGAGTCGCGCACCCACTTGATGTTGATGTCCGGATGCTGGCGCTCGAACGCGGTTTTCAGCTCGCCGAGCTGCTCCGGTTCGAAGGCGGTGTAGACGGTGAGATCGGTGGCAGCCAGTGCCGGGGCTGTCATGGCGGTCAGCACGGCGGCGGCCAGCAGATGGGTTCCCTGTTTCATCCTCTTCTCCATGTCGGTTGGATTGGTATAAACCAGATTGGTCGAGAGAGAGGCTAGGGGAGCTTTATTACGATCCTGTGACGGCCCCGTGACGTTTTGCCTACGTCACTCCTGGGTATCCACCTCGATCTCCAGGCTGTCGTGGCGCCAGTACTCCAGATCGAAGTCGAGTACCCGGCCGTGCTGATCGAAGTTGAGTCGCTCCAGGCGCAGGGCGGGTAGCCCGGCGGTAGCCCCGAGCGCCTTGGCCACCTCGTCCGGCAGGGCAGTGGGGAAGAAGCGCACCTGCATGCGGGCGTAAAGAAGATCGTAATGGGCCTGGTAGGTCTCGGTCAGGCTGCCGTTGAGATCCAGCTCCAGCAGGCCGGGCACCCGCTCTGGCAGGCAATGGTTCTCGCAATAGCAGATGGCGCGCCCGTTGGCGTAGCGCAGCCGCTTGAGCAGAAACAGGCTGTCGAATGGCTTGAGCTGCAGCCGTACCATCAGCGCCGGCGGCACCGCCTGGCGGCTTTTTTCCAGGAGCTCGGTGCGTGGCTCACCCCCTTGCTCGCGCACTATCTGGTGAAAGTTGGAGGTGCGTCTGGGATTGAGGCGAAAGCGCGGCGGAGTGACGAACCAGCCGCGGCGATCCTCCCGATAGATAAGGCCGTTGGCCTCCAGCTGTACCAGCGCCTCGCGGATGGTGACCCGGGTGGTGCCGTAGAGTTCCCCCAGCAGCCGCTCGGAGGGGAGCTTGTCGTTGGGGGCCAGGCCCCCCGCCAGGATCTGGTTGGCGAGGGCATCCTTGATCTGCAGGTATTGGGGTTTGCTCATGAAAGTCCCTGGTTGTGCAATGAGTTGGGCACAGGTCTGGTCGTCGATCCGGTCGCTAAACAGAGGTGTCAAAGTACATTGGTAAAGACCAGTGTTGCCCCTGTGGTTCTGGCTTCCTAGATTATCGCGATCACGGCGCCGAAAATGAATTTTTTGTTGCACGTAAGGGCACCCCTTTGACCTTGGCGGGGCTGTTACCCACAATGCGCTCAATCTGGTATATACCAAAAGGAGCGAAGTCATGACCCATATTCCTGCGGCCCCTGCCGCCGCCGATTACCTGCTGCTGACCCCGGGCCCCCTCTCGACCACCGCGACTGTGCGTGCCGCCATGCTGCAAGACAGTTGCACCTGGGATGCGGACTACAACCAGGGGGTGGTGGAGCCCATTCGCCGCGAGCTGGTGCGCCTCGCCACCGGCCCGGAATATGAAAGCGACTACAGCGCCGTGCTGCTGCAGGGGAGCGGCAGCTATGTGGTGGAGAGCGTGCTGGGCTCGGCCATCGGCGTCGATGAGTGCCTGCTGATCATCAACAATGGTGCCTACGGTGCCCGCATGGGGGAGATGGCCCGCTGTCTTGGCCTGCGCCACCATGAGCTCGACTGCGGCGAGACAACCCGCCCGGAACCCGCAGCCATCGAGGCCATGTTGGCGCGCCACCCCGAGATCACCCATCTGGCCATGGTGCACTGCGAGACCACCACCGGCATGCTCAACCCCCTTGAGGAGGTGGCCGAGCTCTGCCAGCGCCGCGGCATCCGCCTGATCGTCGATGCCATGAGCAGCTTTGGCGGCATCCCCATCGACATGGGGCGCCTTGGCATCGAGTTTCTCATCAGCTCCGCCAACAAGTGCATTCAGGGGGTGCCGGGTTTTGGCTTCGTCATCGCCCGCCGCACCGCGCTCACGGCCTGCGCCGGTCGTGCCCGTTCGGTCTCCCTTGACCTGCACGCCCAGTGGCAGACCATGGAGCAGCAGGGGGGCAAGTGGCGCTTTACCTCGCCCACCCATACCGTGCTCGCCTTTGCCCAGGCTCTGCGCGAGCTGGAAGAGGAGGGCGGGATCGACGCCCGCCATCAGCGTTACAGCGAGAATCAGCGCACCCTGGTGGATGGCATGGCCGCCCTCGGTTTTGCGCCGCTGCTGCCAGAGGAGTGGCAATCCCCCATCATCACCGCCTTCTACTCCCCAGCCCACCCGGATTACCGCTTCGCCGACTTCTACCAGCGGCTCAAGGGGCAGGGCTTTGTCATCTATCCGGGCAAGGTCTCCCAGGCCGATTGCTTCCGTATCGGCAATATCGGTGACGTGACGCCAGAGCGGGTGCGCGGCTTGCTCGCGGCCATGGCCAGCGCCTGCTACTGGCAGGGGGACGCACGATGACGAGCCAAGCGCTTCACGGTCACGATCTGCGTGGCCACGATTTGCATGACCATAAGCTGCACGGCAGCGGCCGCGCCGACAGCGAAGGGGACATAAACCTCGGCGAGGGGCGGACGCGCTGGTGGGCGGCTCAGAGCGAGGTGATACAGGCCGGATTGGCGGAGGATAGCCGCTACTTTCTCCATCAGGCGCTCTCCACCCCCTGTCTGGACTTGCTTGAGGGAGCGCAGGGGAGCTGGCTGACCAGCGTATCGGGCAAGCGTTACCTCGATTTTCACGGTAACAGCGTTCATCAGCTGGGTCACGGCCACCCCAGGGTGGTGGCCGCGGTGCAGCAGCAACTCGCCGCTTTGTCGTTTGCGCCCCGCCGCTACACCCATCGGGTCGCCATCGACTGTGCCCGTACCCTGGCCGAGCTGGCCCCCGGCGATCTCAACCGGGTGCTGTTCGCCCCCGGCGGCAGCGAGGTGGTGGGGATTGCCCTGAAGCTCGCCCGCTTTATCACCGGCAACAGCAAGGTGGTGTCCCTGTGGGATGCCTTTCACGGCGCCTCCCTCGATGCCATCTCGGTCGGCGGCGAGGCCTGTTTTCGTGCCGGTATGGGCCCCTTGATGGCCGGAGTGGAGCGTATTCCGCCCCCCACCCGCTATCGCGGCGTCTGGTATCGCGGCGAGGGGGATGATCTGCACTACGCCGATTATCTGGAATACGTCATCGAGAAGGAGGGAGGAATCGGCGCCTTTATCGCCGAGCCCATCCGCAACACCGATGTGCAGGTGCCCTCAAGGGCATATTGGCAGCGGGTGCGGGAGATCTGCGATCGCCACCAGGTGCTGCTGATCGTCGACGAGATCCCCAATGCCCTGGGTCGCACCGGCCACTGGTTCAGCTTCGAAGAGTTCGGCATCGAGCCTGACATCATCTGCCTGGGCAAGGGGCTGGGGGGCGGGGTGGTGCCGTTTGCCGCGCTCATCACTCGCGATCGTTTCAATCAGGCGGCGGCTATTTCGCTCGGTCACTACACCCACGAGAAGAGCCCCGTCGGCTGTGCGGCGGCCCTCGCCACCATCGCCACCATCCGTGAAGAGGGACTGCTGGAAAAAGCGCGGGAGGACGGCCGCTTTATGGCGCGCGAGCTTGCGGCGCTTGCCGAGCGCCACCCTCTGATCGGCCAGGTGCGCGGTATCGGTTTGCTCTGGGCGCTCGATCTGGTGGTCGATCATCAGAGTCGAGCTCGAAACAGCGAGGCCGCCGAGCGGCTGCTCTACCGCTGTCTGGAACTCGGGCTCAGCTTCAAGGTCTCCCAGGGCAATGTCATCCAGCTCTCGCCCCCGCTCAATATCGCTCGCGCCGAGCTGGTGCGCGCCATCGCCATTCTGGATCGCGCCCTTGGCGAGATCGCGCTTTCACCGAAACAGGAAGATCACCATGACTGACTTGCAGATTGCCATCCAACCGACCACCGACGTGGAGGCGCTGATCCTCGACTGGGCCGGTACCGTCATCGATTTCGGCTCCTTCGCCCCCACCTCCATCTTCGTCGAGGCCTTCGCCCGCGCCTATGACTTCCCCGTGACCCTGGATGAGGCGCGCCAGCCCATGGGGCTGGGCAAATGGGATCATATCGCGACGCTGGGCCGTCTGCCCTCGGTGGATGCCCGCTGGCAGGCCCGCTTCGGCCACCCCATGAGTCACGCCGAGGTGGACCACCTCTATCACACCTTTATGCCGCTGCAGATCGCCGCCGTGACCCGCTTCGCCGCCCCCATCCCGGGTGTGTTGCCGGTGCTGGATGGGCTGCGAGCACAAGGGCTGCGGATCGGCTCCTGTTCCGGTTATCCCCGTCCGGTAATGGAGGCGCTGGTGCCGGCGGCGGCCGCTCACGGCTATCACCCGGATCACTGGGTCGCCACCGATGACCTCAAGGCGGGCGGTCGCCCCGGCCCCTGGATGGCGCTGGCCAATGTGATTGAGCTGGGAATAAGCGCCGTGCATCGCTGCATCAAGGTGGATGATGCCGTGCCGGGCATCAGCGAAGGGTTGAACGCGGGCATGTGGACCGTGGGATTGTCGGTTTCCGGCAACGAGTTTGGCGCCACCTGGGAGGAGTTCGCCGCCATGAGCGACGCCGAAATCGCCGAGAGGCGCGCACCAGCGGAGGCCAAACTGCGGGCGGCGGGAGCGCATTACGTCATCGACACCCTGGCGGACATCGCCCCGGTCATCGCCGATATCAACCGCCGTCTGGCGGCAGGGGAGCGGCCCTGAACAAGGCGGGTGAGAGGAGGGGGGGACGACCTTGCCTGCAGGTTTTCAGGCCATGCTCCCTGACTATCAGGCATAAAAAAACCGGCGCCCAGGCGCCGGTTTTTGTTCACCGAGACTCTATTACAGAGAGGCGGTGAAGGTACGGGTGATGACGTCTTGCTGTTGCTCCTTGGTCAAGGAGTTGAAGCGAACGGCATAACCGGATACGCGGATGGTCAACTGCGGATATTTCTCCGGGTTTTCCATGGCGTCCAGCAGCATTTCACGGTTCATCACGTTGACGTTCAGGTGCTGACCACCTTCCAGGTTGGCTTCGTGGTGGAAGTAACCATCCATCAGGCCAGCCAGGTTGGCTTTCTGGGCTTCCATGTCTTTGCCCAGGGCGTTCGGCACGATGGAGAAGGTATAGGAGATACCATCTTTGGCGTAGGCGAACGGCAGCTTGGCAACGGACGTCAGGGAAGCAACGGCACCCTTCTGGTCACGACCGTGCATCGGGTTGGCGCCCGGGCCGAACGGCGCACCGGCGCGACGACCATCCGGGGTGTTACCGGTCTTCTTGCCGTACACCACGTTGGAGGTGATGGTCAGCACGGACTGGGTAGCCACGGCGCCGCGGTAGGTGTTCAGCTTCTGAATCTTCTTCATGAAGCGCTCGACCAGGTCGCAGGCGATGTCATCGACGCGAGCGTCGTTGTTACCGAACTGCGGGTACTCGCCTTCGATTTCGAAGTCGATGGAGACGCCATCGGCATCACGTACCGGCTTGACCTTGGCGTACTTGATGGCAGACAGGGAGTCAGCCGCAACAGACAGACCGGCGATGCCGCATGCCATGGTGCGATAGACGTCACGGTCGTGCAGCGCCATCAGGGAGGCTTCGTAGCTGTACTTGTCGTGCATGTAGTGGATGATGTTCAGGGCGGCGACGTACTGTTTGGCCAGCCAGTCCATGAAGTGATCCAGTCTGTCCATCACGTCGTTGTAGTCGAGGTACTCGGAGGTGACCATTTCGGTTTTCGGACCGACCTGGATCTTGAGCTTCTCGTCCATACCGCCGTTGATGGCGTACAGCATGGTCTTGGCCAGGTTGGCACGGGCACCGAAGAACTGCATCTGTTTGCCGACGATCATCGGGGACACACAGCAAGCGATGGCGTAGTCATCGTTGTTGAAGTCCGGACGCATCAGGTCGTCGTTCTCGTACTGAACGGAAGAGGTCTCGATGGATACCTTGGCACAGTACTTCTTGAAACCGACCGGCAGCTTCTCAGACCACAGGATGGTCAGGTTCGGCTCAGGGGACGGGCCCATGGTGTACAGGGTGTTCAGCATACGGAAGCTGTTCTTGGTGACCAGAGTACGGCCATCAACGCCCATACCGGCCAGGGTCTCGGTGGCCCACATCGGGTCGCCGGAGAACAGTGAATCGTATTCCGGGGTACGCAGGAAGCGAACCATGCGCAGCTTCATGACCATGTGGTCCATCAGCTCCTGGGCTTCTTGCTCGGTGATCAGGCCTTTTTGCAGGTCACGCTCAATGTAGATGTCCAGGAAGCTGGAGGTACGACCGAAGGACATGGCCGCGCCGTTCTGGGACTTGACGGCCGCCAGGTAGGCGAAGTAGGTCCACTGTACGGCTTCTTTGGCGGTCTTGGCCGGTACGGAGATGTCGCAGCCATATTTGGCAGCCATCACCTTCATCTGGGCCAGGGCACGGTGCTGCTCGGAGATCTCTTCGCGCAGACGGATGGTGGCTTCCAGGTTGACACCGTTTTCCAGGTCAGCCTGCAGGGACTTGAACTGGGCCAGTTTGTCGGCCATCAGGAAGTCGATACCGTACAGGGCAACACGACGGTAGTCACCGATGATGCGGCCACGGCCGTAGGCATCCGGCAGACCGGTGATGACGCCGGACTTGCGGCAGTTCAGGATGTCTTTGGTGTAGACGTCGAACACGCCCTGGTTGTGAGTCTTGCGGTACTCGGTGAAGATCTTCTCGACCATGGGGTCAAGCTGGCGACCGTACACTTCGCAAGAGGTCTTGACCATCTTGATACCGCCATTGGCGATGATGGCGCGCTTGAGCGGCTTGTCAGTCTGCAGACCAACGATTTGCTCCAGGCCCTGATCGATATAGCCAGCATCGTGAGCGGTAATGGTGGAGGGCAGGTCGGTATCAAAATCGACTGGCGCGTGAGTGCGGTTTTCGATCTTGATGCCTTCCATGACCTTGTCCCACAGCTTGGTGGTGGCTTCGGTCGCGCCAGCCAGGAAGGACTCGTCACCTTCATACGGGGTGTAGTTCTTCTGGATGAAGTCACGGGTGTTGACAGAGGTCTGCCATTCACCGGCTGCGAAGCCTTCCCATGCTTTTTGGAACTGTTCGTTAAGTTCTGCCATTTTCATTACCTCTCAAGGTATTTATGTGTCTGCCGCCATCCTTAATGATGGCGACGGAAGATAAACCAGTAAGTCAGTCCTACCATGACGCCACCACCAATGATATTGCCAATGGTGACAGGGATCAGGTTGTGCAAGACGAAATTGGATACGGTCAGGTCGGCAAAGGTCGCCGGGTCCTGGCCGATGGCCTGCCAGAATTCCGGGCCCGCGACGCTGTGAATGGCGATACCGACCGGGATCATAAACATGTTTGCGATGCTGTGCTCGAAACCGGAGGCCACGAACATGGCGACGGGGAGCAGCATCACCATCACCTTGTCGGTGGCACTGCGGGCACCGAAGGCCATCCACACGGCGAGACACACCATGAGGTTACAGAGGATGCCAAGGGCCACGGCTTCGAAGAAGGTGTGATGGATCTTGTGCTGGGCCACTTTCATGGCGTTCAGTCCCCACTGACCATCTGCCGCCATGTATTCCGCCGACATGATGATGAGGCCGACGATGATGAGCCCGCCGATGAGGTTGCCGAAGTAGACGAGTCCCCAGTTCTTGAGCAGCTGGGCCCAGCTGATGCGATTGGCCGCCTTGGCCACCAGGGTCAGGGTGGTGGAGGTGAACAGCTCGGCGCCGAGCAGCACACAGAGGATGAGGCCGAGGGAGAAGCAGAGACCACCGACCAGCTTGGCCATGCCCCAGGACATGCCGCTCGAGCCGGTAGTGACGGTGATGTAGAAGACGAAGGCGATGGCGATGAAGGCGCCTGCCGTGATGGCCAGAGGGATAGTCTTGTATGCGGGCTTGGTGGCCTTGGCATAGGTAATGTCTTCGGCCAGTGCGGCGATGGCTTCGGGCTTCAGACAATCAAAGGGAGATTCTGCTTTCAATTCTCGTTACCTGCATATTTTGCCTGTGGAAATCATAACAAAGGGGCAGATCCCCAAAATTGACACCGATCAAGAATTACAGATTGTGAATGTAATTTTACTACAGGATTTTTTGCCATCCGGAAGCGTTTCTTTACACCAGGTTTCAGGTGAAACATAAATAAGTCTGTTATTAATTTCATGATTTTTAAGAACTTATAAAGAGAACCCCTAAAAAAGTACCGGCAAGGCATCTTTGCGGCGGCGCTGCACCATGAGTGCCAAATTAACAACCCCCTAAGAGGTATTTTTTGTCTTTTATTTCATCTTTGTGGCTTGGCCAGCCAAAGCGTAGACCATAAAACAGAAGGGGCCATAAGGCCCCTTCGTCACACTAGCATATCAGTTCCACGTATGGATTCGTTTGGCTTTTTGTAGCTTTTCGTAGGCCGCCAGCAGTTTCTGGTGCAGGGGGAACTGGGAGAGCGACAGATCGGCGGCTTCCAGACCGTGGAAGCGCGCTTCGCCGCGGGCGTTGGCCCAGGCCTGTGCCAGGGTCTCCTCCCCGAACATGCGGGCGAACACCGGACGGTATTGCTCTGGGTCGCGATCCTCGTCCAGGAAGAGCTCGACGCAAGCGCGCAGGGCGCGGTAGTACGCGGCGCGATCGGCCGGGAACACCGACTGGTTGAACTCCATGGTCCAGTCGATGAGATCAAGCGCGCTCTCCAGCTCGCCTGCGGCCAGGGCCAGCATGGCTTTGAGCTCACCGACCCGCAGGGTGTGCAGGGCGCTGCCCTTGGCGGCGGCGATGCCGAGCAGCTCGCGCACCCGGGTCCGCTCGTCGTGACCCTCTTCATCCAGCTGGTCGAACAGCGCCATGTACTGCTCTGCGTCCCACTCCAGGGATGGCAGCGCCAGTATGGTCTCCCGCAGGTGGGCACCCATGGTGTTGTTGGCCAGCAGCAGATCTTCCACCGGGTAGATGTCGGACATACCGGGTACCAGGATACGGCAGGCGTAGACGCCCAGGTGCTCGTAGTCGGCGATGTAGACCGGCTGCTCCAGCTCGTGGAAGATGCCGATCAGGTGATCGAACTCCTCCTGGGAGGTACCGCGGAAGTCCCAGTCGGCAAATTCGAAGTCAGACTCCTGCTTGAACAGATCCCAGCTGATGAGGCCGGAGGAGTCGATGAAGTGGGTTTCCAGGTTGTGGTGATCCGCCACCTGCTCGTTGTCGAACGAGGGCGGGACGAACACGTCCAGATCCTTGAGGCTGCGCCCCTGCAGCAGCTCGGTGACGGTGCGCTCGAAGGCCACTTCGAAGCGCGGGTGAGCGCCGAAGGAGGCAAAGCAGGTGCCGTTGCTCGGGTTGAGCAGCACCACGCAGATGACCGGATAGCGGCCGCCGAGGGAGGCATCGAAGCTGTAGATGGGGAAGCCTTCGGCCTCCAGCGCATCGATGGAGGCCTTGATGCCGGGGTAGCGGGCGATGACCTCGGTCGGGATCTCCGGCAGGCTGATGGCCTCGGCGATGATCTTGTTCTTCACGTGGCGCTCGAACACCTCGGACAGGCCCTGGGTGCGGGCTTCGGTGCGGGTGTTGCCGGCGCTCATGCCGTTGGAAACGTAGAGGTTGCCGACGATGTTCATCGGGATATAGACGGTCTGGTGGTCGGACTGGCGCTCGAAGGGCAGGGCGACGATGCCACGCTCCTCGTTGCCGGATTGCAGATCCACCAGCATGTCGGCGGTCACTTCACCGTCCGGGTTGTAGAACTTGCGGGTGAAGGAGTCGAGCAGACCGGCCGGCAGTTGATCCCCCTCGATGGGGAACCACTTCTCGTTCGGGTAGTGCACGAAGTCGCCATTCGCTACCTGCTCGCCCAGATAGAAGTCGGCGAAGAAGTAGTTGGTGGAGAGACGCTCGAAATATTCGCCAAGAGCGGAGGCGAGCGCCGCCTTCTTGCTGGCACCCTTGCCGTTGGTAAAGCAGAGGGCGCAATCCTTGTCCCGGATGTGCACGGACCAGACGTTCGGCACGGGGTTGAGCCAGGAGGCCTCTTCGATATCAAACCCCAGGGCTTGCAGCTTGGTCTGGAAGCGTTCGATGGAGTCTTCCAGCGCCGCGTCCTTGCCGGGAATAAAGGTGTGGTCGGTCATCACAATGTCCTGATTTTAATGGGCTCATGTTTGGTCGCAGATAATAGCATGAGTGACGGGGAAAGCGGCCAGGGCAATGCGGCGGCGCAGGTATTTGAAAAGACCCGGGGCCGGGATTCGGTCTTTGCAAAGAGAGGAGCATTTCGGGCAACTGGCGACGCGGGCGAGAAGGGCTGGGTATCAGTTTTGCTTAACCCCCTTAAGAGAATGTCGATGTCATTGTGCCAAGGCTTCTTCCATCATGGCCCCTGCTCGATGAAGAGCGCGTGCCCAAGCCGGCTGTACGGCCTTTATCTGGCCTCTTCACCCCTCTTTATTACTGACATTGGTCATCCCTTGCTGACCGGGAGTAGTTATGCCCTTCATGATCCCCCGTATTGACCCCGACATCGCCACCCTGGCTCCCGGTTTCAGAGCCCTCAGCATTCTGGTGGAGGCTGCCCCCGTGACGAACCCGCATGTGGGCGCCGAGGCGCTGGTACGGGCGTGCGGCACCGAGCCTGCGCCCTGGGCCCAGGCCCATCTGGCCGCATGGGGCGAGGTGTTCAAACGCTTTGGCGCCAAGCCACAGCGCACCCCCTGCTCGGCTGAGGCCCTTCGTAAACGGGTGCTGCGCGATGGCGCCATGCCCAGCATCGACCCTGTGGTCGATCTCTACAATGCCGTCAGCATCGAGTACGCCATTCCCGTGGGTGGGGAAAATCTGACGGCCTATGAGGGCTCGCCTCGCCTGGTGATCGCCGATGGCAGCGAGCTTTTTGACACCATAAAGGAAGGGGAGCCGGCCCACGAGGCGCCTGAACCTGGGGAAGTGGTGTGGCGGGACGACAGGGGGGTGACCTGTCGCCGCTGGAACTGGCGTCAGGGGATCCGGACCCGGCTCAGCGTGGAGTGTACCCAGATGTGGTTCATTCTGGAGAGCTTGCCTTCCATGCCACTGGCGGCGCTGCACGAGGCTGGTGATCGGCTGGTGGCGGGACTGTTGCAGATGATGCCGGAGGCCCGGATTGAGACGACCCTGATAGGGGCGTCTGACGGGGCATGACGACATGCACGCTTGCCGCTGGCGTGCAAGAGCGAAGGATTGGAAAGCCGCGAGCGATCTTAAGGGATTTTCACGTCTTATTGGTTGTTTTGTCACTTGCCAGTCAGCAGGTCGTGGGCCGACCACTCAGGGAAGTGGCTAACCTATTACTTTCAACCCCAGGATGCCGCCGATGATCAGCAGCAGGCAGAGCACCCGGGCCAGGGTGGCCGGTTCGTTGAACAGCCAGATCCCCATCAGCACGGTGCCGACCGCACCGATACCGGTCCAGACCGCGTAGGCGGTGCCAAGGGGCAGTTGCTTGACTGCCATGGCGAGCAGCAGCACGCTCACGGCCATGGCACTCAGGGTAAGCAGGGTGGGAAGGGGACGGCTGAAACCGTCGGTGTACTTGAGGCCGATGGCCCAGGCGACCTCGAACAGACCGGCCAACAGCAGGAGTAACCAGGACATAGAGAAGGTTCCGCAGGAAGCAGGGTCGTCCCTGCACATCGGGAGTCCTTGAGGTCGTCCCCAAGGGGCAGGGGGCTGCCGAGTGGTCTCAATGATGCCCCAAGCCTATACGGGATGCCAGCCGCTTGCTCGGCCACACGCCAGGCTGGCGGATATTGCAACGAATGGCACAGAATATTGCGCAATTCGACTTGCACCGGCCGCCACAATCCGTAATGTGGACAGACACATTCTTCGCAACCCATATATTGTGAACCCCTTGTAAATGGCGGCTGCCGGACAGGGGGGCGGGTGCAACACACGGTTTCTATAGCAGCTATCCAGGGTAGGACATTATGAAAAAAGTAGGTTTGGTCGGTTGGCGTGGCATGGTGGGTTCGGTCCTGATGAGCCGGATGCAGGAAGAGAAGGATTTCGCCCATATTCAACCCACCTTCTTCACCACCTCCCAGGCCGGTGAGGCCGCCCCCAACTTCGGCGTCGATGCCGGCACCCTGCAGGATGCCTTCGACATCGAGGCGCTGGCCGCACAGGAGATCATCATCACCGCCCAGGGTGGCGATTACACCAAAGATGTCTATCCGCGCCTGAAAGCCACCGGCTGGCAAGGCTACTGGATAGATGCGGCCTCCTCCCTGCGCATGGAGAAGGACGCGGTCATTATTCTGGATCCGGTCAACGGTGACGTCATCGAGCGGGCACTGAATGACGGCATCAAAACCTTCGTCGGCGGCAACTGCACCGTCAGCCTGATGTTGCTGGCTCTGGGCGGCCTGTTCAAGGCCGATCTGGTGGAGTGGGTGAGCGTGGCCACCTATCAGGCCGCGTCCGGTGGCGGTGCGCGCCACATGCGCGAGCTGGTCACCCAGATGGGCATACTGCGCGATGAAGTGGCGGTGGAGCTGGCGGATCCCGCCTCTGCCATCCTCGACATCGAGCGCAAGATCACCGAGAAGACCCGCTCCGGCACCCTGCCGGTAGACAACTTCGGCGTGCCCCTGGCCGGTGGCCTGATCCCCTGGATCGACACCAAACTCGACAATGGCCAGAGCCGTGAAGAGTGGAAGGGTCAGGCGGAGACCAACAAGATCCTTGGGCTAGAAAGCGCCGCCATTCCGGTGGATGGTCTGTGTGTGCGCATCGGTGCCCTGCGCTGCCACAGCCAGGCCTTCACCATCAAGCTGAAAAAAGACGTGCCGCTCCCCGAAATCGAGGCCCTGCTGGCTGCCCACAATGACTGGGTCAAGGTGATCCCGAACGATCGCGACATCACCGCCCGCGAGCTGACCCCGGCGGCCGTCACCGGCACCCTCAGCATCCCGGTGGGGCGTCTGCGCAAGCTCAACATGGGTCCGGAGTACCTGGCCGCCTTCACCGTGGGTGACCAGCTGTTGTGGGGCGCAGCCGAGCCGCTGCGCCGCATGCTCAACATCCTGCTGGCCCGCTGAGCGCATATTGCGAAAGAACAGGGAAGGTCTGGCCTTCCCTGTTTTGCGGTGAAGCAAACCCAATAAAAAAACGGCATCCCTGCAGGATGCCGTTTTTTAATTTATCCAGTCTGACTCTTACATGTTCTGTGCTTCGTTTGGCACGATGACAGAGGCATGATTTCCTTTCGGCCCCTGTTGCAGTTCAAAATTGACTGCCTGACCTGCTTTCAAGGTCTTGTAACCTTCCATTTGAATCGTGGAGTAGTGAGCGAAGATATCTTCACCACCGCCTTCCGGACAGATAAACCCAAATCCTTTTGCGTTGTTGAACCACTTGACTGTTCCGGTTGCCATACATCTACATCCTTTTATTGATTACCCTGAAGTCGTTGAGTAACCTGCGCCGGCCTTATATAACTAGGGCATGACCCCATAGCAGACGGGCGCCGATTAGCAAGTAACCAATCTAGTCCAACTTTTAAGCGAGTCAAGAAGTTGTTAACAACCGATGTGATCTGGTTAACAAGTCTATTGACAATCGAGAACGAGACGGTAGTAATCTAGAGGTACCAAAGCGCAATTATGAGCAAGCAGAAAGAACTCTTTGCTAATGAAGAGATTGCAGAAGCAGAGAAAACGAAGCTGCAACCGCCACCCATGTACAAGGTCGTCCTGAACAACGACGACTACACACCGATGGAGTTCGTGGTGGAGGTGCTGCAAAGGTTCTTTGGTATGGATCTGGAGAAGGCCACTCAGGTGATGCTGAGCGTGCATTATAGTGGTAAGGGAGTCTGTGGCACATTCACCGCCGAGATTGCCGAAACCAAGGTGGTCCAGGTCAACACCTATTCACGTAACAACGAACATCCACTGCTATGTACCATGGAAAAGGCTTGAAGCTGATGACTTGATGGCGATAACGACACCGCATTGTTGCTGTACTGAGGGGAGGTGCCTATGTTGAACAAAGATCTAGAAAAGACGCTGAACGAGGCTTTCAAGCTGGCCCGTGACGAGCGCCACGAATTCATGACCGTCGAGCACCTGTTGTTAGCCCTGTTGGATAACAGCTCAGCCCATGAGGCGCTGAGTTCGTGTGGTGCGGATGTGGAGCAGATGCGCAAGGAGATCCGCGCATTCATCGATCAAACAACCCCGCTTATTCCCCGTGATGACGAAGACAGAGAGACCCAGCCGACCCTTGGCTTCCAGCGCGTGCTGCAACGCGCCGTCTTCCATGTCCAGTCGTCGGGCAATACCGAGGTCAGCGGTGCCAACGTCCTGGTCGCCATCTTCAGCGAGCAGGAGTCCCAGGCCGCCTACTTCCTGAAAAAGGCGGAAGTCAGCCGGCTGGACGTGGTGAATTTCCTCTCCCACGGGGTACGCAAAGACAGCAAGCCCGAGAGTGGCGGCGGCAACAATGCCGAGTCCGATGATGAGGTCTCTTCCGCCCAGATCGAGAGCTTTGCCACCAACCTCAACCAGCTGGTGCTGGAGGGGCGGATCGACCCGCTCATCGGGCGCGATCAGGAGCTGAGCCGTACCATCCAGGTACTGTGCCGCCGCCGCAAGAACAACCCGCTGCTGGTGGGGGAGGCGGGGGTCGGCAAGACCGCCATCGCCGAGGGGCTGGCCTATCGCATCGTCAAGGGGGACGTGCCCGAGGTGATAGCTAACAGCACCATCTACTCCCTCGACATGGGGTCCCTGTTGGCGGGGACCAAATATCGCGGTGACTTCGAGAAACGCCTCAAGGTGCTGCTCAAGCAGATCGAGCGTCAGGAGGGGGCCATCCTCTTCATCGACGAGATCCACACCATCATAGGGGCGGGGGCCGCGTCCGGTGGCCAGCTCGATGCCGCAAACCTCATCAAGCCACTGCTTTCCAACGGGTTGCTGCGCTGCGTCGGCTCCACGACCTATCAGGAATATTCCCAGATCTTTGAAAAAGACCGGGCCCTGGCCCGCCGCTTCCAGAAGATCGATATCGTAGAGCCGAGTGTGGATGACACGACGCGTATTCTGATGGGGCTCAAGAGCCGCTATGAGTCTCACCATGGCGTGCGCTACACCGTCAAGGCCATTCGTGCCGCGGTGGAGCTCTCAGCCAAATACATCAACGACCGCCACCTGCCGGACAAGGCGATCGACGTCATCGACGAGGCGGGGGCGGGACAGCGGTTGTTGCCGGCCAGCAAGCGCAAGAAAGTGATCAATGTGCCGGAAATCGAGGCCATTGTCGCCAAGATCGCCCGCATCCCGGAAAAATCCGTCTCCTCCTCCGACAAGGAGGTGCTGAAGAACCTGGAACGCAATCTCAAGATGGTGGTGTTCGGTCAGGACAAGGCTATCACTGTGCTCACAGATGCCATTCGCCTGTCACGCTCCGGCCTTGGCAACGAGCGTCGCCCCGTCGGGTGCTTCCTGTTTGCCGGCCCGACCGGGGTGGGCAAGACAGAAGTTACCCAGCAACTGGGCAAGGCGCTCGGGGTGGAGGTTCTGCGCTTTGACATGTCCGAATACATGGAGCGTCACACCGTCTCCCGCCTGATTGGTGCTCCTCCCGGCTATGTGGGGTTCGAGCAGGGGGGGCTGCTGACCGACTCCGTCCTCAAGCATCCGCACTCCGTGGTGCTGCTCGACGAGATCGAGAAGGCGCACCCGGATGTCTTCAACCTGCTGCTGCAGGTGATGGACAACGGCACCCTGACCGACAACAACGGGCGCAAGGCCGATTTTCGCAATGTGATCCTGGTGATGACCACCAACGCGGGGGTACAGGAGACACAGCGCAAGTCCATCGGCTTCCAGCAACAGGACATGAGCCACGATGCCATGGCGGTGATCAACAAGACCTTCAGTCCGGAGTTTCGCAACCGGCTGGACCACATCATCTGGTTCAACCACCTGGACATGGCGATCATCCATCAGGTCGTCGACAAGTTCATCGTCGAGCTGCAGGTACAGCTGGATGCGAAAGGGGTATCGCTCGAAGTCTCTGAAGAGGCGCGCCACTGGCTGGCCGAGAAGGGATATGACAGGGCGATGGGGGCCAGGCCCATGGGGCGGGTCATTCAGGAGCAGCTCAAGAAGCCGCTGGCCAACGAGATCCTGTTTGGTTCACTGGTCGATGGCGGCGTAGTGCGGGTCGAGCTGGTGAATAACAGCCTCAGCTTTGATTTTCAGGTCAACGTTGAAGCTGTCTCCCACTGATGGGTCATGAATGCCAGCAATGACAAAAAACCCCAACCGAGAGGCTGGGGTTTTTTGCTGAATTCCTGGCTTAGCGAGAGCGGAAAACAATACGTCCCTTGGAGAGATCGTACGGAGTCAGAGCCACCGTTACTTTGTCTCCAGTCAGGATACGGATGTAGTTTTTGCGCATCTTGCCGGAAATATGAGCGATAACCACGTGACCATTTTCCAGTTCCACACGGAACATGGTATTGGGCAAGGTTTCGAGAATGGTACCCTGCATCTCAATACTGTCTTCTTTAGCCATTGAATCCTCTTGATAAGCCACAACAAAAAACCGCTGGATCATGCCGGATTTAAGGCTATGTGTAAAGTTTACTCGGGCCTGGCGTCGAATTTTTTCCATTCTCCCTGCACCAGCAGCTCGTGGGGCAGGTATTGGCGTTTGTAATTCATCTTGCGGCACTCCTCCACCAGATACCCCAGATAGAGCCACTGGCGACCGGTGCGCCGGGCAAGTTCCAACTGGCTCAAAATGGCAAAGGTGCCGAGGGAGCGGTCGGCGTGGTCCGGGTCGAAGAAGGTGTACATGGCGCTCATCGAGTGGGGAAGCAGGTCCGTGGTCGCGACCCCGATGAGGCGTCCCTCCTTGCGTATCTCCAAGTAGAGGGGCGGCATCCAGTCGCAGTGCAGGAATCCCTTGTACTGGGTACGGCTCGGTGGATACATGCTGCCATCCCGGTGGCGCTCGCGGATATAGCGCTCATAGAGCTGGTAGTACTCCGGCTTGTCGTCGTAGCTCAGCACCAGCTCGAGATCGCGGTTGAGATGGCGAATGCGCTTCTGGCTGCGGCTCGGTACGAACCGCTCGCTGTGGATGCGCAGGGACTGGCAGGCGCTGCAGGCGGGGCAGTGGGGACGATAGATGTCGTTGCCGCTGCGGCGAAATCCGGCGGTCAGCAGCCGCTCATACCCTGCGGCATTGAGCAGATCATGATCCATCAGTACCAGCAACTGCTCCTGCTCGTGGCCAAGATAGCTGCACGGGTGCCTGGGGGTCAGCCCCACTTTAAGGATCACTTCTTCGCTCATGGGCTGATCCTCCTCGCTTGCCAGCAGCCATCCTGCAGGGGCTGTCGGCTCAGGGTGGTCAATGCACTCAGGAATTGCTTTCTCGGCCACTCCTGGACACCCAGGGTCGCCAGAAAGGGGTTTTGCATCTGGCAGTCGATGAGGGCGCCACCATGGCGGGCGAAATGGCGACAGAGCGCCACCATGGCCAGCTTGGTGCCGTTGTCGATGCGACTGAACATGGACTCGCCGCAGAAGACGCGGCCGAGGGAGAGGCCGTAGAGACCGGCCTGCAGCTGGTCATCCTGCCAGATTTCGACGGAGTGCGCGTGGCCAAGGCGATGCAGCTGCCGGTAGGCGTCGATCATGGGGGCGCTGATCCAGGTTCCGCTGGCACTGCGACGAGGGGCGGCGCAGGCCGCAATCACCTCATCGAAGGCGCGATTGATGAACACCTCGACGGGAGTGCGGCGGATGACCTTCTGCAGGCTGCGACCAATATGGAGTTCGTCGGGCACGATGACCCCCCTGGGATCCGGTGACCACCACAGCAGCGGCTGGTGTGGCTCATTCCATGGAAAGATCCCGCTGTGATAAGCTGCCAGCAGTCGAGCGGGGGAGAGATCCCCCCCTATCGCCAGCAGTCCGTTGGGTTCTTCCAGCGCATGGCTGGGGGAGGGAAACCAGCACAGCTCATCATCCAGTTCGGTAAGATAGCGAGACATAAGGCAGAGGTTCATAGATGAAGGCCATTATCCTGATAGTATCCAGCTTGCTTGGCTTTGTCACGGCACCCGTCTGGGGCGCCGTGTATGAGCGCAACACGGCGCGCCCCGTGGAGCAGGTGGTCTTTGGTCAGGTCGACACGGTGCGCAACATCACCCAGAGCCAGATGGTGGAGTCCGAGCAGAGCGGCTGGAAGACGCTGGGAGGCGCCGTGCTCGGCGGGTTGCTCGGCAACCAGTTTGGCGGCGGTCACGGGCGGGAAATCGCCACGGCCGTGGGGGCGCTGGCGGGGGCGGCTGCGGTGCAGCATTACCAGTCCGGGGGCAGCGTGGTGGAAAGCAAATTGGTGGAGCTCTTGATCAGGAGCGACCAGGACAAGCTCATCAACGTGATCCAGGATTTCGATCCGGCCATGGTGTTCGCGCAGGGCGACAAGGTGCGCATCCTCTATTTCAACGATGGCGTGCGGGTCGACAAAACGTACTGAGACCGGCGGGCAGAGGGGCTGGAGAAAGGAAAGTGACCCGGCGCTCACCCAAGGTGGCGCCGGGCGGTACTACACGGAGTGTCTTGTGCGAGACTCGGTCAGGCGCCCTGGGCGACGATTTTGTCGCGTCCGGTGTTCTTGGCCTGATAAAGCTGGCGATCTGCCTCGCAGAGCGCTTCGTCCATGGAGAGCCGCCCGACGTTGATGACGCCAAAACTGGCGCGCACAAACAGCGGTATCTCCCGTGACAAGGGCTGCTGGCGTAGCTGCTGGCGCAGCCCTTCCAGTCGCTTGAGCAGCACGGGGACGGGGCAATGGGCCACCATCAGGGCAAACTCTTCCCCACCGAAGCGGGCTATCATGGCATCCGGGAAAAACTGGGTAAGCAGCCGTGTCAGGTGGCAGAGCAGCTGATCACCGATGGCATGACCCCAGTGATCGTTGACCTGCTTGAAATGATCCACGTCGAGCACGCACAGGGAGAGCGGCGCCTGCTGGCGCTGGTGCTCCTCGAACCACTTCTGTCCCTCGTTGAACCAGTAGCGCCGGTTGTAGAGTCCGGTCAGGTAGTCCCGGTTGGCCGACTCCTGGATGCTGTTGAACTGCTCCAGCGCTTCCAGGTTGTGGCTGACCCGGCACTGCAGCTCCTCGGGCTCAAAGGGCTGGTTGAGGAAGTCGTTCGCCCCTTGCTTGAGGTAGCGGGCCGAGAGGCCGTGCTTGTCCGACACCGAGATGCCGATGATGGCGAGCTGCTGCTTGCTGTAGCGCTCCCGCAGCATCCGCACCAGACTGATGCCGTCGATCTCCGGCATGTAGTAGTCCACCAGCATGAGCCGGATGGCGGGGTGCTGCTCGAGCAGGGCCAGGGCATCGCGGGCACAGGCAGCCTCGTGTACCTGCAGCAGCTGCTTGCGCAGCTGGGCCGCAGTGCGATGGCGGGAGGTGCGCGAGTCATCGACCACCAGCACTTCGATGGCCTGGTTCAAATAGAGGCGGTGCACCAGGCTGACGGCATATTGCAGGGAGTGACGTGAATCCTTCATCACGTAGTCCAGCACCCCTGCATCCAGCCAGGCTTCCCGTTTCTCCTCGCTGATGTCGGCGGTGAGGATCACCACAGGCAAGCCGCGCTCCATCAGCACATTGACGGCCTCTCCAGAGGGGGCATCCGGCAGGGTGAGATCCACCAGGGCGACCACATACTCCTCACCCTGGCAGTCGCGCGCAGCGTCAAGGCTATCAAAGGCATCGATTTCCAGTCCGGTCTGCTGCGCAATGGCCTGGGTCAGCATGCGACGAACCGTCAGGCTGTCTTCCACAATCATGATTTTCCGTTTCATTCTTCTCCTCAAAAGAAAAGGGCATGCCGATTGGCATGCCCTTTATATCCTCAGGGTTACTGGGCGTCCAGATATCGCTCGGCATCGAGGGCCGCCATGCAGCCGGTACCGGCGGAGGTGATCGCCTGACGATAGACGTGGTCTGCCACGTCACCGGCGGCAAACACGCCCGGGATGCTGGTCTGGGTCGCGAACCCTTCCAGGCCGCCGCGCACCTTGAGGTAGCCGTTTTCCATCGCCAGCTGACCCTCGAAGATCTGGGTGTTGGGCTGGTGACCGATGGCGATGAAGACCCCCATCAGCGGCAGTTCGGAGGTGGACTGGTCCTGGGTGCTGCGCAGGCGCACGCCGGTTACGCCCATGTCGTCCCCCAGCACTTCGTCCAGGGTCTGGTGGGTGTGCAGCACTATGTTGCCGCTCTCGACCTTGTCGTGCAGGCGCTTGATCAGGATCTTCTCGGCACGGAACTCGTCGCGGCGATGGATGAGGTGTACCTTCTTGGCGATGTTGGCCAGATAGAGCGCCTCTTCCACGGCGGTGTTGCCGCCGCCGACCACGGCCACTTCCTGATTGCGGTAGAAGAAGCCGTCACAGGTGGCGCAGGCGGAGACGCCGCGGCCCTTGAAGGCCTCTTCGGAGGGCAGGCCCAGGTATTTGGCGGAGGCGCCGGTGGCGAGGATCAGCGCATCGCAGGTGTATTCACCGTTGTCCCCCTTGAGGCGGAAGGGACGCTCGGTCAGCGTCACTTCATTGATGTGATCAAAGAGGATGCGGGTATCGAACTTCTCTGCATGCTCTTTCATGCGCTCCATCAGGGCCGGGCCGGTCAGCCCTTCCGCGTCCCCTGGCCAGTTTTCCACTTCGGTGGTGGTGGTCAGCTGACCACCTTGCTGCATGCCGGTGATGAGCAGGGGATTGAGGTTGGCGCGAGCGGCATAGACGGCCGCAGTGTAACCTGCCGGACCGGATCCCAGGATCAGCAGTTTGCTGTGAGTGACTTGGCTCATGATGTGATTTCCGAGACGTGATGAGTTTGCGCGATTGTAGGTAATTCGTGATCCGTGGTCAAAGGCCAGCGCATCGATTGGGGCAATCGCCAACAAGAGGGGTGAGCCGGGAATGGCAGGCATAAAAAACCGCCCATCGCGGGCGGATTTTCACTCATCTACACCCCTTGCGGGGAGCGATCAGTTCAGCAGGGTCAGGGGATCCGTGTAAGCCAGGTTGTGGGCCACGGCAACCTCCTTGCAGGTGATTTTGCCCGCCATCACGTTCAGGCCGTGCAACAGGTGGGGATCGGCGAGCAGTGCGTTGCGATAGCCCTGTTCGGCCAGCTTGATGATGAAGGGGAGGGTGGCGTTGTTCAGGGCCACGGTGGAGGTGCGGGCCACGGCGCCGGGCATGTTGGCTACACAGTAGTGCACCACGTCATCGACGATGAAGGTGGGATCCTCGTGGGTGGTCGCATGGGAAGTCTCGACACAGCCGCCCTGATCGATGGCCACGTCCACGATGGCCGCACCCGGCTTCATGCGGGCAATGTGGTCACGGCTGACAAGTTTTGGCGCAGTGGCGCCGGGCACCAGCACACCGCCGATGACCAGATCCGCTGCCAGCAGGTGACGCTCCAGGGTCTCGCGATTGGAGTAGACCACCTTGGCCGCGCCCTGGAACTCGCTGTCGAGACGACGCAGGGTATCGATGTTGTTGTCGAGGATGGTGACGTCGGCGCGCAGGCCGATGGCCATGCGGGCTGCATTGGAACCCACCACGCCGCCACCGATGATCACCACCTTGGCCGGTTCCACACCCGGAACACCGCCGAGCAGCACGCCGCTACCACCGCGGGACTTCTCCAGCGCCTGGGCACCCGCCTGAATAGACATGCGTCCAGCCACTTCCGACATCGGGGCCAGCAGGGGCAGGCCGCCACGACCGTCGGTGACGGTTTCGTAGGCGATGCAGATGGCGCCGCTGTCCACCAGTTCCTGGGTCTGGGCCAGGTCTGGCGCCAGGTGCAGATAGGTAAAGAGGGTCTGGCCCGGGCGCAGCATGGCGCGTTCGACCGCCTGAGGCTCCTTGACCTTGACGATCATCTCCGCCTTGGCGAAAACGTCTGCCGCAGAGGCCAGGATCTCGGCTCCGGCAGCCAGATAATCTGCATCACTGAAGCCAATGCCATTTCCTGCGCCGCTTTGGACGAAAACAGTATGGTTTCGTGCTGTCAGTTCACGTACACTGGCCGGAACCATGCCTACGCGATATTCATGGTTTTTTATTTCCTTAGGTACACCGATAATCATGCTATCCCTCGTCTATCGATTGGTGGTTTATGTTGCCTAATTGTTAAGCGACATATGCGCCTAGTATATTCAGGTATTGACAGGATTTGTGACCATTATTATAAAATGACTGGTGATTCTTACCAAAAAATAGCCAAAGGATGGAATTAAATGATGGAAGCTAAGAGTCGGCTAAAGGATTTGGACAGGATTGACCGCAACATTCTTAATGAACTGCAAAAGGATGGCAGGATTTCGAACGTTGAGTTGTCCAAACGAGTTGGCCTGAGTCCCACACCGTGTCTGGAACGGGTTCGTCGCCTGGAGCGACAAGGGTATATCGAAGGGTATGCCGCCATTCTGAATCCTCATTATCTTGACGCGTCTCTGCTGGTATTCGTGGAAATTACCCTCAATCGTGGCGCACCCGACGTGTTCGAGCAGTTCAATAAGGCTGTTCAGGTACTCGAAGAGATCCAGGAGTGCCATCTGGTATCCGGTGATTTCGACTATCTGCTCAAGACCCGCGTCAGCGACATGTCCGCCTACCGCCGCCTGCTGGGTGAAACCCTGCTGCGTCTGCCGGGCGTTAATGACACCCGCACCTACGTGGTGATGGAAGAGGTCAAACAGAGCAGTCGTCTGGTGATCAGCACCCGATAAGCGGGGTTGTGCTGTGACTTGCAAGTACCATGACGAGTCACGATAGTCAGAAACGAGCGGCCGGTCCGCTCGTTTCTTCTTATTTACTGTTTCATGGCCCGCCTTCAGGCACTGGCTGACAATCGGTGGGCTTTTCAGGGATACTAGGCCCCCTATCCCCGCATTCATGTTTTCAGAAAGGAGCCGGAGTTTGGCCGATAAAAAGCTGTTTACTCCTTTATCAGGTACACAACGGATCTTCGAGGCCGTCTTGATTGCCATCACCCTGATGGCTGCCTATCTCTTGCTTGCCCTCTTGACCTATCACCCCGCCGATCCCGGCTGGTCCCAGACCTCCTGGCAGGGAGAGGTAAAGAACCTCGCTGGCAGCGCGGGGGCCTGGCTCGCGGACATCACCATGTTTACCTTCGGGGCCTTCTCCTACCTGGTGCCCCCCCTGGTGGTCCTGCTCGGCTGGAGCCTGTTCTGGCGCCCGAGCAAGCTGCTGGAAGTGGACTATCTCACCCTGTCGGTGCGGATCATCGGTTTCATCCTCACCGTGCTCGGCATGTCCGCCATCGCCAGCATGAACTTCAACGATCTGCAGAACTTCTCCGCCGGTGGCCTGGTCGGAGACGTGATCGCCTCCGCCGTGGTGCCCCTGTTTGGTGGCGTGGGGGCCAACCTCATGCTGCTCTGCTTCGTGGCGACCGGCATCACCCTGTTTACCGGCTGGTCCTGGCTCACCATCGTCGAGCGTATCGGTGCCGCCTGCACCGGCAGCATCAGCGCCATCTACCATTTCCCCACCACCCTGGGTCGCTGGCTGACCGGCGGCTGGCGCCAGCCCCGCTACGAGGGGCCGGATCCCCTGCTGGAAGGTGGGGTGGGCAGCTTCGACCAGGAGGAGGACGAAGACGAGCCCCACAGCAGCTGGACACGCAATCCCAAGGCTAAAAATCGGGCTCAGAAGACAAAATCTGACGAATGGCTGCCGGAGCTTGACGAAGACACCTTCCAGTTCGATCCGCAGTTTGACGACGAAGAGGACGAGGCTCCGGCGCCTGCCGCCAAGGGCAAGCGCGTGGTCAACGGCCGTCAGCGCCCGGTGGTGAGCCAGGAAGAGGACGATCTCGATCTGCCCTGGGCGGAAGGGGAGGAGGCTCCCGAGGCCCCGGTCGCCCCGGCACTGGTCAAGGCGAAGCGCCGTCCCCAGGCCGATCTGGCCCCCCTGCCGAGCATCGATCTGCTGGACAGGCCGCCCGCCAAGACCCAGATGATGAGCAAGGACGAGCTGGAGCGCATGGGCCGGCTGGTGGAGGCGAAACTCGCCGACTACAACGTGCAGGCCAAGGTGGTCGGCGTCTATCCGGGTCCCGTCATCACCCGTTTCGAGCTGGATCTGGCACCGGGCATGAAGGCGAGCAAGATCACCAACCTGTCGCGGGATCTCGCCCGTTCCCTCTCCGCCAGCAGCGTGCGGGTGGTGGAAGTGATCCCCGGCAAGACCTATGTCGGCATCGAGCTGCCCAACCGGGTGCGCCAGACCGTCTACCTGCGTGAGACCCTGGACTGCGAGGCGTTCCGTGATAGCCGCAACCCGCTGACCATGGGGCTGGGCCAGGACATCGCCGGAGAACCCGTTGTGGTGAACCTCGCCAAGATGCCCCACCTGCTGGTGGCCGGTACCACGGGCTCGGGCAAGTCGGTGGGGGTGAACACCATGATCATCTCCATGCTCTACAAGTCCTCGCCCGAAGACCTGCGTTTCATCATGATTGACCCCAAGATGCTGGAGCTCTCGGTCTACGAAGGCATTCCGCACCTGTTGACCGAAGTGGTCACCGACATGAAGGACGCGGCCAACGCCCTGCGCTGGTGCGTGGGCGAGATGGAGCGCCGCTACAAGCTGATGTCCGCGGTCGGCGTGCGCAACCTAAAGGGGTATAACGACAAGGTGTTGGCTGCGATCGAGGCCGGTGATCCCCTGCTGGATCCCCTCTGGCGTCCGGGCGACTCCATGGATCAGATGCCGCCGGAGCTCGAGAAGCTGCCCCACATCGTGGTGGTGGTGGACGAGTTCGCCGACATGATGATGATCGTCGGCAAGAAGGTGGAAGAGCTCATTGCCCGTATCGCCCAGAAGGCGCGGGCGGCCGGTATTCACCTCATTCTCGCGACCCAGCGTCCGTCGGTGGATGTGATCACCGGCCTCATCAAGGCCAACATCCCGACCCGGATCTCCTTCCAGGTGTCGAGCAAGATCGACTCGCGCACCATCCTGGATCAGGGGGGCGCCGAATCCCTGCTCGGCATGGGGGACATGCTCTACATGCCGGCCGGTACCTCCAACCCGACCCGGGTCCACGGCGCCTTCGTGGATGACCACGAGGTACACAAGGTGGTGGCGGACTGGAAACTGCGTGGCGAGCCGGATTACATCGAGGAGATCCTCTCCGGCGAGTCGGACGGCGAGGGGAGCGGCGGTGAATACGGCGGCGGCGGTGACGAGGAGCTCGACCCCCTGTTCGACGAGGCGGTCGCCTTCGTGGTGGAATCCCGCCGCGGCTCCACCTCCAGCGTGCAGCGCAAGTTCAAGATCGGTTACAACCGGGCGGCCCGTCTCATCGAGCAGATGGAAAACCAGGGCATCGTCAGCTCCCCGGGTGGCAACGGCCAGCGCGACGTGCTGGCACCGCCGCCGGTGCGTGACTAAGCCTCACTCCTGTATCATTCTGGCCATGCCCTCTGCGGGCGTGGCCTTTTATCGAGAACCTCCCTATGAAGAGCCTGATGAAAAAACAACTGTTGATGGGTTCCATGCTGCTGGTCGCCAGCAGCCAGGTGTGGGCCGATGCGGCCAGCGATCTCAAGCAGAAACTGGCGGGCGTCAGCCTCTTCTCCGCCAAGTTTGCCCAGACCGTCTATGACAGCAAGGGCAAGGAGCTGCAGAAGGCGAGTGGCTCCCTGGTGGTGCAGCGCCCGAATCGTTTCAACTGGCACACCACCTCCCCGGACGAGAGCCTGATCGTGGCCGATGGCAAGGATGTCTGGGTGTATGATCCCTTCGTCGAGCAGGTCACCGCCCTCAAGATGAAGGATGCGGTGCTCAACACCCCCTTCGTGCTCATCGCCGGTAACGACAACAGCCTCTGGAAGAACTACGACGTGACCCAGGAAGGGGATGTCTACACCGTCACCAGCCGCAACAAGGACGAGCTCATCGCCTCCTTCCGCATCACCTTCGACAGGCAGAACAACATCAGCCGCTTCGACGTCAAAGAGGCGCAGGGACAGTGGAGCGAGTTCACTCTGGGCAGCTTCAACCGCAAGCCGGTGCTCAAGGGCAACGAATTCGTGTTCAAGATCCCGAAGGGGGTCGAGCTGGACGATCAGCGCTGATGCCCGGGCAGGCGCTGACCTTGTTGGCGGGCCGCCCGGCAACGGCTGCCCGCACCCTTCCTGACGGTCAATGCAGATGAGCAATTTATCGCTGGATTTCTCGTCGGACTTTCGTCCGCTGGCGGCCCGGATGCGGCCGCAAACCCTCGACCAGTACATCGGTCAGCAACATATCCTCGGGCCCGACAAGCCCCTGCGCAAAGCCATCCTGGCGGGCCACTGCCACTCCATGATCCTGTGGGGGCCGCCCGGTACCGGCAAGACCACGCTCGCAGAACTGGTGGCCCACTACTGCCAGGCGGAGGTGGAGCGGGTCTCCGCCGTCACCTCCGGCATCAAGGAGATCCGCGCCGCCATCGACAAGGCGAAGGAGAACAGCTGGCGCGGGGTGCGCACCATCCTCTTCGTGGACGAGGTGCATCGCTTCAACAAGAGCCAGCAGGATGTCTTCCTGCCCCACATCGAAGATGGCACCATCACTTTTATCGGCGCCACCACCGAAAACCCCTCGTTCGAACTCAACAACGCGCTGCTCTCACGGGCCCGGGTCTATCTGCTCAAACGGCTGGAGGAGAGCGACATCCTCGCCATGATCGATCAGGCGATGACGGACGCCCGTGGCCTCAATGATCCGGCCCTCGCCTTTGCCCCCGGGGTCAAGGAAGCGCTGGCAAAAGCCGTGGACGGGGACGGACGCAAGTCCCTGAACTACCTGGAGCTCCTGGCCGACATGGCCCAGCTCGACGGCAGCGGCCACAAGCAGATCGACAGCGCCCTGCTTGCCGCCGTGGTGGGGGAGCACGTGGCGCGCTTCGACAAGGGGGGCGATCACTTCTACGACCTCATCTCGGCGGTGCACAAGTCCATTCGCGGCTCTGCGCCGGATGCGGCCCTCTACTGGTATGCCCGCATGGTGAGCGCCGGTTGCGATCCCCTCTACATCGCCCGCCGGTTGCTGGCCATCGCCTCGGAAGACGTGGGCAACGCCGATCCGCGCGCCATGCAGGTGGCCCTGTCGGCCTGGGACTGCTTCCACCGGGTCGGCCCGGCAGAAGGGGAGCGGGCCATCGCCCAGGCCATCGTCTACCTCGCCTGCGCCCCCAAGAGCAATGCGGTCTACACCGCCTGGAAGGCGGCGCTGGCGGACGCCAAGAATCTGCCGGATTTCGAGGTGCCCCCCCACCTTCGCAACGCCCCGACCAGGCTCATGAGCGAGCTCGGCTACGGCGCCGAGTACCGCTACGCCCACGACGAGCCGGGGGCCTATGCCGCCGGTGAGGAGTACTTCCCGCCGGAGCTGGCCGGCAAGCAGTACTATCAGCCCACCGATCGCGGCCTTGAGAAGCAGATCGGCCAGAAGCTCGACTATCTGCGCGAACTGGACAGACAGAGCCCGCGCCGGCGGGAGAAATAACCGGACGGGGCAGGGGAGTGCCATGGTGCCCCCTCTGCCAGACCAATCCGGGCCAATTGCGCGTTAATTGGCCAGCGGATTTGCTCCAGGTCGTCACCGCCCGGAAAACAGGGCAAAACGGGCGCATTACGCCCTGTTCGGGCGGGGGGGCGGTCTGCTACACTGCCCGTCTGACCCCGCTCGTCTTGGCCTGGCGCCATCTTCTTGATTTCGAAGGCTCGATCTTGTCGGCCCGATGCAAAAGAGGGCTGGGGTGTGCCAACCGATGTTAACTTCCGGATCTGTTCTTCAGCCCTGTCACGATGACCCGGGCCCAGATCCCATTAAAAAAAGTAGGTAAACCATGCTGGATCCCAAATATCTGCGCAGCGACATCGACGATGCCGCCGCTCGTCTGGCGACACGTGGCTACGTTCTGGACGTAGCGGCTGTCAACGCTCTGGAAGAGAAACGCAAGGATCTGCAGTCCCGTACCCAGGAGCTGCAGGCCGAGCGTAATGCCCGCTCCAAGTCCATCGGTGAGGCGGCACGCCGCGGTGAAGATGTGGCGCCCCTCAAGGCACAAGTGACCAAGATCAATGAGGAGCTGGAGACCAGCAAGGTCGAGCTGGAGGCCTTGCTGGCCGAGCTCAAGACCATCGCCGACATGATCCCCAACCTGCCGAGCGACTCCACCCCGGTGGGCCGCGACGAGAACGACAACGTGGAAGTGCGCCGCTGGGGCACCCCGCGCGAGTTCGACTTCCAGGTGCGCGATCACATCGATCTGGGTGAAGCGGCCAAGGGCATCGACTTCAAGAACGGCGTCAAGCTCTCCGGTTCCCGCTTCGTGGTGATGAAGGGCCAGATTGCCCGCCTGCACCGCGCCCTGGCCCAGTTCATGCTGGACCTGCACACCTTGCAGCACGGCTACACCGAGTGCTACGTGCCCTATCTGGTGAACCCGGACAGCCTGTACGGCACCGGCCAGCTGCCCAAGTTCTCCCAGGATCTCTTCAACACCGGTATCGAAGGGGAAGGGGAAGAAGAGGGCAAGGTACGCAAGTTCTCCCTGATCCCGACCTCCGAAGTCCCGCTCACCAACATGGCCCGGGACGAGATCTTCGACGAGCAGGACCTGCCCATCAAGATGACAGCCCACAGCCCCTGCTTCCGCTCCGAGGCGGGCTCCTACGGTCGTGACACCCGCGGTCTCATCCGCATGCACCAGTTCGACAAGGTCGAGATGGTGCAGCTGGTACACCCGGAGAAATCCTGGGACGCCCTGGAAGAGATGGTCGGTCACGCCGAGAAGGTGCTGCAGCTGCTGGAGCTGCCGTACCGCGTGATGGCGCTCTCTACCGGTGACATGGGCTTCTGCGCCGCCAAGACCTACGATCTGGAAGTCTGGCTGCCAGCCCAGAACACCTACCGCGAGATCTCCTCCGTCTCCAACTGCACCGACTTCCAGGCGCGCCGCATGCAGGCTCGCGTGCGGGTCGACGGCAAGCCGCAGCTGCTGCACACCCTGAACGGCTCCGGCCTCGCGGTGGGTCGCACCCTGGTGGCCGTGCTGGAGAACTACCAGCAGGCAGACGGCCGCATCGCCATCCCGGCGGCGCTGCAATCCTACATGGGCGGACTGACCCACATCGGGTAAGCCTTTGTTGCAGACGACAACGCCATGGCATGCCATGGCGTTGTGCATTCTGGCGCCGGTCACGGGGTGACAAGGGGGGCCGAATCGCCTCCCTCGGCACGCCGGTTCCGCGTTTAACACAATTTTATCAAGCATTGCGCAATCGTTTTTGTTAGACTGCGCCGCAATTTCGCAGGACATCTTTTTCTATGGTCTGGATTGATTACGCCATCATGGGCATCGTTGGTTTTTCCGCCCTCATCAGCCTGGTGCGCGGCTTCCTCAAGGAAGCCATGTCACTCGTCACCTGGTTCGTCGCCTTCTTCATCGCCAGCCATTTCTATTCCGATCTCGCCGTCTATTTCACCTCCTTCTCCGACGCCATGGTGCGCAATGGTCTCGCCATCGCAGCCCTGTTCGTGGCGACCCTGATCCTCGGCAGCGTGGTTAACTACGTGGTGGGCCTGCTGGTGGAAAAGACGGGGCTGTCCGGTACCGATCGGGTGCTGGGGGTCTGCTTCGGTGCGATCCGCGGGGTGCTGATCGTCAGCGCCCTGCTGTTTTTCATGGATACCTTCACCAGCCTCTCCCAGAGCGACTGGTGGGCGGCATCCAGGCTGGTTCCCGAGTTCAAGCCGGTGATCCAGTGGTTCTTCGGGTTCATGATGAACTCGTCCAGTTTTCTTCAACAGGTACAGTGACATCGAGGTAGCAAAGACATGTGCGGTATTGTCGGTATAGTTGGCACCACCCCCGTCAATCAGGCCCTCTACGACGCCTTGACGGTGTTGCAGCACAGGGGACAGGATGCCGCCGGGATCGTGACCATTGACAGTGGAAACTTCCGGCAACGCAAGGCCAACGGTCTGGTGAAGGATGTGTTTGAAGTGCGCCACATGCAGCGGCTGAAAGGGAATATCGGCATCGGACACGTCCGCTATCCCACCGCCGGCAGCTCCAGCGCCGCAGAGGCCCAGCCTTTTTACGTCAACTCTCCCTACGGCATGGTGCTGGCCCACAACGGCAACCTCACCAATGCCAAGGAGCTCAAGGAGCAGCAGTTCAAGGTGGCCCGTCGCCACATCAACACCACCTCGGACTCCGAGGTGCTGCTGAACGTGCTGGCCCACGAGCTGGATCTGTGCGACAAGATGGCGCTGCGTCCGGAGGACATCTTCGCCGCGGTGCGCAAGGTGCATCAGCAGATCCGCGGCGCCTACGCCGTGGTCTCCCTGGTGATCGGCCATGGTCTCATCGGTTTCCGTGACCCGAACGGCATCCGCCCGCTGATCCTGGGCCGTCGTCAGGACGAGCAGGGCCAGGTGGAGTACATGCTCGCCTCCGAGAGCGTGGCCCTCGACGCCATCGGTTTCGAGACGGTGCGTGACGTCGCGCCGGGGGAGGCCATCTACATCACCGAGCAGGGCCAGCTCTTCTCCGAGCAGTGTGCGGACAACCCGCAGATGAGCCCCTGCATCTTCGAGTACGTCTACTTCGCCCGTCCCGACTCCTTCATCGACAAGGTCTCCGTCTACGCCGCCCGCCTCAACATGGGTCGCAAGCTGGGCCAGAAGATCGCCCGCGAGTGGGACGATCTCGACGTGGACGTGGTCATCCCCATCCCCGAGACCTCCTGCGACGTGGCGCTGGAGATCGCCCACACCCTGGGCCTGCCGTATCGCCAGGGCTTCGTGAAGAACCGCTACATCGGCCGTACCTTCATCATGCCGGGCCAGACCCAGCGCAAGAAGTCGGTGCGTCGCAAGCTCAACGCCATCAGCTCCGAGTTCAAGGGCAAGAAGGTGTTGCTGGTGGACGACTCCATCGTGCGCGGCACCACGTCCGAGCAGATCATCCAGATGGCCCGCGAAGCGGGTGCGGCCAAGGTCTATTTCGCCTCGGCGGCGCCGGAAATTCGCTTCCCCAACGTCTACGGCATCGACATGCCCACCGCCAACGAGCTGATCGCCCATGGCCGTGAAGTGGAGGAGGTGTGCAAGCTGATCGGGGCCGACGGTCTCATCTTCCAGGATCTGGAAGATCTGGAAGCGGCGGTGCGGGAGATCAACCCCGAGCTGCGCCACTTCGAGACCTCGGTGTTCAACGGCCACTACGTGACCTCCGACGTGGATCAGGGCTACCTGGACCACCTGAACGCCCTGCGCAGCGACGACAACAAGGCGGTGCGCGAGTGGCAGGAAGGGACCAGCAACCTGGAAATTTTCAACGAAGGCAGTTAAACGTTTTCAGATTGTCATCGCGATGAAACAAGATGGGGGCCTCGGCCCCCATCTTGTGTTTGTGCACCCGGCGCAGTGCCTGGCGATAACCCGGGCAAGGGGCGCTCAGGCCAGATCCTCCCCGTTGCTCGCGATCACCTTCTTGTACCACCAGAACGACTTCTTGCGCCTGCGGGCCAGGGTGCCATGGCCGGCGTCGTCCCTGTCCACATGAACGAAGCCGTAGCGCTTGCTCATCTCGCCGGTGGAGGCGGAGACGAGATCGATGCAGCCCCAGCTGGTGTAGCCCATGAGCGGTATGCCGTCGGCGATGGCGTCCCCCATGGCCTGGATGTGTTCCCGCAGGTAGGCGATGCGGTAGTCGTCCTCGATCTCCCCCTGTTCGTTCACCTCGTCCACCGCCCCCAGGCCATTCTCCACCAGAAACAGCGGCTTCTGGTAGCGATCGTGCAGGGTGTTGATGGTGATGCGCAGGCCCAGGGGATCGATGCCCCAGCCCCATTCGCTGACCTCGATGTGGGGGTTGCGCAGGGACTTGACCACGTTGGCCTCGCTGGTGTTGCCCTGGTTCATGTCGGCGGCGGCGCAGCGGGAGGCGTAATAGCTGAAAGAGACGAAATCGACGGTGTGCTTGAGGATCTCGTCATCCCCCGGCTCCTTGACCAGGGTCACCCCCTTGTCGCGAAACACGCGGGCCGCATAGGCCGGGTAGGCGCCTCTCGCCTGCACGTCGATGAAGAAGAGGTTCTCGCGATCCTTCTCAAGGGCAGTCCAGACATCGGCCGGCTTGCAGGAGTAGGGGTAGAAGTTGCCCCCCGCCAGCATGCAGCCCACCCGGTTGGCCGGGTTCACCTCGTGGGCAATCCGGGTCGCCAGGGCACTGGCCACCAGCTCGTGATGGGCGGCCTGATACTTCACCTGATCCTGGTGCTCCCCTTCCTCGAACACCAGCCCGGCCCCGGAGAAGGGGCTGTGCAGCATGATGTTGATCTCGTTGAAGGTGAGCCAGTACTTCACCAGGCCGTCGAACGCCTCGAAGCAGGTGCGGGCGTAGCGGGTGAAGAAGGTCACCATCTGGCGGCTTCGCCAGGAGCCGTACTCCGTCACCAGGTGCATGGGCACGTCGAAGTGGCACAGGGTCACCAGGGGCTCGATACCGTGCTTCTTGCACTCCTCGAACAGGGCGCGATAGAAGGCGATGCCCTCGGGGTTGGGCTCGCGCTCGTCCCCCCTGGGGTAGAGACGGGCCCAGGCGATGGAGGTGCGAAACACGGTGAAGCCCATCTCGGCCATCAGGGCGATGTCTTCCCGATAGCGGTGATAGAAGTCGATGGCCCCGTGGCTCGGGTAGAACTCGTCATCCCGCAGGGAGAAGCGCTTCTCCTGGCCGAGTTTGACCGCCATGCGGCTCGGGCCGTGGGGGATCATGTCCACCGTGGTCAGGCCCTTGCCCCCCTCGAGATGGGCGCCTTCCGCCTGGTTGGCGGCCAGGGCCCCCCCCCACAGGAAGCCTTCGGGAAATCTTGTCAACGACATTGGTTACCTCTTGTCATGTCTGAAATGGGATCACGCGCTGGCCTGTGCCCGGGCGCCCGCGAGGGCCTGGGAGGCGTCGGTCTGGCGCTCGGTGTTCTCTGCCGGTATGTCGTCGAAGCCCATCAGCAGGGTCAGGACGAAGGAGAGCACCACGGAGAGCGCCATCACACCGAACACCCAGGCGATGCTCATGGGGTTGGCCGGATCGAAGAACTGCACGCTGGTGAAGAGGCCGGGGGCCGCCATGGAGTGGCTGGCGAGACCCGCCATGCCGGCGACGGCGCCGCAGATGAAGCCGCTGATGAGGCTCGCGATGAGCGGGCGCTTGAGACGCAGGGCGACGCCGTAGAGGGCGGGCTCGGAGATCCCGGCCATGATGGCGGAGGCAGCGGCGGCCAGGGCGGTCTGGCGCAGCTCCGGGTTGCGGGTTTTCCAGGCGACCGCGAGGGAGGCACCGCCGAGGGAGAGGTTGGCACCGATTTCGGAGGGCATCACCATGCCTTCCTTGCCGGTCTCGGCGATGGTCTGGATGATGGTCGGGGTGAAGACGCGGTGCATGCCGGTCATCACCAGCAGGGGCCAGAGCGCACCCATGATGGCCACCGACAGCCAGCCCAGGTAGTCGTGGACCGTGTAGACCAGGCCGGAGATGGCGGTCCCGATCCAGATGCCGACGGGGCCGATGAACAGGATGGCCAGCGGCGCGGCGATCAGCACGATCAGCATGGGTTTGAGGAAGTTCTTGGTCACCGCCGGGGTGATGCGATCAACCCAGCGCTCGATATAGGAAAGGCACCAGGTCATCACCAGGGCGGGGATGACGGTGTAGGTGTATTTGACTGCGGTCACCGGAATGAACGCGAAGGTCACCTGCTCTCCCTGGGCGGCCCTGGCCATCAGATCGATGAAGCTCGGGTGCACCAGAACGCCGGCGATGGCGATGGCCAGCGACATGTTGGTCTTGAACTTGATCGAGGCGGAAGCCGCCACCATCAGGGGCAGGAAGAAGAAGGCGCCGTCGCCGATGGCATTGAGGATGATGTAGTTGGGGGAGGTGGCCTCCACCAGACCGCTCATGCTCAGCACCATGGCCAGCAGCTTGAGCATGGAGCCGCCGATAATGGCCGGAATGAGCGGCGACATGGTGCCGATCAGGGCGTCGAGGATGGCGGCCCCGATGCGGCGCAAGCTGAACCCCGCGTTGCCTTGCACCGGCGCGGGCTGGATATCGGCCGGCAGCAGGGTGATGACCTCGCGATAGGCGTGGGAGACGGTGTTGCCGATGATCACCTGGCACTGGTTGTCGGCCTGTACCACGCCGAGCACCCCCGGGGTTGCCTTGAGCCCGGGGCCGTCGACCCGGGCCGGGTCTCTCAGCACGAAGCGCAGGCGCGTCATGCAGTGCGTGACGGCGACGACGTTGTCGGTACCACCGAGGGCGGTGATGACAGTACTGGCCAGAGCCGCATAGTTCTTTGACATCGAGGTTGATCCTTTTACCAAGTGGGTCCTGCTTCTGTTCACCACAGCTGATGGTGAGAGAAGGGGGATGAAACTGCATGTGGAACCGGTTTCACATAGAGTGCGAGCTTTGCGTTGGCGACACAAGTCCCCGGGGCCGACATTGTGCAGATCCGTGAATGGGATCACTGAAGGGGGGCTGCATCGCCATTCTTGCTACGACAAGCGGGGGAGGGTGCAGTACACTGCGGCCCGTCGAATAAAGGGGGGAACATATGACGACGATGCTGGAGGTGGCAAAGCGGGCAGGGGTGTCAAAGGCGACGGTCTCCCGCGTGCTGTCGGGCAATGGATACACCAGCCAGGAGACCCGGGATCGGGTGTTCCAGGCCATCCAGGAGAGCGGCTATCGCCCCAACCTGCTGGCCAGGCAGCTGGCGACCCGGCACAACCAGACTCTGGGGCTGGTGGTGACCAACACCCTCTATCACGGCGGCTACTTCGGCGAGCTGCTCTCCCACGCCGCGCGGATGACGGAGGCGCGGGGACGCCAGCTGATCCTGGCGGACGGCAAGCACAGCGCCGACGAGGAGCGCCAGGCCATCCAGTACCTGCTCGATTCACGCTGCGACGGCATCATCATCTATCCGCGTTTTCTCAGTGTCGAGGAGATGGACGAGATCATCGAGCAGTATGACCAGCCCATCATGGTGCTCAACCGGCGCTTGCCCCGTCACCCTGCCCACTGCGTCTATGCGGATCAGCAGGGGGCGGCCGAGGCCGTGGTGGACAGCCTGGTGGCGATGGGGCACAGGGAGATCGCCTTCATCACCGGGGCGGCGGAGTCCCCCACCGGCATCGAGCGCCTGGCCGGTTATCGCCAGGCCCTGCAGCGCCACGGCATTCCCCCTTGCGAGGAGCGGATCGTCGCCGGACGCTGGACCCCCGCCTGCGGCGCTCAGGGGGTATCGACCCTGCTGGCGCGGGGCGTGCGCTTCAGCGCCCTGGTGGCCAGCAACGACGACATGGCCATCGGTGCCATCAAGCAGTTGCACCAGCAGGGCATAGGGGTGCCGGAGACGATCTCCGTCATCGGGTTCGATGACATCGCCGTGGCTCCCTACACCATTCCCTCCCTCTCCAGCGTCAAGATGCCGGTGACCGAGATGATCAAGGAGACCATAGGACGACTCATCGCCATGCTGGAGGAGGCAAGGCCCGTGGCCGGCGTGCCCTTCGCCGGGGAGCTGGTGCGACGGGACTCCCTGCGGGAGCGGAATGCCTGATCGGCAATTGCACCGGGGAGGTGGGCAGGCTTTGCGGGATCCGTTAGCATAGGCGCCCCCGGCGCTCCGGCGCCGCGTGTTGTATCAACAGATGAGAGTTCAGATGGATGACCTGCTAGCCCCCGTTCGCCAGTTCCTGCATTGTGAGACCCCGGATGAGTGGGTGGAAATGGCGCGGGATCCCGCCCAATTGCCGACCCTGCTCATCGATCACGCCAACTGCGAGAACAAGGCGGCCCTGACGGCCCACAGCCTGGTGCGCCGCTACTGCCTGCCCAAGGAGAAGCGCCACCTGCTGCCCAAGCTCGAATTTTACCGTGAGCTGGACGCCATCCCCGAGAAGGCGGAGATCCTCGGCAAGCGGACCATGGGCGAGTCGGAGCGCAGCGTGTTTGCGGAGCTGGAGCGCAACCCCCTGCTGTTTCCCATGGTGCGCCTCATCCAGGAGGAGCTGCACCACTTCGAGCAGGTGCTGGAGATCATGGCCGCGCGCGGCATCCCCTACGGGCCCGTCACGGCCTCCCGCTATGCCCGCAGCCTGCTGACCCACGTGCGTACCTACGAGCCGGCGGCCGTGGTGGACAAGATGATCATCGGCGCCTACATAGAGGCGCGATCCTGCGAGCGCTTCGCGAAGATCGCCCCCCACCTGGACGAGGAGTTGGGCCGTTTCTACGTCTCCCTGCTGCGCTCGGAGGCGCGCCACTACCAGGACTATCTGGCCCTGGCAGAGGAGTTCGCACAGGAGGACATCAGCGAGCGCATCGCCTTCTTCGGGCGCCTGGAGGCGGAACTCATCCGTTCGCCAGACTCGCAGTTCAGGTTCCATAGCGGACTGCCTGTCAGATCTGACAGTTGTTGAGGTAGTGGGGGCTGCCTACCATTGCCCTGTTCCTACTACGAGCGACGCAATCACTTTTGAGCGCAATCCCCCGGCGACTGATGCCACATCAGGCCGGGTTTTTTATGTCTGCGAGAAGGGGGAGAGGGGGCCGCCGGGATCAGCGGCGGTATTCGTTGTTGTAGTTCTGGATGAGACGGCGGGTCACCTCGTGCTGGGGATCGGCGAAGACCCGCAGGGTCTTGCCGCGCTCCACCACCCGGCCCTCGTGCATCACCAGCACCTCGTCGCTGATGTGGCTGACGATGCCCAGATCGTTGGCCACCAGCACGTAGCTGAGCCCCATGGTCTCCTGCATCTCCAGCAGCAGATTGATGATCTGGGAGCGCACCGAGATGTCCAGGGTCGAGAGGGCCTCGTCGGCCACCACTATCTTGGGGTTGAGGATGAGCGCCCGCGCCAGCCCCACCCGCTGCTGCTGGCCGGCGGAGAGCATCTGGGGGTAGAAGAGCGCGTGATCCGCCAGCATGCCCACCATGCGCAGGGTCTGGATCACCTTCTCCCGGCGCTCCTCCTCGGTCATCTCGGTGTTGAGCCGCAGCGGGGTTTCCAGGATCTGGCCGACCCGGATCTTGCGGTTCAGGGACGTATTTGGGTCCTGGAAGATCATCCGCAGCAGCTTGCAGCGGGTTTGATAGTCACCGTGGACCATGGGCTGCCCCTCGATGGCGATCTCGCCGCCGCTCGGCTCTATCATGCCGGCCAGGATACGCGCTAGGGTGCTCTTGCCCGAGCCCGCCTCCCCGACGATGGCCAGGGTCTGACCCACCCCGAGATCGAACGACAGCGGCTTGATGGCCTCCACGGCGCGGCGTCGGAACAGGCCGGTACGGTTCTGGTAGGTCTTGCACAGGCCCCTGACCTGCAACAGGGAAGGTTCGGTCACGACGTGGTCTCCTTGCGTGTGGTCGCCGGGAAAAGGGGCTGGCAGGGCGGGCAGGTGCCCCGGGTCATGGTCTGGTGCCGGTTCATTTCTTCGGGTCTTCCATGTTGAGCGGGAAGTGGCAACTGAACTGGTGCCCCTTGACCTTGCTCATCAGCGGCGTCTGCACGCACTGCTTCTGGGCGTAGGGGCAGCGTGGGCCGAGGCGGCAGCCGATGGGCAGATGCTGCAGCGGCGGGATGACGCCGGGCAGGGTCTCGAGCCGGGACTTGTGGCGCACCAGCTTGTCAAAGTCCGGGATGGACTTGAGCAGGGCATCCGTATAGGGGTGGTGGGGGGATTCGAGGATCTGGTCCCGGGTGCCCACCTCCACCATCTGGCCGCAATACATGATGTTGAGGGTGTCGGTCAGGTTCGCGATGGCGGCGATGTCGTTGCTGATGATGAGGATGGTGGTGTTGCCCAGCTTGTTCATCTTGTCCAGCAGCCGCAGGATCTGGGAGTGGGTGGTGGACTCCATGGCGCTGGTGGGCTCGTCCGCCACCAGCAGGCGCGGCTGGTTGGCAATGGCCATGGCGATCATCACCTTCTGGCACATGCCGTCCGACAGCTCGTGGGGATAGGCCCGCATCACCTTGCGGTGATCCTTGACCCCCACCCGGTGCAGCAGGGCGATGGCCCGCTTCTTGCGCCACTGGAATCGCTGCCAGAACTTGCCGGCGAAGGCGCTGGTGGGAATGGCCTCTTCGAGCTGGGTGCCGATCTCCTCGGAGGGGTCGAGACAGCTGATGGGGTCCTGGAAGATCATGGCGATCTCCCGGCCCATGATGCGGCGTCGCTCCTTGGGGGCCATGGTCAGCAGATCCATGTCGTTGAAGCGCATCCGGTCGGCGCGCACCGTCCAGTTGTCCTTCTGGATGCCGACGATCACCTTGGCGACCAGGCTCTTGCCCGAGCCCGATTCCCCCACCAGGCCGCGGATCTCCCCCTCGTTCAGGGTCAGGCTGACCCTGTCCACCGCCTTGACCTTGCCCTGGGGCGTGTCGATTTCGATGGTGAGGTTGCGTATGTCGAGTAACGGCATCAGTGGCGCTCCTCATGGTGGCTCAGGGGAGGGCGGCGCGCGCCCTGATGGATATGGCCGGCATTGAGCAGGGGCATCATCAATCATTCCCCTCTTTGAGCGCTTCGCGAATGCCTTCACCCACCAGGTTGGTGACCAGCACGCTGAACAGGATGGCCATGCCCGGCAGGGTCACGGTCCAGGGTGCCAGGTAGATGAGATCGCTCGAATCCGCCAGCATGGCGCCCCACTCCGGCTGGGGGGACTGGGCTCCGAGGCCGAGAAAACCCACCGCCGAGATGTCCAGGATGGCCGCCGAGAGGGTACGGGTGGTCTGGGTCACCAGGGTCTCGACGATGTTCGGCAATATGGCCAGGCGCATGATCCGCAAGGGCGGTGAGCCGTCGAGGCGGCTCGCGATGATGTACTCCTTCTGCATCTCGGCGTGGACCGCGTTGTAGGTCGCCCGGATGAAGGGGGGGATCAGCGCCAGCGTGATGGCGATCAGGGTGTTGAAGAGGCCGGGCCCCAGGATGGCCACGACGATGATGGCCAGCAGCAAAGAGGGGATGGAGAGCAGGGTATCGAGCAGGTGATGGAGCACGCTCGATTTCACCCCCTTGCTCATGCCACCCAGGATGCCGATGGCCGAGCCGACGACGAGGGCGATGACCACCACCACCAGGGCGTTGCCGAAGGTGAGGCGGGCGCCCGCGACGAGGCGGGAGAGGATGTCGCGCCCCAGATCGTCGGTGCCGAGGAAGTAGTCGATGTTGCCGATGCTGGCCCAGGAGGGGGCGAGCAGCAGGTGGTCGCTGTGCTGATCGTCGATGCCGTAGGGGATCACCAGGGGGCCGATGAGGGTGATCAGCAGCAGCAGGCCGAAGCACCAGAGCCCGGCCATGGCCAGCGGATTTCGCCGGTAGGAGGCCCAGGTCTGCTCCAGGGGAGAGAGGATCCGCAGCTCCGGATAGATGTTCGATTTATCGTGCATGATGCAGGTTCCCGCCCTGATTGCGAGGGTCGTCAACAGGGTGTTGCATGGCGTACGTTACCCCGCGAAGGGCCTGGGGCGCGCGGTCAGTCTTGTCGTGCATAGAGTTCCTTGCGCCTTGCCGGGTACATGATGGTGGTCAGCAGCTCGGTGCTGACGCTGATGAAGATGACGAAGCTGGCCACCACCAGGGAGGCACCGCGGATGGCGGCGTAGTCCTGCAGCGCGATGCTGCTCACCAGCCAGCGGCCGATGCCGGGCCAGTCGAACACCACCTCGGTGATCATGGCGGAGGTGAGCACGCTGCCCAGTTGCAGCCCGAGGAGGGGCAGCACGGGGGGCAGGGCGTTCTTGAGGCCGTGGCGCCAGACGATCTGGCGGCGGGAGAGGCCGCGGCTGGCCGCCGCCTTGATGTAGTTCTGCTTCATCACGTCGATGAGGGAGCTGCGCACGTGGCGGATCACCTCGGTGGTGGGCACCACGGCCAGCACCAGGGAGGGCAGCACCAGGTGGCGCAGGGCATCGTGCAGTGCCTCTTCCCGCCAGGGCTCCTGGCTCATCAGCACGTCGACGATGGCGACCCCGGTGATGGAGGGGACGTCGTAGAGCAGGCTGATCTGGCCGGAGGAGGGCAGCCAGCCGAGATCCAGGGAGAAGAACATCACCATCAGGAGCGCCAGCCAGAAGACGGGCACGGCGTAGCCGAGGAGGCCGGCGGCCATGATGGAGAGATCCAGGCTGCGGCCCTGGTAGAGGGCGGCCAGGGTGCCGAGGGGGATCCCCACCAGCAGCGAAATGGCGAAGGCCGCGAGACAGAGCGCCAGGGTTGCCGGGAAGTAGCGGCGGATCTCGTCCAGCACGGGCTGGCCGGAGACGCTGGAGAGGCCGAAGTCCCCCGCGAAGATCCGCTGCAGAAAGTCAGGGTAGCCGTGCCAGAAGTCCAGCACCTGGGTGATGAGGCGAAACTCCAGCAGGTAGGCCCCCAGGGTCAGCACCAGCAGGGTGATGACCAGCAGGGTGATGCGGCGCAGGATATAGAAGAACATGCTTATGCCTCCAGGTGCGGCCGTGCCGCCGGGCGAGCGCCGCCGATGGGATGGATATCCGACATGTTCACTCCCGATAGGCCTGGTTGAAGGTGGTGCCGCCGAAGGGCATGAGCATCAGTCCCTGGACGTCGTTGCGGCTCACCTGGGTGCGCAGGGCATGGGCCAGCGGGATGAGCGGCAACTGCTCGTTGAGCAGGGACTGGGCATAGTAATAGTTGCGCAGGCGGAAGGCGAGCTGCGGGGTGGTCACCGCATCGTCCAGCAGCTGATCGAAGGCCGGGCTGCACCAGCGGCTGTAGTTGTTGCCCCGCTCCACGGCGGCGCAGCTCAGCAGCTGGCGGAAGAAGTTGTCCGGATCCGCGTTGTCGGCGATCCAGCCGGAGAGCAGGCTGTCGTACTGCCCCCGGGCGAGCCGGGTCTCGATGACCGGCCAGGCCTGCTGCACTATCTTGAGGCTCACCCCTATCTTGGCGAGATCGCTGCGCATCAGCTGGGCGGTCTTGAGGCCGTCCGGGTTGTAGGGGCGAGCGCCGGGCTGCACCAGCACCTGCATCTCGAAGCCGTTGGGGTAGCCTGCGTCCTTGAGCAGCTGGCGTGCGAGCCTGAGGTCCGGCTTGCGCTGCGGCAGGGAGGGGTTATAGCCCCAGGAGAGCGGCGGCAGCAGGCTGGCGGCGCTCTGGCCCGTCTCGAAATAGACCGCCTGCAGCAGGTTCTGCACATTGATGGCGCTGGCGAGCGCCTGGCGTACCTGCACCTTGTTGAACGGTGCCTTGCGGGTATTGAGTGCGAGGAAGGCGACATTCATCCCGGACTGCACCGACAGATTGAGGTGGGTGTCCTTGCCTATCACCGACAGCTGGCTGGCGGAGGGGGTGCTCATCACATCGCACTCGCCGGTCAGCAGCTTGGCCAGACGCTTGGAGGATTTGGGGGTGATGTCGTAGATGAGCTGCTCCACCTTCGCCTCGCCGCCCCAGTAACCGGGGTGGCGCAGGTAGCGCACGAATTCGTTGTGGCGATACTCCTTGAAGCTGAACGGGCCGGTGCCGATGGGGCGGCTGTCCAGCAGCGCCGGGGTGCCGGCCTTGGCCATCTGCTCGCCATATTCGGCGGAGAGCACGATGGCGTAATCGCTGGCCAGGGTGGCGAGGAAGGAGGCGTCCGGCCGGTTCAGCTCGAACACTACCTGGTGAGGGCCCTTCTTGTAGACCCGCTTGATGAGGCTGCCGAGCCCCAGGCCATAGAAATAGGGGTACTCGCCGCCGGAGACGTTGTGGTAGGGGTGGTGTTCATCGAGCAGGCGCTGCCAGGTGAACAGCACGTCGTCGGCGTTGAAGTGGCGTGTCGGGCTGAACCAGGGCGTGCGGTGGAAGGTCACCCCCTTGCGCAGGGTCAGGGCATAGGAGAGGCCGTCATCGCTCACGCGCCAGTGGGTGGCGAGCGCCCCTTCGATGCCGAGGGTGTTGGCATTCACCTCGAGCAGGCGATCGTAGAGGGGGCGGGCGCTGGCATCCAGGGTCGGATCCGCATTGGCCAGCTGGGGATTGAAGGTTCGGGGTGCCCCTTCGGCGCAATAGATGAGCCCCGTTCTGGAGGCCTCGTCGCGTTTCTGACAGCCGCTGACCAGGACCAGGAAGCCGAGCAGCAGCGGGGTTAGCATTCTCATGTTGGAACCATGTTTTCAGACAAAGTTGCCCGCCAGAGGGCGGGCGCGTTGCGGGATCCTGGCAGGCAGGCACTCCCATCGGGGTGGCGAGCACCGTGATGCCCGCCGGCACAGAGGGGGCTCATCAGCCCATCTCCGGGTTGCCACCGTTCTCATCCCCGTCCAGCAGCTGGTATTTTCGCAGCATGCCCCTGAACTGGTGGTAGCTCAGGGCCAGCAATTGAGCCGCTTTGCGCTGATTATACTGGGATTGCTGCATCGCTTGCTTGAGTAAATTAATCTCGTATTCCGCCACCGCCCCCTTGAGATCCAGGGGCAGGCCGGGGGCCTGGGCCCCGTTCACCGGCGCCGCCTCGCTGGCCACGGGCGCGGCCTTGCCGGCGGCGCGGGGGCGCCAGGGGGAGTCAAAGGGATTGAGCACCAGCTCCGCCAGCGGCAACTGCGGGTTGCCCTGGCGATAGAGGCTGCGCTCCACCACGTTCTTGAGCTCCCGCACGTTGCCGGGCCAGGGGTAGTCCAGCAGCAGCTGGGTCGCCTTGCGGGAGAAGCCGGCAAACAGCGGGTAGCCGAGCTCCCGGGTCATGCCGTGGGCGAAGTGCTCCGCCAGCATCAGGATGTCCTCGCGCCGCTCCCGCAGGGGGGGCAGGGTGATGACGTCGAACGCCAGCCGGTCCAGCAGATCGTGGCGAAACTGCCCCTTGTCGGCCAGCGCCGGCAGATCCTCGTTGGTAGCGCACACCAGGCGCACGTCGACCTTGAGGGCCTTGGCTCCGCCGACGCGCTCGAATTCACCGTACTCGATGACCCGCAGCAGCTTCTCCTGCACCCGGGCGCTGGTGGTGGCCAGCTCGTCGAGGAACAGGGTGCCGCCGTCGGCCCGCTCGAAGCGGCCCTGATGACGCTTGGCGGCGCCGGTGAAGGAGCCCGCCTCGTGGCCGAACAGCTCGGTTTCCAGCAGACTCTCGCTCAAGGTGGCGCAGTTGATGGTGACAAAGCTTTGATCCCAGCGATCCGAGAGATAATGTAGGCGGTGGGCGATGAGCTCCTTGCCGGTTCCCCGCTCGCCGATGATGAGCACGGGCTTGCGCAGCGGCGCAAGGCGCGAGGCCTGCTCGATGATTTCTAGAAACGCGTTGGACTCACCCAACAGACTCTCCGTGGCCGTGGTCATCCCTGCCCCTGTTCGTTGAAAAATCTGGTTAATCTTACCAAAAGTTGGTTATTTTAATCATCACTTGTTTCCGAGGCACTTGAATCCCTGCGAGAGTGCCCATATAAATCAACAAGTTAATAATTGTTCCAGATTGGCACACAAGTTGCCATTGTCAATGGAGAAACAACCCGATGCCTATCACAGGAGTACAATCATGAGCATTTTTTCCCGCCTGGCCGACATCATCAACTCCAACCTGACTTCCCTGCTCGACAAGGCGGAAGACCCCCAGAAGATGGTGCGCCTGATCATCCAGGAGATGGAAGATGAACTGGTGAAGGAGCGCTCCAACCTGGCCCGCTTCCTCGCCAACCAGAAAGAGATTGGTCGTCAGGTCAGCCGCCATCAGGAGCGGGTGGCCGAGTGGCAGGGCAAGGCCGAGCTGGCCCTGACCAAGGGGCGCGAGGATCTGGCCCGCGCCGCCCTCATCGAGAAGAGCAAGCAGACCGAGCTCGCCGATGCGCTGCAGCGCGAGCTGCAGGCGGTGGACAGCGGCATCGACAAGCTGGGGGAGGAGATCCGCCAGCTGGAAGCCAAGCTGGAAGATGCCCGTGCCCGCCAGAAGGCGATGGCCATTCGCAGCGAGGCCGCCAGCAGCCGGCTGAACGTGCAGAGCCAGGTGGCCCGTGGCGGCAGCCAGTCCGTGGTCAGCAAGTTCGAACGCATGGAGCGCCGCATCGACGAGATGGAGGCCCGCGCCGATCTGGGACAGTCCGACCAGGCGCTTGCCCAGCAGTTTGCCGAGCTGGAGGCGGACGATCAGATCAGCCGCGAGCTGGAGGCCATGCGCCAGAAGCTCGGTCAGAGTGACAGCAAACAGGGGGAGTAACAGATGGAAGATCTGCTGGGTGTGTTGATGGTTCCCATGGTGGTCTTCATGGTGGTGGTGGCGCCCATCTGGCTGGTGCTGCACTACCGCGCCAAGGGGCGGATCGGTGCCGGCCTTGCCGACAGCGAGCGGGAACAGCTGCAGGGGCTGCTGGCCCGTGCCGAGAAGATGCAGGAGCGGGTCGGTGCCCTTGAGTCGATCCTGGATGCCGAGGTCCCGGGCTGGAGGAGCAGGGTATGACACAGTGGAGCAGAGAGGGACGCAACCTCTATCGTGACCCCCAGCAGGGCAAGATTGCCGGGGTCTGTGCCGGCCTTGCCGACTACTTCGGGGTGGAGACCTGGATCGTGCGGCTGCTGGCCATCAGCGGCCTCATCTTCGCCGGCTTCATCACCTTCACCGCCTACATCGCCGCCTGGTTCCTGCTCGACAAGAAGCCGGTCACCCTCTACGGGGAGCAGGAGGGGGAGTTTGCCGAGGTGCGCATGAAGGCGCGCACCTGGCAGGCGGGCATCACCCCCCATCAGGCGCTGGGCCGCATCGCCCGCGAGCTCGACACCCTGGAGCCCAGGGTGCAGCGGCTCGAGAAGCTGGTGACCTCCAAGGAGTTCACCCTGCAGCGCGAGTTCAACAAGCTGTAACGACCCCGGGCCGCGCGGCACACGCCTCGCGGCCCGTCTCATGGCCCCTCTCATGACGCTGCCGGGGCCACTCAGAGGTGACAACAGGGGGAGACAGACCCGCCTTGATACGCAACAAACTCGAACACTCCTGGTCCGTGCTGCAGCACAGGGCCTTTGAGGTGGTGAACCGGGCCCGGGATCGCCACATCCGGCTGGCGGTCACCGGCCTCTCCCGCAGCGGCAAGACCGCCTTCATCACGGCCCTGGTGAACCAGCTGGAGCACGCGGCCATCGATGGCCGGCTGCCCCTCTGGGATGCCCAGCGCCAGGGGCGGATCCTGGGGGCCCGCCGGGTGCCCCAGCAGAATGCCCATATTCCCACCTTCCCCTACGAGCGGGGCCTGGGCGCCCTGTTCGGCGAGCCGCCGGCCTGGCCCGAGCCGACCCGGGGGGTGGCCGAGGTGCGCCTCGAAATTCGCTATCGTACCCGCCACCCCCTGCGCAGGCACCTGGGGGAGATCTCCACCCTCTACGTGGATCTGGTGGACTATCCGGGGGAGTGGCTTCTGGACTTGCCCCTGCTCGAGCTCGATTACGCCCAGTGGAGCGAGCAGGTGCGCGAGCAGCTGCGCCGCCCCGAACTGCAGGCCCTGGCGGCAGGCTGGCTGACCCCCGGCTGGCAGGCGGAGCAGGCCTTCGAGGAGCGGGCCGCCAGCGAACTGGCCGCCCGTTATACCGACTACCTGCACGCCTGCAAGCGGGAGCTCGGTCTGCACCTCATCCAGCCGGGGCGCTTCGTGCTGCCGGGGGAGTATGCCGGCGCGCCGCTGCTGCAGTTCGTGCCCTGGGTCTGGGATGCCCCGGCCCAGGTTCCTGCCGACGGTACCCTCTACGCCACCTTCAAGCAGCGCTTCGAGCAGTACAAGCAGCACCTGGTGCAGGGCTTCTACGAGCAGCACTTCGCCGGTTTCGATCGCCAGATCGTGCTGGTGGACTGCCTGCAACCCCTCAACGCCGGCGCCGCCAGCTTTGGCGACATGCAGCAGGCCATCGCCCGCATCATGGAGAGCTTCGCCTACGGCAAGAGCAACTGGTGGCGCCGGCTGTTCGCCCCGCGCATCGACAAGCTGCTGTTTGTGGCGAGCAAGGCGGATCACGTCACGCCGGAGCAGCACGGGCCCCTGGTCTCCCTGCTGCAGCACCTGGTGAGCCGTGGCCGGGGTCAGGCCCGTTTCGAGGGGATAGAGACCGAGTGTCTGGCCCTCGCCGCCATCAAGGCCACCGAGGTGGGCAAGGGGCAGGCGAATGGCCGGGAGTTTCCGGCCATTCGCGGCACCAGCCTGGCCGGCGAGCCGCTGCTGCTCTTCCCGGGGGAGGTGCCGTCCCAGATCCCGCCAGCCCAGTGGTGGCACACCCAGGGTTTCGATTTTCAGGGATTTCGCCCTTTGCCCATGAGCGCCCATGAGGCGCTGCCTCATATCCGGCTCGATGCGGCGCTGGAGTTCTTGCTCGGGGATCACCTCGAATAACCGGCACCGCCCGAAGGAGCAGACAACAAGATGAACGATCAGATCAAACCGGCACCGCTGCAAGGCAAGGTGATCCTGGAACCCGCCCAGGCGGCGCAAGCGCGACCGCCTGCCCCTGCACAACGGCTGGAGGAGGAGAGCTTCGAGCGCCTCGAGGAGCTCGACGCCCTGACCGAGGTCGAGCCCGCCCTCACCGTCAGGCCGCGTCGCCGCCATCGCCTGCTGGCCTGGGGGCTGGGGGCGGTCGGCCTGCTCTCCCTGGGTCAGTTCGGCCTCTTCCTCACCGAGCAGTTTGCCTCCTCGCCGTTCTGGGGCGGGGCCTGGTTGATCGCCTCCGGTCTGGTGGTGGTGGGCACTGCCGGGATGGTGGGGCGCGAGTGGCTGCGCCTGCGCACCCTGAAGAAACGTCAGGACGTGCGCTCGCGGGCCGAAGACCTGCTCGCCCATCAGGGGGTCGGGCAGGGGCAGGCGTTTTGCGAGCAGCTGGCCGAGCGCAGCGGTGACAAGGGGCGGGAGGGGTATCGCACCTGGCTCGCCCAGCTCGACGAGAGCCACAGCGATCGGGAGGTGCTGACCCTCTACAGCCAGCTGGTGCTGACCGAGCGGGACAAGCTGGCCCAGGCCAGGGTGGCGAAATGGTCGGGGGAGGCCGCCGTGCTGGTGGCCCTGAGCCCGCTCGCCACCGTCGACATGATGCTGATGCTGTGGCGCAACCTGCGGATGATCGAGGACATCGCCGATGTCTACGCCATCGAGCTCGGCTATTGGAGCCGCATTCGCCTCATTCGCCAGGTGTTTCGCAACATGCTCTACGCCGGCGCCACCGAGCTGGTGACCGAGGTAGGCATGGATCTGCTGGGAGCCGAGCTCACCGCCAAGCTCTCCGCCCGGGCAGCGCAGGGGGTGGGGGCCGGGCTGCTCACTGCCCGCCTGGGCCTGCGCACCATGGAGGCGTGCCGTCCTCTCCCCTGGTGTGCCGACGAGAAGCCGAAGCTGGGCGAGCTGAGAAAGCGGTTGATCGGCCAGCTGGCGGGCTACCTCAACAAGGCGTGAGCCCGTCGGCACCCGGGTGCGAATGTCACAAAATATTTACAATTGTCAAAATCAGCCGACCTCGGGGTCGGCTGCTTTTTTGAGGGGCAAACCGTTACAGTGATCCCATGGTCAAGCGGCCAGTCAGCACCCGGATGGCGGGGCGGCACCCAGAGGATGGAAGCACTCATGGCAAGTCTCTACACGGCGCATCTGCCGGATGAACAGGGCAGGATCCACTACACGGACGAGGAGCACGGCACCTGGCAGATCCTGATCGAGCGCCAGCTCGCGGCCCTGGAAGGCAAGGCCTGTGATGAATACCGGGCGGGGCTGGCACGGCTCGCGCTGCCCCGGGATCGCATTCCGCAGCTCGATGAGATCAACGCCGCCCTGACCCCTGCCACCGGCTGGTCGGTGGCCGCGGTGCCTGCCCTCATCTCGTTTGATCGCTTCTTTGCCCTGCTGGCCAACCGCCAGTTTCCGGTTGCCACCTTCATCCGCCGCCGGGATGAGCTCGACTACCTGCAGGAGCCCGACATCTTCCACGAGATCTTCGGCCATTGCGCCATGCTGACCAACCCTGCGTTTGCCCATTTCACCCACCTCTATGGCCAGCTCGGGCTCAACGCCAGCAAGGAGGAGCGGGTCTATCTGGCCCGGCTCTACTGGTTCACGGTGGAATTTGGTTTGCTGCAGGGGGCGGGGGGGCTGCACATCTACGG
>NZ_CDDD01000057.1 GCF_000820165.1 Aeromonas taiwanensis
GGGGATCGATGTGGCGGGCGAGGCAGAAGTGAAGCTTCCACGGGGTGGCCGGAAGCAGGCTCAGGGTGAAGCGGAACCAGACGTCTTCACCGTCGCGGTGATCGACCAGGGTATGGATCAGGGGTGCAGACATGGGTATTCCTCTGATTGGGCAAACAGGATGGCGCCGTCAAGGGCATCGGCCTTGGGGGTCACCAGGTTGAAACGGGCAAGGCGGGGGGCGAGGCGCATGCCGACTCCCCCCAGCAGGGCTATCTGCCGGGCGCCCTGCTGCTGCATCCCCGCCAGCAGGGTTTGCAGCTGGGCGCAGGTCTCCTCCAGCAGCTGGCTGGCAAGCTCGTCCCCGTCGCTGGCGGCATCGAACACCCAGGGGGCGAAGCGACCGTAGTCGGCAGGCTGGGCGCGAGCGGCCCAGCGCACCACCTCGGCCTGATCCCGCCTGAAGTGATCCATCAGTCGCACCGCCAGGGCGCTGGGGGGCAGAATGCCGTCGTGACAGAGCAGGGACTGCTGGATGGCGCGAAGCCCCAGCCAGGCGCCGCTGCCGAGATCCGAGATGGGGAAGCCGCGCCCGGAACAGGTGTGCAGCCGGCCATCCCGGTAGATGAGTCCGGCCGAGCCGGTGCCGGCGATGAGGATGGCACCCTCCTCACCGCCGAAGGCGCCCAGACAGGCACCGAAGGCATCGGAGGTGAGCCGCACGCTCGCGAAGGGGAAGGGCATGGCCAGCATGGCGTGATAGCAGTCGGCGAGCTCGGCGGAGGCGAGGGCGAGGCCCACTCCCATCTGCTGTTCGCACTCCTGGTCAAGTCCGGCCGCCTGCCGGGCGCTGGCGATGGCCGTCAGCACGTTGCCGTGGGCAAAGGGAATGCCGAGCTCCAGATTGGAGCCGGCGGCGCGCCCTTCCCCGAGCAGTTTGCCCGCCCGGTCCCGGATGCGGGCCCGGGTGTGGGTGCCGCCGCCGTCCACGCCGACCCAGAACTCAATCATGTTGGCCTCCCTGTACGCTCTGCCAGCTGATGGCCAGGGCGAACCAGGCGCCGTGGGGGATCCACTGCTCCCCCCAGCGCCAGTTCTGGTCCAGTCGATCCTTGTACTCCTCCGGGATAAAGGCCACGTCGGCCTCGTCATCGAAGCCGGCAGTGATGCCGTTGCAGATTCCCCCGAGGGCATTGGGATAGCCGGCGGTGTAACTCGGGTTGTTGATGCCGTGGCCCGCCAGCATGCAGGCATTGAAGGGGTTCTGCCCCAGGATCCAGTCGAGCTGGTGCTGGCCGAAGGTGCGCAGCAACCGGCTCTGGCGCGGCAGCTGCGCCGCGGTGGCAAAGGCCATGGCCGCCAGCGACGCCAGCCGGGCGTTCTCCCCCTGCCACCAGTAACCGGACTCGTTGTGATGGGGCATAAAGAAGCTCACCCGGGGTGCTTCATCGACCCCCTTCACATACTGGCGGGCGAGGGCGAAGGGGTTGCCCGCCCGGGCGCACAGCGCCAGCTCGGCGGCCAGGGCCTGCTCCACCACGGTCTGGACGGCGGCCTTGCGGGCCGGATCCGGCTCGATTCCCACGTATTCCAGCAGCGCCAGCACCGGCAGGCCCGCCTCGGCGGCGTGATAGTAGGGGCGCGAGCCATCGTCGTTGGCGACCCAATGGTGGCCGAGTTCGGGGTGGGGGCGCTGGCGGGCGCACAGCCTGCCGGCCCGCTCCCGCGCCTCGGCGAGCCACTCGGCGCCCAATGTTTTGGTCAGCTCGACCGCCGCCAGCAGGGCGCAGTAGTCGTCGATGATGTTCTCGACCCCGTCATCCAGATAGGCGAGGTTGTGCTCGCGCAGGTGCAGGTAGCCGCGCCTGGCCGCCTCGGCGTAGTGGCCGGTGTCGACGTCGCCGCCGAGGTTCTCGCGGGCGGCCCGTGCCAGGGCGGCGATGGTCATGCCGCCCCCCTGCCGGAAGCCCGCCTGCCAGCTGGCGGACTTGATCCCCTGCTGGGTGGCGTAGGCGCACAGCTCCCGCTGCTCGGGATCCTTGCTCCACTTGTCGAACAGGGTCATGTAGAAGAAACCGCACTCGTCCTGCATCCGGCAGAGAAAATCCGCCCCGTGCAACCCCTCGTCATTGAGTCGCTTGCACAGGTTGATGCCGTCAATGTCGCTGCGGGTCGCCAGCAGCTCGCGGCTCTTGAGCAGGGCCCAGACCACCAATGGGGTCTGCTGGGGGTTGAGGTAGTTGGCGTAGGAGAGGTGGCTCAGGTACTTGCTCATATCGCCGCTGGCGTCGAACCAGCCGCCGTGCACATCCCGGCGCCGGTCGGTGCCAACGAGGCGGGCGTTGCGGTCGGCCCGATCGAAGGCACCGCTCGCACGCTGGCCCTTGAAGTAGTGGATGACGTCGGAGAGGCAGCGCTCGGCCAGCAGCCCCCGGCCGATGGCAAAGGGGGCGGAGCGGACGAGGTGCTCGCGCGAGCCGGCCTCTGAGGCGATGCTGATGACGGCCTCGAGCCGGTAGTGGCCTGGCTCCCGGCAGGCGGACAGGTCGGCGCGCCAGTAGGCGCGACCCTGCCAGCCGTCGACCCGGCCGGCGGGCTGCAGTTGTGCCTCCAGCAGGATCTGGTCGTCCTCCTGGCGCAGCAGCCTGACATGGCCGCAAAGGGGGAGGTCGGGGGCGGTCTGCAGCAGGGCTACCTTCTCCCCGTCGCACTCATAGCCCACCTGGTTGATCAAGAGTTCCATCAAGGCATTACTCCGGTGGCTCACCCGTGGCGAGTGAGACAGATAGCGGGGCGCGGCCGGAGCTGCCTCCGGCCGCTAGCGTGCTCATCCCTGCTCGTGCAGGTAGCAACGCACGAAGTGGTTGTCGGCGAGTCGGGTCACCGGCGGCAGGCTCTCCTTGCAGCGGGGCATGGCCTGGTGGCAGCGCCCGGCGAAGGGGCAGCCGCGGGATTCCGGCGTCCAGAGCGGGATCTCCCCCTTGCGCCCCCCTTCCAGCTCGGTGTGGATGCTCTTCTCGGGGTCGGGTACCGCCGAGATGAGCAGCTGGGTGTAGGGGTGCTGGGGGTGGTGTAGGATCTCGTCCACCTCCCCCCACTCCACCATGTGCCCCACGTACATGACCGCGAGATCTTCCGCCACGTAGCGGGCGGTGGCGATGTCGTGGGTGATGTAGAGCATGGAGACGCCGAGCTCGTTCTTCATCTGCTCCATCAGGTTGAGGATGCCGATGCGAATGGAGACGTCGAGCATGGAGGTGGGTTCGTCCGCCAGCACCACTTCCGCTTCCACCGCCAGGTTGCGGGCGATGTTGACCCGCTGGCGCTGGCCGCCGGAGAGCTGGTGGGGGTACTTGGCCGCCGTCGCCTTGGCGGGGGTCAGCCCCACCTTCTCCAGCAGGCCATAGACCATGTCGGAGAGATCCCGCTTGTCGCTCACCTTGCTGTGCAGCAGCAGGGGGCGGGCGATGTGGTGGTAGATGGTGTGGGTCGGGTTCAATGAACCGAACGGGTCCTGCCAGACCATCTGCACGCTCTGGCGATAGTCCAGCAGGGCGGTCCCCTTGTTGAACTCTTCCAGATCCCGGCCACGGTAGAGGATGCGGCCGTTGGAGAGCTTGTACATCTTGGCGATGATCTTGGCGATGGTGCTCTTGCCGGAACCCGATTCCCCCACCACCGCCAGGGCGCGCCCCCGGTGCAGGTTGAAGGTGATGTCGGACAGCGCCCGCATCTTGCCGCTCTTGATGGCGTTGGAGTTGACGGGGAAATCCTTGTAGAGGTGCTGAACCTCGATGATGGGCGCGTCGGTGTGGGCGATTTGCATGACAGACATCCTTAACAGCCAGCGGCCTTGTCCAGATGGATCGGAAGATCCTGTTGTTCCTCTGCTGCCTCATAGAGATGGCAGGCAGCCTGTTGCCCGGGCCGGATCTCGGTCAGGGCGGTGTACTCCTGGCGGCAACGGTCGTGCACCTTGCTGCAGCGGGCCTGGAAGCGGCAGCCGACCGGCACCTCCAGCAGGTTGAGCGGGGTGCCGGGTATCCCTTCCAGCACGGTCTTCGGGCCGTGCAGGGGCGGGAAGGAGTTGCCAAGCCCCCGGGTGTAGGGATGCAGGGGTGCGGTCAGGATCGCCTTGGCCGGCGCCACCTCCACCAGCTCGCCGGCGTACATGATGCCGATGCGATCGCAGAACTCGACCATCAAGGAGAGATCGTGGGTGATGAAGAGGATGGAGAAGTTGAACTTCTCTTTAAGCGCATAGACCTTCTGCAGGATCTCCCGCTGCACCACCACGTCCAGGGCCGTGGTGGGCTCGTCCATGATGAGCAGCTCGGGGTTGAGCGCCATGGCGATGGCGATCACCAGCCGCTGGCGCATGCCGCCGGAGAACTGGTGCGGGTAGTCCTTGAGCCGGCTCGGGTGGATGTCGACGATCTCCAACAGCTCCTGGGCGCGCTTGATGGCCTCGTAACGGGTCAGCCCCGGGTTGTGGGCGATCAGCACGTCGCAGAACTGCTCCTCCATGCGCAGCACGGGGTTGAGCGCATTCATGGCGGACTGGAACACCACGCTCGCCTGGCGCCAGCGATAGCTGCGCAGCCGCTCGTCGTCGAAGGAGAGGATGTTCTCCCCCTTGAAGCGGATCTCGCCGCCGCTGATGTAGGCGGGCGGCTTGTGCAGCCTGGCCACCGAGAAGGCGACGGTGGACTTGCCGCAGCCTGACTCGCCGGCGAGGCCGAAGACCTCCCCCGGCATGATGTCAAAACTGACCGAGTTGACGGCGCGCACGTCGCCGTTTTCGGTGATGTAGTCGACGCAGAGATTGCGAACCGACAGCAGGGGTTGTTGCGGCTTCATGCTGTCTTCTCCTGAGCGGTGACTGGTACAGGGGTGGCGAGCTGCTTCCAGCGGCACAGGCCCTTCTCATGGAGAGTGCGCAGCTGTAACAGGGGTTGTTGCAGGGTCATGCGGTCTTCTCCTGAGCGTTGAGCGGGGCAGGGGCGCTGAGTTTCTTCCAGCGGTTCAACCCCTTGTGGGAGCGCAGCTGCGGGTTCGCTATCTCGTCGATGGCGAAGTTAAGCATGGCCAGACCCGCGCCCAGGGTGGCGATGGCGAAGCAGGGGGCCAGGATCTCCCACCAGGCGCCCACCAGGATGGCACTCGAGGTCTGGGCGTTATAGAGCATGATGCCCCAGCTCACCACGGTCGGGTCGCCAAGACCCAGGAACTCCAGGGTCGCCTCGGTGACGATGGCGTAGATGATGGAGCCGATGAAGCTCACGCCGATGATGGAGATGAGGTTCGGCAGTATCTCCACCAGGATGATGCGCCAGGCCGGCTCACCCAGTACCTCGGCGGCGATGACGAACTCCTTCTCCCGCAGGGCCAGGGTCTGGGCGCGGATGACGCGGGCACCATAGGCCCAGGAGGTAAATCCGATGATGAGGGCGATCACCATGGGTGACGCCTCCCCGATAAAGCTCGCCAACACCAGTAGCAAGGGGAGGTTGGGGATCACCAGCACCACGTTCATCAGGAAGGTGAGGCACTCGTCCACCACACCGCCGAAGTAACCAGCGGTGATGCCCACCGTGATGGCCAGCGCACACACAAGCAGACCCGCCCCGAAGCCCACCAGCAGGGAGATGCGGGCGCCGTGGGTGAACTGGGACCAGAGATCGTGGCCCATGCGGTTCGACCCCATCACCAGCTCCACGCCGGGGGGCTGGTGGGGGCGGGCCACCCGCTTGGTGGGCTCGTTGCTGGCGAGCAGGGGGGCGAACAGCGCCATCAGCACGAAGGTGACGACGATGGCGAGGCCGAAGGCAGCCTTCTTGTTGCCCAGCAATATCTTGAGAATGGTCGGCATACGCATCTTATTTGCCTCCTGTACGCAGACGGGGATCCAGGAAGACGTAGAGCACGTCGGCCAGGAAGTTGAAGCTGAGCATGGTGATGGTCATGATGAGCAGTTGCCCCTGGATGAGGGGGTAGTCACGGGCCAGGATGCCCTGGTAGAGGGTCAGGCCCAGGCCGGGATAGTTGAAGATCACCTCGGTGATGAGGGAGCCGCCGATGACGAAACCGAGCGCCATGGAGAGGGCGGTGACACTGGGCAGCACGGCGTTGCGGGCGCCGTAGTTGAAAATCACCCGGTTGCTGGAGAGCCCCTTGGCCTTGGCCATGGTGATGTAATCCTCGCCCAGCAGGTTGATCATGTTGTTGCGCATGGTGATGAGGAAGCCGCCCACCTGGACGATGGCCAGGGTGCCCACCGGCATGATGGCGTGCAGCAGGATGCTCTTGATGTGCTCCCAGCCGAAATCGGCCTTTATTTCAGGGCTGTAGGCGTAGCCGATGGGCAGCCAGCCGAGGCTCACCCCGAACAGGAAGAGGGCGAGCAGGGAGACCACCACGGGAGGGATGGCCTGCATCACCAGGGTGAGCGGGGAGAGGATGCTGTCCATGCGCCCGCCCCGGTACCAGGCGGCGAAGATGCCGACGATGGAGCCGATGGAGAAGCTCAGTATGGTGGAGGTGCCCACCAGGAACAGGGTCCAGCCGATGGCGCGTCCGAGCACGTCGGCGACCGGTTGGGGGTAGTAGCGCACCGAGGTGCCAAGATCCCAGGTGAAGACACTCTTCACATAGGCGAGAAACTGGGTGCCGATGGGGCCGTCCACGAAGCCGAAGGTGGCCTTGAGGGCCTCCAGCGCGGCGGGCTCCATCATGGCGCCGGCCCGGGCAAACATGACGGAGACGGGATCCCCCGGCATGGCTCTGGGCAACAGGAAGTTGATGGTGGCGGCCACCAGGAAGGCGACCAGATAGAAGGAGAAGCGTCTAAGTATAAATCCCATGGTGATACCTTTTACTGCAAGCCTGCCCCGCGCCGGGCAAAGCTCCCCCAACCCCGGCGAGTGCGGGGGATGAAAGACATGGCGGGGAAGAGGGCCCCCCGCAGGGGGCCGGGGTGATTAGCTGTTTGGCTTGAGTGACAGCACGTGCAGCAGACGTTCCGGGGTGTCCGGGTGTACCTGCGGCTTGGCGACCGGGTTGTCGGCACTGAACCAGCCATTGAAGCGCTTGGTGCTGTATTCGTACCAGGTCGGGTTGTTGAACACCGGGATGATGGTCTGGTTGGCCCCGACACGCTCCTGGATGGCGAACATGATCTCCTTCTGCTTGGCGGCATCGGCGGTCTGGGTGAAGTCGTCGATAAGCTTGTCGAGCTCGGGATCCTTGTAGCGGGGCGCCGCGAAGCGGTTGCCGCGCTCACCCATGTTGCGGGAGTGGAAGGCGGTCTCGAAGTACTTGTGGGGGTTGGCACCGGCGAAGTACCCCTGCAGGGCGACGTCGAAGTCACCGGTGATCAGGGACTCGGTCCAGACGGTGGCTTCCGGGGTGGCGGTCTTGGCATTCAGGCCCAGGGCCTGCAGGCCTTCCACGCCAATCTGGACGGTGTTGACCCAGTCGGTCCAGCCGTTCGGTACCAGCACCTTGAACTCGATCTTCTTGCAGCTCGGGGTGTCGAGGAACTTGTCGCCGTCACAGTCCTTGTAGCCAGCTTCCTTCAGCAGGGCCTTGGCCCCTTCCAGGTCGAACTTGTTGTATTTGCCGTATTTCTTCTCGACTTCCGGGTTGTCCCAGGAGGCGAATGCCTTGCCCAGGCCCGACGGGTACTCGTTGACGGTCGGGTAGCCGTAGCCCGCGATGTCCACCATGGACTGACGGTCCATGGCCATGGAGAAGGCGCGGCGGAAGTTGATGTCGTTGAAGGCCTCGTTGTTGCCCGGGTTCTTGCTCTGGAAGTTGACGTTGAACGCCACTGTGCCGGAGGCGGGGAACCAGTATTTGTTGTTCTTGGGATCGTTGCCGACGTAGAGACGCTCGATGTCCGGCACGAAGGAACCGAACCAGTCCACGTCACCCTTCATCACGGCGGCCAGCACCTGATCGTTGGTGGCCATCTGCGGCATGCGCAGGCAGTCGATGGCGAGGTTGGCGTTGTCCCAGTAGTGCGGGTTACGGCACTGGGTATAGAGCTGGGCGGAGAAGTTGTCCACTTCGGTGAAGGGACCGGTCCCGACCGGCTTGTCGTTGGTGAAGGCAACCGGGTCTTTTACGGACTTCCACTGGTGCTCGGGCACGATGGGCACCAGTACGATGTCGTTCACCACGTTGGTGTTGACGGCGGCCAGATCGAACTTGACCTTGTACTTGCCCAGCTTCTCGACATTCTTCACCTGGGTCCAGATAGAGCGCTCATCCAGCGCCTTGTTGGCCTTGACCAGGTTGAAGGAGAAGAGCACGTCATCGGCGTCGAAGCCTTCGCCGTCAGACCACTTGACCCCTTCACGGAGGTCGAAGGTGACGGATGTCAGATCATCGCTGAACGCGTAGTTGGTGGCCAGGCGATAGACGGGTTTGCCACCCTGCATATCGTTGAAGATCACCAGGGGCTCATAGATGAAGTGACGGGTGGTGTGCAGCAGACCCGCCTGCAGGAAGGGGTTGAAGTTTTTGACCCATGCGGTTTCCTGCTGGGCAACCAGGGTCAGCACCGTCTTGTTGTCGGCGGCCATGGCAGCGCCGGTGGCACCGGCAAGCAGAGTCCCCAGCATGACCGAGGTAGCGATTTTGGATACTTTGGCAAGCATATTTTTTCCTTTCTTATTGGTCTTCCATGGTTTTGGAATGGAGCACCGGATCCCATGCTTGGATACCGGCCCTCAATGTTGGTCAGGTTTTTCACCCTTGTAGTTGTGTCATCCAACGCCCTTAGAAAAGCAGAGTTAACAGGAAAACAACAACTCTTCATTTCGTCGATATCGTAAAAACTCGAGTGTTCTCGTCATTATCGTCAAAATGTATTTTTAATCCTTTTGAATTATACAGTTACATTAATTCTCACGAAGCACAAAGTGACCCTGAATGACGAGGCAAGGGCGATAATGTGAGGTGGATCGTGCACGTTTTTTATCCACATCCGGCGCTTTTTTTTGAGCAGGAAAGAAGGGATATCTGCGACCGGGCGGAACTGTGCGCTGGCTCACGGGTGGGAAGGGGGATGGCGAGCAGGGCCGACGGAAAGGTGCGGGGGCGGTGCGTGAAGAGGCATCACTGACAGGGAGGCGTTTTCCTGCCGGCAATAAAAAAGCCAGTCGGTGCGACCGACTGGCTTTGTGGGGCATGCTGTCGTGATTACGCGATCAGGCTGGCCCAGAGGTCGTACTCGTCGGCCTCGTCGATGCGAACCTTGACCATGTCGCCGGGCTTGAGGCCGGTTTCACCGTTCAGGTAGACCAGGCCGTCGATCTCGGGGGCATCGGCGGCGGAGCGGCCGGTGGCTCCCTCTTCGTCCACCTCGTCGATCAGCACCAGCATCTCCTTGCCGACCTTGCGGGCGAGCTTGCGGATGGAGACCTGCTGTTGCAGCTCCATGAAGCGCTGGAAACGCTCCTCCTGCACCTCGGCCGGCACCGGATCCGGCAGTTCGTTGGCCTTGGCACCCTCGACCGGGCTGTACTTGAAGCAGCCGACCCGATCCAGTTCCGCCTTGTCGATGAAGTCCAGCAGCATCTGGAACTCTTCTTCGGTCTCGCCGGGGAAGCCGACGATGAAGGTGGAGCGCAGGGTGATCTCGGGGCAGATCTCGCGCCACTTCTGGATGCGCTCCAGGGTGCGCTCGACGGAGCCGGGACGCTTCATCAACTTGAGGATGCGCGGGCTGGCGTGCTGCAGCGGGATGTCCAGGTAGGGGAGGATCTTGCCGTCGCGCATCAGCGGGATGACGTCATCCACGTGCGGGTACGGGTAGACGTAGTGCAGGCGCACCCACATGCCGAGCTTGGAGAGCTCCTCGCACAGGGCCACCATGCTGGTCTTGACCGGCATGCCGTCGTAGAAGCCGGTGCGGTGCTTGACGTCAACGCCGTAGGCGGAGGTGTCCTGGGAGATGACCAGGATCTCCTTCACGCCGGCCTCTTTCAGGCGCTTGGCTTCGGCCAGTACCTCGCCGATGGGGCGGCTCACCAGATCCCCGCGCATGGAGGGGATGATGCAGAAGGTGCAGCGGTGGTTGCAGCCTTCGGAAATCTTCAGATAGGCGTAGTGACGGGGGGTCAGCTTGACGCCCTGGGCCGGCACCAGGCTGGTGAAGGGGTTGTGGGTCGGCTTCTCCACGTACTTGTGAACGTGGCCCAGCACCTCTTCATAGGCGTGGGGGCCGGTGATCTCGAGCACCTTGGGGTGGATCTCGCGGATCTGGTTCTCTTTGGCGCCAAGGCAGCCGGTGACGATCACCTTGCCGTTTTCGGCCAGGGCCTCGCCGATGGCTTCCAGGGACTCCTGCACCGCACTGTCGATGAAGCCGCAGGTGTTGACCACCACCAGCTCCGCATCGTCATAGCTGGGCACCACGTCGTACCCTTCGGTACGCAGCTGGGTCAGGATGCGCTCGGAATCGACCAGGTTTTTGGGGCAACCCAAGGAGACGAATCCTACTTTGGGGGCCTGTTTTGTGTTGGACATCGCTCAATCACTCTTAGGTGGCTCTTATTCAAGGGCGCGGATTTTACCGGAATGGCTAACCAAAAACTATACAACCGGCGTTGGTGGCCCGAACAATATTTACGGCGGGACAGGATGGCCCGGGGGCCGTGCCACGCCAAGGGGAATGGCGGGGCGGACCCCGACCAGCAGAGGGGAGAGGAGCGGCATCGCCCCGGCATACGTCACCGATTGACTCTTTTGCCTGCCGCGACCTTGACCGGGAGCCCTGCCAATCTGCTACTGTGACCTCGACCCATTGTGGACGCTGGAGGAGAGAATGAAGATTCGATTGACTGTGATTGCCGCGACCCTGGTGCTGGCATCGACCCCGGGCCACGCCGACTGGGCGAAGGTGAAGGAGGCTGCCTCGGAGCTCGGCACCGCGGTGAGCGACACCAGCAAGGAGGCGTGGAAGGACATCACCGATTTTTCCAAGCAGACCTGGGAGTCGGTGTCCAGCTGGGGGGCCGAAACCTACAGCAAGGCCGGCGCCTGGACGGCGGAGAGTGCGGCCACCGGCAAGGAGTGGCTCGACGCCGCGGACAAGAAGCTCGACACCATGCTCGAACCCAAGACTCCGGACGAGGCCAGAGCCGCGCTCGATACCATGGCCGATACCGCCCTGGTTCGGCTGTTCAACGAGCAGCCCTCCGCCAAGTTGCTGTTTGACCAGGCTTATGGCTATGCGGTCTTCGATTCTCGCAAGTTCTCCCTGATGATCCACACCAATCAGGGCTCCGGGGTGGCCGTCAACCGCACGACCGGCAAGCACACCTATATGAAGATGTTCGGTGCCGGCCTCGCGGCCGGGCTCGGCGGCAAGTTCTATCAGCAGGTGATCCTGTTTGAGGACCAGGCCCGCTTTGATGCCTTCGTCAACAAGGGCTGGGAAGCCACCTCCGAAGTGGGGGCCGTGGCTGGCAAGGAGAGCGCCGAGCTCACCGCCAAGTACAATGGCGGCATGGCCATCTACCAGATTGGCGAGAAGGGGCTGTTGCTGGACGCCAATATTTCGGGTTCCAAGTACTGGCTGGACGGGGATCTGAACCCGTGATCGTACAGGCCTTGAGCAGCCGCCGGTTTTTCTTCGAACAGGGTGCGTTGCCGTCTGTTTAAATGGCGTGAATTGCAGTAAAAAGAGGGCCTTCGGCCCTCTTTTTCATGGGCGCAACCAGGTTCGTCAGCAGGACAAGGAAATGGGTATGACACAAGCATCAGCACAGGACGGGGCGGACGCAGTCCAGAGCAGGGAGTGGGACAAGCAGAGCATTTTTCTGCGTCTGCAGGAGGGGATCCCCACGGCCTTCTGGGTCTGGGGGGATCAGATCTCCCCGCTCGAGCCCGACGAGGGGTCGACATACCGGGGCCACTTCGGCTGGGGGCGTGCCGACGAGGCGACCATGGCGCTGGCACAGGCCATCGTCACCCGGCTGGTGGCGGTGGGGCTGGTTCCTCCCGAGCTGGCGGTGAGCCGTGCGGGCTATCTGCATGACGAGGTGCTGGTCAAGCTGCCCGCCGGGGAGCACTACGATCTGCACCTCAGCTATCTCAGACTGCTGCTGGGGGAAGGGGCCGTGCCGCGCCCCTGAGTGACCAGTTCGTCCTCTTCCCTGCGATCACCCTGTGCCCCGATGTGAGGGCACTTTTCCCTAATTGGCACTCTTATTGCTTGGGGAGTGTCAGTGTCAATGATTTGTCTGGGAAGGGAAGATGGAAATAAGCGCAAGCAGCCTGATGCAAGAGATGCAGGCTCTCAGGGTCGAAGCCGGTGCCACGCCGCTGACCCAACCCGGTCGCCAGGTCAGCTCCGACTTTGGCCAGATGTTGCAGCAGGCCCTCGACAACGTCAACGAACTGCAGGGCGCCGCCAACGATCTGCGCACCCGGTTCGATCTGGGTGACAAGTCGGTGGACCTCTCCGAGGTGATGATCGCCGGGCAGAAATCCTCCATCGCCTTCGAGGCGACGGTGCAGGTGCGCAACAAGATGGTCGATGCCTACAAGACCATCATGAACATGCCGGTCTGACCCAGGCTCATGGCGACCGAGCATCATGACGATGTCAGCAACAAGGACATAAACCGTGGCAACTGATCAAAACGGCGATCTGCTGATGAACAACGAGGGGGGCGCCGCCCTCGACGAGCAAGAGCAGAAGAGCTCGGCGCTGGGCTTCCTGTCCAACACCGATGTGCTGCGCCAGATCACCCTGATCCTGGGGTTGACCATCTGCCTCGCCATCGCCGTCTTCATCCTCTTGTGGGGCAAGGAGCCGGAGATGCGTCCCCTCGGCACCTTCAACACCCAGGAGCTGGTCTCCACCCTGGATTACCTCGATCAGCAGAAGATCCCCTACCAGGTGGATGGCAAGAGCGTGCTGGTCAGCGCCGAGAACTATGCGGATATCCGTCTGCGCCTGACCCGTGCCGGTCTGGCCAGCAGCAGTGACGCCAGCAACGACGGCGAGGCCATCCTGCTCAAGGACTCCAGCTTCGGCGTGAGCCAGCGCATGGAGAGCGAGCGCCTCAAACTGAGCCGCGAGCGCCAGCTGGCGAGCGCCATCGAGCAGTTCCAGAATGTGGCCAAGGCCCAGGTGCTGCTGGCCATTCCCAAAGACAACGTGTTCGCCCGCAACGAGCGCAAACCGAGCGCCACCGTGGTGCTGAGCCTCAAGGGCACCGCCCTCGGCCAGGGGGAGGTGGACTCCATCGTCGACATGGTGGCCTCCGCCGTCCATGGCCTGGAGCCGACCCGCGTCACCGTGACCGATCAGAACGGTCGCCTGCTCAACTCCGGCTCCCAGGATCCCCTCTCTGCCCAGACTCGCAAGGAGTTTGCGATGCAGCAGAAGCAGGAGCTGGAATACAAACAAAAAATTGACGCCATCCTGATCCCGGTGCTCGGGGCCGACAACTATACCGCCGAGGTGGATCTCTCCCTCGACTTCTCCCAGCAGGAGCAGACCCGCAAGACCTACAACCCGGACCTGCCGGCCGTGCGCTCCGAGATGACGGTGGAAGAGAACAGCGCCAACGGCAGCAATGGCGGCGTGCCTGGCGCGCTCTCCAACCAGCCTCCTGCCGCCTCCAACATTCCCGAGCAGGCCGCTGGCGGGGAGGGGGGAACCGCCTCTTCCGGCCGCTCCCGCAAGGAGGCGACCCGCAACTTCGAACTGGACACTACCGTCAGCCATATCCGGCGCCAGCAGGGCGGCATTCGCCGCATGACGGTGTCGGTGGCGGTGGACTACAAGGCGGTGCCCGGCGCCGACGGCGCCGTGACCCGTGAGGCCCGCAGCCAGGCCGAGCTCGACACCCTGCGCCGTCTGCTGAGCGGTGGTCTCGGGTTTGACGTGACCCGGGGGGACACCCTGGAGGTGGTCGCCATCCCGTTCAACCGCCCCGAGCTGGAGACCGTGGCCGACATTCCCGTCTACGAGCAGCCCTGGTTCTGGCGTGCGGTGCGCATCGCCGCCTCCGTGCTGGTCATCATCGTGCTCATCGTCACCGTGGTGCGCCCCATGCTCAAGCGCCTGCTCTACCCGGATGCCAAGCCGGAAGGGGAGCTGGACTTCGACAACCACACCGTGCTGGGTGGCGACGACGAGCTGAGCCTGCTGGCTGCCCAGGCCGAGGCCGAGCCGGTGTTCGGTCTGCGGGATGGCCAGCTCAAGCTGCCGGATCTGCACCGTGACGAGGATCTGCTGAAGGCCGTGCGCGCCCTGGTAGCGAATGAACCTGACCTGGCCGCCCAGGTCATCAAAGAGTGGGTAACCAAAGATGCCTGAAGAGAATAAAAGCCAGGTCACCGGCAACGACATCACCGAAAGCCAGCGCCTGATCCTGGACCAGATGGGTGGCATGGAGATGGCGGCGGTGCTGATGCTGAGCCTCAACGAGGAGGATGCCGCCCAGATCTTTCGCCACCTGGAGCCCAAGCAGGTGCAGCGGCTCGGCATGTCCATGGCCTCGATGTCGGATTTCAGTCACGACCGGGTGGCGGCGGTGCATCGTCAATTTATCGACGACATCCAGAAGTACACCAACATCGGCATCGGCAGCGAAGACTTCGTGCGCAAGGCCCTGGTGGCGGCGCTCGGGGAGGACAAGGCCAGCAACCTGGTGGATCAGATCATCCTGGGGTCAGGTGCCCGCGGCCTCGACTCCCTCAAGTGGATGGATGCGCGCCAGGTGGCCAGCATCATCCAGAACGAGCACCCGCAGATCCAGACCATCGTCCTCTCCTACCTGGAGCCGGAGCAGTCTGCCGAGATCCTGAGCCAGTTCCCGGAGCAGGTTCGCCTGGATCTGGTGATGCGTATCGCGAACCTCGAAGAGGTGCAACCGGCGGCGCTGCAGGAGCTCAACGACATCATGGAGAAACAGTTCGCCGGTGCGGCCGGTGCCCAGGCCGCGAAGATGGGGGGCCTCAAGGCCGCCGCCAACATCATGAACTACCTGGACACCAACATCGAAGGCCAGCTGATGGACTCCATCCGCGAGTCGGACGAGGAGATGAGCCAGCAGATCCAGGATCTGATGTTCGTGTTCGAGAACCTCATCGACGTGGACGACCGTGGCATCCAGACCCTGCTGCGGGAAGTGCCCGGCGATCTGCTGCAGCGCGCCCTCAAGGGCTCGGACGACCAGATGCGGGAAAAAGTCTTCAAGAACATGTCCAAGCGGGCCGCCGAGATGCTGGCGGACGATCTGGAGGCCATGGGCCCGATCCGGGTCTCCGAAGTGGAAGCCGCCCAGAAGGAGATCCTCTCCACCGCGCGCCGTCTGGCGGATGCGGGCGAGATCATGCTGGGTTCCGGCGGTGGCGAAGAGTTCCTCTAAGCCCAGGGCCATAAATGTGCGATGATACCGGCCCCTGCATCCGGCTCTCGATAGGAGTGTCTTCAGCCCATGAATAACAAGAACAACAAGCTGCGCGGTTATCTCAGACCCGAGGATGACGAGGCCAGGGTCGAGGCCTGGGGCTGGCCCGAGATGGAGACCGAGAGCGAGATCGAGAGCAATGCCCTGGGGCTCTCCCCCGACTGGTATCGCCAGGAGCAGGTGCAAGAGGCGCCGCCGGAGGAGCCGGTGGAAGAGCCCGCCCCCAGCATCACCGCCGAGGAGCTGGAGGCAATCCGCCAGGCCGCCTGGGAGGAGGGGATGCGCGAGGGGCGCGAAGCCGGCTTCGCCAAGGGGCTCGAGGAGGGCAAGCTGGAAGGCTTGCAACAGGGCCATCAGGCGGGCCTGGAGCAGGGCCGGGAAGAGGGGCTCGCCATGGGCCGCGACCAGGTGGAGCAGGAGGTGGCCCGCTGGCAAGCACTCGCCTCCCGCCTCGCCACACCGCTCAGCGAGCTGGATGACGCGGTGGAGCAGCAGCTCATCACCCTGGTGCAGCAGCTCGCCCGTGCCCTTATCCGCCACGAGGCCGAGACCTCGCCCCGGTTGCTGCTTGAAGCGCTCAAGCAGGGGCTGGCCCTGCTGCCTGCCGCCGAGCAGGGGGTCACCCTGATGCTGCACCCGGAGGATCTGGCCCGGATTGAGGAGGCCTTTGGCGCCGAAGAGTGCGCCAAGAGGCACTGGCGGCTGCAGAGCGATCCCACCCTCTCCCCCGGGGATCTGCAACTCGCCACCGAACTTTCCAGCATCGATCTCGTCCTCTCCGGGCGCATCGATCAACTGCTGCGCAATTTCTTGCGCGACAACGCGAGCTGAGCCGTGACCTGGTGTTTTAACCCGCACGGCCTCTCCCCATCTCGCCCTTCGGAGGCAACATGACCGCATCCCTGCTCAACCGGCTGCAAGGCTACCGGGTGCGCGATCAGGCCCCCATACCGCCGGTGGCGGGCAAGCTCACCCGGGTGGTGGGGCTGACCCTGGAAGCCATCGGCTGCCGCGCCGCCATCGGTTCCCTGTGCCGCATCGACACCCAGGATGGGGCCCTGGAGGCCGAGGTGGTGGGCTTCTCCGGCGATCGCCTGTTCCTGATGCCGAGCGAACAGCTCAAGGGGGTCATTCCCGGCGCCCGCGTGGTGCCCGTCACCGAGGATCACGGCATCACGGTGGGCATGAACCTGCTCGGGCGCGTCATCGACGGCATCGGCCAGCCCCTGGACGGCATGGGCCCCATCATCTCCTCCCAGACGGTGCAGTTCGCCCAGCACCGCATCAATCCGCTGGCCCGCCGCCCCATCCATCAACCCATGGACGTGGGGGTGCGCGCCATCAACGCCGTGCTCACCGTGGGCCAGGGTCAGCGGATGGGGCTGTTCGCCGGCTCCGGCGTCGGCAAGTCCGTGCTGCTCGGCATGATGACCCGGGGCTCGGTGGCGGACGTGGTGGTGGTGGGCCTCATCGGCGAGCGGGGCCGGGAGGTGAAGGAGTTCATCGAGGAGATCCTGGGTGCCGAGGGGCGCGAGCGTGCCGTGGTGGTGGCGGCCCCCGCCGATGCCTCGCCGCTGATGCGGCTCAAGGGGTGCGAGACGGCGCTCGCCATCGCAGAATACTTCCGGGATCAGGGGCTCAACGTGCTGCTGCTGATGGACTCCCTCACCCGATACGCCCAGGCCCAGCGCGAAATCGCCCTGGCGGTGGGGGAGCCGCCGGCTACCAAGGGCTACCCGCCCTCGGTGTTTGCCAAATTGCCGGCACTGGTGGAGCGGGCCGGCAACGGCAGCGACGGCCAGGGCTCCATCACGGCTTTTTTCACCGTGCTGACGGAGGGGGACGATCTGCAGGATCCCATCGCCGATGCGGCGCGGGCCATCCTCGACGGCCACATCGTGCTGGCGCGGGAGCTGGCGGATGCGGGCCACTATCCGGCCATCGACATCGAGAAGTCCATCAGCCGGGTCATGCCCATGGTCACCTCCCCCGAGCACATGGAGCTGGCGCGCACCTTCAAGCAGTTCTACTCCCTCTACCAGCAGAACCGGGATCTCATCACCATAGGCGCCTACAGCCAGGGATCGGATCCCAGGATCGACCGGGCCATCATCCAGAAACCCTATCTGGATCAGTTCTTGCAGCAGAAAATGCGCGAGGTCATTCCCTACGACGAAGGCCTGCAATCCCTGCACATGGTCGCCATGCCATTGATGCGTTGAGCCGATAATGCCGCTGGAGTGCCGAGATGAGTAAAGGATTGGAGTTGCTGGCGACCCGACTGGTGGAGGCCGAGAATCAGGCCGCCATGGCGCTGGCCAAGGCGCAGCAGGACTTGAAGCTGTTTATGGATCAGCAAGAGGCGCTGAATCAGTACCGCCAGATCTATCACCAGCAGTGGACCGACCGCGGCCTGCAGGGGATCAGCCCCCAGCAGAACAGCCAGTATCACGCCTTCATCAACAAGCTCGAGAATGCGGCCACCCAGCAGTACCAGGGGGTGCTTCAGGTGCGCGAGGCGCTGGCCCAGTGCCGTACCCAGTGGCTTGAGGCCCAGCAGCGGCGCAAGGCGGTGGAGCTGCTGCTGGAGAAGAAGGCGGATAAGGTGCGCCAGAAGGCCCAGCGTCAGGAGCAGAAGATGCTGGACGATTACACCATCCAGCGTCGTTACCACCAATCTGGCCTGTAATTTGCTTTCTATAGCCTGAACGAGCGGGGCCGACCCCTCGCACGGTCATCACCGAATCGTCGCCAGGGACCCCAGCATGATACAGACCCAGTTGATTAAAACGCCCGCTCAGGTGCTTTCCAGCGACAGCAGTGCGTCCTCGGCGCTTCCCATCGGGGGAGTAGAGGGGGATCAGCTACCGGTCGATGGCAAGGTTGCCTTCTCCGAGGCCATGGTCAGGGCCCAGCTGATGGGCAAGACCCCCGCCAGTCAGGCCGCGATGACGCCTCGGGTGAGTGACGATATCCCGCAGACGAACGGCGCCGATGCCAAATCTTTGGCGTCTGGCGAGCTGGCTGGGGAGGAGACCCAAGCCGCCAAGGCCTCAGGTGACGAGCCGGGTCTGCCCCCCGACGATTTCCTTCAGCAGTTGCAGGCCTCCCTGCGTCAGGACGTGAGCCTGGTGCACCCCGCCGTGCCTCCTTTGCCTCAGGGAGAGAGTACGCCCGTCGACGGCAATGACTTGCCGCCCGAGTCACAGCCGCTGGTCGAGTCCCGTGCCCTGTCCGGGCCTGGTGCCGAAGGCAAGGGCGTTACCGCAAAGCCTGCACCGATGCAGCCGGGCGGCCCCGTGCCGGGCAGCACAGGACTGACCGGGCTGGGACAAACCGGCCTGGTACAAACAGATCTGGCACAGACCGGGGCGACAGCCCATGGCCCGCTGCAGAGCGGTCTGGCCCAGGGCGACGTGACACAAAGCAACCTTGCCAGAGACGCCCTGGCCCAGACCGGATTGGCAAAGGCTGAGCTAGCACCAGCAGCGGACGGCGAGACGACGCAAACCGCGATGCGCGGCGATGTCCAGGGCGTGGATAAATCTGCTGCGGCCGAGGCCGGCGCAAGCAAGGGAGGAAACGCGGCCCTGGCAGACGCCCTTGTGGCGAGCGACGCGGAGCGCGGATCCGCAGCTCCCGATCAGGTTGCAAAGAAAGGTACAGACAAGGGAACAGAAAAGGGTACAGACAAGGCCGCCGACACTGGTGCCACACGGGCCAAGACCGAGGGGCCATCCCCCCTGTCCGGCGCGGAGCGGGCGGCTTTGCTATCAAAAGTGATCCCGAGCCCGGAGGCCGCTGCTGACAAGGGAAGCGGCACCGCGGTACAGCTCGAAGCCCCAACGGCGCAGGCCGGTGCGGCCAGGTCCTTCGGCGAGGGGCTGATCAAGGTTGGCCTGGACAGCCAGGTGACAGCCCAGGGTGACGCGCCCAATGCCGCAGGGAATCAGCCCCGTGAGGCCAGCACCCGGGACGGGCTGACGGGCACGACCGGGGACGGCAAGCCCGGCTCGGCCCAGGACGCACCGGAGAGCAAGCCGGTGCAGGCAGCCAGGCTCGAACAGAATACGACCAAGCAGGAACAGAATACGGCTCAGACCGGCAGCTCCAGCCCGGCCGCCGCCCCCGTGAGCACCCCGGAGCCGACGCTGGCGGCGCCGCAACAGATCCTGGCCCGCCAGGAGTCCCAGGGGCCCCAGGCCTCCCTGACGGCCTTGTCGGCCGGCATCCAGCAGATGGAGTCGGCCCCCGCGATGGTCAAGGTTGCCGCCGAGTTCAAGAAGAGCGATATGAAGGGGTCCCTGGACGACGTGGGCAAGCCTGGCGGGGTTGAGACCAAGGGGGCGGGACAGACCGACGCCACGGCCTCCCTGCAGCCTGCCCAGACGGCGGCTGGCGAGAGCAAGCCTGCGGCCGAACTCGCCGCACGGCGAGAGCCCCAGAGCCTGCCGCACCTCAAGCTGGCCACGCCGGAGGCACCGGTCCAGCTGCACCAGAAGGTGAATCTGATGCTGACGGACCAGCTGCAACAGGCGGAGATCCAGCTCGATCCCCTGGGGCTTGGCAAGATGAAGATCCAGATCCAGCTCGACGCCTCCAGCCAGGCCAGCGTCCACTTCGTGGTGCAGCATGGCCAGACCCGGGAAATGCTGGAACAGGCCATGCCGAGACTGCGTGACATGCTGGCGGGGCAGGGCATCCAGCTCGGTCAGACCCTGGTGCAACAACAACCGCAACAGCAGTCGCAGCAACAGGCACAGCAGCAGGGGCAGTCAGCCTTCGGCGGTCAGGGACAGCAGGGGGGCGGTTTCAATGGCGGCCAGTCTCAGGAAGGGGAAGGGACGGCCCGCAGCCTCAGCCTGCTGGTGGAATCGGCAAACGATGCCGGGATCGATTTCTATGCTTGATGCATTCATAAGTAAGTTTATGATACCGAACAAGTTTAAGACTAGGGTGGACAAGGGATGGCAGACGATAACGAGCTGACGCTGAAAGACCCCGCGGCAGCCAAGAAAAAGAAGTTGATCATGATAGTCGCCCTGGTCGTCCTGCTGCTGGGTGGCGGCGGGGCGGGGGCCTGGTTCATGTTTGCCGGCTCGGATGCGCCAGCGGCCGAGGAGGCCGAGGCCAAGCCCGATGCCAACACGCCCAAGCCCTCGCTCTATGTGGGCATGCCCCGTCCCTTCGTGTTCAACGTGGCGGGGGGGCAGCGGGATCGGCTGGTGCAGATCAAGATCCAGCTGCTGGTGCGGGGCAGCGCCGACGAGACCCTGGCCAAACAGAATATTCCCCTGATCGAAGGCACCCTGCTGCGGGTCTTCAGCGCGGCGACCGCCGAGCAGCTGATGACCTTCGAGGGCAAGGAGAAGCTGCGTCAGGATTCGCTGGAGGAGTGCCGTCGGGTCCTCAATGACCTGGTCTCTTCCCCCGTAATCGAACAAGTGCTGTTTACCGGCTTTGTCATGCAATAAAAGGTGAAGCGTGAGCGATCTGTTAAGTCAGGACGAGATTGATGCCCTGCTGCACGGTGTCGATGATGTCGAAGAGGAGGAGTTGGGGGCGGCCGGGGATCCCGGTATCACCCAGTTTGACTTCTCCTCCCAGGACCGCATCGTCCGCGGCCGCATGCCGACCCTGGAGCTGGTGAACGAACGGTTTGCCCGCCACATGCGCATCAGCCTGTTCAACATGATGCGGCGCACCGCCGAGGTGTCGATCAACGGCGTGCAGATGCTGAAATTCGGCGAATACGTCCACACCCTGTTCGTGCCGACCAGCCTGAACATGGTGCGTTTTCGTCCCCTCAAGGGCACGGCGCTCATCACCATGGAGGCCCGTCTGGTCTTCATCCTGGTGGAGAACTTCTTCGGTGGCGACGGCCGCTACCACGCCAAGATCGAGGGGCGCGAGTTCACCCCCACCGAGCGGCGCATCATCCAGATGCTGCTCAAGCTGGTGTTCGAGGACTACAAGGATGCCTGGGCCCCGGTGATGGACGTGGGCTTCGAGTACCTCGACTCCGAGGTGAACCCGGCCATGGCGAACATCGTCAGCCCCACCGAGGTCATCGTGGTAAGCTCCTTCCACATCGAGCTGGACGGGGGCGGCGGCGACTTCCACGTGGCCATGCCCTACTCCATGCTGGAGCCCATCCGCGAGCTGCTGGATGCCGGTGTCCAGAGCGACAAGGGGGACACCGACGTGCGCTGGAGCAAGGCCCTGCGCGACGAGATCATGGACGTCAAGGTGGAGCTCAAGGCCAAGCTGCTGGAGACCGAGCTCTCCCTGCGGGAGCTGATGGAGCTCAGACCCGGCGACATCATCCCGGTGGAGATGCCGGAGAACCTGCTGGTCTTTGTGGAGGATCTGCCCACCTTCCACGCCAAGATGGGGCGGACCAAGGAGAACGTGGCGCTCAAGATCACCGACAAAATCAAACGCCCTGACGGGGTCAAGACAGAGATGCATCTGGTGACCCGGGGGGGCGTGCGCATCGATGGCGAAGCCGAGCTGGAAGAGCTCGAGCGCAGCATCGCAGACAGACACCCCTGATTGACCCTCCCTGCGGGGAGCTTGCAACACTGAGGAATTGAAGATGAGCGACACCGATGACGAGCAGGATCTGATGGCTGACGCCTGGGCGGCCGCGCTGGAGGAACAGGTCACGGCCGAAGCCAGACCCGCCCCCCTGGAGGAGCTCAAGGACGAATCCCCCATCAGCGCCGAAGAGCGGCGCAAGCTGGACACCATTCTGGACATCCCGGTGACCATCGCCATGGAAGTGGGGCGCAGCCAGATCAGCATCCGCAACCTGCTGCAGCTGAACCAGGGTTCCGTCGTGGAGCTGGACAGGGTGGCGGGCGAGCCCCTGGACGTGCTGGTCAACGGCACCCTGATCGCCCACGGCGAGGTGGTGGTGGTGAACGACAAGTTCGGCATCCGTCTGACCGACGTGATCAGTCAAATCGAAAGGATCAAGAAGCTCAAATGATCCGCGCGCTCTCGTTGTGGCTGTTCACCCTGCCCGTGCTGGCCAACCCGGGGGCGGCCAATCCCCCCAGCATCACCTCCTGGCTGCTCTCCAGCCTGATGGTCATCGGCCTCATCCTGGTGCTGGGCTTCCTGCTCAAGAAGAGCAAGCTCACCCAGGTGATGGGGGGGGGCCAGATGAAGGTCATCGCCACCCTGCCGCTCGGCTACAAGGAGAAGCTGATGGTGGTCAAGGTGGGCGGTCAGCAGCTGCTCGTCGGGGTGACGCCGCAGCAGGTCAACTTCCTCTACCGCCTGGAGGAGCCGCTGGACGAGAGCCAGCCCCAGGCGTTCTCCCAGCAGCTCGGCAAATTGATGGGCAAGCATGAAAAAAGTTAACTGGATAGGGGGCCTGGGCCTGCTCGCCATGGTGCTCTCGCCCCTGGCGATGGCCCAGGACGGCATGTCGGCGGTCACCGTCAAGACCATGGCGGACGGCAGTCAGGAGTACAGCCTGACCCTGCAGGTGCTGGCGCTCATGACCGCGCTCTCCTTCCTGCCGGCCATGGTCATCATGATGACCTCCTTCACCCGGATCATCGTGGTGCTCGGCATCCTGCGCCAGGCTATCGGCCTGCAGCAGAGCCCCTCCAACCAGGTGCTGATCGGCATCGCCCTCTTCATGTCGTTTTTCATCATGTCCCCGGTGCTGGATCGCATCAACAACGAGGCGCTGCAACCCTATCTGGCCGAAACCATAGGGGCCAAGGAGGCGCTGGAGAAGGCCGAGCTGCCCATCCACCAGTTCATGCTGGCCCAGACCCGGGTCAAGGATCTCAACACCTTCATGGAGATCGCCAACGTCCAGGTGGCAACCCCGGAGGAGGTGCCCCTGCGGGTGCTGATCCCGGCTTTCGTGACGAGCGAGCTCAAGACCGCCTTCCAGATAGGCTTCATGCTGTTCCTGCCTTTCCTGGTCATCGACCTGGTGGTGGCGAGTATCCTGATGGCCATGGGGATGATGATGCTCTCCCCGATGCTGGTCTCCCTGCCGTTCAAGCTGATGCTGTTCGTCATGGTGGACGGCTGGAACCTGATCCTGGGGTCGCTCGCCAACAGCTTCGGGCTGGGCACAGGCTAACCAGCCAATAGAGAGGAGCCGATAGATGAGCCCTGAAACCTTTGTCGACGTCTTTCGCGAGGCGCTCTGGCTGGTGACCATCATGGTGTGCGCCGTGATCCTGCCGAGCCTGATGGTGGGCCTCATCGTCGCCATCTTCCAGGCCGCCACCTCCATCAACGAGCAGACCCTGAGCTTCCTGCCCCGTCTCGTGGTCACCCTGCTGGCCCTAGGGGCCGGTGCCCACTGGGGGCTGCAGAGCCTGATGGACTTCTTCCAGCTGATGGTCAGCCAGATCCCCGAGGTTGTCGGCTGATGCCTGCCAAGGGGAGCCTGCTCCCCCGCGCTACCGTGGGCGGGGACCTGTGGAGGGGTGGGCTGCATGGCCTGACGGGGCCGGTGGCACCATGACCTATACCACGGCGCTCATCATGGAGTGGCTGTCGTCCATCCTCTGGCCGCTCGCCCGGGTGAGCAGCCTGCTGATGGTGATGGCGGTGTTTGGCAGCCGGCTGGCACCGGCCCACATCCGTATCGGCCTCTCCCTCGCCATCACCCTCATCATCGCGCCCCTGCTGCCCCCCATGCCAAAGATTGAGCTCTTCTCCGTGGGCAGCTTCCTGGTGCTGGCACAGCAGCTGCTCATCGGCATTGCGCTCGGCCTCATGACCCAGTTTCTGCTGGAAACCTTCGTCATGGCGGGCCAGGTCATCGCCATGCAGACCAGTCTGGGCTTTGCCACCCTGGTGGATCCCATGAACGGCCAGTCCGCCCCCGTGGTCGGCCAGTTCTACCTGATGCTGGCGACCCTGGTGTTCCTGGCGGTGGACGGTCACCTGCTGATGCTGCGCATGGTGGTACTGAGCTTCGAGACCCTGCCGGTGTCGGACAGCGGCCTGACCCTGCCGGCCATCCGCAGCCTGGTGAGCTTCCTCGGGGTCATGTACCAGGCCTCCCTGGTGATGGCGCTGTCCGCCATCATCGCCCTGCTGCTCATCAACTTCGCGTTCGGGGTCATGACCCGGGCGGCCCCCCAGCTCAACATCTTCAGCATCGGCTTCGCGGTGAGCATGATGTCGGGCCTCTTCATCCTCTGGCTCACCATCGGCGGCTTCATGGGGCACTTCGACGCCCTTTGGGAGCGGGTGCAGGAGACCAGTTGTGAACTGATCAACGTTCAGTGCCTCGGGGGTCAGCATGGCTGATACCGATCAGGAACGCACAGAACAACCCACGGGCAAACGACTGCAACAAGCCCGGGAAAAAGGGCAGATTGCACGATCCAAGGAGCTGGGCACCGCCAGCGTCCTGCTGGCGACCGTGTTCGGCCTCCTGATGATCAAGGAGAGCCTGGCGGACGCCATGGTCAAGGTGCTGACCATGGGTTTTACCCTGGAGCGGGAGCAGGCCTTCGACCCCAATGCCATGGGGGTCATGGTGCCGGCCCTGCTGGGGACGCTGATCCAGCCCCTGGGGCTGCTGTTTCTGCTGGTGATCATCGCCGCCTTCGTCGGCAACACCCTGCTCGGCGGGATGAACTTCTCCTCCGAGGCCATGCTGCCCAAATGGAGCAAGCTGAGCCCCTTGAGTGGTTTGAAGAGGATGTTCGGGGTGCAATCCCTGGTGGAGCTGGTCAAGTCCATCGCCAAGGTGCTCTTCATCTCCCTGTTCGCCTGGTGGATGCTCTCCAGCCAGTTCGACCACCTGCTCAATCTCTCCCTGGAGGGCTTCCCCGGCGGCATCATAGACGCGCTGGACCTGCTGCTGTGGATGCTCATCATCCTCTGCTGCGCCCTGATCCCCATCGTCGCCATCGACGTGCCGTTCCAGACCTGGAACCACAACCGCCAGCTCAAGATGACCAAGCAGGAGGTCAAGGACGAGTTCAAGGACAGCGAGGGCAAGCCCGAGGTCAAGGGGCGGATCCGCCAGCTGCAGATGCAGATGGCCATGCGCCGCATGATGGGGGACGTGCCCAAGGCGGACGTCATCATCACCAACCCGACCCACTACTCGGTGGCCCTGAAGTACGACGCGGGCAAGCCGGGGGCTGCGCCCAAGGTGCTGGCCAAGGGGGTCGACGAGGTGGCGATGAAGATCCGGGAGATTGGCCGCGAGTACGACATTCCCGTCATGTCCTCCCCGCCACTGACCCGGGCCATCTACCACGCCACCGAGATTGGTCAGGAGATCCCGGAGGGGCTCTTTGCCGCCGTGGCCCAGGTGCTGGCCTATGTCTACCAGCTCAAGAAGTTCCGTCGTGGCCGCGGCCGGCGCCCGACCCCGATCGCCAAGGATCTGCCCATCCCGCCGGAGTTCCGCAAGTAAGGCCCTGGATAGCGGCGTCTGAACGGGGTTGCATCATCTTGTCAGTTGCCACCCCGGTCTAGGCGTTGGCCTGCGTCTACCAGCTCAAGAAGTTCCGTCGTGGCCGCGGCCGGCGCCCGACCCCGATCGCCAAGGATCTGCCCATTCCGCCGCAATTTCGCAAGTAAGGCCCTGGAGAGCGGCGCCTGAACAGGGCCGCATCATCTTGTCAGTTGCCACCCTGGTCTAGGCGTTGGCCTACGTCTACCAGCTCAAGAAGTTCCGTCGTGGCCGCGGCCGGTGCCCGACCCCCGACCCCGATCGCCAAGGGCCTGCCCATTCCGCCGGAATTTCGCAAATAAGGCCCTGGATAGCTGCGCCTGAATTGGATGGTATCATCTTGTCAGGTGCCGCTCTGCGCCAAGCACTGCCATAGGACCTCATTGATGCCCTTTTCTGCTTGTTGCCCAGCGGCCCGCCGCCAAGCCCGACGGACTTCTGACAGCTTTAAAATAAAAGTCATGTAGATCAATGAATTGAATCATTGGCTTGATATTTGCTTTAATCCGGCACTGGCGGTTGATAATCGAGAAGCACGATGGGATTCAAGGCGGGACTGGGCCGTTTCAAAGAGTACAAGTGGTTGCTGAGCAGAGGGGTAGGGACCCCGCTGCTGGTGCTGGCGTCCCTGGGCATGGTGGTGCTCCCCATTCCGCCCCTGATGCTGGATATCCTCTTCTCCTTCAACATCGCCCTCTCCATCGTGGTGCTGCTGGTGGCCGTCTATACCCGCCGCCCCCTGGAGTTTGCCGCCTTCCCCACCGTCCTGCTGATCGCCACCCTGCTGCGCCTCGCGCTCAACGTCGCCTCTACCCGGGTGGTGCTGCTGGAAGGCCACAACGGCAGTGCGGCGGCCGGTCACGTGATCGAGGCCTTCGGCAACGTGGTGATCGGCGGCAACTATGCGGTGGGCATCATCGTCTTCATGATCCTGGTGATCATCAACTTCGTGGTCGTCACCAAGGGGGCGGGCCGGATCTCCGAGGTGAGCGCCCGCTTCACCCTGGATGCCATGCCCGGCAAGCAGATGGCCATCGACGCGGACCTGAATGCCGGCCTCATCAACCAGGAAGAAGCCAAGAAGCGCCGTCAGGAGGTCACCCAGGAAGCGGACTTCTACGGCTCCATGGACGGTGCGTCCAAATTCGTGAAGGGGGATGCCATCGCAGGCATCATGATCCTCTTCATCAACATCATCGGCGGCTTCATCATCGGCATGATGCAGCACCAGCTCACCTTCGGCGAAGCGGCCCAGGTCTACACCCTGCTGGCCATCGGTGACGGTCTGGTCGCCCAGATCCCGTCGCTCCTGCTCTCCATCGCCGCAGCCATCATCGTCACCCGTCAGAATACCGACCAGGACATGGGCACGGCGGTGCTCGGCCAGCTGTTCGAGAACCCCAAGGCCCTGGTGATCTCCGCCGGCATCCTGCTGATGATGGGCAGCGTGCCCGGCATGCCGCACCTGGCCTTCCTGAGCCTGGGGGCCGTGGCGGCCGCCGGTGCCTGGTGGCTGCTGCGCCGCGAGAAGCAGAACAAGGCGCGGGCGGCGAGCGGCGAACTGCTGCCGGCCCAGGGGGATGCCCCGGTGGAGCAGAAGGATCTGAGCTGGGACGACGTCATGCCCGTGGACATCATCGGGCTGGAGGTGGGCTATCAGCTCATTCCGCTGGTGGACAAGAACCAGGGGGGCGAACTGCTCAACCGCATCAAGGGGGTGCGCAAGAAGCTCTCCCAGGAGTTCGGCTTCCTGGTGCCTGCCGTACACATTCGCGACAACCTGGATCTCGCCCCCAACCAGTACCGCATCACCCTGATGGGGGTGAGCACGGGGGAGGCCACCGTCTATCACGACAAGGAGATGGCCATCAACCCGGGCCAGGTGTTTGGCCAGATCCAGGGCATTGCGACCCAGGATCCCGCCTTCGGACTGGAGGCGGTCTGGGTCGCCAAGGAGCAGGTTTCCCAGGCGCAGACCCTGGGCTACACCGTGGTCGATGCGGCCACCGTGGTGGCCACGCACCTGAGCCAGATCCTCTCCAACCACGCGGCCCTGCTGCTGGGTCACGACGAGGTGCAGCAACTGCTCGACATGATAGGGAAACACCAGAGCAAGCTGGTGGAAGGGCTGGTTCCCGAGGTGATCAGCATGGGCAACCTGGTGAAGGTATTGCAAAATCTCCTCAATGAGGGCGTGCCAATTCGCGACATGCGCACTATCCTGCAGACCCTCGTGGAATATGCGCCCCGCAGCCCGGATCCGGAAGTGCTGACTGCGGCCTGCCGTATCGCCCTGCGCAGACTCATCGTGCAGGAGATTGCGGGCCCCGAACCCGAGCTGCCGGTGATCACCTTGTCACCGGAGTTGGAACGTATATTGCATCAATCCTTGCAAGCAGGTGGGGGAGATGGCGCCGGCATCGAGCCGGGACTGGCGGAGCGGATGCAGCGCTCCCTGGTGGAAGCCACTCAACGACAAGAACTGGAAGGCCAGCCGGCCGTGCTTCTGACATCGGGGATATTGCGCAATACCCTGGCGAAGTTTGTCAAGAATGCCATTCCTGGATTACGCGTGCTGTCTTATCAGGAAGTGCCTGACGACAAGCAGATCCGCATCGTCAGTGCGGTAGGACAGGGCTAGTTAGCGGAGACGACGGGTGAAGATTAAGCGGTTTTTTGCCAAAGACATGCGCACGGCGCTGGCCGAGGTCAAGGAGACTCTCGGGCCCGATGCCGTCATCATGTCCAACAAAAAGGTCACCGGTGGGGTGGAGATAGTCGCGGCCGTCGATTATCAGTCCCAGGTGCCGGGACCCAAGGACGCGCCGGTTCGCCGTCAGTTGAATGAAGAGAGCGTCAATATCTCGTCTGCGGGCAAGCAGATGACGCGCGCGGCGCCGGCCAAGGAACAGAACGAATACTACGCCGATACCCTGGCGGCCCTGCTGGCACGCCAGCAGAAGCTCAATCCGGCCAATCCTGCGGGCAACGGCAATGGTGCCTCGCCCTCCTGGTCCGCCGGTGCGCCAGGCAATGGCAATGGCGCTTCGCCATCGTGGTCCGCCAATGGTGCTGGCACCCAGTCCGCCGGGCTGGCCGCCGCCGGTGCGGCGCCCAGAACCCTGGCCGAACAGGGCCAGTGGGGCGCCGCGCCCGAGCCCGCCAAACCCAAGGTTCGCCCAGCTGCCGCACGCCCTGCCCAGTCCGCCCCGCGGGATCAGGAGATGGAAGGGATGCGCAAGGAGATGGCCAGCATCCGCAAGCTGCTGGAGCACCAGATCTCCGGCCTGATGTGGCAGGAGGTGGAGCGCCGCGAGCCCATGCGCGCCCTGCTCATCAAGGAGCTCAAGAAGATGGGCTTCGACGACGCCTTTGCCGATCAGCTGGCGGGGCTCATCCCGGAAGACATGCCCATTCACCAGGCCATGGCCCAGCTGGCCGAGGTCCTGACCGCCCAGCTCAAGATCAGCGAGGACGAGATCCTGCGCCAGGGGGGAGCGGTGGCCCTGCTCGGACCGACCGGGGTGGGCAAGACCACCACCATCGCCAAGCTGGCGGCCCGCTTTGCCATGAAGTACGGGGCCGAGCAGGTGGCGCTCATCACCACGGACAACTACCGTATCGGCGCCCACGAACAGCTGCAGACCTATGGCCGCATCATGGGCTGCCCGGTGCGCCAGGTGCGCGATGCCGAGGAGCTGGCCAATGCGCTCTACCAGTTCCGCCACCGCCGACTGGTGCTCATCGATACCGCCGGTGTGGGTCAGCGGGACATCCGCCTGACCGAGCAGCTCGACACCCTGGTCAAGAACGCCAAGGTGCGCATCCGCAGCTACCTGGTCATGTCGGCCACCTCCCAGCGGCGGGTGATGCAGGAGGCGGTGGATCACTTCCGGCGTATTCCGCTCTCCGGCTGCATCCTGACCAAGCTCGACGAGAGCCTGAATCTGGGGGAAGTGATCAACGTCTGCATTCAGAACGCCCTGCCCATCAGCTATATCACCGACGGGCAACGGGTGCCGGAAGATATTCAAGTTGCCAACGCAGCGCTGCTGGTCGGCGCCGCCATGGGGTCGCTGGAGCGGGAAGCAGAGGATCCCTATTTCTGGGGATCGGGTTTCGGCGAGACCGAAGATTCGGAGTTTTATGAGTAACATGTATATGGATCAGGCGAGTGGTCTACGCAAAATGCGTCAAAACAATCGAGTAAAAGTGATCGCCGTGTCCGGAGGCAAGGGGGGCGTTGGCAAGACCAATGTGACCCTGAACGTGGCGGGAGCCATGGCTGCCCAGGGCAAGCGGGTGATGGTGCTGGATGCCGACCTGGGTCTGGCCAACGTCGACGTCATGCTGGGGCTGCGGGTGCATCGCAACCTCTCCCACGTACTGGCCGGGGAGTGCACCATAGACGACATCATCGTCGAGGGGCCCTACGGCATGATGATAGTGCCGGCCACCTCGGGTACCCAGTCCATGGTCGAGCTCTCCCCCGTGCAGCATGCCGAGCTCATCCGGGCGTTTGGCGAGATGAAAACCCCGGTGGACGTGCTGCTGGTGGACACGGCGGCGGGGATCTCCGACATGGTGCTGAGCTTCACCCGCGCGGCTCAGGACATCATGGTGGTGGTGTGTGACGAACCCACCTCCATCACCGATGCCTATGCTCTCATCAAGATCCTCTCCAAGGATCACGGTGTGTTCCGCTTCAAGGTGGTGGCCAACATGGTCCGCTCCCTGCGCGAGGGGCAGGAGCTGTTCGCCAAGCTGACCCGGGTCACCGACCGCTTCCTGGACACCTCCCTGGAGCTGGTGGCCTGCGTTCCTTACGACACCAATCTGCGTGCCGCGGTGCGCAAGCAGAAGCTGATCGTCGAGGCGTTTCCCAAGTCGCCCGCCGCCCTGGCATTCCGTGCCCTGGCCAACAAGGCGGCAAGCTGGGCCATCCCGAACCAGCCGGGCGGTCACCTCGAATTTTTCCTGGAAAACTTGTTGCAAAAGCCGGTCATCACACAGGAAGACTCCCGTGAATAAAGCCCAAGCATACTTGCGTCATCAGGATTCCTACGTGCTGGTCGAGCGTCACGCTCCGCTGGTCAAGCGGATTGCCCAGCATCTATTGGCTCGCCTGCCAAGCAGTGTCTTGCTGGATGACCTGATCCAGGCAGGTATGATTGGGCTGCTCGAAGCCTCCCGCAACTTTGACGGGAGCAAGGGGGCCAGCTTTGAAACCTATGCCGGCATCCGCATTCGCGGCGCCATGCTGGACGAAATTCGCCGCGGGGACTGGGTGCCCCGCTCGGTGCACCGCAACAGCCGCGCCATCGCCGAGGCCATCGAGAACGTGGAGCAGGCCCATGGCCGGGACGCCAGGGACACCGAGGTGGCCGCCAACATGGGGGTCTCCCTCGGGGAGTACCACGCCATGCTGCAGGATGTCTCCTGCGGCAAGATCATCGGCATCGAGGATCTGGGGGTCAGCGAGGACGTGATCGGGCATCCCGATGACGCGAGCCACGGTGGCTACGACGATCTCGCGGCCGAGCGTTTCCAGGGTGCCCTGGCCGAACACATCGCCCGCCTGCCCGAACGGGAGGCATTGGTGCTATCCCTTTATTACGATGAAGAGCTGAACCTGCGCGAGATCGGTGAAGTCTTGAGTGTGAGCGAGTCTCGGGTGAGCCAGATCCACAGCCAGGCCATGCACAGATTGCGCGCCCGTTTGCGAGATTGGAATGTATAAGTCGTTGTACTGGCTACACTGGAACGCCACTCTAAGGCATAATCCGCACCGTTAAACCTGCGATCTGCATCATGTAAGCGAGCCGTCGTGGCGGCTCTTTAGGAGGAACTTTGGACAAGAACATGAAAATCCTCATCGTCGATGACTTTTCAACGATGCGCCGGATTATCAAGAACTTGCTGCGTGACCTGGGATACAACAACACCCATGAAGCAGACGATGGCAACACGGCATTGCCGATGCTCAAGAACGGTGACTTCCAGTTCGTGGTGACCGACTGGAACATGCCCGGCATGCAGGGCATCGACCTGCTCAAGGCGATCCGTCTGGACGACAAACTCAAGCACCTGCCGGTACTGATGGTGACTGCAGAGGCCAAGCGCGAGCAGATCATCGAAGCCGCCCAGGCCGGGGTCAATGGCTATATCGTCAAGCCGTTCACCGCCGCCACCCTCAAAGAGAAGCTCGACAAGATCTTTGAACGCATCGGCTAAGGAGCGGCTGGGATGAAGGCCAAAACGAATGCCATGATCTCGCTTGAACAGGCAAGGATGCTGGTTGCCCATCTGGAGCGAGAAGAGTTTGAACAGGCCGATACCATCCTCGCCGATGTGTGCGCCCCCAATGCGGCGGCCCTGTTCGACAAGGTGGGGCAACTGACCCGCCAGCTGCACAACTCCTTGCAGGACTTTCGCCTGGATCCCCGGATCCCTGACCTCGCGACCCACGAGATCCCGGATGCCAGGGAGCGCCTGAGTTATGTCATCGACATGACGGACAAGGCGGCCAACCGCACCATGGATGCGGTGGAGGCCAGTCTCCCCATCGCCGATCGACTCAACGACAGCATCCAGCTGGTCATGCCCAACTGGAATGCCCTGATGAGCCGGGATCTGGAGCTGGGTCAATTCAAGGCGCTCTGTCATCAACTGAATGATTTCATTAAGGCTTCTGAGACGGATGCCGATAAGTTACGACAACTGCTGACGGAGATCCTGATGGCTCAGGATTTCCAGGACCTGACCGGTCAGATGATCCGCAAGGTGATCAAGCTGGTGCAGGAAGTTGAAACGAAGTTGATAGAGATGCTGACCATGTTCGGTGAGGGCGTGAGCGATCATTCGGCGCGCAGCCTGCCGGCGAGCGGCATCGAGGCGGAAGGGCCCATCATGAACCCGCAGACCCGATCAGATGTGGTCAATGGTCAAGATGATGTGGACGATCTGCTGTCTAGCCTGGGATTCTAATGGAGTGACGCATGGCCTTCGAAGTTGATGAAGACATACTGCAAGACTTTTTGGTCGAAGCATCAGAAATATTGGAACAGTTGTCTGAACAACTGGTCGACCTGGAAAAGCGACCCGATGACAAGAATCTGTTGAATGCCATCTTCCGCGGCTTCCATACCGTCAAGGGGGGAGCGGGGTTCCTCTCCCTGACCGAGCTGGTGGACGTCTGTCACGGTGCCGAGAACCTGTTCGACATGCTGCGCAACGGCAAGCGAACCCTCAGCGCCGAACTGATGGACGTCATCCTGCAGGCGCTGGATGCCATCAACGTCATGTTCGCCCAGGTTCAGAACCGCGAAGAGATCAGCCCCGCCTCTCCCGACTTGCTCCACGATCTGCACGAGCTGTGCAAGCCGGAAGGGCAGGAGCAGCTGCGCACCGCCAGCGTAGCCGCCCAGCCCGAGCCTGAGCCCGAACCCATCCCCGAACCCGAGGTCATCGCCGAGGTGGCGCCTGCTGCCGTCAATGGCGGTGGCTCCATCGACGAGATCTCTGCCGACGAGTTCGAGCGCTTGCTCGATGAGCTGCACGGTGTCGGCAAGGCGCCGACCATCTCGGCTGCACCCGTGTTGAGTGACTCGGGCGACATCACCGACGACGAATTCGAAGCCCTGCTCGACCAGCTTCACGGCCAGGGTCAGCACGGCGGCAAGCCGGATCTCGCGCCGCTGCAGTCGGTCCAGAAAGAGGTGGACGAGCTCATCGACGACGACGAGTTCGAGCGTCTGCTGGACGAGTTGCACGGTCGTGGCCAGGGCCCCCAGCACACCATGGCCGCCCCCGCTGCCGAGCCCAAGGCCCCGGTCGCCGAGTCCAGGGCGCCTGCGGCCGCCGCTCCCGTGCCTCCCAAGGCGCCGGTGGCCGCCAAACCCGCCCCCGAGCCTGCCGCAACACCGGCCAAGGCAGCCCCTGCCAAGCAGGCCGCCCCCGCCGAGAGCAACGCGGTGCAGAGCGACACCACGGTGCGGGTGGATACCAAGACCCTGGACGTCATCATGAACATGGTGGGCGAGCTGGTGCTGGTCCGAAACCGCCTGGTGAGCCTCGGCATCGCCAGCAACGACGAAGAGATGTCCAAGGCGGTGGCCAACCTGGACGTGGTGACCGCCGACCTGCAAGGTGCGGTCATGAAGACCCGTATGCAGCCCATCAAGAAGGTGTTCGGCCGCTTCCCGCGCGTCGTGCGCGATCTGGCCCGCACCCTCAAGAAAGAGATCGAGCTGGTGATGGTGGGGGAGGAGACGGATCTCGACAAGAACCTGGTCGAGGCCCTGGCCGATCCCCTGGTGCACCTGGTGCGCAACTCCTGCGACCACGGCGTCGAGATGCCGGACGTGCGGGAGAAGGCGGGCAAGCCCCGTCAGGGCACCATCACCCTGAGCGCCTCCCAGCAGGGGGATCACATCCTGCTCTGCATCGAGGATGACGGCGCCGGCATGGATCCGGAGAAGCTCAAGTCCATCGCCATCAGCCGCGGCGTGCTGGATGCCGACAGTGCGGCACGGATGAGCGACAACGACGCCTATAACCTGATCTTCGCCCCCGGCTTCTCGACCAAGTCCGAGATCTCCGACATCTCCGGCCGCGGTGTCGGCATGGACGTGGTGAAGACCAGCATCGTCAGTCTCAATGGCTCGGTGCACATCGATTCGACCTGGGGCAAGGGCACCCGCCTCGAGATCAAGGTGCCCCTGACCCTGGCCATACTGCCGACCCTGATGGTGGAGGTGGGTCAGCAGACCTTCGCCCTGCCGCTCGGCTGCGTGAACGAGATTTTCCACCTGGACCTGAAAAAGGCCAACATGGTGGATGGCCAGCTCACCATCATCGTCCGTGACAAGGCGATCCCGCTCTTCTACCTGCACAAGTGGCTGGTACGCGGTGCCGGCAGAACGGCCCGTCAGGATCAGGGCCACGTGGTCATCGTCCAGATCGGCACCCAGCAGGTGGGCTTCGTCGTGGACAACCTCATCGGCCAGGAAGAGGTGGTGATCAAGCCCCTCGACAACCTGCTGCAGGGAACCCCGGGCATGGCCGGCGCTACCATCACCAGCGACGGCGGCATCGCCCTCATTCTGGATGTACCCAGCCTGCTCAAGGCCTATGCCCGCCGCCACTGAGCGTCTGGCTCAAGGAGTTAAAAGAATAACAATGGCAGTCAAGGTATTAGTGGTCGACGATTCGAGTTTCTTCCGCCGTCGGGTCAGCGAGATCATCAATCAGGATCCCCTGATGACGGTGATCGACACGGCCCAGAACGGGCGGGAGGCGGTAGACAAGGCGCAGCAGCTGCGGCCAGACGTCATCACCATGGACATCGAGATGCCGGTGCTCGACGGCATCAGCGCCGTGCGCGAGATCATGGCCAAGTGTCCGACCCCCATCCTGATGTTCTCCTCCCTGACTCACGAAGGGGCCAAGGCGACCCTGGATGCGCTGGATGCCGGTGCCCTCGATTTTCTGCCCAAGAAGTTCGAAGACATCGCCCGCGACAAGGACGAGGCAGTCCGCCTGCTGCAGCAGCGGGTCAAGGAGATCGCCCGCAAGCGTTTCCTGATGGCGGCCAGACCCCGCGCGCCGGAGCCCCTGGCGCGCCCTGCCGTCGAGACGGCCCTGAGCCGCGCTACCGAGCGCCAGCCCGAGGCGGTGCGCACGCCGGTGGCACCCGCCAGCTTCAAGCGCAGCGGCAAGAGCTACCAGCTGGTGGCGATCGGCACCTCCACTGGCGGACCGGTGGCGCTGCAGAACGTGCTGACCAAGCTGCCCGGGGATTTCCCCCATCCCATTCTGCTGATCCAGCACATGCCCGGCACCTTTACCGCCGCCTTCGCCGCCCGCCTCAACGGCCTGTGCCAGATCGGGGTCAAGGAGGCAGAGGACGGTGACGTGCTGCGGCCGGGTCATGCCTACCTTGCCCCCGGCGGCAAGCAGATGCTGCTGGAAGGGCGCGGGCCCGGTGCACGCCTGCGCATCATCGAGGGCAACGACAAGGTCAACTACAAGCCTTGCGTCGACATCACCTTCGCCTCCGCCGCCAAGACCTATGGCGACAAGGTGCTGGCCATCGTGCTGACCGGCATGGGGGCCGATGGCCGGGACGGCGCTCGCCTGCTCAAGGAGCAGGGCGCCACCATCTGGGCGCAGGATGAAGCCTCCTGCGTCGTCTACGGCATGCCCCAGGCAGTGGCCAAGGCGGGCATAGCAAGCGAATCCCTGCCGCTGGATCGGGTGGCCCAGCGCATCCTGGTCGAGCTGGGTCGCTGATCATGGGCATCCTCGGCCTGGTGCTGGCCCTGGCGGCCGTCGCCGTCGCCCAGTGGTGGCACGGTGGCAGCCTGCTGACCCTGCTGGACGGTCCGGCGTTTGTCATCGTGGTCGGGGGAACCTGGGGGGCGGTGATCCTGCAGACTCCCCGCAAATACATGCTCTCCGCCCTCAGGCAGGCGGCCTGGATGCTGTTCCCGCCGCAGCGGGATCTGGCGCAGCAGGCAGAACGTCTGCAGGCCTGGGCCCAGTTTGCCCGCCAGCAGGGGCTGCTCGCGCTGGAGGATCAGGCGGACGCCGAGCCCGACCCCTTCACCCGCCAGGGACTCACCATGATAGTGGACGGGGTCTCTATCGAGGATATTCGTCGCCTGCTGGAGGCGGACATCGACATCGAGCAGGAGCGCAACGAGCACTCTGCCAGGGTGTTCGAGGCCATGGGGGGGTACAGTCCGACCATCGGCATCATAGGGGCGGTGATCGGGCTCATCCAGGCCATGTTCCATCTGGAGGAGCCGGGCGTCCTGGGGGCCGGCATCGCCGTGGCCTTCGTCGCCACCATCTACGGGGTCGGGTTTGCCAACCTGCTCTATCTGCCCATCGCGAACCGCCTGCGGGCCTTCCACTACCATTACGGTCTCTATCAGGAGATGACCCTGGAGGGGCTGCTGGCCATCGCCCACGGGGAGAACGGTCAGCAGGTTGAACGACGGCTGCGGGCCTATCTGAAAGGGGAATAGCCATGCGCAAGCGCTATCGTTTGCACCTGCAAGGGCGAGAGCATCTCGATCGCTGGCTGGTCTCCTACGCCGACTACATGACGCTCATCTTCGCCCTCTTCGTGGTGCTCTACTCCGTGGCCATCGTCAACAAGGAGGAGTATCGCGCCGTCATCGAGGGCATGACCCAGGCATTCAGCCAGGCACCGCGCAGCGACGGGCTGCTGGAAGGGCAGGGCAGCTCCCTGCTGAACAACCCCGTGTCGGCCGCCCCCTCCCTGCTGGAGAGCGACGCCGCGCCGTCCCCCTCGCAGGCCCCCATCACGGGTACGCCAGTTCAGCAAGATGGCACGGCCCTTGCCACGATAGACGTGCAGCTCCAGCAGGCCATGGGCACCCTGGTCGATGCCGGCGTGGTCAAGCTGGCGCAGGACGACAACTGGCTGACGGTGGAGCTGAGTTCAGGCCTCTTGTTCAGCAGCGGCAGCGCCTTTCTGGGGATCAATGCCGGCCCTGTGCTCGATACGCTTTCAGGTATTCTGAAACCGGTCGATAACTATGTCAGGGTGCGGGGTTACACGGATAACCAGCCGATAAACAACGAAATTTTCAGCTCCAACTGGACGCTGTCCGCCGCCCGCGCCGAGGCGGTGCTGAGCGCTCTGGTAGGCAAGGGCATCGCCCCCGGGCGGCTCGCTTATGAGGCGTACGGGGAGTTCTCCCCCTTCGCCGACAATGGCACCGAGCAGGGGCGGTTACAGAATCGCAAGGTGGTGGTCGCCATCTCCAGGTTCGCCTGGGTGCCGCCGCCCCCCGTCAAACCGCTGACGGTGGTGCCGGCACAGACCACGCCACAGAGCGTCGACAGTGACAACATCAGGGTGATCTCCTTGCCCGGTGGCGGGATACGCATAACAACAAGGCAGGATTGATACAGTGATTGTTTGGACGGTTGCCAATCAGAAGGGTGGAGTCGGTAAGACCACCACGGTCGTCTCCCTGGCGGGCATTCTGGCCCAGCGTGGCCAGCGGGTGCTGCTGATCGACACCGACCCCCACGCCTCCCTGACCTCCTATCTCGACTTCGACTCGGACAGGCTGGAGGGCACCCTGTACGAGCTGTTCCAGGCGGCCAAGCCCAGCGCCGAGCTGGTCAACCGGATGACCCTCAAGACCCGGTTCGAGAACATCAGCCTGCTGCCCGCCTCCATCACCCTGGCCACCCTGGATCGGGTGATGGGCAACCGGGAGGGGATGGGGCTGGTGCTCAAGCGCGCCCTGTTGCGGGTGCAGGATCAGTTCGACTATGTGCTCATCGACTGCCCGCCGGTGCTGGGGGTGATGATGGTGAACGCGCTGGCGGCCTGCGATCGCATCCTGGTGCCGGTGCAGACCGAATTCCTCGCCCTGAAAGGGCTGGAGAGGATGATGAAGACCTTCGAGATCATGCAGCGATCCAAGCGGGACAAGTTCCGCTACACCGTCATTCCGACCATGTTTGACAAGCGTACCCGCGCCTCCCTGATGACGCTGCAGTCCATCAAGGAGCAGTATGGCGAGGCGGTGTGGAATGCGGTCATTCCCATCGACACCAAGTTCCGGGATGCCAGCCTGTTGCACATCCCCCCGTCCATCTATGCGCCGGGCAGCCGCGGCACCTATGCCTATGAGACCCTGCTCAACCATCTCGACGCCCTGGAGCGTCAACGAACCCAGGAGGTGACGTCATGAGAGAAAACACCCAGGTTCGGGCCATGGACGACTATTTCCACTCCCTGCTGCTGGACGATGCCCTGCTGCGGGAGGATCAGGACGACGAGGTTCCGGCCCCGGCGCTGCAGCGTCAGCCTGCCGCCTCACCGGAGGTGGCTGCTGTCCCCTATCTGGAGGCGGACAACCGGCTGGCCCAGCTGAGCGAGCTGCTGGCCCAGGTGGGGCAGGTGCAGTTCGAGATGGATGCCCTGAGCCACGAAGAGACCCATGTCGAGCCATTCCAGCTGGAGGCCGAGGTTGTTGAGCCGGAACCGGAGGCGGTCGAGCCCGAGGTGGTCCTGGCACAGCCCGAGGTCGTGGTGGAGGAGGCCGAACCCGTCGCCCTGACACTGACGGCGCCCGAGCCTGCGGCCCAGCCCGCTCCCGCCCCCTCGACCTGGGAGAACCTGGACACCGGCAACGAGTTTCAGGCGCTCTTCTTCGACGTGGCCGGCGTGACCTTCGCGGTGCCCCTGACCGAGCTCGGCGGCATTCACCAGCTGGGGGAGGTGACCTCCCTGTTCGGCCAGCCGGGCTGGTACAAGGGGATCATGACCTCCCGCGAGCAGAAGATGAACGTGGTGGACACGGCCCAGTGGGTCATGCCGGGGCAGCATCTGGAGATGGAAGATTACAAATATCTGATTATGCTGGGGGAATCACCCTGGGGACTGGCCTGTCATCAGTTGAAGGGCACCGAACTGCTGCATCGGGATCAGGTGAAGTGGCGCCATCAGGAGGGCAAGCGCCCCTGGCTGGCGGGCATGGTCAAGGAGAAGATGTGTGCCCTGCTGCACGTCAGGGAGCTGCTGGTGCTGCTTGGCCGCGGCGTGAACATTGAAGGCCGCTGACAAGATCGGCACAGCCATGGTTTTATTGCTAATTTTACCCGTTGACGGGTTCATACAAGGATCAAGAAGATGACAGAGAAGCGCAACATCGCACAAAATCTGGCCGAAGACGAAGTGCTGCAGTGGGTGACCTTCCAGTTGGAAAACGAGACCTATGGCATCAACGTGATGCAGGTCCAGGAGGTGTTGCGCTACACCGAGATCGCCCCGGTCCCGGGAGCGCCGGACTATGTGCTGGGCATCATCAACCTGCGCGGCAACGTGGTGACCGTCATCGACACCCGTTCCCGCTTCGGCCTGCCGGCCGGGGACGTGAGCGAGAACTCCCGCATCGTGATCATCGAGGCGGAGAAGCAGGTGATCGGCATCATGGTGGACAGCGTGGCCGAGGTGGTCTATCTGCGCTCCTCCGAGATCGATGCCGCCCCGGCGGTGGGTACCGAGGAGAGCGCCAAGTTCATCCAGGGCGTCAGCAACCGCGACGGCCAGCTGCTGATCCTGGTGGATCTCAACAAGCTGCTCTCCGACGAAGAGTGGGAAGACATCGGTTCCCTGTAACGGAACGAGAAGGCGCCGGGCGGGGCGCATGGCCCATGCCCGGCACCCTTTTGATAGGAAGGTGATGGTTTGATGATTGAATTCGCAGCCTTGGGGTTGTCCTTGCTCGCACTGGTGCTGGCCCTCTACGGGGTCCTGGGGCACCGTCGTCGCCAGCGAGAGTCCGAGGCCAGGATGGAGGCGCTGCAGGGGCAGCTGGAGAGCCTGCGCAAGCAGATGATGGAGCTGCACACCGGCGCCATCGGCATGGGCCAGCGTCTGCAGAGCGCAGAGGGCGCCATGCAGAAGATCCAGGACAGCCAGCAGGAGCTCACCCTGCAGGATCCGGAGCGCCGCCTCTACAGCCGCGCCGCCAAGATGGTGGAGCTCGGCGCCGATCTCGACGAGGTGATGAGCGAGTGCGAGCTGCCCCAGGCCGAGGCGGAGCTGCTCATCTCCCTGCGCAAGGGGCGAAGCTGATCCCGGTGCCGTGGCGCGGGGGCAAAGGCGCTCCCGCATCCCCCGAGTTGATGACTCGAGCCGGGAGGGGTTGTCGCCCTTTCCCCCTGCATAGCGCGCCTGACACGGGCGCGATCTTCCCCACAAATCTTGTTGATTATCGGCATCTTTGAAAAGACGCCTCCGGATCCTGTGTTAAGATGCAGGCCGCCTCATTTTCAACGATTCAATCCTCATGCTGCTTCAAGCGAACAATCTGAGCTGCGTACGTGAAGATCGCACCCTGTTTGAACATCTCTCCTTCGCGGTGCGCTCCGGGGATCTGATGCAGATTGAGGGGCCCAACGGGGTGGGCAAGACCAGCCTGTTGCGCCTGCTGACCGGCCTCTCCCAGCCCTTCGCCGGGGAGGTGTGCTGGAACGGCGAGGATATCCGCCGCTGCCGGGACGAGTACCATGCCAGCCTGCTCTATCTGGGCCATCAGCCCGGCGTCAAGGCGACCCTGACTCCCCTCGAGAACCTCTCCTTCTACCAGAAGCTGCACGGCACGGCCGGGGGCGACGTGGATCTCTGGCAGGTGCTGGCCCAGGTCGGCCTCGCCGGTTTCGAGGATTATCCCGCGGGCCAGCTCTCCGCTGGGCAACAGCGGCGGGTGGCGCTGGCCAGGCTCTGGCTGAGCGACCAGCCGGCGCTCTGGATCCTGGACGAGCCCTTCACTGCCATCGACAAGCAGGGGGTCCGGGTGCTGGAGCGGCTGTTCCTGACCCACGCGGATCGGGGGGGCATGGTGCTTCTCACCACCCACCAGGATCTCACCCTGATGCAGGGGCGCCTCAAGACCCTCTCCCTGTCCTCGCCGTTGCAGGAGTAGCCCATGCTGCGTGCCGTCATACACCTTATTCACCGTGAATTGCTGATGGCCCTGCGCCAGCGGGCCGAGATCTTCAATCCGCTCTGGTTCTTCCTGATCGTCATCACCCTCTTTCCCCTCGGCGTCGGGCCCGAGCCCCAGCTGCTGGCCCGTATCGCCCCCGGCATCATCTGGGTGGCCGCCCTGCTGGCGGCCATGCTCTCCCTGGAGCGGCTGTTTCGCGATGACTTCAGCGACGGCGCCCTGGAGCAGATGATGTTGATGCCCCATCCGCTCGGGCTGCTGGCCCTGGCCAAAGTGATCGCTCACTGGTTGCTGACGGGGCTGCCGCTGCTGCTGATATCCCCCTTGCTCGCCATCCTGCTCTCTCTGGACCTGAAGACCTATCTGGCCGTGGTGGCCACTCTGGCGCTGGGAACCCCGGTGCTGAGCCTGCTCGGGGCGGTCGGGGTGGCGCTGACGGCGGGGCTGCGCAAGGGCGGGGTGCTGCTCAGCCTGCTGTTGCTGCCGCTCTATATCCCGGTGCTGATTTTCGCCACCTCCGCCATCGAGGCGGCGAGCATGGGGTTGCCCTACGCCGGGCAGATCGCAATCCTGGGAGCCATGCTGGCGGGGGCCCTGACCCTGACCCCCCTGGCCATATCGGCGGCGCTGCGGGTCAGCGTCAACTGATTAATTTGTTGAAAGGTCTTTTTTGAGGCCGTTTATTGGGTGATATTGTTGAGATAGATCAAGGGGATGGCTGCTTATTGCTTTCGGGGGATATGATGTTTTTCCCCCATGGGTATGGTAGGCACCGCCGCTTAAGAATTAATAACTGAAAGGTTCTGTGAGCTATGTGGAAATGGTTGCACCCTTATGCCAAACCCGAGCGCGCCTATGCGCTGGCTGGTACCCTGCTGCCCTGGTTTGCCGCGACAAGTCTGCTCGCCTTCATCATAGGCACCGTCTGGGGGCTGGCTTTTGCCCCCGCTGACTACCAGCAGGGAGACTCTTTCAGGATCATCTACATCCACGTGCCCTCCGCCATCCTCTCCATGGGGGCCTACTCCACCATGGCGGTGGCGGCCTTCATCGGCCTGGTGTGGCAGCTGCGCATGGCGGACATGACGGTGGCGGCCATCGCCCCGGTGGGCGCCGTGTTCACCTTCATCGCGCTCTTTACCGGCGCCGCCTGGGGCAAGCCCATGTGGGGCACCTGGTGGGTGTGGGACGCGCGTCTCACCTCGGAGCTCATCCTGCTGTTCCTCTATCTCGGTGTCATCGCCCTCTACAACGCCTTCAGCGACAAGGTGGTGGCGGGCCGCGCCGCCGGCATCCTGGCGCTGGTGGGGGTGATCAACCTGCCCATCATCCACTACTCGGTGGAGTGGTGGAACACCCTGCACCAGGGCGCCACCATCACCAAGTTTGACAAGCCTTCCATCTCCCCCGAGATGTTGTGGCCGCTGCTGATCATGATCCTGGCGTTTGCCGCCTTCCTGGGAGCCCTGACCCTGATGCGTTTTCGCAATGAGCTCCTGATGCGGGAGTGGCACCGCCCCTGGGTCGCCGACATCGCCAGGCAGGAGAAGTAAGCATGCACTTTGCCTCGTTCAGTGATTTCATGGCCATGGGGGGCTACGCCTTCTACGTCTGGCTCTCCTTCGGTCTGACCGTGCTCTGCCTGGTCGGCATCGTCATTTCTACCCGGTTGAAGACCCGCAGCCTGATGGGCGAACTGCGCAACAAGCAGGCGCGGGAGGCCCGCCGCAAGGCGGCCCAGCAGATGGAGAACACCCTATGAACCCGCGCCGCAAGAAACGCCTCACCATCATACTGGCCATCAGCCTGGGCCTCGCCAGCGTGATCGGCCTGGTGCTCTACGCCCTCAGCCAGAATATCGACCTCTTCTACACGCCGAGCGAGCTGGTGGAGGGCAAGGGGCCGGACAAGATCAAGCCGGAAGAGGGGCAGCGCCTGCGCATCGGCGGCCTGGTGGTGCCGGGGTCTGTGGTGCGGGATCCCCAGAGCCTCAAGGTCTCCTTCAAGCTGGTGGACAACGGCGGCCACATGGTCACGGTGGAATTTGACGGCATCCTGCCGGATCTGTTCCGCGAGGGGCAGGGCATCGTTGCCCAGGGCAGCCTCAAGGATGCCAGCACCGTCAGCGCGTTCGAAGTGCTGGCCAAACACGACGAGAACTACATGCCGCCGGAAGTGGCGGATGCCACCAACGGCATGCACTTCAAGCCCGAGTACACAGAGGTGCAGCTGAAGGGGGCCAAGCAATGAGTCCCGTCCATCTCCCCCGTTTCACCGCTGGCCCGGCCGGCGTCTGCGTGTCATCGAAAGGAAATAGCCAATGATCCCGGAATTAGGGCAGTTTTCACTGATCCTGGCCTTCGCCACCGCCCTGCTGCTGGGGAGTTACCCGCTGATTGGAGCCCATCTCGGCCGCCTCGGCATGATGTCGGCGGCCCGGCCGCTCGCCTATAGCCAGTTCCTGCTGCTGCTGCTGTCGTTCTTCTGCCTCACCTGGGCCTTTATCGACAACGACTTCACCGTGCAGTACGTGGCCACCAACTCCAACAGCCTGCTGCCGCTGCAGTACCGCATCTCTGCGGTGTGGGGGGCCCACGAGGGGTCCCTGCTACTCTGGGTACTGACCCTGGGGGGCTGGACCGCGGCCGTCGCCCTGTTCAGCCGCCGCCTGCCGCTGGATGCGGTGGCGCGGGTGCTGGGGGTGCTCGGCCTCATCTCCGTGGGGTTCACCGCCTTCGTGCTGTTTACCTCGGATCCCTTCACCCGCACTCTGCCGTACTTCCCGGTGGACGGGCGTGATCTCAACCCCCTGCTGCAGGATCCCGGCCTCATCTTCCACCCGCCCATGCTCTACATGGGCTATGTGGGCTTCTCTGTGGCCTTCGCCTTTGCCATTGCCTCCCTGATGACGGGGCGGCTCGACGCCACCTGGGCGCGCTGGTCCCGTCCCTGGACCATGGCGGCCTGGGTCTTCCTGACCCTGGGCATAGTGCTTGGCTCCTGGTGGGCCTATTACGAGCTCGGCTGGGGCGGCTGGTGGTTCTGGGATCCGGTGGAAAACGCCTCCTTCATGCCCTGGCTGGCAGGCACGGCCCTGCTCCATTCCCTCGCGGTGAGCGAGAAGCGCGCCACCTTCAAGGCCTGGACCGTGCTGCTGGCGCTCTCGGCGTTCTCCCTGAGCCTGCTTGGCACCTTCCTGGTGCGCTCCGGCGTGCTGGTGTCGGTCCATGCGTTTGCCTCCGACCCGACCCGGGGTCTCTTCATCCTGGGCTTCCTGCTGGCGGTGATCGGCAGCTCGCTCCTGCTGTTTGCCTTCAAGGGCTCCCAGGTCAAGAGCCACGGCAAGCACGAGCTGTGGAGCCGGGAGACCCTGCTGCTTGGCAACAATATCCTCTTGGTGGCGGGCCTGCTCACCGTGCTGCTCGGCACCCTGTTGCCCCTGGTACACAAGGAGCTGGGGCTCGGCAGCATCTCCATCGGCACCCCCTTCTTCAACCACATCTACAGCTGGCTCATCATCCCCTTCGCCGTGTTGCTGGGGGTGGGCCCCCTGTTCCGCTGGCGTCGGCAGGAGCTGGGTGAGCTCAAGGGCAAGGTGATCCTCGCCCTGGTGCTGAGCCTGGCCGCCGCTTTCCTGCTGCCGCTCGCCTTCGCGGAAGACTTCAAGCCCTGGGCCGCGCTCGGCATCGGCCTCGGGACCTGGATCATCGTCACCAGCGTGCAGGAGACCTGGGTGCGCGCCACCCACAAGCACGGCTTCGCCACCGGGGTGCGCAAGCTTGGCAACAGCCACTGGGCCATGATCCTGGGCCACGTGGGGCTCGCGGTCAGCATCATCGGCATCGCCTGCACCCAGAACTACAGTATCGAGAAGGACTTGCGCATGCAGGCCGGCGACCGTGTCCAGTTTGCGGACTACGAGTTCGTGTTCACCGGCATTGCCGAGAAGGACGGCCCCAACTATGAGGGCTTCAAGGGCGTGCTGGAAGTGCACCGGGATGGCAAGCAGGTGGCCCTGCTCAAGCCCGAGAAGCGGATGTATACCGTCAGCCGGATGCCGATGACCGAGGCTGCCATCGACGCCGGTCTCACCCGGGATCTCTACGCCGCGCTCGGCGAGCAGCTCGACAACGGCGCCTGGGCGGTGCGGATCTACTACAAACCCTTCGTGCGCTGGATCTGGTTCGGCGGCGTCTTCATGGCCATCGGCGGTGTGCTGGCCATGCTGGACAAGCGCTACCGGTTCGGCCGTCGTGACGAGGAGGCCAAGGCATGAACAAGAAGACCTGGCTCTATCTGCTGCCCTTCATCATCTTCCTGCTGGGGGCCCTGTTCCTGTTCAAGGGGCTCTACTCCGATCCCACCAAGCTCGAATCCGTGATGGTGGACAAGGAGGTGCCCGTGTTCACCCTGCAGGATATCTACGATCTCGACAAGCAGCACGACAGGAGCATCCTCAAGGGGCGCCCCATGCTGCTCAACGTCTGGGCCACCTGGTGCCCGACCTGCTACGGGGAACACACCTACCTCAAGGAGCTGGCGGGGCAGGGGATCTACATCGTCGGCATGAACTACAAGGATGAGCGGGACAAGGCCATCAAGTGGCTGGCGGAGCTCGGCAACCCCTACCAGATCAACCTCTATGACCCCGACGGCATGCTGGGGCTGGATCTGGGGGTCTATGGCGCGCCCGAGACCTTCTTCATCGACAGCCAGGGCATCATCCGCTATCGCCACGTGGGGGACGTGAACCCGGAAGTCTGGGCCAGCACCCTCAAACCCATCTTCGATGCCATGAAGTGAGGCCTCCCCGATGAAAACACTGATCGCATCCCTGTTGCTGCTGGCGGGCCTGTTCGGCGCCGGCCAGGCCAGCGCCGCCATCGATGTCTACACCTTCGACAGCGACGCCCAGGAGCAGACCTTTCGCGAGCTGACCAAGGAGCTGCGCTGCCCCAAGTGCCAGAACCAGGACATCGCGGACTCCAACGCCGGACTCGCCAAGGATCTGCGGGACAAGACCTACCAGATGGTGCGGGAAGGCAAGGACAAGCAGGAAGTGGTGGACTACATGGTGGCCCGCTACGGCAACTTCATCCTCTATGATCCCCCCCTGATGGCCTCGACCCTGATCCTCTGGCTCGGCCCCCTGCTGGTCATCGTCATCGGCGCCGTCACCGTGGTGGTACGCAGTCGCCGCCATGCCCCCGTCACCGCACAACAGCCTGAAGGCGCCCTGAGCGCAGAGGAGCAGGCACGGCTTTCCGCCCTGCTCAAAGAGGAAGAGAAACCATGACCCCATTCTGGATACTGGGTGCCGCCCTGCTGGTGCTGGCAAGCCTGGCGCTGATCGTGCCGCTCTGGCGCGGCGAGGGCCGGCAGAGCATCAGCCGCTCGGCCCTCAACAAGCAGCTCTATCGCCAGCGCCTGCTGGAGATTGGCGAGGAGCGTGAACAGGGCGTCCTGGCGGAGGATCCTGAGTCTTTGGTGGAGCTGCAGCGCAGCCTGCTGGACGACATCCCCGACGTGGAGCAGAGCGCCCGTGGCGGCAAGAGCCTGATCTGGATCCCCGGGGTGCTGGTGCTCGCGGCAGTGAGCATCGGCCTCTACGCCAAGCTCGGCGCCTGGCAGGAAGTGAGCCGCTGGCAGGATGCCAGCAGCCGGCTGGGAGAGCTCAGCAACCTCATCCTGGTGGAGCGGGACGCCCAGGTGACCGAGCAGGATCTGCTGGACTTCACCCTGGGGCTGCGCACCCGACTGAAAGAGGAACCGAACGACTATCGTGGCTGGCTGCTGCTGGGTCGCCTGACCCTGGATGGCAATGACCCCGAGATGGCCCGCGAGGCGCTGGAGCGTGCCTATGCCCTCGCGCCCCAGAAGGCCATGGTGGCGGTGCCCTATGCCCAGGCCCTGATGATGACGGGAGAGGAGGCCAGGGCGGATCAGCTGTTGCAGGCCATCATCGCCGAGGATCCGGCCAACATCGAGGCCCGTTCCGTCCACGCCTTCATGGCGCTGCAAAAAGAGGACTTCCAGACCGCCCTCGCTCGCTGGCAGGCCATGCTGCCGCTGCTGGAGAAGGGCTCGACCCGTCACACCATGGTGGAGCGCTCCATCGACTATGCGAAGCAGCAACTGCGTCAGCGCGGACTGGCGGTGAACGCCGCCCCTGCCGCACAGGAAGGGGAGGCGCCTGCCCAGGCGCAGGAGGCCCAAGCAGAGGAGGCCCAGGTGCTGGCGATGAAGGAGGGGGAGTACCCCCTGCGCGTCACCCTGGCGCCGGGTATTCAGCTGCCTGAGGATGCCCACCTGTTCGTCTTTGCGGTGATCCCGAACGGCCCGCCCATGCCCATCGCGGTCAAGCGTATCCCGGGTCCGCACTTCCCGCTCACCCTCTCCCTGGGTGACGGGGACGCCATGATGGAGGGCAGCAAGCTGGCAGCCCATGCCGAACTGCAGTTCAAGGCGCGCCTCTCCCGCGGCGGCAACGTCATGAACAAGGAAGGGGCGTTTGAAGGAGTCTCCGTCACCGTGCCGACAGGCACTCTTCCTGCAGCGCCGATTGACATCCGCATCGATCACGCCCTCTAATACGCTTTTGGTCCGCCCGGAAGGGGCGGGCCATCATATAATTCATACCAATACCCAATAAAAATCTTAGGACTTTCATATGTATCTGCGTTCAGGAGCATTGGCGGTGGCATTGCTGCTTGGAGGCTGTGCGGGCGGCCCTCCCAAGGCGGGCCCAGAGAGCCTGAATATCGGCGAAACCCCCAGCCATCCCGGAGCAACCAGCACGGCCAGCGACCCCCGTGACCCCTTCCAGGGGGCGAACCGGGCCATGTGGGCCGTCAACTACGACGTACTGGAGCCCTATGTGGCCCGTCCCGTGGTGCACGGCTATGCCCGCTATGTCCCGCAAGGGATGAGGGACAGCATCGAGAATTTCGTGGACAACTTCGACGAGCCGAGCAGCATGGTGAACCACCTGCTGGTGGGTGACCTGAAAGGGGCCGGCACCAACCTGGGCCGTTTCACCCTCAACACCACAGTGGGTCTGCTGGGTCTGTTCGACGTGGCCAGGCATGCGGGCCTCGAGCGCAACATGCTGGAGATGGACACCGTGCTCGGCAAGGCCGACATCGGGGATGGCGCCTATCTGATGATGCCGGTCTACGGCCCGACCACGACCCGGGAGCTGGTGGGGGATACCATCGATACCCTCTACTTCCCCTATGCCCTGCTGACCTTCCCGCTGCGGGTGGTGCACTGGGCGCTGGACGGCCTCGGCACGCGCTCCAAGCTCATCGATCAGGAGCGGATCATCGACAATGCCCTGGATCCGTATGCCCTGACCAAGGATTTCTACCTGCAGTACAACGACGGCAAGGTGACGGGTCGCAAGCCCGAGCTTCAGGAGCAGAAGCCGCAAGAGGATGAAGGCAACCTGGACGACTATATGGACGAGATTGACCAGTAGGAGGCCTCCCCGGTTCGACGAGGCGCCTGCGGGCGCCTTCTTCATGGACGGGAAACGTCGCCTATAAAAAAACGCCCCGCAAGTGCGGGGCGTTTTGGCAAGAGCGCTGTGCTATCAGGCAGCCAGGTTCTTGGCCACGAATTCCCAGTTGACCAGGGCCCAGAAGGTTTCCATGTACTTCGGACGCAGATTGCGGAAATCGATGTAGTAGGCGTGTTCCCACAGGTCGACGGTCAGCAGCGGAGTGGTACCGGCTTCGGTCAGCGGGCAGCCTGCGTTGGAGGTGTTGACGATGGCCAGGGAGCCGTCAGCCTTCTTCACCAGCCAGGTCCAGCTGGAGCCGAAGTTGCCGATGGCAGACTTGGTGAACGCATCCTTGAACTCGGCAAAGGAGCCGAACGCCTTGGTGATGGCATCGGCCAGGGCGCCGGTGGGCTCGCCACCGCCGTTCGGGGAGAGGCAGTGCCAGTAGAAGGTATGGTTCCAGATCTGGGCGGCGTTGTTGAACACACCGCCAGTGGAGGTCTTGATGATCTCTTCCAGAGACTTGCCTTCAAATTCGGTACCCGGCACCAGGTTGTTCAGGTTGACCACGTAGGTGTTGTGGTGCTTGCCGTGGTGGTATTCCAGGGTTTCCTGGGAGATGTGCGGTTCCAGAGCATTGATTGCATAGGGCAGAGCGGGAAGTTCGAAAGCCATTTTCTACTCTCCATTGGCTGGTCCGTGCGAAGGCGACGGTTGCAAGACATTGCGTACTCTTTTCTGTCTCGAAAAGAATTGTTCTTGAAATGAGGGGGCCAGGCGGCCCAAAGCCCGTCGATTGTAGCAGCATCAAAGATGGGCGAACAACTCTTGATTCTCGCCATGATCCGGATCAAGCTGCGTCGTATTGATGCATGACTTCTTTCGTTATGAACGGTTTGCCAGTTTGTGGTCTGCCCGGATTGCAGTAGAATGGCCGCCGAAATCGCTCCAGTGAGGCATTTATGGAAACTATCGAAAAGATCAAACAGCAGCTGGCTGAGAATCCCATCATCCTGTACATGAAGGGATCCCCCAAGCTTCCCAGCTGCGGTTTCTCTGCCCAGGCCTCCCAGGCCCTGATGTCCTGCGGCGAGCCCTTCGCCTACGTCGACATCCTGCAAAACCCGGACATCCGTGCCGAGCTGCCGAAATTCGCCAACTGGCCCACCTTCCCGCAGCTGTGGGTCGAGGGGGAGCTGGTCGGTGGCTGCGACATCATGATCGAGATGTTCCAGGCCGGCGAGCTGCAGACTCTGATCAAGGAAACTGCCGCCAAGCACAAGCAGGATGACGCTGCCGCCGAATAAGGCCGCCATCGCATCATGCAAAAAGGGGAGCCACTGGCTCCCCTTTTCTTATGTTGCAAGACGGCATCAGGCGATGCGTTCGAGGCGCGCCATGTAGAAGCCGTCGAAGCCGGTCTCTGCCGGGCTTACGGTGTGGTCGTCCAGCAGGCGGAAGTGCTCGTTGGCGGCGAGGAACTTGTCCACCTGCTGGCGGTTCTCCTCGGGCAGGATGGAGCAGGTCGCGTAGACCAGCATGCCGCCCACTTTCACCATCTGGCTGTAGCGCTGCAGGATCTCTTCCTGCAGGGCGACCAGCACCGGCAGACGCTCGGCGGTGTCGCGCCACTTGGCATCAGGGTTTCTTTTGAGAACGCCAAGGCCGGAGCAGGGCACGTCAAGCAGCACCCGATCCGCGCTCTCTTTCAGACGTTTGACGGTCTTGCTACTGGTGATGACACGGGTCTCCACGTTGTGGGCCCCGGCGCGGCGGGCGCGCTGCTTGAGGTTTTCGAGCTTCCACTCTTCCACGTCCATGGCCAGCAGGCGGCCCTTGCCCTGCATCATGGCGGCCAGGTGCAGGGTCTTGCCGCCAGCGCCGGCGCAGGCATCGATCACCCGCATGCCGGGTTTGACGTCGAGAGCGGCCGCCACCAGCTGGGAACCCGCATCCTGCTGCTCGAAGCAGCCATCGGCGAAGGCCTGGGTGCGGAACAGGGCGGCATCCGTGGTGACCTGCAAGGCGGTTTCCACGCCGTCGACGGGGACCGTGGTGACATGTTCCTTGGCCAGGATGGCCTGCAGCTCGTCCCGGGTGCACTTGAGGGTGTTGGTCCGCAGGTAGCGCTTGGGCATCCAGGCCAGGGCCGCACGCTCGGCAGGCCAGGCCTCACCCAGCTGCTCGCTGCCGAGTTTTTCCAGCCAGGCAGGGCAGCCATCCATCAGCACCGGGTTCTTCTTCGCCTCGGTCAGGCGGCGACGGAACGCCTCCTCGTTGAAGCGATCCAGGGTCGGGTGGTTCGGCTGGTCTATCTTGTGGAAGGCGTGCCAGCTGTGCAGCAGCGGCCAGACGTTCTTCTCGGCCTGACGAACCTGAATGCCGGTCAGGAAGCAGTAGAGGCTGAGGCGGCGCAGCAGATCGCCGGTGACCAGGGCAATCCTTGCCTGTTCTTGCGGTTTGAGTTCGATGCCGGAGAAGTGACGGGCATAGGCGCGGTCGAGGGTCAGACCCTGGGACAGGACATCGTCAACGATGGCAACGATCAGATCCCCGAAACGGGGCAACAGTGGGGACTTGAGCATGAGATTAACCTTGGCCAAAGAAAGGGTGAACCGGCCCCGTCGAAGAGGGGTTCTGGAACGGACAAATCCGCGCAATGATAGGGGCTAGTGTGTCTTGGTGCAACCTTCCCCATCCGGGGAATGTACAGTGGATCTTGCTGGACTAATCGGACCAGCAGACAAATGATGCCGTGGCAGTTCAGGCGAACGCATTTAAAAAGGAATAATAAGATGCATTTGATGAAATTTTCTCCGCTGGCCTTGCTGGTGGCCGGGTTGATGAGCTCTGGCAGTTTGCTGGCGGCGCAGTGGCAGACGGTGGCGGCACGGGCCACCGCCGCCGATGGTTACGAGGTGCGGGCGCATCAGTATCGCGTCGTTACCGCTCCCGCCGATGACCTGGCCGCCCTGAAGGAGGGGGAGCGTCGGCTGACCCTGCCGCTGCCGGACGGTCAGGAAGTCACCTTCAGCCTGCAGCCCTATGATCTGCTGCCAGCGGATCTGGCCGCCAAATACCCCGCTATCCAGACCTTCAAGGGGCATGACGAAGCCAATCCCGTCGAGACTGGCCGCTTCGATCTCGGTCCCCAGGGTTTCCACGCCATGTTCAGCCACCAGGGCAAGATGGTGTTCATCGATCCCCTGCGCAATGGTGAGGGCTATGCGGTCTATTACCAGCAGGATGCCCATAGCAGGCTGGAAGAGGAGGCGGACAAGGTCATCGGTGGCGAGGCCAAAAAGCTGGCCCGTCAGGTGCTGGTGGATGGCAACGAGCTCAAGCGTTATGTCATCGCCATCTCGGCGGCGGGGGAGTACACCCAGTTTCACGGGGGCACCGTCGAGGGGGCCCTTGGCGCTATCGCCACCCTGCTCAACCGGGTCAACGAGGTGTACCGGCGCGACGTCGCCGCCGAGTTCCAGCTGGCCAGCGGCAATGACACCATCATCTTCACCGACGCGGCCACGGATCCCTTCTTCAACGGTGATGATCCGTCCGGTTCGGGCCTGAACGACGTCGACGTCAACGTGGAGGTGCAGGCTGTGGCACAGACCATGGGGCTGGGGGCGTTCGATATCGGTCATGTGGTCAACACCGGGGGCGGCGGTTTGGCGGGGCTCGGCGTGCTCTGTACCGACGGGAAGTCGGCGGGGATGACCGGCTCCCCCAACCCGGTGGGAGACGCCTTCTTCATCGACTACGTGGCCCACGAGATCGGCCACCAGTTCGGTGCCGAGCACACCTTCAACGGCACCACCGGCAGCTGCGGCGGTGGCAACCGGGAGGCGAGCCAGGCCTGGGAGCCCGGCAGCGGCAGCTCCATCATGGCCTACGCGGGGATCTGCGGGGAAGAGGATCTGCAGGCCAACAGCGTGCCCTATTTCCACAGCAAGTCCATCGAGCAGATGCGGGCCCACATGGCCACGGTGTCGAGCTGTGGCACCACGCAGGCGCGCACCAACAATGCACCCCAGGTGGCGGCAGGCAACGACCATGTGATCCCGGCCAACACCCCCTTCGTGCTCAAGGGGAGCGGCACCGATCTGGATAACGACGCCCTGAGCTACACCTGGGAGCAGATCGATCTCGGCACCGAGTCCTTCAGCGTCGCCAGCATGGTGGACGACGGCTCTCGCCCGCTGTTCCGCTTTGTGGCGCCGACCAGCGTACCGGAGCGCACCCTGCCGAGCCTGCCCTCCCTGCTCACCAACACCCTGGCGAAGGGGGAGGCCTGGCCTGCCACCAACCGGGATCTCCATTTCCGCCTCACGGCGCGGGATGGCCAGGGGGGCGTCAGCAGTGACGACATCAAGGTGCAGGTGGTCGACACCGGCAAGGCCTTCGCCCTGACCAGCCCCCTGATCACACCGATTGCGGCGGGCCAGAAACAGACCATCGGCTGGGAAGTGGCGGGCACCAGTGCCGCCCCCATCAACTGCAGCAAGGTGGATCTCTTCATGACCCGGGACGAGGGGACGAACTGGACCCTGCTGGCCAGCGGCCAGCCCAACTCGGGCTCGGCGAGCGTCACCATCCCTGCCGGCAGCGACGGCACTGCCAGGTTGAAGGTGGCCTGCAGCGACAACCTCTTCTTCGCCATCAGCCCGGTCAAGCTGTCGGTGACCCAGCGGGTGGAAGAGAGCGGCGGCGGTGGCGGCGGCTCCCTCGGTTTCTGGGCGCTGGCTCTGGGCCTGCTGGGCTGGCAGCGGAGGCGGGCATGAGGCTGGCCAGCGTATTGCTGCTCACCCTGCTCGGCGGCTGTCAGGCCGACGCCGATACCCTGGATCAGGCGGTCAACGCCAGCCTGGACAAGCAGGATTACCGGCTCATCGTGCGGGCCGGGCGCGGCGAAGTTGCCCCCGGTATCGGGGCAGACGAGCAGGCTTCGGCCAAGGCGCGCTGTGGCGTGCGCTATCTCGAAGGGTTCGGCGATGCGATCAAGCCGGACCAGAAGGAGGCGCATGCCAAGTTGAGTGCCTATGCGGCGCAATACAACCAGCGCATGCTGGCCCATTGTCCGCCCGAGGGCGGCAAACCCTAGGCATTGTTGTCCTGTGGTAGGAAAAGGGAGGCTGATGCCTCCCTTTGTCTTTGCCGCCATTTGGCCGAGACGAGGCTTGTACCCATGGCGTGCTCGTCGCACAATGCCCCCCACGCATCGCCGCACGGGCGGCAAAGAGAGAAGGAAAATCAAGATGATGGATGTGGCTGATCTGCGTCGTGAATACACCAGAGGCGGATTGCACCGGGCCGATCTGCCGGCCGAGCCCCTCGCGCTGTTCGAGAAGTGGCTGGCCCAGGCGTGCGAAGCCAGGCTGACCGATCCCACCGCCATGGTGGTGGCCACCGTGGACGCTGACGGACAGCCCTGGCAGCGTACCGTGCTGCTCAAGCACTACGATGCCCAGGGCATGGTCTTCTACACCAACATGGGCAGCCGCAAGGCGCACCAGCTAGAGGGCAATCCCCGCATCAGCCTGCTCTTCCCCTGGCATACCCTCGATCGCCAGGTCCATGTCACCGGTCGGGTGGAGAAGCTCGGCCCCCTCGAGGTGATGAAGTATTTCCACAGCCGTCCCAAGGACAGCCAGATTGCCGCCTGGGTCTCCAAGCAGTCCAGCCGCATCTCGGCCCGCGGCGTGCTGGAAGCCAAGTTCCTCAAACTCAAGCAGAAGTTTGCCAGTGGCGAGGTGCCGCTGCCGAGCTTCTGGGGCGGTTTCAGGGTGAAGATCGACACCGTGGAGTTCTGGCAGGGGGGGGAGCATCGCCTGCACGATCGCTTCTACTACACCCGCGAAGGGGAAGGGTGGCACATCGAGCGGTTGGCTCCCTGATGCAGGTCGCCAGGCTCTTCCTGGAAGAGCCGCTGTGGATTGGGGCGCGGTTGAGCGCCGGGTCTGTGCCATGGTCCCTGACCCGCACTCTGTGATAGTCAGGTTTTTTGCCACCGCCGACCTCTCGTTGCCACAGGGGGATGCATGGTTCTGTTGATCGAGGGGGCGCTCTGGCGACCTCACTGGCAGGGGGCGCTGCTGGACTGGCAGCGCCAGGGGCATCGCTGGTGCTTGCTGCTCGGCAAGAGGGAGGTGCCAGCACCGTGGGTGGCCTGCCCGCCGGACGAGATCCTCTCGGCCAGCGCCCTGCTCAGCGCCTGGCTCGGGGATGCGGCATTCCCCGTGATGACGGCGGATCCCAGCCAACAGATCCTGATCGCCGCCTCCGGCGCCCTGCTGACCCTGGCCAGGGAGCACGGCCTGCTCACCCTGGGGCCCGCAGGAGCCGACCACCCACTGAGATCCGATGATGACCTTGGGCACGTCCTGCAACGCCTGCTCGCCCGGCGCCTGACCACGCCTGTGCTGCGTGACGCCGGCACCCAGGATTCTCCGGCGCTGGTGCTGCGACCCCTGCAGCCCGGCGATGAGAGCGCCATCCTGTGCTATTGCTCGGACGAGGCGATCGCCCGCTATACCCTCAATATCCCCCATCCCTATCCGCCGGAGAGTGCCCGGGACTGGCTCGCCATGAGCGGGCGCAAGACGGCCCTGGGGCTGGGGCGAACCTGGGCTTTGACCCTGCCGGAGGGGGAGGAATCGGCCCCGCTGATCGGGGCCATCTCCCTGCACTGGCACGGGGAGCTGGCCTGGTGGCTGGGCGTGCCCTGGCAGCGCAGGGGGCTGGCCACCCGGGCCGGGCACCTGGTCAGGCAGTTTGCCTTCGAGCAGTTGCACCTGCCTGCCCTGACCGCCCGCCACATGCCGGGCAACCTTGCCTCCGGCCGGGTGATGGTCAGGCTTGGCATGCACCATTGCGGGCGCTGGCCCGACTCGGTGCGAGAAGCCATCGAGCTCGATCACTGGCGGCTGGACAGGGCCCCCTCCCTGCCGACGGATCTGATGGCAAGGCTGGCCCCCTTGCTTGCGGACGAGCAGGTGGTGGTGGCCATACTGCACGACGAGAGCGGCGGGGACGCGGCCCTGGCGCTCTTCATGGCAGGGAAGGTCACGGAGGGTGAGCAGACGCCGTGCGGGCTCAGGGTGCGTCGCTATCCCTTTACCAGGCTGGAGCCGGACGCCCCCGCAATGCCGGAACATGGGGGCGGCGTACTGCTCAAGGAGCAGGGAAGGCTCGGCCTTGCCTATCTGCTGCGCTGTGCCGGCCAACCGGGAGGCCTGTGAGGGGCGGGTGGCGGAGAGAGCTGTCAGGGCGCGGGTGCTAGTGATTTTCCTGAGTCCGTCCTCCCATTTTCAGACAATGGCACTCAAGTGGCGGGCAATTTCTGTGAAATAATGGCCGCCCTGCTGTACGAGGAGTAACGCTGTATGTTGAGAACCGAGCGTCCCGGCGACATGTTGCCAGTCTATGAGCTGGTGAGTGCCGCCTTTGGTCGTCCCGACGAGGCCGAGCTGGTCAACCGCCTGCGCGAGTGTGGGGCCGCCGTGGTTACCATGGTCGAAGAGGAAGAGTACGAGTTCATGGGGCACCTGATGCTGAGCCCGATCACCATTGCCGGGCAGGAAGGGCCCTGGCTCGGGCTGGCCCCGGTGGCCGTTCATCCCGACTGGCAGGGGCAGGGCATCGGCTCGGATCTGGTACGAGAGGGGCTGGACACGGCGCTGGAGATGGACTGGAAGGCGGTGGTGGTGCTCGGCGATCCCGCATACTACCGCCGTTTCGGATTCAGGCCCGCGAGCGACTTCGGGCTGCACTGCATCTACGAGGTGCCCGCCGACTGTTTCATGGCGATGGAGCTGCAACCTGGCGGCCTCGATGGCGTGCGCGGCGAGGTGCTCTATCACCCCTTGTTTGACGAGCTGGAAGAAGAGCCGGCATCGGACGAGTGAACAAGAAGGTGATGAAACGATGCCGCCCCCAGGGGCGGCATCTGTTTTTATGGCCGGTGGATACACGCCACGGGGCTTAAATGGACTGCTGCTTGGCCTCGTACATCGCCTTGTCGGCCGCCCCGATGAGTTGTTCGGCCGTGAGGAAACTCTCGTTGCCGGTCACGCAGATGCCGATGCTGATGGAGTACTCGGGGTAGGAGGTGCTGAAGGCCGCCTCGATGCGATCGCTGATGTGCAGGGCGGTGGCCTTGCTGGCCTCGGGCAGGATGACACAGAACTCGTCCCCTCCGATCCGGCAGGGGAAGTCCGTGTTGCGGCAGCTATCCGAGATGGCCCGCCCCAGGGTCTGCAGGACTTCATCCCCCTTGGCATGGCCAAAGGTGTCATTGATGAACTTGAACTTGTTGACGTCGATGTAGATCACCGACAGGTAGGTCTTGCGACGGACGGCTGTATTGAGCTCGCGAACGATGGCGCGCAGCATGGCCCGCTTGTTGTAAAGCTCGGTGAGGGGATCGCGCTCCGCATGGGCACTCAGGATCTTGGACTTCTCCTCCAGCTCGCGGGCATAGGCTTCCATCCGTTTCTTGGCATTCTCGACGGCGCTGAGCAGGGTGCCGATATAGGTATCAAACACCAGCGCAGTGTCGAAGCTGATGAGCTTGTCGAGGGCGCGCAACACCTGCGGCAACTCTGCCTGATCGGGCATGTGGGCGATCAGCACGTCTTCCACCAGATATTTGAGAGTGCAGCTGGCGGAGAGGTAGAGCTTGGGTTCCACACCGATCCGCTTGTGCACCAGGCCGATGCGCAGTCGGCTGTTGACATAGGTGTGATCGTAGTGGCCGGAGAAGAGATCCTGAATGTAGCGTCGCTGGGCACTGCGCAGTCGCCGCAGGGTGTCGGAGTCGCCGATCAGCAGGGCAATCTCATCAAACTCCGTCTGTTTCTCGTAAAACTTCTCGACGATGCTGTCGAGATGCTGCTCGATGATGGGCTGCTGCTGCGCGAGAAGATCCAGCTCGGCCTGGGTCAGCTTGAAGAGATCCATCCTGTGCTGGATCTCGACCTCATTGATGTTGAATTGCTCAAGCAATGTTTTCTCAATCAACATGGTTACCTCATGTCTCCGGGCCGGGTGCCGGGGGATGGCGATTATCGTCTTCTTCTGGTCATTGCCTGGTGGAAGCCGGCGTCCACCGACGCCCATGGTCCTGCGAAATGTGTCGAATGAAGCAGCACACTAATACTATCTAGCTGTTTTTATTAAAAAACAATATGCCGTATGAGGAATGTGTCCCCGGGGGAGCACAAGTCATGTACTTGTCAATTCTCCTCGCCTTGTCTTGCAGAAGCGGCGTGCCCCCTTCTGCTACTGTCAATCGAGCCTCTTGCCTGGCAACACGCCATGACAAGAAGGGTCTGCCGCCGTCCTGCTTGTCAGCCCCAAGGCGACAGGATAGGGGACCCGGGTGCGCCGGGCCTCACCACGGATCACTGCGCCAGCGACTTGAGCTGCTGCTTGGTGGGCGGGTTGTCCCAGTCGATGGGGCCGTGTGTGAAGCGGTACTGCAACCTTGGCAGGCTGAGCTCCAGCCACTCCTCCCGGAAGTAGGCATAGCCCAGATCCCAGTCAGGATCGTTGGCCCAGCCGGTCTGCAGGAAGTGAAGCCGGGTGCCCTGGCCTTCCGGCACGAAGCGCAAGCTGACCTGGGTCTTCTGCTGGCGGATATGGGGGAAACTCGGGGGGAAATTCCAGCTGAAACTCAACAGATCATGGGGCATGACCGCCATCACGCGGCACCCTTCGCTGCCACGCTCCCCCAGGGGGGCGTCGGGTCTGAAATAGATTTCGAACGGTCCATTGGGTTCCGGCACCATGAGGCACTCCGGTGCCAGGAAGCTGCGCAGGCCGCTCTCCGTGGTCCAGGCATGCCAGACATCGTCAATGTGGGCGGGTATCAGAATACTGCCTTCTATCTGCTTGTTATCCATAAATCAATGAACCTCAAACCAGCCAAGGACGGGACTTGGGCAGTATAGCCCCTCGGATGAGAAAATAGGCAGCCCTGTGTCACAGGGTTTTGTCTTCAATAGGCTCCCTGCTGCCGAGTTGACACCACGGCGGGATCCATCGAGAGTGGGAAAGCGTGACGACCCACTTCAAGGATGGCTTCATGATCCGAATGATGAGAGATGCAGACGAACCCCTGCTGGCGCAACTGTTTCTGAAAGGACGGCGCCAGGCTTTTCACTGGGTCGATCCCTCCCTGTTCCGGCTGGAAGATTTTGCCGAGCAGACCCGGGGCGAGCAGATCTGGGTGGTGGAGAAGGGGGGTAATCCCTGTGGCTTTGTCTCCATCTGGGGGGCCGAGAGCTTCGTGCATCACCTCTATGTGGTGGCGGACTGGCACGGACAGGGCATGGGGCGTGCCTTGCTGGCGACGGGCTTGGCCGGATACCCGTCCCCCGCGTCACTCAAGGTGGCCACGCGCAACACGACGGCGATGGCCTTCTATCACCGTCTGGGCTGGGAAAACACGGAGGAGACCGGCCACTGCGAGATCACCGGGCCCTGGCGCAGACTGGTCCTGATGCCCGATGCCGAAGGGGAATGAGCCGCTGACCTGCTGCGGCAACCGGCACACCGCGCATTAACCTCCTGCCCGGGCGGGACATAAAAAAGCCACTTCGCGGGAAGTGACTCTACAGGACATCCGGGGTAGGGTCAGGCTCTGATGGCGCATTGCCGCGCCTGACCCCCGCTGGCGGTAGCCTGCCTAGCCTTGACCCAGGGTGTCCTCGCGCCGTCGCCTACTCGGCGTCAGTACCTCCCCTTTCTCACACCGGCTTGATGTTCTGGTTCATGCGAAAGAAGTTGGCGGGATCGTACTTCTTCTTGAGCGCCACCAGGCGATCGTAGGTCGCACCGTAGGCGAAGGAGATGCGATCCGTCTCGTCCTGGGTCAGGAAGTTGATGTAGGCGCCGCTGCTGGCAAAGGGCTGTGACGCGGCGAAAAATTCGCGCGCCCAGGCGATGCAATGGGCATCCTCGCCGGCCGACTCCCAGCGGCCGTGCACGTTCATCACATAGTGGGCATCCCGGCTCGAGTAGGCCATCGCCTCAGGGGAGACGCGGGCCGTCTGGCCACCGATCGTGCCGATGAAGATCTCGCACTGGGGTGAGGGCAACTTGCCGGCGTACTCGATGATGGCGTCAATGGCGCCGTCGCTCAGCCGCGCAAAGTTGTGCGACTTCCAGTAGTTGCGTGCCCCCTTCGTCAGGAGGGGATCGAACGCCTGTTGCCAGGCGACGTATGGCTGCACCCCGACGTGTTCGCCTAGCACGGTGCCGAACCCGCGCAGCGGTGCGATCAGCTTTTCGCCCTCCTTGGGATCCCCCGCGTAACACAGGGCGAGGGCGACCATCTCCTTGCCGTGTGCCTCGGCGGGCAGGAAGGGGAGGGGCGGCGCCTTGCGCGTGACCATCCAGACGCTGAGTTCATCCGGCATGGTCTCGGTGAAGCGGGCGAACTGCATGATCACGGACTTCGCCTGGTCGAATGGATAGACGATTAGCCCGCTCAGCACATCCGGCCCGACGGGATGGAGCTGGAACTCGAAGCGGGTGACGATACCGAAGTTGCCGCCTCCACCGCGCAGCCCCCAAAAGAGATCCGCGTGCTCCGCATCGCTGGCGTGCAACAGGCTGCCATCGGCGGTGACGACCTCGGCGGCGATCAGATTGTCGATGGTCATGCCGAACTTGCGGCTCAGCCAGCCAAAGCCTCCGCCGAGGGTCAGGCCGGCTACCCCTGTGGTGGAGTTGATGCCCAGCGGCGTGGCGAGGCTGTGGCGTTGGGCGGCCGCATCCACATCGGCCAGGGTGCAGCCTGGCCCGACGCTGGCCCGGCGGGTTGCCGGGTCCACCTGCACGCCGTTCATCGGCGAGAGATCTATCATCAGGCCGTCGTCGCACACGGCATTGCCCGCGATGTTGTGTCCGCCCCCCCGGATGGAGACGAGGAGGTTGTGCTTGTGGGCGAACGTGACGGCCTGCACGACATCGCCGGTGGACGTGCAGCGGGCGATGAGCGAAGGTCGACGGTCTATCATGGCATTCCAGATCTGGCGCACATCGTCGTAACCTGTGTCGTCAGAACGCAGTACGTCACCCTGGAAGTGCGCTTTGAGCGCCTGGATATCTGCATCTTGTAACGGTTTCATGGCACTGCCCTTTTTGTGTACACCTGACCACTGATTATGGTGCGATTCACCAAGGGTGCTTATGAGGCGGGGGCGTGTTTGGCCCATCAGTAGCGAATGGCGCCAGTGCCTGAGTCGTTCAACTAGGTGCTGTTCATGTTCTGATGGCGGTTGTGCCAGATGGATTCACTGTGGGTGGTCTCTAGAGCGTGAGCATCCAGTAGTGACAGCGGGTGGCATCGAGGAATGTATGGAGGTGAGTGTCCCGGTCTGGACATTTTCCTGTGCGTTTTGTGAGGCGGAAAATGTCCGTTGTAAACGTGCTGGATATAAAAAGGGCTATCTCTTGCGAGGTGGCCTTTTCCAAACGTGTGATGTTGGGGGATGTTGAACCAGACGGTTACTTATTTGATTTAAAATAGAAATCGCCAATTCAGAAAATTTTAGTATGCCTAACCGTATGCCTAACATCAGCGCTTCTACAGAAGAGTGCCCATCTGGGCTGGAATGGCCCGTAGTGATTAGCTGTTGTGGGGAATAACCCCTGCCTTTCCAGAAGGCCGAAGATAATCACTCTTCGCTAGAGATGATGCTCTCTGTTGTATCAGCTCCTCGTTTGGAAAAAATGCCCCGTCCAAAACTTGCCAATCAGACGAACCTTCAGGCGGTCGCTACCTCGCCACCGGCAGGTCCTCCCAGCGGGTGGTGTAACAGGGGCTCAAGTGCTCTTGTCGCATCATCCGCTTGGGTGACCCCGTGCCCTGACTGGCAAAGCCTACGCGCCCCAATCCCTTGGCTTTGATCTGGTCCATCACTGCCATCAGCGCATCCGACTGAGCGGAGGACGGGGCAAACAGATCGGCCTGTTGCTGCCCCTTGGGGGTGAATTCACTCAACATGACCCCGCCTTTCTGATAGCGATGGCCGTCACGCCAAATCTGCGGTAGCACTACGTTTACTTGCTGCAGCAGTAACCGGGTGTCATCGCTAGGGCAGGCCAGCCGAACGCCAGCCTGCTCACTGTAGTAAGGTGCTCGTTCGTCAAAGGGGCTGGTACGCACGAACAGGTGCACCCGCTGGCAACACATCCCCTCTGCCCGCAGCTTCTCGGCAGCGCGAGCCATAAAGCCTGACAACGCTTTGGCCATTTCCCCACGGTCAGTCACTCGCTCACCAAAGGAACGGCTCGAGAGGATCTGCTGCTTCGCCACCGGTTCAACGGTCAGTTCCGCGCAAGGCAGGCCACGCAGCTCCTGTACGATCCGCTCGACTACCACGCCGTATTGGGCGCGTAACCCTTTGGCATCGCTAGCCACCAGGTCGGCCACGGTGTTGATGCCTTGAGCCACCAGCTTGGCCCCCAAGCGCCGCCCTATACCCCACACCTCATCCACCGGGGTGATGGCCATCAGCCGGGCACGGCGCAGCTCGTCACGCAAGTCCACGACGCCGCCTGTGGCAGGCCACTTCTTGGCGGCATAGTTGGCCAGCTTGGCGAGGGTCTTGGTGGGGCCGATCCCGACCCCTACCGTTAGGCCGGTCCACTGCCACACTCGCTGCCGGATCTGTTGCCCATACGCTGTCAGATCCCCGGCAAACGACTCCGACAGTGACAGGAATGCTTCATCGATGGAGTAGACCTCCAGCTCGGGGGCCATGGTCTCCAACGTGCTCATCACTCGGCCCGACATATCGCCATAGAGCGCGTAGTTGGAGCTGAACGCAACACCGCCATACGCCTCGAACTGCTCGCGGATCTTGAAGTAGGGCCCGGCCATCTTGATACCCATCGCCTTGGCCTCGGGGCTGCGCGACACCACACACCCATCGTTGTTGGAAAGCACCACGACCGGGCGGCCACGCAACTCAGGGCGAAACAGCCGCTCACAGCTGGCGTAGAAGTTGTTTACATCAACGAGCGCTATGGCCATCACGCTGCCTCAGATTGCCAATCACATGGGTGACCACCCCGAACAGCTCCAGGGAGAAGCTCATGCAAGGGTCGATAGGCGCGAACGCCGGATTGGCTGGCAGCAGCCGCAGCCTCGGCTTGAGCTGCAAGGTTTTGACCGTGAAGCCGCCATCGAGCAGTGCAATCACCACATCACCATGGCGCGGGGTCAAGCTCTTATCGACCACCAGCAAGTCACCGGGAAAGATGCCGACCCCGGTCATGCTCTCCCCCTCGGCACGCAGATAGAAGGTTGCAGCTGGGTGCGAGACGCAGTGAGTGTTGAGGTCCAATTTCCCTTCCTGATAGTCGCTGGCTGGGCTGGGAAAGCCGCAAGAGGCACGGTGCAAGTACAGCGGGATGGTCACCTCGGCGGGTGATAGGTCTGGGGTTAACAGCTTCATGGCTATAATACCTGTATTTATATACAGTCATTATGGCGCGCCACCTTTGAACCAGCGCAAGTCCCACATGCCACTGATGGCGTACCATGGCGCCAACAAATAACAAAGAGGCCAGTATGAGTCACGTTCTGTGTGCACTGGCGGATGTGCTTTTAAAAACAGACAAGCACGATGCGATATTTTAACTCTTGAGCAAATCTGCACTCCTGAGTTTGAAGAGATGCAACTTCCTGAATGACCTCAGTTTGAGGCTCTTGGGGTGTCTAAGAAAGTAGGGGGGATTCAGTACCGCTGAATTTAGTACTACAGCCCTTGTGGTACTCATAATGGCACTAAATGAGCTGGCTCCTTGCGACTCCCTCTGACTTTTTCGGACAACAAAAAACCCGCAAGACGTTGAATCTTGCGGGTTTTTGTACTTCTTCGTTCCCGGCCGGAACATTGTTTGGTGGAGCTGGGGGGATTTGAACCCCCGTCCAAAATTACTACATCCTTGGCACTACATGCTTAGTCACTCTTTACATTCGCCAACCCGCTGCGGAGAGACACGCCACGCATTGACTAGCTCGATTGGTTTTAATGCTTCCGCCCCGAGCAGGACTTCCACACGATCCTGTGAAGGATGACCTTCCAATTCCCTAGGACACAGGCAAGCTAGGGGAGAAGGGCTCTGCGCAGGTTATTAAGCTGCGAGTGCGTAGTTTTCGTCGTTTGCGACTATTTTTTTGCGGTTTATTAACGAGGCCTACCGCACCTCGGCATGCACCTTGGGTTTCGTGAATCTTGTCGAATCCAGAATCAGCCCCAAGTTGTTAAGAGGGATTGTACGCAAAAATGCTGTCATGGCAAGGCGTTGATGGCAATCGATCGGTCATGGCCATTCGACTGCTGATTTATTGGGCGCCAGAGGGATGGAGAACGCAAGCTGCGGGCCGGAAAAGAAAAAGTCCGGGCTGTGACCCGGACCTTGCTGGCTATCGGATTAGCCGCGGTTCTTGTTCTTCATGATGCGGGCTTTTTCCCGATCCCATTCGCGGGCTTTGGTGTCCTCGCGCTTGTCGTGTTCTTTCTTGCCCTTCACCAGGCCGATTTCGACCTTGACCCAGCACTGTTTCCAGTAGAGGGCGAGCGGCACGATTGTATAGCCCTGACGGGCGATCAGGCTTTCGAGCTTGTCGAGTTCACGACGGCTCAGCAGCAGTTTGCGGGTCCGGGTCGGGTCACACACCACGTGGCTGGAGGCTGCCTGCAGCGGCAGGAAGCTGGACCCGAACAGGTAGGCTTCGCCATCGCGGAAGATGACGTAGGCCTCGCTGATGTTGGCCTTGCCCGCCCGCAGGGATTTGACCTCCCACCCTTGCAGGGACAGGCCGGCCTCGATCTTCTCTTCGATGAAGTACTCGTGGCGCGCGGTTCTGTTGAGTGCAATGGTGTTGGACCCGGCTTTGTTTTTACTGTTCTTTTTGCTCATGACGGGCGATTTCCGGCAATGACTGGGAGGCTCGTATTATACGTAGGCGGGGACGGCTGTAAAACGCGCAGCGGCTCGAGTGGCCGCTTTCTGAACAGTTTGACCGAGGTTTTACCTCCAAAAGTGCGTTCATGGTGATAAAATCGGCCCGATTGATGAGGAAAACCCATGCCCCGTATTACTCGCAGTGCCCTGGTGATGTTCAGCGCGGAACAGATGTTCCGGCTGGTCAATGATGTTCACGCCTATCCCGAGTTTCTGCCCGGCTGTGTCGGCAGCCGCGTGCACGAGTCGGGGGAGGACTACATGATGGCCTCGGTCGACGTGGCCAAGGCGGGCATCGCCAAGACCTTCACCACGCGCAATCAGCTGGACGTCAACCGCACCATCAAGATGGAGCTGGTCGAGGGCCCCTTCAGCAAGCTGGCGGGGTGGTGGACCTTCACGCCCCTGGACGAGGACGCCTGCAAGGTGGAGTTCGATCTGGACTTCGAATTTACCTCCAAGCTCATCGAGCTGGCATTTGGCCAGATCTTCCGTGAACTGGTGGGCTCCATGGTGCTCGCCTTCTCCAATCGCGCCAAGGTGGTGTACGGTGTCTGACCTGCTCAATATCGAAGTGGCCTATGCCTTGCCCGAGCGGCAAACTGTGCTCAGCCTGCGCGTCGCCCCGGGCACCAGCGTGCTGGCTGCCATCGAGGCGTCCGGCATAGTGCAGAAGCACCCGGAGATCGACCTGGCGGTCAACAAGTTCGGCGTCTACAGTCGCCCGGTCAAGGGAAGCGAGCCGGTACAGGACGGGGATCGCATCGAGATCTATCGCCCCCTCATCGCCGATCCCAAGGAGATGCGCAAGAAGCGGGCGGAGAAGGCCAAGGAGGAGGGGCGGGCCGATGTGGTCACCGGTGGGCGACCCGACGTCCACCGCAAGCGGGACGACGGCGAATCGGCCTGACGAAGGATGCAATGACAAGGGGCGCTGCGGCGCCCCTTGTTGATCTCTCCTGGTCATGACGCCGCCGAGGCTTGGCATTTACAGCGCAAGCAGGCGCTCGTTCTCCACGGTCTCGATGCCGCGCTCCTGCTGCGCCAGCAGTGCCATGGCGTGGGCCACCTGGCTGGCCTCTATGGCTCGCCAGCGCCGCAGGCGTCCACGCAGCAACGGCCTTATCAGCGGGTAGATGGCCTGGGTGATTTGTTCCGACAGGCGCGGTGGCTGGCGATCGCCCAGCAGCATGGCGGGGCGCAGGATGGCGAGCCGCTGCCACTCCTGTGCCAGCAGGGCCTGCTCCATCTCCCCCTTGGTGCGGGGGTAGAGGGCGAAGGAGCGGGGATTGGCCCCCAGGCTGGAGATGACCAGCAGGCGCCGACAGCCGTGGCGGCGGGCGAGGGCGGCGAAGGCCAGCACATAGTCGAGGTCGACCCGGCGAAAGGCCTCGGCGGAGCCTGCCTCCCTGCGGGTGGTGCCGAGGCAGCAGAAGGCGAGGTCGACGGGATGGGGCAGCTGCACGGCGTCCAGCGCGTCGAACGGGACCGGCAACCAGGTGCGATGGGGGGCGGGGTCACCGGG
>NZ_CDDD01000058.1 GCF_000820165.1 Aeromonas taiwanensis
TCGCCTTCCAGCGCTTTCAGCGCGGAACCACGAACCACCGGCAGGTCATCACCCGGGAAGTCGTACTCGGACAGCAGTTCGCGAACTTCCATCTCGACCAGTTCCAGCAGCTCTTCGTCATCGACCATGTCGCATTTGTTCATGAACACGATGATGTACGGAACGCCTACCTGACGACCCAGCAGGATGTGCTCACGAGTCTGCGGCATCGGGCCGTCAGTCGCTGCTACTACCAGGATTGCGCCGTCCATCTGGGCAGCACCGGTGATCATGTTTTTAACGTAGTCGGCGTGACCCGGGCAATCTACGTGAGCGTAGTGACGGGTAGCGGTGTCGTATTCTACGTGGGAGGTGTTGATGGTGATACCACGCTCACGCTCTTCCGGTGCCTTGTCGATCTGGTCGAAGGCGAAAGCTTTACCACCGAAGTGCTTGGCCAGCACGTTGGTGATGGCGGCGGTCAGGGTGGTTTTACCGTGGTCAACGTGGCCGATGGTACCCACGTTAACGTGCGGTTTATTACGCTCAAATTTTTCTTTAGACATGATCGTCCCTCTAAACTAACGCTGAGTACGCGGTGGCAAGCTAACCACAGAACAGTTTATATGATGGATTTGAATCAGGGGGAGTAGAGAGGCGGTGCTGACAGGCTGGTTCGATTGCCGAACTCACCCTAGGGTGTGGCTTTCAGAATTACCTGAGCCATATCAGCATCTTGGAGCGGGCAGCGGGAATCGAACCCGCATCATCAGCTTGGAAGGCTGAGGTAATAGCCATTATACGATGCCCGCATTTCTCTAACCCAAAGAACTCAAACCGCAGAGAAATATGGTGGAGGGAGAAGGATTCGAACCTTCGAAGGCAGAGCCGTCAGATTTACAGTCTGATCCCTTTGGCCGCTCGGGAACCCCTCCAGTTGCACAAATGCCACAACGGTAATTCTGCTTGCACCCGTTGTTTTTGTCGCTTTTGCTGGGCAAATAGGCGACAGACATCCAAGCGTCGCGCATTTTATGGTAAGGATTTTGGGGATGCAACCATTGCGCCTTGCAAAATGTGCATTTATGCCGGGAACTATGCAAAAAAACGCTCCTTCTCGGTCACGGCCAGACAGGTCCCTTGTCGCTCCCGACCCCTTGGTGTATGGTCGCCCTGCCCAAGAAACAGTGATGACACCATGACGACAGAGCATAACCCCTATTTGCAATTCACCCGCGAACAATGGGCGTTATTGCGCGATGCGGTCCCCCTGACCCTGACCGAGCACGATCTGCAGACCCTGCGCGGGATCAACGAGAAGGTGTCATTGCAGGAGGTGGAAGAGATTTATCTGCCCCTCTCCCGCCTGCTCAATCTCTACGTCAAGGCCAAGCAGCGCCGCAGCCGGGTGCTGGAACAGTTTCTGGGCCAGTCCCGCGGCAAGGGCACCTACATCATCAGCATCGCCGGCAGCGTGGCGGGCGGCAAAAGCACCACGGCGCGGATCCTGCAGGCTCTGCTGGAACGTTGGCCGGAACACCCCAAGGTCGAACTCATCACCACGGATGGCTTTCTCTATTCCAAGAAGGAGCTGGAGGCCCGCGGCCTGATGCGTCGAAAGGGCTTCCCGGAATCCTATGACATCCGTCATCTGGTGGAGTTTGTGGCCAATGTCCGGGCCGGCCACGAGAGGGTCGAGGCCCCCGTCTACTCCCACCTCATCTACGACATCCTGCCCGACGAGAAGAAGGTGGTGGAGCAGCCGGACATCCTGATCCTGGAAGGGCTCAACGTGCTGCAAAGCGGCATGGATTATCCCCAGGATCCCCATCGCGTCTTTGTGTCGGATTTTGTCGACTTCTCCATCTACGTGGATGCCGAGGCAGACCTGCTCAAGAGCTGGTACATAGAGCGCTTCCTCAAGTTTCGCAGCGGCGCCTTCTCCGATCCCAACTCTTATTTCCATCATTATGCCCAGCTCAGCGATGGCGAGGCGGTGGCCGTCGCCTCCGGGATCTGGCAAGAGATCAACTACGTCAATCTGGTCGAAAACATACTGCCAACCCGGGAGCGTGCAAACCTGATCCTGACCAAGGGCAACCAGCACGCCATCGAGCAGATCAAGCTGCGCAAGTAGCCGCAACGCTCGATACAAAAGAAGAGGGGGCCCGCAGGCCCCCTCTTCATGTCCGCAATCCCGAGCGGACAATGCGCGCTCAGTCGCCCCGGCGCAGGGAGATCTCCCCCCCCAGGTAGTACTTGATCCCCTCCTCCGTCTCCAGACGCAGGGCGCCGCGATCGTCGATCCCCCGGGCCGTTCCGCGAATAACCTGATCCCCCATCAGCAGCTTCACCGGCTGACCGGCAAAGTGATCGAGCCGGTTCCACGCCTCGACAAAACTCGTCAGCCCCGTCTGTTCGAAGGTCTGCATGGCCTGCTGCAGATGCAGCAGCACGGAGGCGGCCAGCTGGTTGCGATCCACCAATTCGGGCTGGATGTGGCGAAGCTCGGACCAGGCCTGGTCGATCTTCTCCCCCTGCTGTCGTGGCATGGCCAGGTTCAGGCCGACCCCTATCACCAGATGGCAGCTGGCCCCGGCACTGCCGCTCATCTCCACCAGGATGCCAGCCAGCTTGCGGCCCTGATAGTAGAGATCGTTGGGCCACTTCAGCTCCACTCCGGGGTAGCCGAGGGATTCCAGCGCCTCCACCACGGCGACCCCGACCGCCAGGCTCAGTCCCATGGCGGCCGCCATGCCCTGTTCCAGCCGCCAGTACATGCTCAGGATCAGCTGGCAACCGAAGGGGGAGACCCAGGGCTTGCCACGGCGCCCCCGTCCGGCGGTCTGGCATTCTGCCAGACAGCTCTCGCCGGTGCTCAGCTGGTTGACACGCTCCAGCAGATACTGGTTCGTGGAGTCGATCACCGGGAAGCAATGCACCGGTGCCATGGGAGCCTGCGCCCGCAACTGAGCCTCGTCGTAGAGCGCCATGGGCACCGCCAGACGATAGCCCTTGCCGGTCAGGCTGAACAGATCCAGGCCCAGATCCTTGAGCGCGGCCATGTGCTTGCTCACCGCCGCCCGGCTGATGCCGAGCTGCTCGCCCAGCTGTTCGCCGGAGTGAAACTGGCCGTCGCTCAGCAGGCCGATCAGGGTCTGTCTGATGGGTGTCAGGGTCATGAGAGCACCTCGTCCAGCCAGGTCTCGCCTTGTGTTCCCATGAAGCGCACCTCGTGTTCCAGCGCCACGCCGAACTTCTGTTCCACGGTGTCGCGGACATGGGCCGCCAGGGCGATCAGTTCCATGGCGCTGGCACCACCGAGGTTAACCAGCACCAGTGCCTGCTCCTGATGGACGGCGGCGCGGCCGATGGCAAAGCCCTTGAGCCCGCACTGATCGATGAGCCACCCCGCCGCCAGCTTGGCCAGCCCTTCACCCGCCGGATAGAGCGGCATCTGGGGGTATTTCAGCTTGAGGGACTCCGCCAGTGCGGCGGGCACCACGGGGTTCTTGAAGAAGCTGCCCGCGTTGCCGAGTATCGCCGGGTCTGGCAGCTTGGCCATGCGGGTGGCGCAGACGGTATCAAAGATGGCTTGCGCCGTCGGAGCCTCACCCAGTGCGGCCAGGGGACCATAACCGGCAACCGGTTGCCAGGCCTTGGGCAGGCGCAACCCGACCGCAGTGATGAAGTGGGAGTCCTGATAGTCGTGCTTGAAGATGCTGTCACGGTAGCCGAACTGGCAGTCGGCTGCGGCGATGCGCTCCAGCTCGCCGCTTTGCCAGTTGAATGCCTCCACGTAGGCGCAGACGCTGGCCAGCTCGACCCCGTAGGCCCCGATGTTCTGCACCGGGGCGGCACCGACGGTGCCGGGGATCAGCGCCAGGTTCTCCAATCCGTGCCATCCCTGCCGCAGGGCATGGCACACCAGCTCGTGCCAGTTCTCGCCCGCCGCCACATGCAGGAGCCAGTGCTCACCTTCGTCATGAGCCGCGATCCCCTTCATGCCGTTGTGCACCACCAGGCCGGCAAAGTCATCACAAAACAGGATGTTGCTCCCCCCTCCCAGCACCAGGCGCGGCAAGGCGCTCAGCTCGGCGCTGGCTCGCAGCTGCACGAGGTCATCGAGCTGGGTCACCTCTGCCAGCCAGAGGCAGTGAGCCTCGAGGCCCAGGGTGTTGAGGGTCGACAGGGGGGCATGGGGGGTGAGTTTCATCTGTGTGTCCCGACAAGATCAGGGGCGCAGTTTACCCCAGATCCTGCAGGACGAAAAATCCGGGTGCGGATCGGACTCAGACTTCTCGGACTCAATCCGCTGGAGTAGAGTAACTTCTTCGACCCCCTGAGGAGGCATGAATGAACAACCAATTCGCCGTCATCGGTCTCGGCCTGTTTGGCAGTGCGCTGTGTGAAGAGCTGCAGCGGCAGGATGCCGAAGTGCTGGCCATCGACATCGATGAGAGCAAGACCCGCCAGATCGCCACCCTGTGCAACCATGTCATCGTCGCCGATGCCACCGACGAGGCCACGGTCGCCGAACTCGGGCTGGCCAGCTTCGACATCGTCTTCGTCGCCATCGGCGACAACCTCGAGACCAGCATCCTCACCACCCTCGTGCTCAAAGAGGCCGGCGTGAAGAAGGTATGGGTCAAGGCGCGCGACAAGTTTCACGCCAAGATCCTGCAGAAGGTGGGTGCCGACAAGGTGATCAACCCCGAGTGGGACATGGGGCGCCGGGTAGCCCAGAGCATGCTGGACAACCGCCTGTTCGACTATCTGGAGCTGGGCCACGACATGGTGCTGACCGAGTTCGTGATCGGTCTGCAACAGAACGCCCGCACTCTGGCCGATATGCACCTGCTGCAGCAGAGCGACTTCCAGCTGCTGGCCATCAAACGCGGTGAGGTGTTGCACAACGTGCTGACCGGCAAGATGGAGCTGCAGCTCGGTGACATCCTGATCCTGGCCGGCAACAAGCACGCCATCGATCACTGGCTCGACACCCTATGATCAACTGGCGCAGCAACTACACCTTCACCCTCTATCGGGAGGACAACTCCCGCTGGAGTGAAGCCAGGCTGATCCTCGGCAGCTTCCTCATCATTCTGCTGGTCGGCACCCTGTTTCTGGTTCAACCCTCCAGCCACAAGGGCGAGGTCACCTTCATCAACGCCCTGTTTACCGCCACCTCGGCCATCAGCGTGACCGGTCTCGGGGTGGTGGATACAGGTACGGCCTTCACGCTGCAGGGACAGATCATCCTGCTCATCCTGATGGAGATAGGCGGGCTGGGCCAGATGACCATGACCCTGCTGCTCATCGCCATGTTCAGCAAACGGGTCGGCCTGCGCCAGCAGGTACTGGCCAAGGAGGCGCTGGGGCAGGAAGGATCGGTCAACATCGTCCAGCTGGTGAAGCGCATCGTCCTGTTTGCCCTGATTGCCCAGCTGATCGGCACCGCCATCATGGCCATTCGCTGGGTACCCGAAATGGGGTGGTCCCACGGCCTCTACGTCAGCTTTTTCCATGCGGTATCCGCCTTCAACAACGCCGGTTTCTCGCTGTTTGCCAACAATCTCATGGACTATAGAGATGACCCCATCATCAGCCTGACCATTCCGGCCCTGCTCATCCTCGGCGGCGTCGGCTTCACCGTCATCGTCGATCTGGTGCGTCACCGTCGCTGGCGCAAGCTGAAACTGCACAGCAAGCTGATGCTGGTGATGACCCCTGCACTGCTGCTGCTGGGCACCCTGATGTTCTGGCTGCTGGAGCACAACAATCCCGGCACCTTTGGCAACGCCGACCTGGGCGGTCAACTACTGGCCGCCTTCTTCCAGTCTGCGACCGCCCGTACCGCAGGATTCAATACCATAGACATCGGCCAGATGGTGCCGGCCTCACTGCTGTTCATGATGATGCTGATGTTCATCGGGGCCGGAGCGACATCGACGGGGGGCGGTATCAAGGTGACGACCTTCGCCGTGGTGCTGCTGGCGACCCGGGCCTTCCTGACCAAACGGCCCCATGTTACCGCCTATGGCCGCACCCTCTCCCCCCAGATAGTGACCCGCTCCCTGGCCATCATCATCGTCAGCACCATGGTGCTGATGCTGGCGATGTTCCTGCTGATGCTCACCGAGTCACACTCTTTCGACAAGATCATGTTCGAGACCGTCTCGGCCTTTGCCACCGTCGGCCTCTCGACCGGCATCACTGCCTCCCTGAGCGAACCGGGCAAGCTGATCCTGGTGCTGGTGATGATCTGCGGCCGTCTCGGCCCGCTGACCCTGGCCATCATGCTCTCCAGACCGAGCGAAACCCGGATCCGCTATCCGGAAGAGAGCGTCTACACGGGGTGAGCCCTTGCATGCAAGCGAATGAAGAGAGGGGCCCCTGGCCCCTCTCTTGCGTTCAACGCTTGTCAGCTCAAGCGGCCTTGCTCCCGCTCGAGCGCTTGCCCGTGCTCTTGCGGCCGCCCCCACCTGCGCTGGCGGGGGCCGCGCTCTTGCGTCGGGTGAAGCGTCGCTTGGCCGCCCCCGGCGCCGTCTTTGGCAGGGCATTGAAGCTGGCGCCGGAATCCTGCCTAGCCCCCTCCACCAGCCCGTGCAGCTGTTCGGTCAGGGGCCCCATGAATTGCTGGTAGCTGCCGTGGCGCTCGGCGATCTGGCCGAGGCTCTGCTCCCACAGCGCCGTCATGTCCGGCGTAGTGGCGCTGGCAGGCAACGCCTGAACCAGGGCTCGTCCGGTGGGGGTCGCCTTGATGCTCTTGCCCTGACGCACCAGGAAGCGACGCTTGAACAGCAGATCGATGATCCCGGCCCGGGTCGCCTCGGTGCCGAGGCCGTCGGTCTCCCGCAGGGTCTTGCGGATCTCGGGATCCTGCACGTAGCGGGCGATGCCGGTCATGGCCGCCAGCAAGGTGGCGTCGGTGAATGGCTTGGGCGGCTGGGTCATCTTCTCCAGCAACTCCCCCCGCTCGCAAAGCAGTTGCTCCCCCTTCTTCAGGGCGGGCAGAGTGCCGGCTTTCTCTTCATCGTCATCTTCCTCCACCCCGAGCAAGGCCTTCCAGCCCGCCTTGAGGATGCGGCGCGCCTTGGCCTGGAACAGGCCGCCGGCAAGGCGCAGCAGCACCTTGCTGTCGTTGTACTCGAACGGCGGATAGAACTGCAGCAGGTACTGGCGGGCGATGAGGCCATAGAGTTTGGCCTCGTCGGCCCCCAGGCTCCCCTCATTGCCGCGCTTCTCGGTGGGGATGATGGCGTGGTGGGCATCCACCTTGCCGTCGTTCCACGCCTTGCTGCGGATCCTGCCGTCCGCCTCGTTCACCGCCCTGGCCAGCGCCGGGGCCGTGGCGGCGATCGCCTCCCGCACCTGGGGTGCCCGGTTGAAGTGTTCGCTCGGCAGATGGCGACTGTCCGATCTGGGATAGGTGATGAGCTTGTGGCGCTCGTAGAGGCTCTGGCAGACATCCAGCACCCGCTTGGCATCCATGCCGAAACGCTTGGCCGCATCGATCTGCAGGCTGGAGAGGTTGTAGGGCAGCGGCGCCGCCTGCTTGCGGGCCTGCTCCTCCACCTCCTCTACCTGCGCGGACTGCCCCTGGATGCGCTCCACCACCTTGGCGGCCAGCGCCCGGTTGAGCACCCGCCCCTCCTCGTCCTGCCACGGCAAGCAAGCCTCGGAGGGCAGCCACTTAGCGCTGAAACGCTCGTTGTTGTCTGTCACCAAGTGGGCCAGCACCTCGTAGAAGGGCTTGGGGACGAAGGCCTCAATCTCGAGATCCCGTCGCACCACCAGCCCGAGCAAAGGGGTCTGCACCCGACCGACCGAGAGCAGCTCGCTGCAGCCCCCCTTGCGGCCCAGCAGGGTGTAGGCGCGGGTCATGTTGATGCCATAGAGCCAGTCGGCCCGGCTGCGGGCCAGGGCCGATACCGCCAGGGGCACGAACTCCTTGTTGTCCCTGAGCTTGTCGAGGGCACGGCGCACCGCCGGCGGGTTGAGGTCGCTGATGAGGCAGCGCTGCACCGGTTTGGTTTTGGGGTAGCCGAGGAAGTCGATCACCTCGTCCACCAGCAGCTGCCCCTCCCTGTCCGGGTCACCGGCGTTGACCACGCAGTCGGCCTGCTTGATGAGACGCTTGATGACGGCGAGCTGGGTCCTGGTCTTGGGCTTGGCCACCAGCTGCCACTGGCTCGGCACTATGGGGAGGTGATCCATCCGCCACTGTTTGAAGGCGGCGTCATAGGCATCTGGCTCTGCCTGCTCCAGCAGGTGGCCGATGCACCAGGTCACCACATCCCCCTGGGCCGTCTCGATGAACCCCTCCCCCTTCTTGTGGGGCTTGGGCAAGACGTCGGCGATGGCGCGGCCAAGGCTGGGTTTCTCGGCGATAAAGAGTCGCATGACAGACACACCTGAATACTGTATATGCGAACAGTATACATCTCTCGCCATACAAAGCCCAGGTCCGGGCTGACCAGCCGAACCTGCAGGCGGAGGATCCATCCTTTGCGGCGTCCCTCCCCTTGCGCAGGCAAAGATCGGCTTATATACGGAAAACTATAGAAATATAAAACTTTCGAACAAAAAAAGGTTTTCACTCGAAATTAAAGTCATGACCAAGGTCAACCCCGCGAATCCCAATACTACTACTATATTGGTATTACCCGATTCGAAGGACACTGTCGCCATGCTTGGAAAAATGCTGAGAAAGACTTGGTTCTGGCTCCTGCTGCTCGGAGCCCTGCTGGGGGTTGCCGCGCTGGGGGTCACCGTCACCGTGCTGCACAAGACCAGCTCCACCGAGTTCTGCGTCTCCTGCCACACCATGCAGACCCCGCTCGCCGAGTATCAGGGCAGCGTCCACTTCCAGAACGCGAAGGGCATCCGTGCGGAGTGCGCCGATTGCCACATCCCCAATGATCCCGCCTCCTACCTCTGGACCAAGATCCGCGCCGTGAAGGACATCTATCACGAGGCGATCGGCACCCTCGACACCCCTGAAAAATACGAGGCCCACAAGCTGCGCATGGCGCAGTCGGTGTGGGATCAGCTCAAGGCCAACGACTCCGCCACCTGTCGCAGCTGTCACAGCTACGCCGCCATGGACATCCTGGCCCAGCGCCCCAACGCCCGCACCGAGCACCCGGTCGCCATCAAGGAAGGCCAGACCTGTATCGACTGCCACCGCGGCGTCGCCCATATCATGCCCGACATGAGCGAGCTGGCCGCCGCCGGTGCCAGCGAACTGGCCGCTGCTGCCGCCCAGACGCCCGCCTCGGTCACCACCCGCTACGCCATCGCCACCACCCCGCTCTATCTGGATGCCAAGGCCACCACGGATGAAGGCACCCTGATGCCCTCCACCCAGGTTGCCATCCTGGCCAGCGACAACGGCCGCGCCCAGGTGCGCATCGACGGCTGGCAGCAGGATGGCGTGAGCGAGGTGTTCTACGCCGCCCCCGGCAAACGGATCCTGAGTGTGCTGGTCGGCGAGACCGCCAGAAAGGCCCTCGTGACCGGCCAGAGCGAGACCGACAGCGCCACCAACCTCACCTGGCATCAGGTCAGCCTGACCGCCTGGGTCGACCAGCGCCAGCTCATCGGCGACCAGGGCAAGCTGTGGCAATACGCCTCCACCCTGATGTCCAACAACTGCACCGGCTGCCACGGTCTCACCGCGCTCGACCACTTCAATGCCAACCAGTGGATCGGCGTCATCAAGGGGATGGAGTCCCGTACCTCCCTCACCCCGGAGCAGGCTCGCATGCTCACCCAATACGTGCAGAAACACGCCAGTGACATGAGCACTGCGCACTAAGGCCGGAACAGAGGATTTCCCCATGACTTTTTTCAATGACCAACAGACCACCCTCTCCCGCCGCAGCCTGCTCAAGGGCCTGGGGGCCTGCGCCGCCCTGCCCCTGCTCGGCACCCTGTTCCCGAAACACGCCCTGGCCCAGGCCATCAGCACGGCCCTCGAACAGTTCCCCACCCTGGTGCCCGCCCAGAAGGGCATACTGACCGGTGCCCACTGGGGAGCGTTCGAGGCCATCGTCGCCGATGGTCGCATGGTGCGCGTCCAGCCGGTGGCGGACGATCCGGCGCCGAACGATCTCATCGACATGGCGCCGTTCCAGGTGCACGCCAAAAATCGCATCAAGTTTCCCATGGTGCGCAAGAGCTGGCTGGAACACGGCCCGGGCGCCAAGCCCGAGCTGCGCGGTGCCGACCAGTGGGTACGGGTGAGCTGGGACAAGGCCATCGAACTGGTGGCTGGCGAGATCCAGCGGGTCCAGTCTGATTTCGGCCCCCAGGCCATCCACGCCGGATCCTACGGCTGGAAGAGCGTCGGCATGTTCCACAACAGCCGCACCCTGCTGCACCGCCTGATGAACCTGGCCGGCGGTTTCACAGGCTATGCGGGTGACTACTCCACCGGCGCCGCCCAGGTGATCATGTCCCACGTGATGGGCTCCATCGAGGTGTACGAGCAGCAGACCGCCTGGCCCAACGTGGTGGAGCACGCCGAACTGGTGGTGCTCTGGGGGGTCAACGCCCAGGTCACCCTGAAGAACAGCTGGAACATGCCGGATCACGAGGGACAGGCGGGCTTCAAGGCGCTGAAAGAGAAAGGCACCCGGGTCATCAGCATCGATCCCGTCTACAACGAGACCGCCAAGCAGGCCAATGCCGAGTGGATTGCCCCGAATGCCTACACAGACGTGGCCATGATGCTGGGGGTGGCCCACACCCTGTATAGCGAGAAAAAGCACGATCAGGCTTTCCTCGACCGCTACACCACGGGGTTCGACACCTTCCTCGCCTACCTGCTCGGCAAGGACGACGGCGAGCCCAAGAGCGCCGAGTGGGCGGCCGCCATCTGCGGCGTCGAGGCCAAGGTGATCCGCCAGCTCGCCCTCGACATGGCCTCCAGGCGCACCATGATCATGGCTGGCTGGGGCATGCAGCGGCAGCACCACGGCGAGCAACCGAACTGGATGCTGATCACCCTGGCCGCCATGCTGGGCCAGATCGGCCTGCCTGGCGGGGGCTACGGCTTCAGCTATCACTACTCCTCCGGTGGCAGCCCCACCGCCAAGGGGGGCATACTGGCCGGTATCTCCGCCGGCAACGCGCCGAAGAACAGCCCGGCCCCCATCCCGGTGGCTCGCATCGCCGACTGCCTGGCCAACCCGGGCAAGACCATCGACTTCAACGGCCGCAAGGTGACCTACCCGGACGTCAAGCTGGTGTACGTGGCGGGCGGCAACCCCTTCCACCACCACCAGGACACCAACAACCTGCTGCAGGCCTGGCGCAGGCCGCAGACCGTGATCGTCCACGAGCCCTACTGGACCGCCACCGCCAAGCACGCCGACATCGTGCTGCCGGTGACCACCAGCTACGAGCGCAACGATCTGGAGATGGGGGGCGACTACTCCCAGCGCTATGTGTTTCCGATGCACCAGTGCGTACCGCCCCAGTTTGAAGCCCGCAACGACTTCGACATCTTCAGCGCCGTGGCCGCCAAGCTGGGGCTGCAGGAGCAGTACACCGAGGGCAAGGACGAGATGCTGTGGCTCAAGCAGATGTACGACGGCATGGCCGCCCAGGCACGCGGTGCCCGGGTCGCGCTGCCGCCGTTCAGCATGTTCTGGGAGTCCAACAACTATGTGCGCTTCCCCATCCCGGAAGCGAACCGCCAGTGGATCCGCCACGCCGATTTTCGCGAGAACCCGCTGCTCAATCCACTCGGCACGCCGTCCGGCAAGATAGAGATCTTCTCCAAGACGGTGGCGAGCATGGGCTATGCCGATTGCGCCGGCCACCCCAGGTGGTATGAGCCCAGGGAGTGGAGCAAGAGCGATGTCGCGGCCACCTACCCCCTGTCCCTCAACACCTCCCACCCGACCCAGCGGCTGCACTCCCAGCTCGACAACACCCCGCTGCGGGACAAGTTCGCGGTGGCCGATCGGGAGGCCATCCTGATCCACCCGGCCGATGCCAAGGCGCGCGGCATCCAGGGTGGCGATCTGGTGCGCGCCTTCAACGAGCGCGGCCAGATCCTGGTGGGGGCCCTGATCTCCGAGGATATCCGCCCCGGGGTGGTGCGGATCTGCGAGGGGGCCTGGTTCGACCCGGCCAAGCCGGGGGAAGCGGGGAGCCTGTGCAAGAACGGCAACGTCAACTGCCTCACCTTCGACGAGGGCTCCTCTAGCCTGGCCCAGGGCAACTGCGGCCACATGGCCCAGCTGCAGATCGAGAAGTACAGCGGCCCCGTACCGGCCAACACCGCCCACGAGGTGCCAGCCAACGCCTGACGTTGGCTGGCAGGCCAGCAAAAACGGCGCCATCAAGGCGCCGTTTGCTTATTCAAATGACCTAGAAGGGCCTTAGAAGTCCCCTTCGACCCTGTGCTCTTCCGCACACTCGACCCAGGTTGTGGCCAGAGCGCAGACGAGGCGACTCAGAAGTCACCCTCAACCATGTACTCTTCCGCACACTCCACCAGCTGGGGCCAGAGATCTTCCGGCACCCAGGCCTCTGGGTCATCTTCGTCCCCGTCATACTGGGTCCAGAAGAAGGCCCGCAACCCGCTCGCGAAGTCGTCGCTGATCTCCGCCAGCTCGGAGAGCGGCCCCAGCCAGGCGATGCGACGCAGGCCGGAGGCGAGGTCGTTGATGGCGTCCATCAGGCTGCGGTCGTCCAGGCTCTGCTCCACCAGCAGGGTGAAGCGCTCGCGGGCGCTTTCGGTCTGGTCTTCGTCCAGCTCGCCCACATCGGCCAGCAGATCGACGAAATCCTCCAGCAGGAACTGGATCAGGGCGTCCCTGTCCTCGAACCACTGGATCTGGGCTCCCTTGGTCCCCAGCACGGAGGCATCGAACGAATCGTCGAGATGACACAGTGCCCACGGATCGTCACTCATTGCTACCCTTCCTCAACCTTGAAACAAAGTGCCTTATCTTATGCCGGGCGCCCCCCCCTTGCCAGCGCGGGCGAGACAGGGCGCCAGCGGTGCCTAGCTCTCGATCCTGGCCACCTTGGGCAGGGAGAGCGAAGCGGCCAGACCGCCGAGCTCCGCCCGCCCCATGATGAGGCTGCCGCGATAGGCTTCCGCCAGATCGGAGACGATGTTGAGGCCAAGGCCCGAGCCCGGCACCTTCTCGTCGAGGCGCACCCCCCGTAGCACCGCCTTGGCGATCTGATCCTCGCTCATGCCGGGACCGTCATCCTCGATGCGCAGGGTGATCCAGCCCCCCAGCTCGGCGCTGGAGATACGCAGCCGGCCGGCGGACCACTTGAAGGCGTTCTCCAGCAGGTTGCCCACCATCTCGTCGAAGTCCTGCTCCTCCACCCCGACCGCCAGATTGGCCGGCACCTGCAGATCCACCTCCCTGCCCGGATAGAGGCGGGAGAAGGCGCGGCAGATGTACTCCACCCTGGCCCGCACCGGGGTCGAGACGCCGAGGATCTTGGCGGCACCGGTCACCCTCGCCTTGCCGAGGTGATAGTCGATGTGGCGCTGGATCTGGTCGAGCTGCTCGCCGATGGCGGCCTGATCTTCAGGCGGCAGCTGGGCCACCTGATTGCGCATGATGCTGAGCGGCGTCTTGAGTGCATGGGCCAGGTTGCCGGTGTGGGAGCGGGCCCGCTGCAGCAGCTCGCCGTAGTGGTGCAGCAACCGGTTGATGTCCTCCACCAGCGGCTGGATCTCCAGCGGGTAGCGCAGCCTGAACCCCTCCTGATGACCCTGATGCACGCGACTCAGCTCGCGGCGAAGCAGGTGGAGCGGGCGCAGGCCGTAGACGATCTGGAACATGAAGCCGAGCACCAGACCGGTTGCCGCGAAGCCGAGGCCGAGGAACAGGCTGATCCTCGTCTTCTTCAGGGTCTGGGTCAAAGCGCTGCTGTCCTTGGCCATCACCAGAGTGAAGACCCTATCAGAGCCCGGCAGCAGCACGGTGCGGGTCATGATCAGCAGGGGCTCCTTGTTGGGCCCCTTGCCGACGAAGAGATCCGGATCGCCAAAGGCCGACTTCAGGCCATGGGCGCTCAGGTGAGCATCCCACAGGGAACGGGAGCGGCTTACCACCGTCTCTCCCAGCTCCAGCTGCCAGTAGTAGCCGGAATAGGGTTGACGATAACGGGGGTCGGCCATGGGTTCGGTCACGACAGGCATGCCATCCGGCTGGATCTCGAGGCGGGAGAGCAGATCGTAGAGCTGCAGGCGAAGGCCGTCAGCCTCCGCCTCCTGCCAGTAGTTGCGCATCATGGTCTGCAGGCTGAAACCGGTAGCGAACAGGAAGAGGCCGCACCAGACCAGGGCGATGGCTACCAGCCGTCCCCGCAGGGTTCGCACCAGCCTCATTCAGCCCACCATGACGTCTCGTACCTCAGCGTCATTCGTTGATCCGGTAACCGAGCCCGCGCACCGTCTCGATCAGATCGGCATGGGTCTTCTTGCGGATCCGGCCGATGAACACCTCCACCGTGTTGGAGTCGCGATCGAAATCCTGGGCATAGATGTGGTCGATGAGCTCGCTGCGGGACACCACCTTGCCCCTGTGCTGCATCAGGTAACCCAGCACCCGGAATTCGTGCGCGGTGAGCTTGATGGGGGTACCTTCGTACCAGACCTGGGAGGCCGCCATGTCGAGACGCACCCCGCCGATCTCGAGGATGGAGCTGGCGTTGCCCGCCGCCCGGCGCACCAGGGCCTGCACCCGGGCCACCAGCTCGGCGACCTGGAACGGCTTGGTGAGGTAGTCGTCGGCACCGGCGTTCAATCCCTCGATCTTCTCATGCAGCTGGCCGCGGGCGGTCAGCACCAGCACAGGGGTATCTATCCCCTTGCTGCGCCACTCCTTCAGCACGCTCAGGCCGTCGCGCCCCGGCAGGCCGAGGTCCAGGATGATGGCGTCATAGGGTTCGGTCTCGCCGAGAAAGCCCGCCTCGTTGCCGTCGTGGCAGAGGTCAGTCACGAAACCGGACAGGCGCAGCTGTTCAGCCAGCTGGTTCGCCAGGATCTTTTCATCTTCAACTATCAGAATTCGCATAAATGGATATCCAAAGCAGAATTGCGCCTCTCTCGGCAGCGGTTGGAGGCGAGGCACCAGGGTGGGCAGCAGGGATCACTCCTCGTCCGGAGGCGGGCGCGGCTCGAACAGGCGCTCCAGATGGTGTCCCTTGAGCCACACCATCTCCAGGTTGTCGGCCCGATATCCCACCTTGATGACGCTGTTTTCCTCGTCGATGAGCCTGAGCTCATACAGCCAGACCCCGTCTTCCTCCCCCAGATCGACGCGCAGCACGCGCACCGGCAGGCGGGACGCCACCTCCATCAGCTCATGAAAAGGCCGTATCCGCCCCTCGCTCACTGCCTGTTGCAGCAAGGCCTCGTTCGGCTGGGCCGCCTGCACCAGCATCGGCAGCAGCAATCCAAGCAGGGGCAGCGCGCTATTCATGGGTGATTCATCTCTCAAAACCTAACATAATGCCGTTTATAGTGTGCCTGCCATGAATCCGGAATGAATATGATCCCACGCAGTATCCTGCTGATCTTGTGTCTCTTTTCCACCGTTGGCTGGGCGGCCCAGAGCCGTCTCGACATGGCCGGACTGGTCAAGCTGTTGCTGGCTCAAGGGTATCACGACATTCGGGAAGTGGAGCTGGAAGACGACAAATTCGAGGTGGACACCCTGAATGCCGACAACCAGCGGGTTCAGCTGGAGGTCGACGCCTACAGCGGGGAGATCACCAAAAAAGAGGCCAGATAGGCCTCTTCTGCTATGGGCGCGACGGCTGCTACACGGCGCCCTGCGTCCCCTTCAGTGACTGGCGCTGGCGCCAGGGGCGCAGCAGCTTGTCCCGGCGCGGCCACAGCAGGGCACAGGCCAGCAGCAGATAGATGAGGGGCTCCTGCCAGCCGCTCTTGACCGACCACCAGTAGTGCACCGGCACCAACAGGGCCACCGCGTAGATCCAGTTGTGCAGTCTCTGCCAGGCCGGCCCCATGGCCCGCAACAGGGCCGGGAGCGAGGTGATGCTCAGGGCCAGCAATAGCAGCAGCGCCACCATCCCCACCACGATATAGCTGCGCTTTACCAGTTCCCCCCCGATGAGCCCCCAGTCGAACTGCAGATCCAGCCCCAGCCAGACCATAAAGTGCAGGCCGGCCCAGACTGCGCACCAGAGCCCGAGGGGGCGGCGCAGCTTGACGAGTTGGCCCTGTCGCCAGCGCTTGGCGAGCGGCGACACCAGCAGGGTCAGCAGCAGCAGGTGCAGGGCGCCCTTGCCGAGGTAGTGGGTCAGCCCCTGTACCGGATCCCCCCCCAGCAGACCCGCCGGCACCGCATAGCCGAGCCAGAGCAAAAAGCCCAGCGAGGCCAGATGTACCAGGGCCCGCAGCAGGGTGATGTGGCGCGCCGTCAGTCGCAATGTCATGTCAGCTCCTCCCGCCTCAATACCATCTGCGCAGATCCATCCCCTGATAGAGAGAGGCCACCTCGTCGCCGTAGCCATTGAACATCAGGGTCGGCTGACGCTTGGCCCCGAAGATGCCCCCCTCGCCGATGAAGCGCTCGCTGGCCTGGCTCCAGCGCGGGTGATCCACCTCGGGGTTCACGTTGGCATAGAAGCCATATTCGTTCGGTGCCAGCAGGTTCCAGGTGGTGGGGGGCATCTCCTCCACCAGGCGGATGGAGACGATGCTCTTGATGCTCTTGAAGCCGTACTTCCAGGGCACCACCAACCGGATGGGCGCCCCGTTCTGCGCCGGCAGCGCCTTGCCGTAGAGCCCCATCGCGAGGAAGGAGAGGGGGTGCATGGCCTCGTCGAGGCGCAGACCCTCCACATAGGGATAATCGATGCCGCCGCCGAGGGAGCGGGAGGCCTGCCCAGGCAGCTGCTCGGGATCATAGAGGGTCTCGAAGGCCACGAACTTGGCGCGACTGGTGGGCCCGGCCCGGCGAATAAGATCCGCCAGCGGTATGCCGCTCCAGGGCAGCACCATGGACCAGGCCTCCACGCAGCGCAACCGGTAGATCCGCTCCTCCAGCGTGGTCTTGTTGATGAGATCCCACACATCCAGGGTAAAGGGCTTGGCCACCTCCCCTCCCACCTTCAGAGTCCAGGGCTCGGGCTTGAGGTAGTGGGCGTTGCGAGCGGGATCCCCCTTGTCGGTGCCGAGCTCATAGAAGTTGTTGTGGGTGGTGGCCTTCTCCTCCGGGGTGAGGATCAGCCCCTCTGGCCGGGCGGCGGCGCGGATGTCGAGCGGCCTGGCCGGGGTGGCGGGCACGTTCGGTTTAGAGCCGAAGAGATCCAGCAGACTTGCCTTGACCGGGAAGGCCAGAGTTGCGACGGCACCCAATCCCAGTCCCTTGAGGATGAGGCGACGATCCTGATAGACGGCTTCCGGCGTGACATCCTGTTCGGTGGGGTGATGAGAAGTACGGCGCTTGATCAACATGAAAAACTCCCGGGACGATGAGGCTGACAACCATAAGACCCGCCCCGGCCGAGTTTTATTTCACACAACATTACATGAGTTGATAAAGGGGCAGTGCCTTGGCCATGGTACCGGCCAGGAAGAGCACTACGAACACCAGCAGAGGAACGATCACGTTTGGCACCATCAGACTCACTCCATGAGCAGGACAGGGCCTCTAACTATGGTTCAAGGATTGCGGCGTCTCCAATGAATTTTTTTCGCGAGCGCAAGCGTATTCCCGGGTTGAAAAGAGTGACCTGGATCACACACAATTCCGCCCCCGCTTGCCGCCTCTCTGCCGCAGAGTAGGCTGCCTCCTTTTCCGGATTCAACCACTGAGAGTCACGCCATGAGCCCATTGATCGCCATCGCCATCACGACCGGGATCCTCTCCGCCGTCTGGGGCGGACTGGCCGCCGCCCTCGGCCTCATCACCTGGGTCGGTTTCCTCGGCTGCACCAGCTACTTCGCCTCGAGCGGCGGTTACAAGGCGCTGCTGCAGACCCTGCTGTGCAACGCCACCGGCATGCTGTGGGCACTCTTGCTGATCCACGGGGAGTCCTGGTGGGGCGCAGGCATGGCCGGCTATCTGATGACGGGGGTGGTCGCGACCCTGATGTGCGTGCAGGCGAAACAGCAGTGGCTCTCCTACATTCCCGGCACCTTCGCCGGTTGCTGCGCCACCTTCGGGGCGGCCGGCGAGTGGCGCCTCATTCTGCCTTCCCTGGTGATCGGTGCCCTGTTCGGCTACCTGATGAAGGCAAGCGGCCTCTGGCTCTCCCATAAAACCCAGAAGGCCCAGCCCGAGGTCGGCGTCACCGACCCGGCCTGAGCCTGCCAAGGTGACCGGTTCGGTCTGAAACAAGAGGGGCGGTCCGTCATCGACGGGCCGCCCCTCTGTCATTTATCCCTTCGACTTGAAGTTTGCTGCCTCGATACCATGTCGATTCAATAGCTTGTAGAAGTCGGTGCGGTTTCTTCCCGCCATGTTGGCCGCCAGAGTCACGTTCCCCTCCGTGGTGCGCAGCAGACGGATCAGATACTCCTTCTCGAATTCGGCCCGCGCCTCGTTGAACGAGGGAATGCCGCCACCGCCGCCACTCAGAGCGGATTCCACCATGGCAGCCCCGATCACCGGGCTGCAGCAGAGACTGGCGAGCTGTTCCACCACCCCGTAGAGCTGGCGTACGTTGCCGGGCCAGGCCGCTGCCGCCAGCATGGCCAGCGCTTCCGGCGAGAAGCCGAGGGCGGCGCAGTTGTCGTGGCGACTGCGATAGTCGTCCAGCGCCTGGCGCGCCAGCAGCGGGATGTCCTCGCTGCGGGCACTGAGAGGAGGCAGGGTGATGTTGGCCACGTTGAGGCGGTAGAAGAGATCCTCCCGAAAGCGTCCCTCCTCCATGGCGGCGACCAGATCCTGATGACTGGAGCTGATGACCCGCACCTCGGGTGTGCCCTGGCCATATTCCGACAACACCTGCAGCAACTTGGCCTGCAGCGACTCCGACAGATCCCCGATTTCGTCGAGGAAGAGGGTGCCGCCCCTGGCCTCGGCAAACAGGCCGGACTGGCCGTCCTCACCGAACAGTTGCAGGTCCAGCGCTCCCCAGGGCAGGGCGGCGCAGTTGATGGTATGGAGCGGCTTGTCGCGGCGGTGGCTGGCCTGATGCAGCGCCTGGGTCATGACCCCCTTGCCGGCGCCGGAAGGCCCCAGGATCAGAACGGGCACGTCCATGGTGGCGATGCTGCTCGCCTGGATAAGCAGCTGCTCCATCTGCGGGTTACGGGTCTGGATGAGGGACTGCCACTCGTGCTGTTGCTTCGGTCGGGTCAGGCTCAGGGCGTGCTCTATAGTGACCAGCAACTCATCCTTGTCGATGGGCTTGGTGAGGAAGCTGAACACCCCGGAGCGGGTCGCCTGGATGGCGTCGGGAATGGTGCCGTGGGCGGTCATGATGATGACCGGCATGCCGAGCCACTGGGACTGGATCCGCTCGAAGAGCGCCAGTCCGTCCATGCCCCCCATCCGCAGATCGCTCAGCACCAGGTCGGCCCGCTGCTGCCGCAGCCTGTCCAGGGCCCCTTCGGCACTGTCTGCGGTATCCACCTCATAGCCCTGGCTGCGCAGGCGCATGCTCATCAGCTTGAGCAGACTGGCATCGTCGTCCACCAGCAGAATGCGGCTCATGCTCTCACTCCTTCTGCGTGAAGAGCCGGGGGGATGATCCCGGCACAGGACCGGCGTGTCATGGCTGGCCCCCTCCATTGAGCTTACGCTCGTTGAGCTGCTCGTCGATGGCGGAAAGCTGTTCTATCTGGCGGCGCAGACGCTGCACCTCCTGGCTCTGGTCATCGCGACGACTGTCGCGCACCAGCAGCTCCTCGCCGAGGGCTATCCAGCTGCGCAGGAAGGCCTGGGCATCCAGGCCGAGTTCGGGCAGGAGGGACTTGAGCTTGTCGAGTCCGGCCCGGCGGCTGGCCACCGACTCGGACGGATGGGTGTTGACCATGGCCAGGCTGACCCGGCTCTCGAGATCGGTGGCACCGGTCAGGCGCTGGCGCTCCTGCATCCGCTGCTGGGGATGACTGGCCAGCAGCCAGTCCGAGTACTGCAGGCGTACCTGCATCTCCTTGTTGGCAAACTCCATCCGCCTGGCGACCGCCTCCTGGGAGGGCTCGGTGAGGCTGCGGGATGGGAGCAGGGAGCAGCCCGCGAGCAGGCTCATCATCAACACGGGAACAACAAATCGTTTCATCTTGAATGTCACTTAGGATCCAAGGGGGAAAACAGGCATCCGCCCGTTCGTCTCAATAGTCAGTTGCAATGGGCTGCCCCGGTATGAAGGGCTGTCGTCGGCACGGCTGATCCCGTCATGCCGCACCTTGTTTCAAATCCAGTCGGAAGCAGACATCTGCCTGCTCATCCTCGATCAGCCTGAGCTCGCCACCCAGACTCATCGCCGACTCACGGGCGATGGAGAGGCCCATCCCGGACCCCTTCAACAATCCCTGCCGTACTATGCTGCCCTGCTCAAAAGGCTCGAAGATCCGCTCCCGCTCATCCAGCGGGATGACGGGCCCCTCGTTGGCCACCTCCAGCCAGCCCCCATTGTCGCTCTGGCCGGCCCGGATCCAGATCTGCCCCCCCTTGGCGCCGTAGCTGACCGCGTTGGAGAACAGGTTGTCGAGGATGAGCCGCAGGCGATAGGGCTCGGCCTGCAGACTGATGGGGTCGGGCGGCAAGTGTACACTGATTTGCTTGGATTCCAGCGCCAGCCGGTACTCTTCGGACAGATCGGACAGCAGAGGGGCCAGAGGCACCGCTGTCAGGCTGAACACCTCCTGCTGGCTCAGGCGATTGAAGTCGAGCAGGCGTTCGATCAGGGTCTGCAGCCGGCGGCTGTTCTCCTCCAGCATCTGGCAGATCTCCTGCTGATCCCCGTTGAGGGGCCCCACCAGCTGTTCGGAGAGCAGATCCGCTCCCTCCCGCAACACTGCGAGGGGGGTCTTCAACTCATGGGAGACGTGGCGCAGGAACTGGTACTTCTGCTGTTCCAGCTCCTTGAGCTTGTCGTGCAGCCAGCTAATCCGCTCCCCCAGCAGCACCAGTTCGGCCGGGCCGTCCACCGGCCGTGGATCCGGCTCGACCCCGGCCCCCAGACTCAGGATCCGCGACTCAATCTGACGTACGGGGTGGATGATGAGGTAGGTAAAGAGCAGCACCAGCAGCAGGCTGAGCCCCACCACGAAGCCGCTGACCCACCAGATCTCCTGCTTCAGCTCCGCGATGGCGGCCCGCATGCGGGAGACATGATCGTCAACCTGGCTTCGGGTGACGACCTCCAGCTGCTGGTTGAGCTCATTGAAACTGGTGAAGTTTGGGCTGGTCGCCTCCTGCCTGGCCTTGCCGAGATCCTGCAGGCCATCGAGCCAGGTGAGCGCGGCCTCGAGCTCGCCGTAGACCTCGGCATCCGGGATGGATTGCTGATGGATGCCGAGCAGCTCCCGATAGCGGGCCAGCTGCTGCTGATAGTTCGCCAGAATGCGCTCGTCTCCGAGCACGGCGTAGCGACGCAGGGTGCGCTCCAGGTCGATGGCCTGGGTGGTGAGCAGGGTCGCCCGGCGGGTATCCCGCACCGCGCGTTCCATCTCGTCGCTGGTCAACTGGCCCAGGTGGGAGAGCGCCTGGCTGTCGTGCCAGATCATGCCCCCCAGCGGCATCAGCACCAGCACGAAGCCCATCAATACCACCTGGAGCAGGGAGCGGGGGCGAACCTTGGTCATCTTCTGCTGTCTCGCGTCATCATGGGGGGCCAGCATATCCGCACTGCCCCAAAAAGCAAAACCGGCTTGGCAGCCGGTTTGATTGCTCTCAGGGTGGGGTCACGCCAGACCGACGGACGCCACACAGATGACCATTATCACGGTCAGGGCTCCCGCTGCGGCCAACAGTGCCCATTTCATCTCCACGCTCATGCAAACCTCCTTTCTGCCAATCAGAGTTGGATCACAACAGATAATGACATGTTAATTCATAGTAAATCCGATATCCGTGAGCCGCGTATATATTTCAGACGAGACCAACCCAAGGAAGGGCAAGCATGTTTTACCTCTGTAGCATTGGATCCAACCTCGACCCGGCCCAGCACGTGAGCCAGGCCGTGGGACAATTGCTGGCACGCTTCGGGCGCCTGCGCCTGAGCTCGGTGATCCAGACCAAGCCGGTGGGCATGCAGTCGCGCCACGACTTTCTCAACTGCCTGTTCGTCGTACAGAGCGAACTCTCCGCCACCCAGCTCAAGGCCGAGTTTGTCACCATGGAGCTGACCCATGGCCGGGATCGCAACCACCCCCTGTGCAAGGTGGCGGACAGGCCGCTCGACATCGACATCCTCACCTGCGACGAGCGGGACGACTTCGCCAGCGCCAGGGTGGATGCCTACCTGGGCGACCTGCTGGCCGAAATGTATCGGGGAGGGCACATCGATGCCGGCAAGGTGACGCTGAGCCTGCCTGGCAGCAAGGTGTTCGCGAAACAGGTCTTCGGCCACGCCCCCGTCGAGCTCAGCCAGCCCGAGACGCCCCCGCTCCCCGGCAATACCCAGCCGGAACTCCCCGCCAGGCAGACGACCATTCGGCACCACTGACAGTGCCATGCACTGAGGCGCCCGCAGGCGCCTCAGTCTTTTCCGGGGGCATGCCGTCTAGATGACGGCCAGGGACCGCCCCCCATCCACCCGGATGCTGGCCCCGGTCATGTAGTCATTGCTTATCAGCAGTTGCACCGCCTGCCAGATGGGCTCGAGCCCCCCTTCCCGCGCCAGCGGCGTCTTGGCCAGCACCTGTTCACGCCACTCATCACCGTGTTCGTCGAGAAACAGGATGGGCCCCGGCTCTATGGTGTTGACCCGCACCGCGGGCGCCAGCTCGCGGGCAAAGCTCATGGCGAGCGAATGGGCCCCCGCCTTGGTCGACACATAGGCGGCAAACCGGGGGGCCGGTGCGTGGATGTAGATGTCGGTGACGTGGATGATGCCGGCGTTGGCGTTTTGGGCCAGCCGGGGGGCCAGCGCCCGATTCAGCTGGAAGGGAGCCGCCATGTGCACCCGGTAGAACTGCTCGAACTGGGCCAGCTGGGCCGACTGCTCGTCCGCCTGCGGCTCGAAGGCCGAGGCATTGTGGATGACCAACGTCAGATCCTGATGGGGCGCCAGCGCCGCAATCAGCCCGTCCACCTCCCCTTCCCTGGCGAAGTCCGCCTTGACCAGCTCCACCCCCAGGGCCCGCAGATGGGCCAGCTCGGGGCGCTCGCTGCGATAGCTGCCCGTCACTTGCCAGCCCGCCGCGACCAGCTGTTCGCACAGGTAAAACCCCAGTCGACGGCCACACCCTGTCACCAATGCCCGCATACCCTCTCCTTGTAGTTGTGACCCCTCCCGATCCCGTGCCGGAACCGCGAAGGGGCCGCTCATTGAATTGCCTATCAATCTCTGCGGCCAAACCCATTGGCCCCTCGCCGGGCTGGCCGGGCATAGTGGCCCCATCGACCCCTTATGGAGCCCCATCATGCTACAAGTTCGCGATCACATGCAGCGTCTCAGCCACAGCCTCAGCCCGGAGCTCGGCCTGGCCGAGGCGCTGGACCGGCTCCATCAGGCCGACCTCGGCGGCCTGCCGGTACTGGACGACCGGCGGCACCTCATCGGATTCCTCTCCGAGCAGGACTGCATCCCCAGCCTGCTCACCGACAGCTATCACTGCGACACCCGCACCCGGGTCGAGGATCTGATGAGCCGGGCACCGCTGTTCGTTGCCCCGGACGACAGCATCCTGGATCTGGCCCGCCAGATGACCGGCGCCAAACCCAAGGTCTATCCGGTTCTGGAAGGGGGCAAGGTGATCGGTATCATCAACCGCCGGCAGGTGATGCGAGCCCTCAACACCCAGATGAAGCAGTGTCAGGCGACCTAGCCGGGAGGGCGGTCCGCCCTCATCATCGGACGGGCAGGCGTCACACCTTGCCCACCCTCCCCTCGACATCGCGACCGCCACGGTGTCAGACTCAGACCGAGACGATAGAGCCTGGGACCTACCCTGTCGAGGGCATCTCGTGCATTCCCATTTCAGGGTTTGCCATTCGGGGTCGTCTCTACTTAGATATCTGACGGTCACCACATCCCGTGCGCGTGACCTTCCGCGTGCTCAGGAGATGTGACTTGCGAAGCTTGCTCGTGCTCTGCCTGCTGTTGCCCTGCTGGCTGTCGGCCAGGGAGCTGGTCATTGGCGGTATCCTCGAACCGCCCCTGAAGTGGCTCGATGCGCGCGGCCAGCCCAGAGGCCTGGATGTGGATCTGGTCAGCACCATTTTTGGCACCCTCCATGTCCCCATCAAGATAGAGCTGGTCGACTCTGGGGCCAGGCTCACCCGCAATGCCGAGAACGGCCTCTATGACCTGTTGCTGACCCACTCCTACAAGCCGGAACGGGAACGCTACCTGCTCTACCCCCAGCAGGCCCACATCCGCCATAGCTGGCACTTCTTCGTGCGCAAGGACTCCGCGGGGCAGATCCACTACGACCTTCTGGCGGATCTCAAGCCCTGGCGCATCGGCGTCACCCGGGATTTCTCCTACACTCCGGAGCTCATGGCGGCCATGGTCGACCCTGCCTATCACTTCCAGGAGATCCCAATCAACCAGTTGCAGTTGCGCAAACTGATCGCCGGACGCATCGACGTCGTCCCCATGTCCCTGGTCACCGCCTTCGACCAGATCAGAGAGGAGGGGCTGGCGGGCAAGGTCGATTACCTGCCAAAACCCCTCAAGACCAGCCCCTACTTCAATGTCTGGACCCGTGCCAGGGCCGATGCCGACACCCCGGCCCTGATGGCGGCCTACGATGCCGAGCTGCTGCACATGAAGCAGGACGGCCGCCTCAAGGCCATCTACGACAAGTACGGCATTCCCTACCTCGAGCCCTGATCCGGCCCACACGACACGTCTCAGGGCTTCACGTCCCGCAGGATCGGGTTTTGCAGCGAGGTCAGTGTTTTGCGCGGGAGAGGGATCTCGCGACGCTCCTCCATACTCTGAGCCCCGGATGCCCTCCCGAGCACACCTCAGGGCTTCACGTCCCGCAGGATCGGGTTTTGCAGCGAGATCAGCGTCTCGGTGGACTGGATCTCGTCGATGGTCTGGATCTTGTGGATCAGCACCGTCTGCAACTCGTCGATGGAGCGGGTCATCACCTTCATGAAGATGCTGTAGTGGCCCGTGGTGTAGTAGGCCTCAACCACCTCCTCCAGCGCCTGCAGCTTGGCCAGGGCCGAGGGGTAGTCCTTGGCGCTCTTGAGATTGATGCCGATGAAGCAGCAGACGTCATAGCCGAGCTTCTTGGGGTTCACCTGCACCCGGGTACCCTCGATGATTCCCGCCTGCTTCATCTTTTCCACTCGCACGTGAATGGTCCCCGGGCTGACCGCCAGCTGCTTGGCCAACTCAGCATAGGGGATCCGCGCATTGTCCATCAGGGCGGTCAGGATGGCCTGATCGAGATTATCGATCCGATAATTTTCTGACACTTTTTTGCACTCCCTTTGATGATATCTCATTAATAAGGCGGTTATTTTGAAGAAAAAAATACATAAAGCCTATTTCTATTATCGAATATTGAATTTAGTTGGCAATCCGTTGAAGAATCATCGCATTCAACGGGTTCAAGACAGGTAATTCAGCATGAAACAGCACTACATTCGCAGCCAACAGCAGATCAGCTTCGTCAAAGAGATGTTCTCCCGCCAACTCGCATTGCAGCTCGGCCTGATGGAGGTACAAGCCCCCATTCTGAGTCGCGTCGGTGACGGCACCCAGGACAACCTCTCCGGCTGTGAGCATGCGGTGCAGGTCAAGGTGAAAACCCTGCCTGAACACAGCTACGAGGTCGTGCACTCCCTGGCCAAGTGGAAGCGCCAGACCCTGGGCCGCTTCGGCTTCGGCCCGGGCGAGGGCATCTACACCCACATGAAGGCGCTGCGTCCGGACGAAGACAGACTCAGCCCCATCCACTCCGTCTACGTGGATCAGTGGGACTGGGAGAAGGTGATGCCGAGCGAGCGCCGGGATCTGGCCTACCTGCAGGACACCGTGCGCGGCATCTGGACCGCCATCAAGGCCACCGAGCGCGCCGTCTGTGCCGAGCACGACCTGACCCCCTTCCTGCCGAGCGACATCCAGTTCCTGCACAGCGAAGAGCTGCTGACCCGCTACCCGGATCTCGACGCCAAGGGGCGTGAGCGCGCCATCGCCAAGGAGCTGGGGGCCGTCTTCCTCATCGGCATCGGCGGGGCCTTGTCCCACGGTGAGCGCCACGACGTGCGCGCTCCGGACTATGACGACTGGAGCAGCCACAGCGAGCTGGGTCTGGCGGGTCTGAACGGCGACATCCTGGTGTGGAACCCGGTGCTGGAAGACAGCTTCGAGATCTCCTCCATGGGGATCCGCGTCGACGCCGAGGCGCTGCGCCGCCAGCTCGCCATCACCGGTGACGAGGATCGCCTGCAGTACGACTGGCACCAGGATCTGCTGGCGGAGCGCATGCCCCAGACTATCGGCGGCGGCATCGGCCAATCCCGTCTGGCCATGCTGTTGCTGCAGAAGGAACATATCGGCCAGGTCCAGGTCGGTGTCTGGCCGGCCGAAATGAAAGCCGCCGTTCAGGGCATGCTGTAACGAATGGAGTGCGTCCGGCCGGGTGAGGCGGACGCCGCAAGAGTGTGGCGGTGCGGACTGAACGAGCGCAGTCCGGACAGGCTGTAAGCAGGGCACCATCCTCGATGGTCCTCCGCGCAACCGGGGCTTGCCCCTGCGACCCGCTCAACCCACGCCAGGTCGCATCGAATACATTCCTCCCGGCAATCCTCGGATTGCCGTTTTTTTATTTCCGCTTCATGGATATGACAACGCCAGCCCGAGGGCTGGCGTTGTAAACACGGACAAAGGAAAGGTTACTGGTTCATGGTCAGGCCGTTGCTGTCTGCCCCGAGCACCAGCTTCTTGCCCGGAAGGATGCGACCGGAGAGCAGCGCCTGGGCCAGCGGGTTCTCCACCTTGTGCTGGATAGCCCGCTTGAGGGGACGGGCCCCGTAGACGGGATCGAACCCGGCGTGGACCAGCTTGGTCAGCAGCTCCTCGGTCACCTCCACCTCGAAGCCCTGGGCCTCCAGGCGGCCCATCAGGCTCTTGAGCTGGATGCGGGCGATGGACTTGATGTGATCCTCGCCGAGGGGGTGGAACACCACTGTCTCGTCGATCCGGTTGATGAACTCGGGACGGAAGCTGCGAGTCAGCACCTCCATCAGCATGGCCTTCATCTCGTCGTAATCCTTCGCGCTGTGGTGCTCCTGGATGAGATCCGACCCCAGGTTGGAGGTCATGATCACCACGCTATTGCGGAAGTCCACGGTGCGGCCCTGGCCGTCGGTCAGGCGGCCGTCATCCAGCACCTGCAGCAGGATGTTGAACACATCCGGGTGAGCCTTCTCCACCTCGTCCAGCAGGATCACCGAGTAGGGGCGACGGCGCACCGCCTCGGTGAGATAGCCCCCCTCCTCGTACCCCACGTATCCGGGAGGCGCCCCCACCAGACGGGCCACGCTGTGTTTCTCCATGAACTCGGACATGTCGATCCGCACCATGGCGTCCTGGGTATCGAACAGGAACTCGGCCAGCGCCTTGCACAGCTCGGTCTTGCCCACCCCGGTGGGACCGAGGAAGAGGAAGGAGCCGATGGGACGGTTCGGGTCCGAGAGGCCTGCGCGAGAGCGGCGGATGGCGTTGGAGACGGCGTCCACCGCCTCCTCCTGACCGATCACCCGGCTGTGCAGCTGATCTTCCATCCGCAGCAGCTTCTCGCGCTCCCCTTCCAGCATGCGGGCGACCGGAATGCCGGTCCAGCGCGCCAGCACGTCTGCGATCTCCACGTCGGTGACCCGGTTGCGCAGCAGGCTGGTCTCCTGCATCTCAGCCTGGGTGGCGAGATCGAGCTGTTTCTCAAGCTCCGGGATGCGGCCATACTGCAGCTCGGACATGCGGCCGAGATCCCCTGCGCGGCGTGCCACGTCCAGATCCTGACGGGCCTGCTCCAGCGCCGCCTTGATGTGCTGGGTGCCGGCGAGGGCGGCCTTCTCGGCCTTCCACACCTCTTCCAGCTCGTTGTACTCCCGCTCCTTCTCGCCCAGCTCGTGGTTGAGCAGGTCGAGGCGCTTGCGGCTGGCGTCGTCATCCTCTTTCATCAGCGCCTGCTGCTCGAGTTTCAGCTGGATGATGCGCCGCTCGAGGCGATCAAGAGACTCGGGCTTGGAGTCGATCTGCAGCCGGATGCTGGCCGCCGCCTCGTCGATGAGGTCGATGGCCTTGTCCGGCAGCTGGCGATCCGCGATGTAGCGGTGGGACAGCTGGGCTGCCGCAACGATGGCAGGGTCGGTGATCTGCACGTGGTGGTGCAGCTCGTAACGCTCTTTCAGGCCGCGCAGGATGGCGATGGTGTCTTCCACGCTCGGCTCTTCCACCAGCACCTTCTGGAAGCGGCGCTCCAGGGCGGCGTCCTTCTCGATGAACTGGCGGTACTCGTCCAGGGTGGTGGCCCCGACGCAGTGCAACTCGCCGCGAGCCAACGCGGGCTTGAGCATGTTGCCCGCGTCCATGGCCCCCTCGCCCTTGCCGGCGCCGACCATGGTGTGCAGCTCGTCGATGAAGAGGATGACGTTGCCCTCCTCCTTGGCGAGATCGTTCAGCACGGCCTTGAGGCGCTCCTCGAACTCACCGCGGTACTTGGCACCGGCCACCAGGGCCCCCATGTCCAGGGACAGGACCCGCTTGTTCTTGAGCCCTTCCGGCACCTCGCCGTTGACGATGCGCTGGGCCAGCCCCTCGACGATGGCTGTCTTGCCGACGCCGGGGGCGCCGATCAGCACGGGGTTGTTCTTGGTGCGGCGCTGCAGCACCTGGATGGTGCGGCGAATTTCGTCATCGCGGCCGATCACCGGGTCGAGCTTGCCGATCTCGGCCCGCTCGGTGAGGTCGATGGTGTACTTCTCCAGCGCCTGGCGGTTCTCCTCGGCGTTGGCGTCGTCTACCTTCTTGCCACCGCGCACCTTGTCGATGGCGGCTTCCAGTTTCTCCTTGGTCAGCCCCTGGGCACGCAGCAGCTCGCCCAGGGTCCCCTTCTCGTCCAGGGCCGCCAGCACGAAGAGTTCGGACGAGATGAACTGATCCTTGCGCTGCTGGGCCAGCTTGTCACAGACGTTGAGCAACCGGCCGAGACCGTTGGAGAGCTGGACGTCCCCCTCCACGCCGCTGACGCGTGGCAGGCGGTCGAGCTCCTCGCCAAGGCGAGAGCGCAGGGCATTGATGTCCATCCCGGTCAGGGTCAGCAATGGACGAATGGAGCCGCCATCCTGGTTGATCAGGGCAGACATCAGGTGGACGGGTTCGATGAATTGATGGTCACGGCCCAGTGCCAGAGACTGGGCATCGGAAATAGCAATCTGGAATTTGCTGGTCAGGCGATCGAGGCGCATTGCACTCCCCCTTCAAACAGACGCCGCTTGCGCGGCAACGACATAACTTTCTGAGATGAAAGATGAGGCCCGTACGGACTATTTCAAGGGGCTGATATGGTTATTTTTTCTTCAACACAAGAGCTAAAGACATCAGGCCCCTCGTGAGGAGGGGCCTGAGAGGCTCACTCGGCAAGCCAGACGATCGAGGCCATGCGGCCGGTCTGGCCATCGCGGCGATAGGAGTAGAAGCGCTCGCTGTCGCTGAAGGTGCAGCACTCGCCGCCATAGATGGCGGTGACGCCGGCGCGGGCGAGGCGCAGCCGGGCCAGCCGGTAGATGTCCGCCAGCCACTTGCCCTCGTTGGGGGATGGCACGAAGGCCGCCACCGCCTCGGCCTGCTCCGCCAGAAAGGCGTCGCGCACCTCGCCACCCACCTCGAACGCCGTGGGGCCGATGGCGGGGCCGAGCCAGGCCAGGATCTCGGCCGGCTCGCAGCCCATGGCATCGATGCTCTTTTCCAGCACACCGGCATGCAGCCCGCGCCAGCCGGCGTGGGCGGCGGCCACCCGGGTACCAGCACGATCGCAGAACAGCACCGGCAGGCAATCGGCGGTCATCACGATACAGGCCAGCCCCGCCTCATGGGCGCAGGCGGCATCCGCATCCGGCGCACGCTCATACCGGTCGCTGACCGGATGCACGGCGATGCCATGCACCTGGTTGAGCCAGTTGAGGGGGCCAGGGATGGCGGCTTCCTGCTGCAGCCGGGCCCGGTTGGCCTCGACACGCGCGGGTTCGTCCCCCACGTGGGCCCCCAGATTGAGGCCGGCGAAGACCCCCTCGCTCACGCCCCCGTCCCGGGTGGTCGACAGGGCCCTGACATTGCCCGGTGCGGGCCAGTCGGGTTGGATCCAGTTCATCTGCGACTCCTTCACTTCACGAATATGAAAACGGGGCTCCTAGAGAAGGAGCCCCGCTTGATGCGTCATCCAGACCCGCTTACGGCAGGAATCGACGCAGGTCCGACGAAATCAGTTCCAGACCAGATCGTCCGGATTGGCCAGGGTGATGATTGTACGCAGCACTCTCATCGGTACCGACATGGCATCAGCTCCAGACTAAATCGTCCGGATTGGCCAGGGTGTCGGCCCGCAGCACTTCCATCAGCTCCACCATGTCCTGGGGCGTGGGGGAGTGCCACTCCATCACTTCACCCGTGATGGGGTGGGCCAGCTTCAGCATGGTCGCGTGCAGCGCCTGGCGGTGGAAGTTGCGCAGGGCCTGAGTCAGCTCCGGGGTGGCATTGCGCAGCAGGCGCAGGCGGCCACCGTAGGCCGGATCCCCCACCAGGGGATGCTTGATGTGAGCCATGTGCACGCGGATCTGGTGGGTACGACCGGTTTCCAGACGCAACCGCAGACGGGTGTGACCACGGAACTTCTCGTGCACCCGGTAGTGGGTGACGGACTCGCGGCCATTGGGCACCACAGCCATGTGGGTACGCTGGGTCGGGTGGCGGCCGATGGGGGCATCGACGGTGCCGCCGGCAGTCATGTGACCGATGGCGATGGCTTCGTACTCACGGGTGATCTGGCGCGCCTGCAGCGCCTCCACCAGATGGGTCTGGGCCGGAATGGTCTTGGCGACCACCATCAGGCCGGTGGTGTCTTTATCCAGACGGTGCACGATGCCGGCACGGGGCACCTCGGCGATGCCGGGGTAGCGGTGCAGCAGGGCGTTGAGCACGGTGCCGTCCGGGGTGCCGGCGCCCGGGTGAACCACCAGGCCGGCCGGCTTGTCGATCACCAGGATGTGTTCATCTTCATAGACGATGTTCAGCTCGATGTTCTGGGCATCCCAACGGGTATCGTCTTCCAGTTCGACATTCACATGTACCTGCTGCCCGGCCACCACTTTCTCGCGCGGGGTATTGGCAACCTGACCGTCCAGGGTCACTCTGTCCTGTAAAATCCACTCCTTGATGCGGGTCCGGGAGTAGTCGGGAAACAATTCGGCCAGGGCCTGGTCGAGTCGCTGCCCGAATTGGTGATCCTGAAATTCGCCTGTCAGTTCAATATGCTGGCTCATGTATGGTCTCTTGAGCGGGGGTATCAATTCGAAATAATCCGGGTATTCTAGCTTTTCTTTTAGCCAAGCATAACGGATACTTTGCCAATTTCGTGGAAATGGACCGGATGTTGTTGATGGGAAAGAAGTCTCACCTGCTGATGTCGCTCGCCTTGGTTGCCACCCTGATCACAGGCTGTTCCAGCACCAAACCCAAGGTTCCCGATGAACCGCCGGAAGTTCTGTACCAGAAGGCCCGCCTCAAACTGGATACCGGTAACTACCTGAACGCCATCGAATTGCTGGAGGCGCTGGACTCCCGTTATCCGTTTGGTGCCTATTCCAGCCAGGTGCAGCTCGATCTCATCTATGCCTACTACAAGCAGGACGACACCGCCCAGGCGATCGCCAACATCGACCGCTTCATCCGTCTGAACCCGGCGCACAAGAACATCGATTACGTCTTCTATATGCGCGGTCTGACCAACATGGCGGCGGACTACAACTTCTTCCAGGACTTCCTGGGCATCGATCGGGATGACAAGGACCCCTCCTACGCCCGTCAGGCCTTCCAGGACTTCAAGACCCTGCTGCAGAACTATCCCAACAGCCAATACGCCGCCGATGCCCGTGCCCGCATGATCGGTCTGAAGAACCGTCTGGCTCGCTACGATCTGAACGTGGCCGAGTATTACGTCAAGCGTGATGCCCTGATCGCCGCCGCCAACCGTGCCAAGCTGGTCGTCGAGACCTACCCCGACACCGCCGAGACCGAGAAGGCGCTGGAGATCATGGTCAACGCCTATGACACGCTGAAGATGCCGACCCTGGCCCGCCACGCTCGCGAAGTGCTGGCCAAGAACTACCCGGACAATCGCCTCGGCCGCGGCTGAATAGCGGATGGACAATGAAAAACCGGTGCCAATGGCTCCGGTTTTTTTATGCCCGACGGTGGCACCCCGAGGTTATTGGTGCTTCCCCTGCTGCTTGGCCCGCATGATGTTGATGATCTCGATGTCGGTGTCCAGCATCCCCTGTTTGGAGAGACGCCCCAGGTTCGCGATGGTCTGATCCACGTCGTCCGAGACGATCCCCTCGCTCTGGGGCACCCGCAGGTTGTTGATGGCCATGAGGGAGGATTTCACCGCCGCCGAGGTGGAGGTAGAGACCTTCATGGAGCAGGCACTCCCCGCCCCGTCGCAGATAATGCCCGAGACGTCACCAATCATGTTGTTGATGCAGTGGCTGATCTGCTCGAACTGACCGCCCAGCAGCCAGGTGATGGCGGCGCCCGATCCCATGGCGGCGGTGCTGGCGGCGCACAGGGCAGAGAGCTTGTTCTGGTAGGCCTTGATGTAGATGGCCACCAGGTGGCTCATCACCAGGGCCCGGGCCAGCTGCTCGTCATCGGCCTTGAGGAAGCGGGCGGCGGCGACCACCGGCATGGTGGCAGCAATGCCCTGATTGCCCGACCCCGAGTTGGACATGGCGGGCAGCATGGCGCCGTCCATCCGCGCATCGGAGGCGGCGGAGGAGAGACGCATGGCCAGGGTCATCAGATCGTCCGAGAGCAGCTTGCGCTCCACCTGTTCGGTCAGGATCTTGCCGATGCGCAGGCCATAGCCCTGCAGCCCTTCATCCGCCAGGGCCTGGTTCATGGTGGCCGCCTCGCGGATGAAGTCGATCTCGGCGAGCGGCGCCTGCAACGCGAAGTCGACGATCTCCCGCAGGGACATGGCGGGCTTGGCGGACTTCGCGGGCTGGATCTGCACGCCCGGGGCGCTGTCCTGGGCCATCAACACCTCGCCATCCTTCTCCATCAGCACGATGCGGGTGTGATCCGTGCAGATCACCACCCGGGCACTGTGGCCCTCCACCTCGGCCAGCACCTCGGCATAGAGCACATCAGGCACGTCCTTCACGTCCACCGTGATGGTCGGCAGCAGTGCCCTGGCCGCCTCGACCTGCTCGGCGGTGAGTCCCTTGAGCACCTCCAGCCCGGCATCCGGGTTGCCCCCGGTGATGCCGACGGCCGCCGCTACCGGCAGACCTATCATGCCGGTGCCGGGCACCCCGACCCCCATGCCGTTCTTGAACAGGTTGCCGCTGACCCAGACGCTGGTGCGGGTCGGCGCCTGTCCCAGCAGCTTGCGGCAGTTGGCCGCCGCGAGGGCGACCGACATGGGTTCGGTACAGCCCAGGGCCGGCACCACTTCACGCTTGAGCAGGGTAATAAAGTCGGTCCATTGTGCTTTCATCTGTGGTTTCTCTGGTTCACTGTGCCGCGGGCATCTCTTCACGGTGTCGGGTCAGGCCTCGGGGTAGCCCGCCGGGCACCCGGTTCATGCAACTTGATTTGGTTCTAACGGGGTGGGCATCAACTAAAATTGAACCTCCCCGCCTTTTGCCGCCATTATGCCTTCCCTCTGGGGCAAGGTCACCGGATTGCTGAGCCGCGCCGACGCGCGCGCCTCGTCATGTCAACCGAACCTCTTTGTCATCAATGCCTTGGCTCCGGTAAAAGCAGGCAATAAAAAAAGGAGGCCGAAGCCTCCTCTTTGTTTCATCCCAGCGACGCTTAGAGCGCCTTCAGGATGGCCTCGACGCTGGCCTTGGCATCGCCAAACAGCATCTGGGTGTTGTCCTTGAAGAACAGCGGGTTCTGCACACCGGCGTAACCAGTGTTCATGGAGCGCTTGAAGCCGATGACGTTCTGCGCCTTCCACACTTCCAGCACCGGCATGCCGGCAATGGGGCTGCCCGGATCTTCCATGGCGGCCGGGTTCACGGTGTCGTTCGCACCGATCACCAGCACCACGTCGGTGTCGCCGAAGTCCTCGTTGATCTCGTCCATTTCCAGCACGATATCGTAGGGAACCTTGGCTTCCGCCAGCAGCACGTTCATGTGGCCAGGCAGACGACCGGCAACCGGGTGAATACCGAAGCGCACCTTGACGCCGCGGTCACGCAGCTTCTGGGTGATCTCGGCCACCGGGTACTGAGCCTGCGCCACCGCCATGCCATAGCCCGGGGTGATGATGACGGAGTGAGCGTTCTTCAGCATGTCCGCCACGTCTTCGGCGTTGGTCTCGCGGTATTCGCCCAGCTCCTGCTCGGCGGTGGAGGCCACGCCGTCGGAGCCGAAGCCACCGGCGATCACGGAGATGAAGGAGCGGTTCATCGCCTTGCACATGATGTAAGACAGGATGGCACCGGAGGAACCCACCAGGGCACCGGTGACGATCAGCAGGTCGTTGGAGAGCATGAAGCCCGCCGCCGCCGCCGCCCAACCGGAGTAGGAGTTCAGCATGGAGACCACGACCGGCATGTCGGCGCCGCCGATGGAGGCCACCAGGTGCCAGCCGAAGGCGAAGGCGATCAGGGTCATCACCAGCAGGGCGAAGGTGGAGCCACCCGCGTTGACGAAGTGGATCATCAGCGCCAGGGACACGACCACGGCCAGCAGGTTCAGCTTGTGGCGGTGCGGCAGCATCAGCGGCTTGGAGGAGATGAGGCCACGCAGCTTGCCGAACGCCACCACGGAACCGGTGAAGGTCACGGCACCGATGAAGACGCCCAGGAACACTTCCACCAGGTGGATGTTCAGCATGGCGCCGGAGAGGTGCTCGACCTGGGCGACGCTGGCCGCCTGCTCGAACGCCGCCCGGGCGGCTGCCAGGGTCGCATCCAGGTTGGAACCGACGGAGACGACGACTTCAGCCGGCGCAGACGGGTGCAGATCGATGAAGCTGTTGAAGCCCACCAGCACCGCCGCCATGCCCACGAAGCTGTGCAGCACGGCCACCAGCTCGGGCATCTCGGTCATCTCGACCTTGAGCGCCAGACGCACGCCGATGGCGCCGCCGATGACCATGGCCAGGATGATCCAGTGCACACCACTGGTTTCCGGGTTGAAGACGGTGGCGAGCAGGGCGATGGCCATACCCGCGATACCGAACAGGTTGCCATGCTTGGCCGTTTCTTGCTTCGACAGTCCCGCGAGACTGAGGATGAAGAGCACGGCGGCAACGATATAGGATGCTGTTACCAGTCCTTGAGACACGTTAAACCCCCTTAATCCTTACGGAACATCTTCAGCATGCGCTGGGTGACGGTGAAGCCACCGAAGATGTTGATACTGGCAATCAGCACGGCCACGAAGGCCAGAACGGTGACCAGGGTCGACCCTTGCCCAATCTGCAGCAGGGCACCGACCACGATAATGCCGGAGATGGCATTGGTGACCGACATCAGCGGCGTGTGCAGGGCGTGAGAGACATTCCACACCACGTAGTAACCGACCACACAGGCCAGGATGAAGACGGTGAAGTGGGACAGGAAGGCGGCAGGCGCCACGGCAGCAACCCAACCGAAGGCGGCGATACCGAGGGCACCGAACACGAACTTCTTGTTGGAGGGCTTGGCCTCTTCCTTCTTGGCGGCCACTTTGGCGGCAGCCGGTTTCTGCGGCGCGGCAGAGACGGAGATCGCGGGGGGCGGGAAGGTCACTTCACCGGCCTGGACCACGGTCATGTTGCGCTGCACCACGTCTTCGAAGTCGATGGCGACGTTGCCGTCCTTCTCCTTGCACATCAGCTTCATCAGGTTGACCAGGTTGGTCCCGTAGAGCTGGGAGGATTGGGCAGGCAGACGACCCGGCAGATCGGTGTAGCCGATCACCTTGACGCCGCTGTCGGTGACATGCAGTTCACCCGGCACAGTGTATTCGCAGTTGCCGCCGGCCTGGGCCGCCATGTCCACGATGACGGAGCCCGGCTTCATGCTGTCCACCATCTCTTTGGTGATCAGCTTCGGAGCCGGCTTGCCCGGGATCAGGGCGGTGGTGATGATGATGTCCACTTCCTTCGCCTGCTGGGCGAACAGTTCCATCTCGGCCTTGATGAACTCTTCGCTCATCACCTTGGCGTAACCGTCGGAGGAAGATCCATCCTCGCCACCGAAGTCCAGCTTGAGGAATTCCCCACCCATGGACTCGATCTGCTCGGCCACTTCCAGACGGGTGTCGAACGCACGCACGATGGCACCGAGGGAACCGGCAGTCCCGATGGCGGCCAGACCGGCCACGCCGGCACCGATGACCAGCACCTTGGCGGGCGGTACTTTACCGGCGGCGGTGATCTGCCCGGTGAAGAAGCGACCGAACTGGTGCGCGGCTTCGACCACGGCGCGATAGCCACCGATGTTGGCCATGGAAGAGAGGGCATCGAGGGACTGGGCACGGGAGATCCGCGGTACCATGTCCATCGCCATCACATTGATGTTGCGCTCGGAAAGCTTCTTGACCAGCTCGGGGTTCTGGGCAGGCCAGATGAAGCTCACCAGGGTGGCACCATCCTTAATTTGTGCGATTTCGGCCTCGGTCGGCGCGTTGACCTTGAAGATAAGGTCGGCTTGCCAGACGTTCGGTACCACGCTGGCACCGGCAGCCTCGAAGGCGGCATCGTCGAAGCTGGCTCGCAGGCCGGCACCGGCCTCGATGGCAACCTCGAAGCCGAGCTTTTTCAGCTGCTCGACGGTAGCCGGGGTCGCTGCGACCCGGGTTTCACCGGCGAGACTCTCTCTCGGTATTCCAATCTGCATGACTATTCCCTGATGGTTAATAAACAATCATTGCCCAGTCTCTCATGTCTGAGGGGACAAGGCATGATCAAAGTGCAGGTCACGGGCCCTTTGTTATGAAAATCAGCAGGCTTCACCTCGACCTCCTGTCACGGTCAGGCCCCCGCTTTTCAGGCGCGAGGGTGATTAGTATCAAATTTTGGAGTTTTATTACAACCACGGCCCCGAGCGAGCGGGTACAGAATTCAGCCCATCCCGGCCCATGATTAAAAAAAACAAACCAAATTAGGGGCTTATATCAGCAAAAAGCGCCAAAAAAAGTGATCCAACCAGTCAAAAAAAATGTTTTGTCCCACCTCTACCTTAGCGTTTTTTGTTCTTATGAAATCTGCCCCTGGCTCACCAGATGAAACGAAATCGGAAAAAATAACCATTTTGTAACGATCAGGGGGCCGATCCCCCGCCATCTGGCAGGTGTCGGCCCCCTCGTTCAACCCCGGCCAGAACCGGGGTCCATTGCTCGCCTCTTACCAGGCCGCCTCATAAATATGCCGGCTCTGTGCCAGGTCGATGTCGCCGTGCTCACCCAGGCTGGTCATGCCGTGCTCCTCGAGCTTGGCCAGCAGGGTGTCGATGCCGGCGTCCGCCATGCCGTAGTCACGCAGCCGGGTCTTGACCCCCATGCGCTCGAAGAAGTCGCGGGTGGCGGCGATGGCCCCGTCGATACGCTCCTCCTCGCTACCGCTGCGCAGATCCCAGACCCGCTCGGCGTATTGCAGCAGCTTGGCATGCTTCTGTTCACGCTTGGCCTCAAGCAGGGCGGGCAGTACCACCGCCAGGGTCTGGGCGTGGTCCAGGCCGTGCAGGGCGGTGATCTCGTGGCCCAGCATGTGGGTGGCCCAGTCCTGGGGCACGCCGGCCCCGATCAGGCCGTTCAACGCCAGCGTGGCGCTCCACATGATGTTGGCGCGCACGTCGTAGTTCTCCGGCTCCACCAGCGCCTTGGGACCCTCTTCGGCCAGAGTCAGCAGCAGACCCTCGGCGAAGCGATCCTGCACCTTGGCGTTCACCGGGTAGGTGAGGTACTGCTCCAGGGTGTGGATGAAGGCATCCACCACGCCGTTCGCCACCTGGCGCGCCGGCAGGGTGTAGGTGAGCACGGGATCCAGCACGGCGAAGCGCGGCATCACGAAGGGGGAGAAGAAGTGCTGCTTGTCACCCGTGCTCTTGCGGGTGATGACCGCCCCCATGTTCATCTCGGAGCCGGTGGCCGGCAGGGTCAATACTGTACCGAGCGGGATGGCGGAACCCACCTCGCCCCCGACAGTCTCGAGGATGTGCCAGGGATCCCGGGCCGGATCGTAGTGGGCCGCCGCCGCGATGAACTTGGTGCCGTCCAGCACGGAGCCGCCGCCGACCGCCAGCAGGAAGTCGACCTTCTCGGCACGGGCCAGCTCGACGGCCCCCATCAGGGTCTCGTAGGCGGGGTTGGGCTCGATGCCGCCGAACTCGAACAAGGTCATGCCGGCCAGCTCGCTGCGGATCTGGGCCAGCAGGCCGCTGCGCACCACGCTGCCGCCGCCATAGGTGATGAGCACGCGGGCATCGCCGGGGATCTGGTCACGGAGCTGGGCTACCTGGCCCTTGCCGAACAGCACCTTGGTCGGGGTGTGCAGGATGAAGTTGTTCATGGGATCTCCTCGGGTAGGAATGGTCGCTATGGGATGAGTTGCATTTTTCTCCTGCCGAGGCTTACCATCAAGGGAACATTCTGCCAATTTTTTGCCTATTCCTACTAAGCCTGGAAAAATGAGCACAATTCAGCCCCCTGCGACGACACACCAGTCCACCCTGGCCGCCCGGCTCGCCGCCCTGGCGCCACGCCAGGGCATCACGCTGGCCCCGGTGCCCGGTGTGCATCTCATCTACACCACGGAGCACCACGACCGCATCCCGGTGCTCTACCGCCCGCGCATGATCATCATCCTGCAGGGGCACAAGGTGGGTTACCTCTCGGACTTCACCTTCCGCTACGACCCCGATCACTACCTGATGATGACCCTGCCGCTGCCCTGCGAGTGCGAGTGCTTCGCCTCCCCCGAGGCCCCCTTGGTCGGCCTGTCGCTGGAGATCGACGTGGCGGCCCTGCAGGCCCTGCTGCTGGAGATGGGGGATGCGGCCCCCGCCCCGGCCGAGCCGGGCCGCGGCGTGGTGTCGGTCCCCCTCTCCGAGCTCATGCTGTGCGCCGTGGAGCGCCTCATCGACGTGATGGACAAGCCCCTGCACGCCCGGGTGCTGGGTCCCCAGATAGTGCGCGAGATCCTGTTCCACGCCCTGCACGACGGCGGCGGGCCTGCCCTGCTCGCCATGGCCAGCCGCCACAGCCAGGTGAGCCAGATAGCACGGGTGCTGCGTATCATGGAGCAGCGCTTTACCGAGAACCTGACGGTGGAGGAGCTGGCGGGGGAGGCCAACATGAGCGTGTCGGCCTTCCACCACCACTTCAAGTCGGCCACCGCCACCTCGCCCCTGCAGTACATCAAGACCCTGCGCCTGCACCGGGCGCGCATGATGATGCTGCACGACGGCCTCAAGGCCGGGGTGGCGGCCGGGCGGGTCGGCTACGAGAGCGGCTCCCAGTTCAGTCGCGAGTACAAGCGCTTCTTCGGCAACACTCCGAGCGAGCACGCGGCGCGTTTTCGCGAGGGACAACTTCGTATCGTGGAGGGATAGATGCGAGCATTGGTTTTGGGGATGCTGGCCCTGCTGGTCAGCGCCTGCACCGGCATTCCGCAGGGGCACCAGGTGGTCAGGCCGTTTTACCTCGACCGCTACCTCGGCACCTGGTACGAGATAGCCCGCCTCGACCACGGCTTCGAGCGCGGCCTGAACCGGGTCACCGCCACCTACAGCCTGCGGGATGACGGCGGGGTCAGGGTGATCAACCGGGGTCAGGAGCCCGACGGCAGCTGGCGCGAGGCCGAGGGGCGCGCCTACTTCCTGGGGGCAAAGGACGAGGGGCGCCTCAAGGTAAGCTTCTTCGGCCCCTTCTACGGCAGCTACAACGTCCTCGCCACCGACTACGAGCTCACCCTGGTGAGCAGCTACAACCTGCAGTACCTCTGGATCCTGTCGCGCACCCCAGAGCCCCCCGAAGCCGGAGTCCAGGCCCTGATCGCCCGGGCCCGCGCTCTGGGGTTCAATACCGACGCGTTGATCCGGGTCAGTCAGCGCTAGGGGCCCGCCACGGGTTCGCGACGGGCGATCCCGGCACCCCTTCACCGCGGGCTCTCAGATCGAGCCCGCAGCATGACACAAGGCGACCCGAGGTTGCCTTGTGTCGCTGTCCTGCCGGCTCGTCTCTGGAGCCGGAAGCGCTCAATCTCCCGCTCCAGCCGCTCGGTCAGCGGCCTGAGATCGGCGGTGGCGTCGTGAACCCGGCACAACATAACCCGCAGTAAAACGTCACCTGACCGGCAGCCTCTACTGAGTTTTGGATTTATCGCGGCGTATTCACGAAGAGATCGGCTCAGAAGGGAGCCCCGCCAGCTCGGTCAGCAGCAGATCGAGCAGGGCGGGAGGCCGCTCCCGATGCCAGGCCAGCGCCGTGGTCACCACCTGCACCTCCCCCGCCAGCGGCAGGATGACCACGTTGGCGGGGGCGCTCTTGTGCAGCGTCTCCGGCACCAGCGCCACCCCCTGGCCACAGCCGACGAAGGCCACCTGGGAGGCCACGGTGCGCGCCTCGTGCAGCACCCTGGGAGCAAACCCGGCCCCGTGACAGCAGGCCATCAGGGTGTCGAAGTAGGTCGGATTGAGGGCGCGGGGGAACAGCACGAAGGGGGTTTCCGCCAGGGCGGCCAGGGGCACGACCGACTCACACGCCAGCGGATGGGTGGCCGGCAGCGCCACGGCCAGCCGATCCTGCTTGAGGGGGTGCACCCGGATGCTCCCCTCCTGCTGCTCGGCCAGCCGCACCAGCGCCAGATCCAGCTCGCCGCTCTCCAGCGCCGGAATGGCGTCGGCACTGTCTATCTCCCGCACCGAGACGGTGACCCCGGGGTGGCTTAGCTTGAGGCGCTCGATCACCCTGGGCAGCTCGTCCAGCATGGCGGAGGTGATGGCCCCTATGGTCAGCACCCCCACCTGGCCCGCCGCCGCCTCCCGCACCGTCAGCTCCAGGTGCTCCAGGTGATCCGCCAGCCGCCGCACCGCCGGCAGGATCGCCTGCCCCGCCGGCGTCAGCTGCACTCCCTTGGGGGTGCGATCGAACAGCTTCACCCTCAGGGCGTGCTCCAGCACCTTGATCTGCTCGGTCAGGGGCGGCTGGGTCATGCCGAGGCGGCGGGCGGCCCGCCCGAAGTGTCGCTCCTCGGCCACCGCCAGGAACAGCCATAGGTGCCTGACGAGTCGGAAATTGATCATGTTCCATAGCCTCTACGAATCGTCTCGTTACTTTCTTTGGATTTTACGTATAGGGCAGCGCGCCGAACAATACGCCGTCCCCGTCAACTCTACTGGAGTCCCCGTGCACCTCTACCTGATGTTTCTCGCCCTGGCGGCCCTGACCATACTGAGCCCGGGCCCCAGCACCCTCAAGTCCCTCACCAACGCCCTCAACCACGGGCCGGGCCCGGCTCTGGTGGGCATGGCCGGCCTCACCTTCGGCGTGCTCGCGGTCGCCACCCTGTCGGCAACCAGCCTGGGGGTGCTCATCGCCGCCTCTCCCACCACCTTCGAGCTGGTGCGCTATGGGGGCAGCCTCTATCTCCTCTGGCTCGGCATCAAGCTGTGGCGCTCCGTCCCCGCCCTGCCGGGAGACGCGCCCCCGGCGGCGCACCGCCACCTCTTTCTGGAAGGGGTCATGCTGCAATTCTCGAACCCCAACGCGCTGATCTTCTTTCTCTCCATACTGCCTCAGTTCATCGATCCGCAGCGCGCCTACCTGCCGCAGTTTCTGCTACTGGTCTCCAGCTTCTGCCTGCTCATGATGATGGTGCACGGCGGTTACATCCTCTCGGCCCGCAAGGCGCGGCGCTGGCTGCAAGGAGGGGGTGGGCGCCTGTTCAACCGCATCAGCGCCCTCGCCTTTCTGCTGCTCGCCATCCTGCTGCTGCGGAGCTAGACCGTTCGCGCCATGGTCCCGGGAGCCGGCCTAGCTCCCGGGATAAAACGCCGCCTAGCGGTCGAGGCGGCGCTCACTCTCCTCGAAGAATTCGGCCAGCGCCCACCACATCAGCACGGGGTTGGAGTACATGGGGAAGTGGCCGCACTGGGGGATGGAGGTCAGACGAGCGCCCTCCCGCGCCAGCGTATCGAGGTAGGAGAGGTGGGCATTCTGCTCGCCATACATGAAGTGAACCGGGCAGGGCAGCCCCAGGAACTTGTCGAGCAGCGCTCCCTCGTCCGAGCAGGCCACCATGGAGCGAAAGATGGGGCGCACCGCCCCGGCGCGCACCTTGTGGCGCAGGGAGGCCGCATAGAGGGTGCTCGCCAGATCGCGCCCGTGGCGGGTCCGCTCGATAAAGGCGGCAAAGAAGACCTCGTCCTCCTGCGCCAGGTGCTCGTGCACCTGACGGCTCAGGAAGCAATCCTCCGGCGCCAGGTTGCCCTCTATGCTGGTGAAGCTCAACACCCGCTCCGGCCTCAGGTGCGCCAGCAGCAGGGCCGTCAGCCCGCCCATGGAGTGCCCCACCAGGTGGTATTGCCCCCAGCCCCGGCTGTCGATCATCGCCGCCGCCGTCGCCACCAGCAGGGGCAGGTCGATGCGCGCCGGATTATCTATGGTCGTGGCGCCGCAGCCGGGGGCATCCCAGGCCAGGAAGGGGCGGTCATCGAAGTCCGGGTGATGGACCACATCGGCGTAATCCTCCTTGGTGGAGCCAAAGCCGTGCAGGAAGACGACAGGGGCTCGCCGACCGTCGCGGCCGATGGCGGAAATGTCGAGCCGGACCTCCCCCAGGTGCAGGGGCTGGGTCCATTCGGTAAAGCGGGGGGACATGGGATCTCCTTGATACGGGTCTGCCACCATGGGCTAGCCCCCGATTATCACCAGACAGGGTGACAGGGAGAATTTTGTTCCGGGTATCGACCCCATTCGCTCAGGCTATGAAGATGACGAAGTTCATTCGAATTGCCGGATCATCGCCGGATGAAGACCCGCCATGGAGAGCAAGTAGAGAAGAGAACGCCAGGCAAGATGCCATCACCGTGAGCGACATACTGACGCCTAGTCAGGACAGGGGGCGAGCAGCAGGAGGTGGCGACGCAAGAGGGTACACGGGAGTATATCGGGAGAGCAGAAATGCGAAAGGCCAGCTCAATGAGCTGGCCTCTCTGAAAAATGGCAGGGGCGGCAGGACTCGAACCCGCAACCATCGGTTTTGGAGACCGCTGTTCTACCAATTGGAACTACGCCCCTGCAACAAACGAGGCGAATTATACAAAGCCGGGATCAAAGGTAAAGGCTTTTTTTCTCACTTTTGATGCGATCGAACAAATGACGAGCAAATCGTCGCACTTCCAGCAAGAAACAGGGATAAGCCGCTGTATTTGCAGCCTCAACAGGGTAGGAATGGGACACAAATGGGGGTAGGGTGAACTCAGGTAGAGGGAGGCCGCCCATGCTCAATTACCGATTGCTGCAACAACTTGCTCCGCTCAACTTCAGGGACGAGCGCCAAACCGAGTCCCTGACCGACTATCTCGCCCGGGTCTCGCCCCTGGTCCCCTTCATCCCCGAGAACGTGCTCACCCAGTGGATTTACCGCCATTGGCGCGGTTTTGAATCCAACTGGAGCTTTATCGACCTCGCCAACCACTGCTTCGAGTGTGAAAGCTGGTCCACCGCCCGCATTGTGGGCGAGATAGACTCCCGCCATATAGAGGTGATCGACCGCTGGGGGGAGATGCTGCGCCACAACCGTTACGTGCGCCGCTCCTGGCTCGGGGAGAAGATGTTGAGCGAAGGGAGCTGGCCAGAACCGGTCATAGTGCTGGCATCGACGGCGGGGGACAGCTACCCGAACGGGCAACCCCTGCCCCACCCCTATTGCCTGCTGGAGGGGCACCACAGGCTCGGCTATCTGCGCGCCATGGCGCAGGATGGCGAGCCACTGCAGGCGCAGCATCAGGTGTGGGTTTGCCGACCAGTTCGCAACACTTAAACGTTTTTCAGCGCAAATCTTGCCTTTGAAATAAATTTTTGACAATTCAAAATGCGACTCTATAATCTGTCCGGTTTGAAAAAAGGTCGGGACAGAACGATGCCGTTTTTGATGAAAAAAGCAGCCTTGCAGACGGGTGGAGCGCACCAAAGCGGCCCCGTTGTTTCCGGTTCCCGACCCACAGATCCCCAATTGTTTTTAAAAAAAGCCCCTGTTTCAGGGGCTTTTTTTTGTGCCGGAAAAACCTTCATTGATGTCAAAGGGAATGCAGACGATGACCAATCCACTCTATAACAAACACGTCATCTCCATCTCGGACCTGACCCGGTCTGACATGGAACTGGTGGTCGCCACCGCTCAGCGGTTGAAGGCCGAACCCGACACCCGCCTGCTGAAAGACAAGCTGGTCGCCAGCTGCTTCTTCGAGGCCTCCACCCGTACCCGCCTCTCCTTCGAGACCGCTGTCCAGCGTCTCGGTGGCAACATCATCGGCTTCGCCGACGGCGGCAACACCAGCGCCAAGAAGGGCGAGACCCTGGCCGACTCCATCAAGATCATCGGCTCCTACTCCGATGCGGTGGTGATGCGTCACCCGAAAGAGGGAGCCGCCCGCCTCGCCTCCGAGTTCTCCCGGGTGCCCGTCATCAACGGCGGTGACGGTTCCAACCAGCATCCGACCCAGACCCTGCTCGACCTCTTCTCCATCCACGAGACACAAGGGCGCCTGGACGGCCTGAACGTCGCCTTCGTCGGCGACCTGAAATATGGCCGCACCGTCCACTCCCTGGCCCAGGCCCTGAGCCTGTTCAACTGCCGCTTCTTCTTCATCTCCCCGGAGGCGCTGGCCATGCCGGACTACCTGTGCGAGGAGCTGGAAGAGAAGGGCATCCAGTTCAGCGTGCACGAGACCATGGAAGAGGTAATGCCGGAGCTCGACATCCTCTACATGACCCGCGTCCAGAAAGAGCGTTTCGACGAGACCGAGTACAAGCACATGGCCGCCAAGTTCGTGCTGGAACTGGCCACCCTGGAAGGGGCCAAGCCCACCATGAAGATCCTGCATCCCCTGCCCCGGGTCGACGAGATCGACGTGGCCGTCGACAAGACCCCTCACGCCTACTACTTCCAGCAGGCAGAGAACGGGGTCTATGCGCGCCAGGCTCTGCTGGCACTGGTACTGAACGAAACCGTATAAGGGAAAGGGGAACATCATGTCCGAGAAGAACCAACTGCAAGTCGAAGCCATCCGTCACGGCTCCGTCATCGACCACGTCCCCGCCGGCCAGGGCATCAAGATCCTCAAGCTGTTCCAGCTGATCGAGACCCAGGAGCGGATCACCGTCGGCTTCAACCTCAAATCCGGCGCCCTGGGCAAGAAGGATCTCATCAAGATAGAGAACACCCGCCTGACCGAACAGCAGGCCAACCAGCTGGCCCTGTTCGCCCCCAAGGCCACCGTCAACATCATCGAAGACTTCGTGGTGGTGAAGAAGCACCAGCTGGCACTGCCGGAGTTCATCGCCGGGGTGTTCCACTGCCCCAACTCCAACTGCATCTCCCACAACGAGCCGGTGGACAGCTACTTCCGCGTGCGCGAGGTGAAGGGCGCGGTGCGCATGAAGTGCAAATACTGCGAGAAGTCCTTCACCCAGGACATCGTCAGCGAGCGCTACTGATACCCCGTCAAAAATATCCATGTGGGCCCCTCCGGGCCCATTTTTGACTCCTGTCACATCACTTTTTCCCCCTTTGGTTATAATTTGCCATCTCATAACGGCTAGGCATCGCTCATCCCCTGCGGGAAGGCTCGTCATCAGTGTTTTTTGCTATGAAAAACAGGAATGACAGACTGGGCGAGATAGCCATCGCTCATCGTCAAAGGAAGTCGCCATGGTCAAGACCCTCAGCCGCCCCCTGGATCAAGAGTCCGACCAGGCTCAGCTCGATGCCTGCCGCCAGATCATCGGCCAGCACTGCTACAGCACCCAGGAGGAGATCCGCCGCGAGCTCTCCGTGCGCGGTTTCGCCGACATCAGCCAGTCCACCATCTCCCGCCTGCTGCGTCGCCTCGGTGTCGCCAAGGCCCAGAATGCCAACGGCAAGAAGGTCTACACGCTAGTGGAGGAGCAGCTGGAGCCCGCCGGCAGCACCCGCTCCGTGCACGACATGGTGCGCGCCGTGGTGCACAACCAGCAGATGGTGCTGGTGCACACCACGCCGGGCGCAGCCACCGTGGTCGCCCGCCTGCTGGACCGCCACGCCGACCCGGAGATCCTGGGGGCCGTGGCCGGCAACGACGTGGTGCTGATCGCCCCGCGCCACATCAGCCGCACCCGCCAGGCCCATGCCGCCGTGGTGCGCACCCTGGAGCGGGCGCGCTAGGCCCCTCCCCCGCATGCAGCAAGGCGACCCCAGGGGTCGCCTTTTTTGTTGTCCGCCCGACGGGGAGCCAGGTCATGGGAAGGGGCTGGCTCCCCAGCCTTGCCAGCCATAAAAAACGGGAGCCTGGGGCTCCCGTTGTTGCGTCAACGTCTCTCATCAGGCCAGCATGGCACCCAGGCTCAGGCAGACCACGATCAGCACGGTCAGGATACCGAGCAGCGGGGCCACCCACTTCAGGTAGCGCACATAGGGCACCTTGGCGATGGCCAGGCCCCCCATGACCACGGCGGAGGTCGGGGTCACCAGGTTCACCAGGCCGGAGGCGGACTGGTAGGCGGTGACCACCAGCTCGCGACCCACGTTGGCGAAGTCGGCGAGCGGCGCCATGATCGGCATGGTCAGCACGGCCAGGCCAGAGGAGGACGGCACCAGGAAGGAGAGCACCACTTCCAGCGCGAACATCACGTTGATGAACACCACGGTGGAGAGGCCGGTCACTATGCCTTCCGCACTGTGCAAGATGGTGTGGGTGATCATACCGTTGTCCATCACCACCACGATACCGCGGGCGATACCGATGATGAGGGCCACACCAAGCAGGTCACGGGCACCGTCGATGAAGTTGGAGGTCAACTCCTCCTCGCTCATGCGGGAGATGAGGCCGACGATGATGGCGGAGGCCAGGAAGACGCCGGAGATCTGCGCCATCCACCAGCCCAGCACGGCCACCCCGTAGATCATCACGGCGAAGGCGGCGACGAAGATGCCCAGCACTATCTTGCGGGTGGTGGTGAACTCCAGCATCTGGTCACTCTTGTTGCCGAGGAAGTGGGCGCGGTTCTCTTCCCACTTGTCGGCCACCAGGGACTTGCTCGGATCGTTGCGCACCATCTTGGCGTAACGCATCACGTAGGCGACACAGAGGATCCAGCCGGCCACCAGCATGGCCACCCGCAGCCAGATGCCGTCGGTGAAGGAGATGCCGGCGGCATTGGCGGCGATCACGGTGGCGAACGGGTTGATGGTGGAGCCCAGGGTCCCGATGCCGGCCCCCAGCAGCACGGTGGCGGCGGCGACGACCGGGTCGAAGCGGGCGGCCATCATCACCGGTACCAGCAGGGTGTAGAACGGCAGGGACTCTTCGGCCATGCCGTAGATGGTGCCTCCTGCGGCGAACAGCGCCATCAGGATGGGGATCATCCACTCCTCGCGGCCGCGCAGGCGGTCGGTGACGCGCTCGATGCCGGCGTCGATGGCCCCCGTCTTGGTCACGATGCCGAGGAAGCCACCGATGATCAGGATGAAGAGGGAGACGTCGATGGCGCCTGCCTCATAGGTGTCGTGGTTGTAGAGGCCGTCGATGGGTGCCAGCAGCACGTCGACGATGCCCTGGGGATTGGCATCCACCAGCTTGTAGGTACCGGCCACCGGCACTTCCTTGCCGAGGGCTTCGTTCATGGTCATCTCGTATTTGCCGGCGGGCACTATCCAGCTCAGGGCGGCCACCAGGGCGATCAGCACAAACAAAATCGTGTAGGCTGACGGGAACTTGAATTTGGTCATGGTCCAGCTTCCTTCTGTGGGTGTGGTATCCATGCAGGCTGCGGGTCGTAGGGTTAGAGGTGTTGTTCCGCTGTCACATGGTCGAAAAGCCGGGGGTCACCCCCCGGCACCACTACTGCGACCTTAGTCGCCCAGCGTAGCAACCATCACTGCCTTGATGGTGTGCATCCGGTTTTCGGCCTCGTCGAACACGATGGAGTGGTCGGATTCGAACACGTCCTCGGTTACTTCCAGGCCTTTCATGCCGTATTTGTCGGCCACTTCCTTGCCCATGGTGGTCTCGTCGTTGTGGAAGGCAGGCAGGCAGTGCATGAACTTCACATCCGGGTTCTTGGTGGCGTTGATGACATCCATGTTGACCTGATACGGGGTCATCAGTTTCACGCGCTGATCCCAGGCCTCTTTCGCTTCCCCCATGGAGACCCAGACGTCGGTGTAGAGGAAGTCGGCACCCAGCACGCCCTCTTTCACGTCTTCGGTCAGGTGGATACGCGCACCTGTCTCTTCGGCGATCTGGCGGCACTGGGCAACCAGCTCCTCTTCCGGCCAGAAGGCCTTCGGCGCGACCAGGCGGATGTCCATGCCCATCTTGGCGGCGCCGACCATCAGGGAGTTGCCCATGTTGTTGCGGGCGTCACCCAGGTAGGCGAACTTGATCTGATCCAGGCGCTTGCCCTTGCCGTGCTCCAGCATGGTCATGAAGTCGGCCAGGATCTGGGTCGGGTGGAATTCGTTGGTCAGGCCGTTCCAGACCGGCACGCCGGCGTAGGCGCCCAGCTCTTCCACGATCTCCTGGCCGTAGCCACGGTATTCGATGCCGTCATACATGCGGCCCAGTACGCGGGCGGTGTCCTTCATGGACTCCTTGTGACCGATCTGGGAACCGCTCGGGCCGAGGTAGGAGACCTGGGCGCCCTGGTCGAAGGCCGCCACTTCAAAGGCACAACGGGTGCGGGTGGAGGTCTTCTCGAAGATCAGGGCGATGTTTTTGCCGACCAGGTGCTTGCGCTCATAGCCACCGTATTTGGCCTTCTTCAGGTCGATGGCCAGATCGATCATGTATTGGATTTCGCGCGGGGTGAAGTCCAGCAGTTTCAGGAAGTTACGGTTACGCAGATTAAAAGCCATGATGAGTTCTCTCTATATTTGTTCAGACCAATTGGGGCAGTAGTGTTGACTACGCAAAACTTGTTCGGTTACTCAGGCATTCACTGTGTTGGTGGCAACGATATTGGTGCCGGCTTCGCCTCTGAGGATGGCCAGACCATCTTCCAGGGAACCGATCCCCACCATGCCGCCGGTGGCTTTCACAAATTCACAGGAGGCTTCGACCTTGGGCCCCATGGAGCCTGCGTCGAACTTGACCCCGGCCAGCTCGTCCGGGCTGGTGACCCGCAGCGGGCGCTGGGTCGGCTTGCCCCAGTCCAGGTAGACAGCATCCGCGTCGGTCAGGATCAGCAGGGCGTCGGCCTTGATCTGCTTGGCCAGATAGGCGGCAGACATGTCCTTGTCGATGACGGCTTCGATGCCGGTCAGGCTCTGACCATCCCAGGTCACCGGGATGCCGCCACCACCGGTGCAGATGATGAGGTGGCCCTGGGCGATCAGCGTCTCGATGGCGTCACCTTCCACGATGCGCTGGGGCAGCGGGGACGGCACCACGCGGCGGAAGAACCTGCCGTCGGCCTTGACCGACCACTGCTTCTCGGCGGCCAGGGCGCGGGCCTCCACTTCTTCATAAACCGGGCCGATAAACTTGGTCGGGTTGGCGAACGCCGGATCCTGCGGGTCTACCTGCACCTGGGTCAGCAGGGCGGTGACGTTGCGGCTCGGCATCAGGTTCTTCAGCTCCTGGATCAGCATGTAGCCGATCATGCCCTGAGACTCGGCACCCAGCACATCCAGCGGATAGGGGGATACCTTGGTGTAGGCACTGTTCTGCAGGGCCAGCAGACCGACTTGCGGGCCGTTGCCATGCACCAGCACCACGTTGTAATCCTCGGCGATGCGGGCGATGGTCTTGGCGGCGGTGGCGATGTTCTTGCGCTGAATGTCCGCTTCAAGCGGCTCGCCACGACGGAGCAGGGCATTGCCCCCCAGGGCGACGACGACAGTTGGTTTTTTCATGATGTTACTCTCGAGTCTTGGTCTGTGTGGCGCCAGCCTCTGCCGGCGCCACGCCGTCTTGTCAGATGCCGTCGCGTTCCATCGGGCAGCTCATGCAGCGGGCGCCGCCGCGGCCACGTCCCAGCTCTTCGCCCGGGATGGGCAGCACAGTGATGCCAGCCTTGTCGTACTTCTCGTTGGTGTAGGTATTGCGCTCGTAACCCACCACCACGCCGGGACGCACGGTCAGCACGTTGTTGGCGTCGTTCCACTGCTCGCGCTCGGCCTCGAAGCTGTCACCGCCGGTAGTGATGAGCTTGAGCTGATCCACGCCCAGGGCCTTCTCGATGGCAGTCACGAAGTAACCCTCTTCCTTGATGTTCATGCCGGTGGCGCCGCCTGGGGTCAGGCTCCAGCAGTTCACATCCTTGCGGATGACTTCCGGATAGACGGAGAAGGTGTCGATATCCATGTGGGTCATGACGGTATCCAGGTGCATGCAGCTGCGGTGTTTCGGCAGTTCCATGGCGATGACCTGTTTGGCCTGGCCGTGCTTGAACAGGCTGCGGGCCAGATGCTCGACCCCTTGCGGCGTGGTGCGCTCGGACATGCCGATGAGCACGGCGCCGCGGCCGATGACCAGGACGTCACCCCCTTCGATGGTGGAGTTGTCGTAGTCGCGGTCTTCGTCACCGAAGTACTTGATGAAGTCCTGACCGGCAAACTGCGGGTGCCAGCGGTAGATGGCCTTCACATGGTTGGTCTCGCGACGACGGGCGGCCTTGGCCATGGGGTTGATGGAGACGCCGCCATAGACCCAGCAGGAGGTGTCGCGGGTGAAGAGGTGGTTGGGCAGCGGCTCGATGATGAAATCGGTCGGGGCGTGCATGCCGACCACCATGTTGACGCCGCTGTAGGGCATCTCGGAGTAGGTCAGGCCGCCGGAGAGAATGCGGGCCAGCTCGCGATGGGGCATGTCCGCCAGGAAGCAGCGCACGTCGTTGGCCAGCGCGGTGCCGAGACGATAGTCGGAGACCTGGTGTTGCAGCAGCCAGGCTTTGGCTTCCGGCACATCCAGAGTTTCCGCCAGCAGATTGGTCAGCAGGAAGACTTCGACATTCTGATCGCGCAGTACCTGAGCGAATTTGTCGTGCTCCTGACCGGCGCGTTCCACAGACAGAACGTCATCGAACAGCAGATCCTGGCAGTTGGAAGGAGTCAGACGCTTCAGACTGAGGTTGGGGCGGTGCAACATGACGCGGCGCAACTGGCCAACTTCAGAACCTACATAAAATTTGCTCATGATTATATTCCGTCTAGCAGTGGTCCCTGCGAGTGATTGAATAGATTCCTTCTATTCTGGCTCGTGGCTAAGGCGGGATATTCTTTATGTAGGGTATTCAGCTTGTGTTCTATCCTGCCCTTGCCTTTCGATGCAGAGATTAGGACTGGCAGCCACACCAAACTTGGACATTGATCACATTCAACCGAGACTGCATAAATTCAGGAGTTAATTTATGACGGAGTGTACATAAACGATATTTGCCATTGAGCAAACACGGCATAAACAAGCAAAAATCCCCATAAAAATCCCAACAAGATAGCGTTTTCATTCATTTCAGTTATCCATAAAGAGATATTCACCATTTTAAAAAATCTTTATAATCAATCAGATAAAAAAGATTTTTTTAGTATTTGAATTTTTTATATCCATCCATGAATTTATCGTCATTCATCCCCCTGAGAGTCACCACATAAATAGTCACTTTCTCCATTTCGGTTGAATAATCCGTTTTTTGTTCCAGATCATGGCATCTGTGCCAGGTCGCGCGGCAACGCTCCCGCCCTCCCGTCATACCCCCATCTCGCTTATATGAATATGCATTTTGGGCGTTTCCTGACGGCGTTTCTCTCACGAGCTTCATTACAGGCGGGATTTAAAGTTTTTTCATTAGTTGAATTTTTTGCATCGCCTTGCACCAGTCCATGGTTCGCCTTAACTCAGAAAGTGATCGGGATCACACCAAATTCCCTTACCAAGGAGATAACCATGAAGATCAAACCACTGTTCCTGTTCGTCGCCCTGGTCCTTCCCCTGGCCCCGGCCCTGGTCCACGCCCAGGGTGCCCCCGCCATGCCGCTGGTGGTATGCCATGTTGACCAGGCCCCCCAGATGCTGATCCCCGCCTACCTCTGCCAATGGTATGGTGGCAGCCAGCACCACTGATCCGCTCGCCCAGGGGGAGATGCCCTCCTCTTGGGTGGTTGCCCGACTCCGACACCCTCCACTCGGCGCCTCCCCACTCAGCTGGTCCCCAGCCGCTCGCACCACAGCCCTGCCAGCTGCCGTATTCGCTACCACATTACCCGCTCATTGGCGGGATCGGCACCCGGTCATCCCATTTCCCTTAGATGCTCCGGGATGTGCTCATCTGCGATCGACACCTCTCTTCACGTCATTTCTGAACCCCAGTTAAATGGCTTGTAAGACATTCGCCATAGGGTGCGTAAGCAAACAGCCCACAAAGCTCTCGCCATAGTCGGAAGATAAGCGCGAAAAACCCGCAAATAAAATCTTCAAGATGATGATTAATAACAAAATAATCGTTATTTCATTTCGCAAGAAACGAGTTTCGCAAAAACGTTTTTCAACATGCTGTTGTCGCCCTGCGGGAAATCCTTATAGTTACTCCTGCACGGACGCAATGAAGTTGGTCAGGATGACTGGCTGCCAGGGTTGGGCAAATGGACTCACCACAGGATGTGGTAAAGGACACCTCCCAGGACGGAGAAAGTGCGGCGGGAATGGATGACTCGTCAGGTCATGATGGCTAAAGGACACCCCAAAGGATTGGGAAGGGGAAACCTAAAGGAAGAGGTATAGTCAGGGATTGCAGGGAGCAACTTCGTTCAAGGATATGAGCGATAAGACTATCGGGGGCGACGCAAGTCGCCCCCATCTTTTTTGGCCGTTTTTTGCCTCGGCCAACGTCTCTCACTCCAGCCGGAAGTGCCCCACAATCTCCCGCAACCTGTCATAGGTGTGCTGCATGGCGTTCGAGCTGTGCACCGTCCGCTCCCCATTGCCCTTGAGCTGGGTAATCACCTCGGCAATGGCGCTCATGTTGCGGTTGATCTCCTCGGCAACGGCGCTCTGTTGCTCCGCCGCAGTGGCGATATGGCTGATGAGATCGTTGATCTCCACCACCTCCCCCGCCATCAAATCCAGCGACGCATTCACCTTACCGGTGTTTTCTGCCGCATCCTGACAACTCTGACGGGTGTTGCCCATGGCCACCACCACTGTCTGGGCGCCCCGTTGCAGCCGGGTCAGCATGGTCTGGATCTCGGCGGTACTCTGCTGGGTGCGGCCCGCCAGGGAGCGCACCTCATCGGCCACCACGGCGAATCCACGCCCCTGCTCACCGGCCCGGGCGGCCTCGATGGCGGCGTTGAGAGCCAGCAGGTTGGTCTGCTCGGCGATACTGCCGATGACCCCGAGTATGGAGCCAATCTGCTGCACATCCTGCTGCATGGCCTCGATGGAGTGGGCCGTGGTCTCCACCTCGGTCACCAGGGCGGTCACGCTGGCCATGGCCTGATCCACGACCTGGCGTGACTGGCTTGCCAGCTGCTGACTCTGGCCGGTCAGCTGGGCCGTGCTGGCCGCACTCTCCGACACCGAGACGGCGGTGCGGCTCATCTCGTTGATCGCGGTGACGACCTGCTCCGTTTCCCGCACATGCTCGGCCAGCAGCCCCTGGGCCGCCCCCGTCTCCCGCGCGAGATCCGAAATCCCGTCGTTGAGCTGGCCGCTGGCGTGCCGTACCTCCCCCATCATCTCCTGCAGCCGCTCGATAAAGCGGTTGATGCCCGCCGAGATCTGGCCGAGGTCATCCTTGCTGGTCACTGCGAGCCGGCGAGTCAGGTCACCATTGCCCTGGGACAGCTCCTGCACCAGATCGCGCAGGGAGAGAATCGGGCGATAGGCCAGGTTGAGCGCCACCATGGAGATTGCCAGCACCAGGGCTGCGACCCCGAGCAGGGCCAGGGTGATCTTGCCGTTGAGGGCCTGGGTCATGGCCCGGATATGGTCGAGATCCACGTACCCGGTCAGGGTCCACTGACTGCCCCGGATGTCGAGCTTGTTGGGGCGGCTCTCGACCTCTCCACCGGGCTTGCTGCTGTAGAGCACCTGGCCCTGGCTGTCGGTGAGGGAGAAGTAACGCCCCTCTCCGCTCACCTTCGCTAGCAGCGTTTTGAACTCGCTCATGTCGAGGTAATAGAGGTAGGCGGAGTCGGCCCCTCGCGGCACCAGAATGGAGATGACCGGCTTGTCGTCCAGCTGCTCCAGCGCGCTCACGGTGATCTGGTTGTTGGCAGCGGGGATCTGCTTGCGCAGGGCATCGACCCTGGCCTTGTCGTCGATGACGCCATTCGCGTCGAACGCCATGTCGCCAATCACCTTGACGATGTTGTGAAAGCCGGTCTCCTGCAGCGCCTTCTTGACGCTGGTGACCCCGAGGTTGAGGTTGGCGGCCAACAGTACTTTCTGATTGATGTCGTCCGCCAGTTTCTCCCTGACCAGGGTGATCTGTTCGTTGATGTTCTGGGTCGCCTGGGTGCGGATGTAGCTGCTGATGAAGTGGTTGACGCTGAACCAGGCGGTGCCGATGGTAGCCAGGATGGCGAGCAGCAGGAGGACGTTGATCTTGACTTTGAATGGCATGGGATGGGTCCCTCCAAATGAAGAGGGCTGGAATTGCTCCAGCCCTCTCTGCCAATGCTTACTTCTTCTTGGCGTACTTCATGGAGTCCAGCGCGACCGCCAGGATGATGATGCCGCCCTTGATGATGAACTGCCAGTACGGGCTGACCCCGATGTAGGTCAGACCGTAGTTGATCAGTGTGAAGATGAGTACCCCGGTGATGACACCGGCCACCGTCCCCACACCACCGGCAAATGACACCCCGCCCACCACGCAGGCCGCGATGGCGTCGAGCTCATACATGAAGCCCAGGTTGTTGGTGGCACTGCCGATACGGCCCGCTTCCAGCATGCCGCCGAAGGCATAGAAGACGCCGGCCAGGGCATAGATGATCACCAGGTTGACGGCGACGTTGACACCGGACACCTTGGCCGCTTCCGGGTTGCCACCGATGGCGAAGATGTTCTTGCCGAAACGGGTCTTGTTCCACAGCACCCAGACGAAGACGCTGGCGATGGCCGCATAGAAGGTCAGATACGACAGCTTGAATCCGCCTATCCGGATGAACCCCTGTGCGAAGCTGGAGAAGCGGGGATCGAAGCCGGCCACCGGAGAAGCCCCCACGGAGTCGAAATACAGCGAGTTGATGCCGTAGACGATGATCATGGTGCCCAGCGTGGTGATGAAGGGCGTCACGTTCAGGTAGGCCACGATCAGGCCGTTGATGAGGCCGATCAGGGCACCCACGGCGCAGACCAGCAGGATCACCGCCGGGATGGGCACTTCACCCAGGCTTGGGAACACCTTGTTGACGTTGGTCAGGGCCTGCAGCATGGTGGCCGCAATGAGCGCAGCCAGGCCGACCTGACGACCGGCCGACAGGTCGGTCCCCTGAGTGATGATGATGCCCGCCACCCCCAGCGCGATGATGATCCGCACCGAGGACTGGGTCAGGATGTTGCTGAAGTTGGTGAGACTGAGGAAGGAGGGCTCCTTGATCACGATGACCATGAGCAGCACCAGCAGTACCACATAGATGCCGTTCTCTTTGAGCGCCTGCATCAGATTGAATTTTTTAGCCGACTCCATAATGTCTTCCTGTCTTATAGGTACAGAGATGCCAGGCGCAGGATCTCGCTCTGGTCAGTTTCTTTGGTGTTGACGATCCCCGCGACCCGGCCATTGCTCATGACCAGGATGCGATCCGTGATGCCGAGCAGTTCGGGCATCTCGGAGGAGATGATGACGATCCCCTTGTCCTTCTTCGCCAGCTCGAGGATGAGCTGGTAGATCTCGAACTTGGCCCCCACGTCGATGCCGCGGGTCGGTTCATCCAGCATCAGGATCTCGGGCTGGGTCAGCAGCCAGCGGCCGATGATGACCTTCTGCTGGTTGCCGCCGGAGAGGCTGCCGATCTGGGTCTGCTGGGTCGGTGTCTTGACCCGCATGGAGTCGATGACCCACTGGGTATCGCTCTTCATCTTGTTGTCGCTGAGCAGCCCCATGGAACCCTTGTAGTTGTCCATGTTGGCGATCAGGGAGTTGAAGGCGATGTCGAGACGGGAATAGATACCGGTGGAGCGCCGTTCCTCGGTCACCAGGGCGAAGCCATTCTGGATCGCCTCGTGGGCATTGTGGTTCGCCACCTCTTTGCCGTGCAGCTTGATGGTCCCCTCGCTGCGTTCGCGGATGCCGAACAGGGTCTCGACGATGTCCGTGCGCTTGGCCCCCACCAAACCGGCGATGCCGAGGATCTCCCCCTTGTGCAGGTTGAAGGTCACGTCCTGGATGGAAGGCTGGTTCTTGGCCGTCAGGTGCTCGACTTCGAGGATCACCTCTTTGGGCTGGTTGGTTTTCTCCGGGAAGCGCTGGGTCAGCTCGCGACCGACCATCATGCCGATGATCTGATCCATGGTCATGCCCTTGAGTGGCTGGGTCGCCACCCACTGCCCATCCCGCAATATGGTGATCTCGTCACAGAGCTGGAAGATCTCTTCCATCTTGTGGGAGATGTAGACGATGCCGCAGCCCTTCTCCTTGAGCTTGTTGATGATCTTGAAGAGGTGGTTGACCTCTTTCTCGGTCAGGGAGGAGGTGGGCTCGTCCATAATGACGATCTTGGCGTCATAGGAGAATGCCTTGGCGATCTCGATCATCTGCATCTGGGAGACGGAGAGGGTACCGACCTTGACCCTGGGGTCGATGTCGATGTCCAGTTCGTCGAAGATCTGCTTGGTCTCTTCATACATCTTGCCGTGATCGATGAACCACCCCTTGGTGGGGTAGCGGCCGAGCCACATGTTGTCCATCACGGTGCGTTGCAACACCAGGTTCAGCTCCTGGTGGACCATGGAGACACCGTTCTCCAGCGCCTCCTTGGAGGAGGTAAAGTTGATCTCCTCCCCCTTGAAGAAGATCTTGCCCTCATCCTTCTCGTAGATGCCGAACAGGCACTTGAGCAGCGTGGACTTGCCTGCGCCATTCTCGCCCATCAACGCATGCACAGAATGAGGACGGACCCGTAAATTGACTTTATCGAGTGCCTTGACGCCAGGGAAACTCTTACTGACGTCAATCATCTCCAACAGCCATTCTGATTGTTGCCGTGTTGTCATATCAGCCATCACATCTGGTTGGAACAGAGGGCAAGGGGATCACCCTTGCCCGGGAGGAGGGAATTACTCGAACTGGGACAGGTTGTCTTTATCCACGCCCACGTAAGGAACACGCACGATCTTGTTGTCGATCTTCCAGTTGGTGCCTTCACCGGCCGGCTTGCCTTCCGCCAGGTTCTTGGACAGATCGAAGGTCGCCTTGGCCTGGTTGGCCGCGTCGTTCAGCACGGTACCCGCCATGGCGCCGCTCTTGACCATGGCCAGGGCTTCCGGCAGGGCGTCAACGCCGAACACCGGGATGGCGCTCTTGCCTTGTGCCTTCAGGGATTCCACAGCGCCCATCGCCATGCCGTCGTTGTTGGCGATGACCACTTCGATCTTGTTGGCGTTCGGGCCGGAGATCCAGGCGTCCATCTTGTCCTTCGCCATGGCGGTATCCCACATACCGGTATCCATGTGCAGCTGCTCGGTCTTGATGCCGCCGTCGTTCAGGGTCTTGACGACGTAGGTGGTGCGGGCTTCTGCATCCGGGTGGCCAGGCTCACCCTTGAGCAGCACGAACTGGATGACGCCATCCTTGTTCAGATCCCAGGCCGGATTGGCTTTCCAGTGCTTGGCGATCAGCTGGCCCTGGATGATGCCGGACTCTTTGGAGTCGGTGCCCACGTAGTAGGCCTTGTCATAGCTGGCCATGTCCGCCGCGCTCGGTTCCTTGTTGTAGAACACGACGGGGATCTCGTCGGCACGGGCCTTTTCGATCACGACAGAGGCCGCAGCCGGGTCGACCAGGTTGATGGCCAGCGCTTTCACACCCTTGGCCAGCAGGACGTCGATCTGGTCATTCTGCTTGGATTGGTCGTTCTGGGAGTCGTTCATCAGCAGCTCGACACCCGGGTTGGCTGTCGCTTCCTTCTCGATGGCCTTGCGCACCACGGCCATGAAGTTGTCGTCATACTTGTAGACGGTGACACCGATACGGGTATCGGCCTGGGCTTGGGCTCCCGCCATCAGTCCCATCAGCAAGGTGGCAACTGTCGTGAGTTTTTTCATTGTTATGCTCCGATCTCTATCTGTTTTTGTAGGGAATGCTGTACACCATGTGAACTGGCGCCAGCCTAATGTAATCAGTTTGTTGTGTGACGGTCTGTGATCATGGCAACAAAATGAAAACGTTTACACTCTGTTACATAGCGACAATGTTGTTAAAAATTAAATAGTTATGCCCACAACAGCCTCCTTCGAGGCCTTGCCATAAGAGACTAGACTATCTAGCGCAAAATGCAGTTCCAGCTGTAACTTCCAGGCAACAACCAGAATTCGGGCCGCACACTCTGGCTCCAGGAGTCATCCCCGCCCACCCCCATATGGAAGCCATCGAGGCAGAGGTGAGTCCCCCCCAGGGCCACCAGATCGGTCTGGTGACGGGCCTGAGCGAGCTGCTGCTGGCTGTAGCGGCTGACGCTGAAGTGGAAGCGTCCCTCCACCGCCAGATCCCCCAATTGCAGCTGACGGGTATCGCAGCGCAGGCCGTTGTCGGTCGGGAAGACATAGGGGGTGTGCAGGGCCGAGGCGGGCCGTTGCCAGCGCTGCACGTCGGCGGCCAGCAGCCTGTCCGGGTAATTCTCGTGGGGACCGCGTCCCAGCCAGCTCACCTCGTCACCGTCAGCCAGCTCGTCAGCCAGCCAGAGCCGGGCGCCGATGCGCGGCAGGGAGGGCATGTCACCGGCCACCTCCACTTCGATGGCGAGGTGCATGGCTCCGTCGCTGGCAAACTTGTGGTGCCAGCGGGTCAGCAGCTTGAGTTCGGCCCCGACGAAGTAGCCGTGTCGCACCGTCACCGTCCCTTGATCAGGGCTCACCGTCAGGTCGAGACAGCGGTGCGCCAGTGCGTTGAGCCCGGCCTCCTGCCAGCGAGCGATCCAGGCGTTGGGATCGGCGTGATCCGCCTCGCTGGTACCGATGTCGTTGTCGAGTGGCGCCCGATAGAAGTGGTCGGCAATAGCGTCTTTCAGCCGCTCCCGGCCCTGCTTCTGCCAGCTCGCGACTCGGCCGCTGGCCTTGTCGAGCCGCCACTCTCCCCCTGTCGTACGCACTTGCCAGTGATCACCCTGTTCGCTCAGGGTGGCGGGGCTGAACGCCGCCGGAATGGCCAGGGGCGTCGGCAGCATGCATTGCTGGCGCGCCACCTCGTGCCCCGCCTCGGCCCAGGCCGTGGCGCCGTGCTGTACGATGGCGAGATCCAGCCACGCAAGGCTCCCCGCCGCAAAGGCAGGCAAGCGCTCCAGCAGGGTCAGGGTCACGCAGGCCAGGGGCGCCAGCTCAAGCGAGCACTCACCCTGACTCACCACCACGCCGTCCTCGCACAACCGCCAGTGCAGCGTTTCGTTGTCCGTCCTGCGGAACAGGTACTCGCTGGTGATCGCGACCTTGAGCGGCTGCTGGCTGGCCAGGGTCAGCACGAAGGGCTGCTGGGCACGCTTGGCCTCGAACAGCGACGGATGGGGCGTGCGATCGGGGAACAGCAGGCCGTTGCAGCAGAACTGGCGGTCATTGGGGGTATCGCCGAAGTCTCCCCCATAGGCCCAGAAGTGGCGGCCGTCGTCGGTCTGCTTGTCCAGCCCCTGATCGACCCAATCCCAGACGAAACCGCCCTGCAGGCGGGGGTGATCACGAAACGCCTGCCAGTAGTGGGCATAGCCTCCCAGGCTGTTGCCCATGGCGTGGGCGTATTCACACAGGATCAGCGGCCGGGTCTCCCCAGGCAGGCCGATCCACTTGGCCAGCGCCCACTTGGGCACGGCCGGGAAGGGTTGATCCTGATGGGTCCGGGCATACATGGGGCAGATGATGTCGGTGGCCGGGGTATCGGCTCCGCCCCCCTCGTACTGCACGGGACGGCTGGGGTCGCTGCCCTTGACCCACTGGTACATGGCGTCGTGGGCCGGGCCGTAGCCGGATTCATTGCCGAGGGACCAGATGATGATGCTGGGGTGGTTGAAGTCCCGCGCCACCATGCGGGTGACCCGCTCGAGGAAGGCGGTGCTCCAGGCGGGATCCCGCGCCAGCCTCCCCATGGGGGTCATGCCGTGGGTCTCCAGGTTCGCCTCGTCCACCACGTAGAGACCGAGCCGGTCGCACAGGCGATAGAGCTCGGGGTGGTTGGGATAGTGAGAACAGCGCACCGCGTTGAAGTTGTGCCGCTTCATCAGCAGCAGATCCTGCTCCATGTCGGCAGGCGTCACCGCATGCCCCGTGGCGGGGTGGTGCTCGTGGCGGTTGGCACCGCGAATGAGCAGGGGCTGGCCGTTGACCCGCAGCAGACCGCCGCGGATCTCCACCGCCCGAAAGCCCACGTCATAGGCCTCGCTCTCGATGGACTCCCCCTGCTCGTCCAGCAGGGTCAGGGTCAGACGGTAGAGATGGGGGGTCTCGGCGCTCCACTTGTGCGGTGCCGCCACCTCCAGCCAGAACTCGCTCCTGTCTCCGTAGGCCCCCTTCTCGTCGATGGCCCCGGTGCCGAGCGGCTGGCGTCGCTCGGCGATCAGCGTCTCACCGAAATAGAGCCTGGCCTCCACAGCCAGGCCGCTGCCCTCATTGACCTGCAGATCGATCTTGAGGTGTGCATCCCGGTAGCAGGCGTCCAGCACCGGCGTCAGCCGTACGTCCAGCAGGCGGCGCTCGGGTTTGTGCAGCAGGCTGACGGAGCGGAAGATGCCGCTCATGCGCCACATGTCCTGATCCTCCAGGTAGGAGCCATCGGACCAGCGCAGCACCAGGGCCGCCAGCCGGTTTTGCCCGGCCTGCAGGAAGGGAGTCAGATCGAACTCGGCGGGCAACCGGCTGTCCTGGGAGTAGCCGACCCAGCGGCCGTTGCAGAACAGGTGGAAGGCGCTGTCCACCCCGCCGAAGATGATCCGGGTCTGGCCATCAGCCAGCCAGTCGGCCGGCAAGTCGAACACGCGGGAGTAGCAGCCGGTGGGATTCTCGGCGGGCACCCGGGGCGGATCGCAGGGGAAAGGGTACTTGATGTTGGTGTAGATGGGCACATCGGTCACAGGCCGCAACCCTGGGTAGGCCGCATCCAGCTGCCAGTTGCCCGGCACCAGGATAGCGGTCGCGTCCCCCAGATCCTCGTTCACCCAGGACTCGGGCACCAATTCCGGCGCATCGAAGAAGGAGAAGCGCCACTCGCCGTCGAGCAGCAGGCAGGAGGGGGAAGGCAAGCCGGCCCGCGCCTCGGCCTCGTCACGCCAACTGGACAAGGGGGTATGGGCGGGCAGCCGATTCACCGACGTAATCGCCTGGGTCTGCCAGTCCTGACGGGCCACTATCTCCCTGAGCATCTCTTTCTCTCCCTGCATGAGCACTGAAAACCATTGCAGTGTAGGGAAGTTTTGGCCGTGGTTCGGCGATCTCGCTCACAACGATGTAAACGATTACACTTATTTTGTTAAGTAAAGCGGAGTAAAAATAGGATAAATGCAGGTAAAAGCCCGTTCCGGTCAGCACGGGGGTAAAAAGCGGGGATTCACGGCTCGGAGACCGGGAGCTGATGGTTGATAAAGATGCGGGCAGGGATGAGTGCTTGACGCCGCCATCCCGCCGCCGGGGTGACCGCGTCGGACAGGGGATCGGAGCCGCCGCGCAGAGGCAGGGGGCGAACGACCACCTCTTGTTACTGCCATCCCCACACCCGGGCCGCAATAGTGGCAGGGGAGCAACACCTAGGTGGATCTCGTGAAAGGGCAATACGATGCCCACCGCCCGGTGGCGGCATCCGCCGTGAGATCGGGGCAGAAGGACAGTACGTGGCTCGGTGCGCTGGCGACAGGCGAGGGCGCCCCGTCACCACCAGGTAGCTACGTCAGTCCTCAGATCTGGGCCGAGAACGGTGCGCAGATATAAACGCAGGCGGCAATCAGGGAGGCGAGGCCGCCACCCCGTCACCAGGGTGGCGGCAACGGGGTCGGGACCGCATGGCAGGCTTGAAAGAAGGTGGGCAGCCCGGGATCAGAGCCTGACGGGCGCCACTGAGTGGCGGTTGATCAGGGTCGGGGTGTAGATGCGGCTCTGCACCGACTCGCCCTCCCCGGCGGCGAGTTGCAACGCCAGCTTGGCCGCCTGGGCCGCCATCAGCTCGATGGGATAGCGCATGGTGGAGAGCTTGGGCCGCAAGTATCTCGCGTAGATGATGTCATCGAACCCCACCACAGAGACCTCTTCCGGCACCTTGAAGCCGTTGTCCGCCAGCACCGAGATGGCCCCCGCCGCCATGGCATCGTTGTAGGCCACCACCGCCGTGATGGGCAGCCCCTTGGCCAGCAGGTTGAGCATGGCGCGCTCACCACCCTCTTCATTGGGCATGCCGCTCTCCACCAGCTCGGGATCGGCGCTCAGTCCCGCCTCCGCCAGCGCATCCTGATAGCCCTGATGGCGCAACAGGGCATCCTCGATGGCGTGATCCGAGCTCAGGAAGGCGATGTGGCGATGACCCAGATCCAGCAGATGGCGGGTCGCAGTCGCCGCCCCCAACCGGTTGTTGAGGGCGATACAACGCCCCCTCAGGCTCGGAATGTCGCGGTTGATCAGCACCATGCCGGGCGCCCGCAGGGCATAGTCGATGAGCTCCTCGTCGTCGAGCGCCTTGCTGTGCACCACCAGCGCCTCGCAACGCTTGCCGATGAGCAGCTCGATCGCTTCCCGCTCCTGCTGGGCACGGTGAAAACCATTACCCATCAGCAGGTGCAGCCCCTGCTCCACCGCCACCGCGGCCACCCCCTTGACCAGGGCACCGAAGAAAGGATCCGCCACGTCGCCCACCACCACGCCCATGGTGTCACAGGTCTGGCTGACCAGAGCCCGGGCGTTGGCATTGGGGGTGTAGCCCAGTTCGGCCATGGCTTTCAGCACCACCTCGCGGGAGGCGGCGCTGGCCTTGGGTGAGTTGTTCATCACCCGTGAAACCGTTGCCACCGAAACGTTGGCCAAACGGGCGACATCCTTGATGGTGCTCATGCTGTTTTCACTTATTTCACGGTTCGATAGATCGCATTATACCGGTCAATGTCCCTGATAACAGTGGAAAAAGTCATATCTCGACATTCATGACGACAAAAAATGGTGTAATCGTTTACACATATTTGTTAAGCGGCTCACAGTTTGCCCGTCTGCCCCTCGGCTAGACTCCTCCTCAGGCTTTTCCTGTGTGAGGAAACAAGGGTGGAGAAGAGGATGAAAGTACTGGTGACCGGCGGTTGTGGCTATATCGGCAGCCACACCTGTCTGGCCCTGCAGGCCGCGGGCATGGAGCCCGTGGTGGTGGACAATCTCTGCAACAGCAAGGCCGGCGTGCTGACCCGTGTCGCCGCCATCAGCGGGCAGGCTCCCCGCTTCTATCAGGGGGACATCCGCGACTCGGTCCTGCTGGATCGCATCTTCACCGAACAGGAGATAGGGGCGGTGATCCACTTCGCCGCCCTCAAGGCGGTCGGGGAGTCGACCCGCATGCCGCTGGACTACTACGACAACAACCTCGGCGGCACCCTGGTGCTGCTGCAGGCGATGAAGCGTGCAGGGGTGCACAACCTGGTCTTCAGCTCGTCGGCCACCGTCTACGGCGACCCGGCCAGTACCCCCATCAAGGAGACGTTCCCGCGCAGCGCCACCAACCCTTACGGCCGATCCAAGCTGATCATCGAGGAGATCCTCGAGGATCTGCAACGGGCTGAACCGCACTGGAGCATGACCCTGCTGCGCTACTTCAACCCGGTCGGGGCCCACGAGTCCGGCACCCTGGGGGAAGATCCCCAGGGCATTCCCAACAACCTCATGCCGTTTTTAACCCAGGTCGCCATCGGCCGCCGCGACAGCCTCTCGGTCTTTGGTAACGATTACCCTACCGTGGACGGCACCGGAGTACGCGACTACATCCACGTGATGGATCTCGCCGAGGGGCACGTCAAGGCGCTCCACCACTGCGCCGGCCGGGGGGGCGTCCACCCCTACAACCTGGGCACGGGCCAGGGCCAGAGCGTGCTGCAGATGGTGGCGGCGTTCGAGGCAGCCTGCGGCCGTCCCCTGCCCTATCGCATCGAGCCCCGGCGCCCCGGCGACATCGCCGAGTGCTGGGCAGATCCGGCCAAGGCCGCACGGGAACTGGACTGGCACGCCAGCCGGGATCTCGCGACCATGTGTGCCGACAGCTGGCGCTGGCAGTCCGCCAACCCCAATGGTTACGAGGAGTAGGCCCAGGCCTGCGCCTCCGGATTTCTTCAACTCATAGACTGGAGTGATGATGTTCAACCCCGTTGATCACCCCCACCGCCGCTTCAACCCGCTGACCGGCCAGTATGTGCTGGTCTCTCCCCACAGGGCCAAGCGCCCCTGGCAAGGCCAGGTCGAAAAAGTCAGCCAGGCGCCGAGCCAGGCCCATGATCCCGACTGCTTCCTCTGCGCGGGCAACAAGCGGGTCACTGGTGACATCAACCCCGAGTATCAGGGCACCTTCGTCTTCACCAACGACTTCGCCGCCCTGATGCAGGACACCCCGCCGAGCGATGCGGCGCCGGATCCCCTGCTCAAGCTGGAGGCTGCCCGCGGCACCAGCCGGGTCATCTGCTTCTCGCCGGATCACGGCAAGACCCTCCCCGAGCTGCCCCTGCCCGCCATCGAGGGGGTGATCACCACCTGGATGGATCAGGTGGCCGAGCTGTCTGCCCAGTGGGAGTGGGTACAGGTCTTTGAAAACAAGGGCGCCGTCATGGGCTGCTCCAACCCTCATCCTCACGGCCAGCTGTGGGGCAGCGACTTCCTGCCCAACGAGATCGCCCGGGAAGAGGAGCACCAGCGCGCCTGGCTGGCCGAGCACGGCCGCCCGCTGCTGGTCGACTATGTGGAGCGGGAGCTGGCGGATCGCTCGCGCATCGTGGTGGAAACGGAACACTGGCTCGCTGTGGTCCCCTTCTGGGCCGCCTGGCCGTTCGAGACCCTGCTGCTGCCCAAGCGCCACGTCCCCTCCCTGCTCGACCTCACTCCCGAGCTGCAGCAGGACCTGGCCATCGCACTCAAGGAGCTCACCAGCCGCTACGACAACCTGTTCGAGTGCAGCTTCCCCTACTCCATGGGCTGGCACTTTGCGCCCCCCCGCTCCGATTGCCCCGAAGCGTGGCAGCTGCATGCCCATTTCTACCCGCCTCTGCTGCGTTCGGCCACGGTGCGCAAGTTCATGGTGGGCTTCGAGATGCTGGCCGAGACCCAGCGCGATCTGACGCCGGAGCAGGCCGCAGAGCGCCTGCGCGCCCTTTCCCCCGTTCATTACAAAGCCAGTGAGGTGACCCCATGACCCCGAGCCAACGCGTCAGCGCCGTCTTTGCCGAGCAGTTTGAGCAGCAACCCGATCTGCTGGTGCGCGCCCCGGGCCGCGTCAACCTCATCGGCGAGCACACCGACTACAACGACGGCTTCGTGCTGCCCTGTGCCATCGACTACGAGACCTGTGTCGCCATCGGCCTGCGGAATGACAACCTGGTGCACGTGATCGCCGCCGACTACGGCAACCAGCGCGACCTGTTCGATCTGGACAAACCCATCACCCATCACCCGGATCAGCGCTGGAGCGATTACATCCGCGGGGTGGTGAAACATCTGCAGGGGCGCGGTTATGCCCTGCGCGGTCTCAACCTGGTGGTCTCCGGCAACGTACCCCAGGGAACCGGGCTCTCCTCCTCCGCTTCCCTGGAGGTGGCCATCGGCCAGGCCTTCAAGGAGGCCCAGGGGCTCGACATCAGCCAGGCGGAGATCGCCCTCAACGGCCAGCAGGCGGAGAACCAGTTCGTCGGCTGCAACTGCGGCATCATGGATCAGATGATCTCCGCGAGCGGCGAGAAGGATCACGCCCTGCTGCTCGACTGCCGCTCCCTCCAGACCCGTCTCATCCCCATGCCCGCGGATCTGGCGGTGCTCATCGTCAACTCCAACGTGCGCCGCGGCCTGGTGGACAGCGAATACAACACCCGTCGCCAGCAGTGCGAGAGCGCCGCCCGCCATTACGGGGTCAAGGCGCTGCGCGACCTGGATCTGGCGACCCTGGAAGCGGGCAAGGCCGGGCTGGACGAGGCCTGCTATCGCCGCGCCCGCCACGTGGTCGGGGAGAACGCCCGCACCCTGGCGGCCGCCGATGCGCTCGCCTCCGGCGATCTGGTGCGCCTCGGCGCCCTGATGGCCGAGTCCCATGCCGCCATGCGGGATGACTTCGAGATCACCGTGCCCGCCATCGACGGCCTGGTGGAGATCATCAAGGCCGAGATCGGCACCGAGGGGGGCGTGCGGATGACTGGCGGCGGCTTCGGTGGCTGTGTGGTCGCCCTGCTGCGCCCCGAGAAGGTGGCCGAGGTGATCGCCGTGGTCGAGGCCCAATACCCGGCCAAATTCGGTCTCAAGGCGGACTGCTACGTCTGTCGCGCCAGCGCCGGGGCAGGCAAGCTATGACCTCCTTCGAACTGGAAAACGAGGAGGGGCTGCGCCTGCGCGGCCTCGACTTCGGGGCCACCCTCACCTCCCTCAGCCTGCCGGTGGCCGGTGTGCGGCGGGAGGTACTGCTGGGCTGCAGCGATGCCGCCTACCCCCACCAGCAGGTGTGGCTGGGGGCCGTGGCTGGGCGTTTCGCCAACCGCATCGGGGGGGCCGAACTGGTGCGAGGGGACGACCGCTGGCCCCTGGACGCGAATCAGGGGGCCAACTGCCTGCACGGCGGGAGCGAGGGCTTTCACCGCCGCCACTGGCAGATCAAGGAGCAGGAGGCGGACAGGGTCAGGCTGGTGCTGATCTCCCGGGCGGGGGATCAGGGCTTTCCCGGCAATCTGAGAGTGACCCTGGAGTACCGTCTGGAGCACCACGATCTGGTGGTCGACTTCAGCGCCAGCACGGATGAGGCGACCCCGGTCAGTCTCACCAGCCACGCCTACTTCAACCTGGACGGGGGCGGCGACATCCGCAGTCACAGCATCAGCCTCAACGCCGACCGCTTTCTGCCCACCGACGAGCAGAGCCTGCCGCTGGCCATCACTCCGGTGGAGGGTCCCTTCGATCTGCGGGCTCCGCGCCTCATCGGCCAGGAGTGGATGAGCCATCCCCAGCAGCGGCTGGCCAAGGGGTATGATCACGCCTTCCTTCTCAACACCGACCCAGCCCCCCATCAGGGCAATGCCCTGCCCGACAGCCCCGATCAGCCCTGGGCGGCCAGGGTGGTCTCGGGGGATGGCAAGCTGGCGATGGTGGTGCACACCAACCAGCCCTCTCTGCAGTTCTACAGCGGCAACTGGCTGGCCGGCACAATGGATCGCAACGGCCAGCCTTATCGGGACTACGACGGTTTCTGCCTGGAGGCGCAGCAGCTGCCCGACAGCCCGAACCGGCCGGCTCTCGGCGATCCCTGGCTGCTGCCGGGGGAACGCTATCGCCACCAGACCCGCTACCGCTTCTTCCCCAGCCCCTGATCCGAACACGCAAGGAGTCGTTATGGATGAACACTACCTCGCCGCGCCCGACCGCTACCAGCGCCAGGCCTATCGACCCGCCGGTCGCCACGGTCTGCGCCTGCCCGGTATCGGTCTCGGGCTCTGGCACAACTTCGGGGAAGGATGCGACCCCGCCACGGCGAAAGCCATGGTGCACCGGGCGTTCGATCTGGGCATCACCCACTTCGACCTCGCCAACAACTACGGGCCGCCGCCAGGCAGTGCCGAGATCACCTTCGGCAAACTGCTCAAGGGCAGCCTGGCGCCGTATCGGGACGAGCTCGTCATCGCCAGCAAGGCGGGCTACGTGATGTGGGACGGCCCCTACGGGGATGGGGGCAGCGCCAAATACCTGTTTGCCAGCCTGCACCAGAGCCTGCGCCGGCTCGGCCTCGACTACGTGGACATCTTCTATCACCACAGACCCGACTCCCGCACCCCGCTGGAGGAAACCTGCCAGGCGCTGGCGCTCATGGTGCGCCAGGGCAAGGCGCTCTATGTCGGCCTCTCCAACTACCCGGCCGAACTGGCGGCGAAGGCCGCGACCCGGCTGGCGGAGCTCGGCACCCCCTGCCTGGTCAACCAGCTCAAATACTCCCTGTTCCAGCGCGACATCGAGGCCGAGACCCTGCCGGTTTGCCGCGAACACGGCATGGGCGTGGTCGCTTTCTCCCCCCTGGCCGGCGGGCTGCTGAGCGATCGCTACCTGGCCGGCATTCCCGCCGATTCGCGCGCCGCCAGCGGCAGCCCCTTCCTCAAGCCCGAACAGCTCACCGAGGACAGGCTCGCCAGGATCCGTGCTCTGCACGAACTGGCGCAGCAGCGGGGACAACCCCTGTCACAGCTCGCGCTGCAGTGGGTGTTGCGCGACCCCGTGGTGAGCTGCGCCCTCATCGGTGCCAGCAACCCGCAGCAGATCGCGAGCGCCGTCGACGCCCTGGCACAGCCGCCCCTGGAGGAGGCCCTGCAGCAGCAGATCCTGTCCGTGCTGGGGTAACGGGATGAGCCGCCGGCCCGAGCCGTCAGTCCGCACAAAAGGTCATGTCAGACAATGACGTGACCATGGCGGCGCCGGCCCCGCGCCCCGGAAAACAGGAGCGCTACCTACCCCGCCCCTCTCCCACAAGAGGGGTCGGCCAGGTTCGCAGACACAGCCCCCAATAATCTCTGGTTGCCCGCGCGATTTTCCGCCATCATTGGCCGCCCCGACCCTGATCGGGGCTGATTTTATCCAGACCCATCAACCAAGAGATCTGCACCATGACCGAATCCTACGCCCTGTTTGTCGCCTTCGTGCTGGGCATAGTGGAAGGCCTGACCGAATTTTTGCCCGTCTCCTCCACCGGCCACATGATCATCGTCGGCCACCTGCTCGGGTTTGAAGGCCCCAAGGCCGCCACCTTCGAGGTGGTGATCCAGCTGGGCTCCATCCTGGCGGTGGTCGTCATGTTCTGGCGCCGCCTGTTTGGCCTCATCGGCATTCATTTCGGCCAGAAGCCGCCGCAGGGCCAGGCCACCCTGACGCTGGTGCACGTCATCCTCGGGATGCTGCCCGCCGTGGTCATCGGGCTGCTGGTCCACAGCTGGATCAAGGCCTATCTGTTTGGCCCGGAGACGGTGATGTATGCCCTGGTGGCCGGCGGCATCCTGCTCATCATCGCCGAGAAGTTCCGCCCTGCGGTGCGCGCCGAGACCCTGGACGACATCAGCTACAAGCAGGCGTTCGGCATCGGCCTGTTCCAGTGCCTGGCGCTCTGGCCCGGCTTCTCCCGCTCCGGCGCCACCATCAGCGGCGGCATGCTGATGGGGATCAGTCGTCATGCGGCGGCCGAGTTCTCCTTCATCATGGCGGTGCCCATGATGATCGCGGCCAGCGGCCTGGACCTCTACAAGAGCCGCGACTTCCTCTCCATGGCCGATTTCCCCATGTTCGCGGTGGGCTTCGTCACTGCCTTCGTGGTGGCCATGATCGCCATCAAGACCTTCCTGGCGCTGATCCGTCGCCTCGACTTCATCCCGTTCGCCATCTACCGCTTCGTGGTGGCCTTCGCCGTCTACCTGGTCTTCGTGGCCTGACAGACTGCGAAACGCACAACAAAAAAGGGACCTCTTGGTCCCTTTTTTCATGATGGCGGGCGCCTCAGTAGAGGCGATGACTGATGCCGTTGAGCAGCCGCGACAGCCCCTTGGTGAACTGCACGGGCGCGTTCTGCACCGTATAGCAGAGGCAACCGTCCGGCGTGTGCGGGCTGTGGGCATGGCTGGCGTCGCGCCAGATGAAGTCCCCCGCCTGATAGCGGGTGTCGCCATCTTCGATGGTGCCCGCCAGCAGCAGGGTCAGCTCATAGCCCTTGTGGGTGTGCTCCGGAATGCGCCCTCCCGCCTCGATGTGCAGCAGGCTGGCGCGAGCCCCCATCTCGTCGAGCGGCAGGCTGTGCTGACGAATGGCGCCGAGGTGGCGCCACCTGGGGTCATGGTGCCTGGCCAGCACCCGTGGCAGGCGGTAGCTCTGGCCCGCCACCCTCAGCTCGGGGGCCGTCTGCCCATGCCGCTCGCGTGTGCTCACAGGGGGAGCGGGTTGCTGCAGTATCCCGGCGAGCATGGCATCGAACCCGGGCGGCAACGCCTCGTCCGGTTCGTCGGGCATCAGGTGCTCCCGGGCCAGCTCCTCTTCGCACTCCTTGACCCGGGCGGCGCAATCGGGGCAGAGCTCGCAATGGGCGGAGACGCCGACGGCCAGCGGCAGGGGCAGCTCGTCGGCGGCAAAGGCGCGCAGCATGAGTGCAGTCGGATGGGTCTTAATCATGGCCTTGCTCCACTTGTTCCTTCAGTTTCTGTAATGCCAGACGGAGGCGGGACTTGATGGTGCCGAGCGGCACGCCGAGCCTGTCTGCCAGCTCCTGCTGGGAGAGCTCCTGCAGATAGAGGCCGCGCACCACCTGCTGCTGCGGTTCCGGCAGGGTGGCCACATAACGGGCCATCTGGCGAGTCAGCACGGCGTCTTCGCCGCCGCTCAGGTGCTCCTCCTCCGCCCTGAACTCCAGCAGGGGCCACAGCTCCTCGGCGCAGAGCTCCTCCTTGCTGGCACGGCGGCGGCGCAGCATGTCGAAGCTCTGGTTGCGCATCACCGTGTAGATCCAGGTGGTCGGCGCCCCCTTGTCGGGGTGGTAGAGGCGTGCCTTCTGCCAAACCAGCAGCATGGTCTCCTGGACCAGCTCCATGGCGTTGGCCTCGCTGCCGAGGTGCCGCAGCCCATAGCCGCGGATGCGCGGGGCGAAGTGGTGAAACAGGGTGGCGAAGGCAGCCTTGTCGCCCTGCTCCGCCACACGGATGAGAAGAGAAGTCAGATCGCCATCTGGGTTATCCATGGGGGGCGATGTCCTGCGTGGAGCCGATTGTGGTTGGCCAGTATATGCCATTGCGCCATCCCTCGCGTGTCGTGGTCTTCACCAATACGCGCGGGAAGGGAAAAGGATCACCCTGACGTGTCAGTGGCTCGCGACCAGCAGGCCACTCAGCAGGGAGAGGGCGGGCTGGTTGTCCTTGGCCGCCACCAGCCACTGCTTCTGCTCCACCGGGATGGGCAGCACCTCCAGCCAGCGCTGGGCCACCCAGCTCGCGTCCTCCCAGTCCGGCGCGGGGTAGAGAGCGGCATACTCGGGGTAGTCGTTGAACACGTCCTGCAGCGCCTTGGCCAGGGAGTGCTGATCGGCCTTGAGCCGGGCGCTCTGCCAGGGGGGCAGGGGTTCCACCTCGCCGACCCGCAGGCCGTCGGATTCCTGCCACAGATCGGTGATCCTGACCCGCTCCACGCCGAGCACGGTAATGCCGAGCAGGCCGTCCGGCAGCAGATCGAAGTCGATGATCCGCACCCGGGTGGCGATGGGATACATGTTGCGCAGCGCATCGGGCTGACGAGGGTCCAGCATGCAGAGCGCAAACTCCCTCTCCCGGGACTCGGCGACCATGCGCTGGTAGCGGGACTCGAAGATGCGCAGCGGCATGATGCCGCCGGGCAGCAGGTGAGCAGAGAGCGGGAACAGCGCCAGTTTCATCGAAATCGTCCTCCATCGGCTTCCTCTAAGGATACGACCGTCGTGCGAGGCGGGATCATTCAGATCGAATCGGTCTAAATAACCTCTTAACAATCAGGGGAAAATAGCCTGGACAAGCCGCTTCGATATGCAGTAGAAATGGATAACCACCACTTATCCAAATCAATATCCTGCAATGTGGTGGAAAATGCAGTGAAATATCCGCCACACCCATGGGTGCGGGCCGTTCCTATAGTTTTCTCGGCCCGATGCGGGTAAAATTCACGCCCTTATCCAGTCTGTCATTTTTCGACGCGCAACCTCGGTGGTCAGTTATGAAAGAGCATATTCATCATCTACTTGAACAAACGGTAGCCAATCTCAAGTCAGCGGGCATCCTGCCGGCGGACCTGGAAGCCCGGGTGCAAGTAGACCGATGCAAGGAAAAGGCTCACGGTGACCTGGCCACCAACCTGGCCATGCTGCTGGCCAAACCGGCCCGCAAGAATCCCCGCGAGCTGGCCGCCGCCATCATCGAGCACCTGCCCGCCTCCGATCTGATCGCCAAGGTCGAGATCGCCGGCCCCGGCTTCATCAACTTCTTCTTCGACCCCAGCTGGCTGGCCGGTCAGGTCGAGGCCATGGTGACCTCCGCCAACGCCAACGTGAAACTGCCGACCGCCCAGACAGTGGTGGTGGACTACTCCGCCCCGAACGTGGCCAAGGAGATGGCGGTGCACCACATCCGCTCCACCGTCCTCGGTGACGTGGCCGCCCGCGCCCTGGAGTTCCTCGGCCACAAGGTGATCCGCGCCAACCACATCGGCGACTGGGGCACCCAGTTCGGCATGCTGATCGCCTATCTGGAGAAGATGGCCAACGAGCACGCCTCCGACATGGAGCTGCGCGATCTGGAAGCCTTCTACACCCAGGCCAAGCGCCACTACGACGAAGACGAAGCCTTCGCCGAGCGCGCGCGCAACTACGTGGTCAAGCTGCAGGGCGGTGACGAGTACTGCCGCGCCATGTGGAAGAAGCTGGTCGACATGACCATGGAACAGAACCAGCGCAACTACGACCGCCTGAATGTCTCCCTGACCAACAAGGACATCATGGGCGAGTCCATGTACAACGACATGCTGCCCCAGATCGTGGCCGACCTGAAGGTCAAGGGCCTCGCGGTCGAGAGCGAAGGCGCCACCGTGGTGTTCCTGGACGAGTTCAAGAACAAGGATGGCGAGCCCATGGGCGTCATCATCCAGAAGAGCGACGGCGGCTTCCTCTACACCACTACCGACATCGCCTGTGCCAAGTACCGCTATGAAACCCTGGGCGCCGACCGTGTCATGTACTTCATCGACTCCCGTCAGCACCAGCACCTGATGCAGGCCTGGACCATCACCCGCAAGGCGGGCTATGTGCCGGAATCCGTGCCCCTCGAGCACCACGCCTTCGGCATGATGCTGGGCAAGGATGGCCGTCCCTACAAGACCCGCTCCGGCGGCACCGTCAAGCTGGTCGACCTGCTGAACGAGGCGGAAGAGCGCGCCGCCGCCCTGCTGGAGAGCCGCAACAGCGACCTTTCCGCCGAGGAGAAGGCCCAGGTGGTTCATGCCATCGCCATGGGTGCGGTCAAGTACGCGGATCTCTCCAAGAACCGCACCACGGACTACATCTTCGACTGGGATCTGATGCTGTCGTTCGAGGGCAACACCGCGCCCTATCTGCAGTACGCCTACACCCGCATCCAGTCCATCTTCCGCAAGGCCGGCGTCGATGCCGATACCCTGAGCGGCAAGGTGATCCTGGCCGAAGAGGCGGAAGAGACCCTGGCCCAGAAACTGATCCAGTTCTCCGACGCGGTCAATGGCGTGGCGGACAAGGGGATGCCGCACCTTCTGTGCACATATCTCTATGAATTGTCTGGCAACTTTATGACCTTCTACGAAGCCTGCCCGATCAACAAGGATGGCGTCGACGAGGCCACTCGCCAGAGCCGTCTGCTGCTGTGTGCGGCCACCGCCAAGGTGCTCAAGCTGGGCCTGGGCGTGCTGGGCATCCACACCCTGGAGCGCATGTAATAGATGGCGACCCGGGATTACGTCGGCAACAGCCCGCGACGCCGGGCGGGTGGCCGTAACATCAAGAAAGCGGCCCCTCGCCGCTTTCCTGTTATCCCGGCACTGCTGGCCGGGGCCCTGGTGGTCGGCTTCGGCGCCTTCCTCTACCTCATCAACGGCAAGGGGGCCGACGCCCCCACCATCGAGGAACAGGTAAAGGCGAACAAGCCCAAGGCGCAGGGCAATGGCCTGCCCCAGGAGAAGTGGAGCTACATCGAGCGGCTGGAGAACAAGCAGGTGGACGTCATCGAGCCGCCGCCCCAGCCGGGCGTGCTGCCGCCACCGCCCGCGCCGACCGTCACCCTGCAGCCGGAGACACTGCCGCAGCCGGTGCCGACCGACATTCCCCAACCGGGCACCCCCATCGGCCAGACGAAGCCCTATCAGCCGCAGCCGGTGCAGCCGACCAAGCCGGCCACCGCCGCCCCGGTCGCCAGCGCCCGGGAGCAGGTGATCGACCAGAAGGCCGAACGTGAACGGATGGAGCGGGAGATCCGCGCCGAGCTGGAACGGGAACGGGCCGAGGCCGCCAGGGCCCAGGCAGCGACCCAGTCTGCACAGACGGCAGCTGCCGACGGCGGCCGCTACATGATGCAGTGCGCCGCCCTGCGCTCCCAGGACTCCGCGGAGTCGCTCAAGGCGCGCATCGCCTTTACCGCCGGACTCTCCTCCAGCCTGCAGGTGATCAACGGCGCCAACGGCACCGTCTACAAGGTGATGGTGGGCCCCTTCAACGGCAAGGCGGCGGCCGACGCGGCCAACCGCAAGCTGCAGGGCTCCGGCATCAGTGGCTGCATCCCCAGGAAGGGGTGATCGCTGCGTCCATGCACAGGGCCGGGTGGCAACACCCGGCCCTGTTTCTTTCGACGCCCTCCTGGCGCCCATCTCCCCCTCCCCGCCATCCGCACAATAAACAGGCTTGAAAAGCCGGTGCGCCATCCCCATCTTTGTTGCCATGCACAGTCAGGCCGTCATTCGGCTCAAGCGAGGTAAATGAAGTGACTACCATAGTTTCAGTTCGCCGCAACGGTCAGGTCGTCATCGGTGGCGATGGCCAGGTTTCCCTTGGCAACACCGTCATGAAGGGCAATGCCCGCAAGGTTCATCGCCTCTACAACGGCAAGGTGCTGGCAGGTTTCGCCGGCGGCACCGCCGATGCCTTCACCCTGCTCGAGCGCTTCGAAGCCAAGCTGCAGGCCCACCAGGGCAACCTGGAGCGCGCCGCCGTGGCGCTGGCCAAGGACTGGCGCACCGATCGCGCCCTGCGCCGCCTTGAGGCCCTGCTGGCGGTCGCCGACGAGCACAAATCCTTCATCATCACCGGCAACGGTGACGTGGTGCAGCCGGAGCACGATCTCATCGCCATCGGCAGCGGCGGCAACTTCGCCCAGTCCGCCGCCATCGCCCTGCTGGAGAACACAGATCTGGATGCCAAGAGCATCGTCGAGAAGGCCCTCAAGATTGCGGGCGACATCTGCGTCTTCACCAACCAGCACCACACCGTCGAAGTGCTGGACTACAGCGCCAAGTAAGCGCCCCCCAATCTCCAGGGGCGGCCACGCCGCCCCCGACACAGGAATCCCATCATGTCCGAGATGACCCCGAGAGAAATCGTCCACGAGCTGGACCGGCACATCATTGGTCAGGCCGATGCCAAGCGCGCGGTGGCCGTGGCCCTGCGCAACCGCTGGCGCCGCATGCAGCTCAATGAAGAGATGCGCCACGAGGTGACCCCGAAGAATATCCTGATGATAGGCCCGACCGGCGTGGGCAAGACAGAGATCGCCCGCCGCCTGGCCAAGCTGGCCAATGCCCCCTTCATCAAGGTCGAAGCGACCAAGTTCACCGAAGTGGGCTACGTGGGCAAGGAAGTGGACAGCATCATCCGCGATCTGACCGATGTCGCCATCAAGCTGGTGCGCGAGACCGAGATGGAGAAGATGAAATACCGCGCCGAGGAAGCTGCCGAAGAGCGCATCCTCGACGCCCTGCTGCCGAACCCGCGCAACAGCTGGGGCGAGGAGGAGAAGGCCGACAACTCCAACACCCGCCAGATCTTCCGCAAGAAGCTGCGCGAAGGTCAGCTGGATGACAAGGAGATCGAGCTGGACCTGGCCGCTTCCCCGATGGGCGTCGAGATCATGACCCCGCCGGGCATGGAAGAGATGGCCAACCAGCTGCAGGGGCTGTTCCAGAACCTGGGCCAGAACCAGAAGAAGAAGCGCAAGGTCAAGGTCAAAGAGGCCATGAAGGCGCTGATCGAAGAAGAAGCGGCTCGCCTGGTCAACCCGGAAGAGCTGAAGCAGAAAGCCATCGCCTCCGTCGAGAACAACGGCATCGTCTTCCTCGACGAGATCGACAAGATCTGCAAGCGCGGCGAGAGCTCGGGCCCGGATGTCTCCCGCGAGGGGGTCCAGCGCGACTTGCTGCCGCTGGTCGAGGGCTGCACCGTCAACACCAAGCACGGCATGGTCAAGACCGACCATATCCTGTTCGTCGCCTCCGGCGCCTTCCAGATCGCCAAGCCGTCCGATCTCATCCCCGAGCTGCAGGGCCGTCTGCCGATCCGGGTCGAGCTGACCGCGCTGACCACCGAAGATTTCGAACGCATCCTGACCGAGCCGAACGCCTCACTGACCGATCAGTACCAGGCGCTGATGGCCACCGAAGGGGTCAAGATAGAGTTCACCAAGGATGGCATCCGCCGTCTGGCCGAGGCCGCCTGGCAGGTCAACGAGCGCACCGAGAATATCGGTGCCCGCCGTCTGCACACCGTGATGGAGCGCCTGATGGAAGACATCTCCTACGACGCCTCCGAGAAATCCGGTGAAACCTTCGTCATCGACACCGCCTACGTCAACGCCCACCTCGGCAAGCTGATTGAAGACGAGGATCTGAGCCGCTTTATTCTGTAAGGCCCGCTCCTCACGTTATCCAAACGCCTCCCTTTGTGGAGGCGTTTTTATTTTCTTTCTCTCTCCCTCCCTGCTCAAAAAAGTGCTTCCTTCATTATCGGACTTGATTTATACATACGTATAACTTCGTGTATTATTTGCACACCATGGGGATAACACAGTGCACCCGACCCGGCAAAAACTGCTCGATACCGGCCTCGCCATCGCCACCGACAAGGGGCTGCGCGGCCTCACGGTGCGCGAGCTGGCGGCCGCCGCCGGGGTAAACCTCGGCTCCTTCGTCTACCACTTTGGCAATCGCGACGCCTTCATCGACGAGCTGGTGGAGCTCTGGTACGCCCCCCTCTTTGATGAGCTCAAGGCGGTGGCCGCCCGCGGCGCCTACCCCGATGCCCTCACCCAGTTCGAGGCCACCATGCAGGCGCTGATCGCCCTGGTGGGGCGCCAGCGCGGCTTCATCAACCACCTGTTCGGCGATGCCCTGGCAGGGGAAGGCGCCGCCCAGCGCTTCCTGCTCAGCCTGCCGCGCCGCCACCCCCTGCTGCTGCTCGAGCAGGTACAGCGTGCCCAGGCCGAAGGTTCGCTGGTGGCGGGCAACCCGGTGCAGCTGATGATCTTCATCATGGGGGCGGTCGGCCTGCCCCTGGTGATCGCCGGTGGCGGGCGCCAGCTCGGCTGGTTGCCCGAGCAGGCTGCCCCCTTCCTCGCCCAAATCGACAACCCCGAGGCCGCCCAGCAGCGGCTGGTCTGGGCCCTGCGCGGCCTGCGCCGTCCCCAAGGAGAACCCCTATGAAGCAACGCATCGCACTCCTGGCCGTGCTGCTGACCCTGCTCAGTGGCAACCTCGGGTGGCAAGGAGATCGGGTATGAAACAACGTATTGCACTCCTGGCCGTGCTGCTGGCCCCGCTCAGTGGCTACCTCGGGTGGCAGGGCCGCCCCGAAGGAGATCGAGTATGAAGCAACGCATCGTACTGCTGGTCGTGCTGCTGACCCTGATCGGAGGCTATCTCTGGTGGCAGGGGCGGCCCGCCGACGGCTCCGTCCTCTACGGCAACGTCGACATCCGCGACGTGAACCTGGCGTTTCGGGTCGGCGGCCGGGTCAGCGAGGTGCTGGTGGACGAGGGGGACGCGGTGCAGGCCGGCCAGTTGCTGGCTCGTCTCGACCCGGCGCCGCTGATCCATAGCCGCGACAGCGCACGGGCCAACCTGGCCGCGCTCACCGCCGCCAACGCCTTGATGCACAAGGGGTATCGCAGCGAGGAGACGGACCGCGCCCGGGCGTCCCTCAGTGCCGCCGAGGCCGCGGCTCTCGAGGCCGACAAGCAGTGGCGCCGCCAGCGCGCCCTGGCCGCCACCGGCGCCGTCTCCCGCGGCCAGCTCGACACCGCCCGCTCCCAGCGGGATCAAACCCGGGCCCAGGTACGCGCCGCCCGCGAGCAGCTGGCCCAGCTCGAGACCGGCTACCGCCCCGAGGAGATCGCCCAGTCCGATGCCCAGCTGGAAGGGGCCAAGGCGGCGCTTGCCAGCGCCGAGCTGGCCCTGGCGGACGCGGCCCTGACCGCCCCGAGCGACGGCATCATCCTCACCCGCGCCGTCGAGACGGGCAGCATGGTGCAGGCCGGCGCCACCGCCTTCAACCTGTCACTCACCACCCCGGTCTGGGTGCGCGCCTACGTCGAGGAGCCCTGGCTCGGCCACTTCCCGAGCGGCGCCAGGGTGCAGCTCACCACCGACTCACGGCCGGACAAGCCCTATCAGGGGGTGGTGGGCTTCGTGTCGCCCAGCGCCGAGTTCACACCCAAATCGGTAGAGACGCCGGACCTTCGCACCCATCTGGTCTACCGGCTGCGCATCGTGGTGCAGGATCCGGACCCGGCCCTGCGCCAGGGGATGCCGGTCACCGTCAGGCTGGCCCCATGATCGCCGCCATCCGGCTCGACGGGCTGACCAAGCGCTTTGGCGAGCGGGTGGCGCTGGATGCCATCTCGGCCACCATACCGGGCGGCGGCATCACGGGCCTGGTGGGGCCGGACGGGGCGGGCAAGAGCACCCTGCTGCGCCTGCTCGCAGGCCTGCTGGTGCCGGAGGCCGGGCAGAGCCGGGTGCTCGGGCTCGATCCGGTGCAGGAGGGCGATGCCTTGCGCCAGCGCCTCGGCTACATGCCCCAGCAGTTCGGCCTGTATGAAGATCTCAGCGTGCTGGAGAACCTCACCCTCTACGCCGACTTGCGCGGCGTGGTGGAGCCCGAGCGCAGCCCGACGTTTGCCAGGCTGCTCGCCTTCACCGATCTCGCCCGCTTCACCGCCCGCCCGGCGGGCAAGCTGTCGGGGGGGATGAAGCAGAAACTCGGGCTCGCCTGCGCCCTGCTCGGCCAGCCCGAGGTGCTGCTGCTGGACGAACCCGGGGTCGGGGTCGACCCCATCAGCCGCCGCGCCCTGTGGAAGATGGTGCGCGAGCTCGCCCAGGGGGGCATGACGGTGCTCTGGAGCACCGCCTATCTCGATGAGGCGGAGCTGTGCGATCACGTGCTGCTGATGGCAGAGGGCGCGGTGCGCACCAGCGGCACCCCGGCGGATCTGATGGGGGCCATGGCGAGCCGCTGCTGGCTGCTGGAGGCGGGCAACCTGGACGGGCGGGCCCGGCGCGCCCTGCTGCGCCGGGCCCTGGCCCACCCGGCGGTGATGGACGGCGCCGTGGCCGGGGAGCGGGTGCGCCTGCTTCTGCGCCCCGATGCAGCACCGCCTCCCCTCGGCGAGCTGGGGCTCTCCGAGGGAGCCTTCGCACCGACCCCGGCCCGGCTGGAGGATGCCTTCATCGATCTGCTCGGCGGCGGGCCGGGCGGGGAGTCGAGCCTGGCCGCCACCATGGCCGAGGCCGAGCTGCCGCCGGGGGTCTCCCCCGAGGCGGTGATCGAGGCGCGCCACCTCACCAAACGCTTCGGGGACTTTGCCGCCACCGACGACGTCAGCTTTGCGGTGCGCCGGGGCGAGATCTTCGGCCTGCTCGGCCCCAACGGGGCGGGCAAGTCCACCACCTTCAAGATGGAGTGCGGCCTGCTGCGCCCAAGCGGCGGCCAGGCCCTGGTGACCGGCATCGATCTCGCCCACAGCCCGTCGGCGGCGCGCCAGCACCTCGGCTACATGGCCCAGAAGTTTTCCCTCTACAAGCAGCTCACCGTGGCCCAGAACCTGTCGTTCTTCGCCGGCATCTACGGCCTGTTCGGCCGCGCCCAGCAGGCGCGCATCGACGCCATGGTGGAGGCCTTCGCCCTCGGCCCCTGGCTCGGCCAGCAGGCCGAGGCCCTGCCGCTTGGGCTGCGCCAGCGCCTCTCGCTCGCCTGCGCCCTGCTGCACGCGCCGCCGTTGCTGTTTCTCGACGAACCCACATCTGGGGTCGATCCGGTCACCCGGCGCGAGTTCTGGTCCCACATCAACGCCCTGGCCGATCACGGGGTGACCGTGCTGGTCACCACCCACTTCATGGACGAGGCGGAGTATTGCGACCGCATCGCCCTCATCTACCGCGGCAAGCTGCTGGCCCTCGGCACCCCGGACGAGCTCAAGGGACAGGCGGCGCAGGCCATGCCCGTCAATTCGTCACACACCATGGCCTTACCCACCACCTCTTTGCCCACCATGGAAGAGGCCTTTATCACCCTGGTCGAGCGGGCCAGCGAGGAGGACGCATAAGCATCAGCCGCCGCCGTCTGCTGGCCCTGTGCCGCAAGGAGTCGCTGCAGATCGTGCGCGACCCGAGCAGCATACTGGTCGCCTTCATCATGCCGGTGGTGCTGCTGGTGGTGATGGGCTACGCCATCAACCTGGACGTGGACCACCTGCGCCTCGGGGTGTGGCGTGCCGACGGCGGGGCGCCGGCGATCCGCTTCGAGCAGGCCCTGCGCGGCTCGACCGCGCTGGAGGTGCACGGGGACGCGAGCAAGGAGGCGCTGCTCGGGAGCCTGGCGCGCGGCGAGATCCGGGGGTTGCTGGTGATCGACGAGGGCTTCTCCCGCGCCCTGGCGGGCCAGGGGGGCAGCGCGCCGCGCATCGCCCTGCTCACCGACGGCTCCGAGCCCAATACGGCTAACTTCGTCACCAACTATGTGCAGGGGATCTGGCAGGGCTGGCTTCTCACTGAGGGCAAGCCCCGGAGCCAGCCGGTGGAGCTGCGCACCCGCGCCTGGTTCAACCCGGCGCTGGTGAGCCGCAACTTCCTGGTGCCGGGCTCCATTGCCGTCGTGATGACCATCATCGGCGCCCTGCTCACCTCCCTGGTGGTGGCCCGGGAGTGGGAGCGCGGCACCATGGAGGCCCTGCTCGCCACCCCGGTGACCAAGGCCGAGCTGCTGCTCTCCAAGCTCATCCCCTACTACGGGCTCGGCATCGCCGCCATGTTCATCTGCCTGCTCTTCTCGGTGGTGGTGATGGGGGTGCCCTGGCGCGGCTCCCTGGCCGTCCTGTTCCTGGTCACCAGCCTGTTTCTCGGCAGCGCCCTGGGGCTCGGGCTGTTTCTCTCCACCGTGATGCGCAGCCAGTTCAACGCCGCCCAGGCGGCCCTGACGGCGGCCTTCCTGCCGGCCATGATGCTCTCGGGCTTCGTGTTCGAGATTGCCAGCATGCCGCCGTTGCTGCGTGCCATCACCCACCTCATTCCGGCCCGCTACTTCGCGAGCTCCCTGCAGACCCTCTATCAGGCGGGCAACGTGCTCTCGATCCTGCTGGTCAACGCCCTCTGTCTGTTGCTGCTGGCCGCGTTCTGGCTGGCCCTCACCGCCCGCAAGACGCGGCGAACCCTGGAGTAACCATGCTGACTCGACTCTGGTGGCTGGTGCGAAAAGAGCTCTCCATCCTGCTGGGCAACACCCAGGGGCGCTTCCTGCTGATCATGCCGGTGCTGCTGCAGACCGCCCTGTTCCCGTTCGCCGCCACCCTGGAGGTGACCGGCAACACCCTGGCCGTCTACAACCAGGATGGGGGCGCCGAGAGCCGCGAGCTGCTGGAGCGCCTGACCCATATGCCCGCCTTCACGACCGTGCAACCGGTGGCGGGCGATCCCGGGGTGACGGCGGCGATCACAGAGCAGCAGGCCCTGCTGGCGCTGATCATCCCCGCCGATTTCTCGCGTCGGCTGGCCCGGGGAGAGCGCGCGCCGCTGCAGCTCATCGTCGACGGGCGCCGCTCCAACGGCGGCCAGGTGGCGGCGGACTACATCAACCAGGTGATCGCCCGCTGGCAGAGCGAGGGGCGCGGCGCCCCCGAGCTGCTGGTGCGCCACCTCTACAACCCCAACATCGAGTTTCGCTGGCACGTGCTCCCCTCTCTGGTGGCCATCATCACCACCATCGGCTGCCTCATCGTCACCGCCCTGTCGGTGGCGCGCGAACGGGAAGAGGGTACCTTCGACCAGCTGCTGGTCTCCCCCCTCACCCCGGGCTGGATCATGGCGGGCAAGGCGGTGCCCGGCATCCTGGTAGCGGTGGGGCAGGGCACAATCGTCGCGCTGGCGGCCAGCTTCGTCTACGCGGTGCCGTTTTCCGGCAGCCTGACCCTGCTGCTGGCCGGCATGATCTGCTACGGTCTGGCGCTGGCCGGCATCGGGCTCTTCATCTCGTCCCTCTGTTCGACCCAACAGCAGGCGTTTCTCGGGGTCTTCTGCTTCATGGTGCCGGCGGTGATCCTCTCGGGCTACGTCTCGCCGGTGGAGAACATGCCGCAAGTGTTCCAGTGGCTGGCCGCCATCGACCCCCTGACCCACTTCATCGTGCTGCTCAAGGGAGTCTTCCTGAAGGGGCTCGGCTGGTCGGCGGCCTGGCCCCTGCTCTGGCCCCTCATCGCCATCGGTGGCATCAGCCTCTCCCTCGCCCTCGCCCTGTTCCGCCGCCACATCGCCTGACGGTGTCGATGCTCCACCAGGAGACTCGATGCAGAGTCTCCTGGTTCATGACGGCAATTTTCATCTTTTCCGTCAGGCAGATAAGGCCTCGCCTCCTCACCTTTCCCCCTTCCCTGACTGCCCTGATAGGGCTCCTGAATGAGCCTTCAATATACCCATTTATGTATATGCTTGAATTTTCGAACATTACCCCTGAAGAGATATATAAACAGACACTTGATTTGCATCAATTGCCCACCTCCCCTAACTGGATAGCCTAACGTCAGATTGATGTTTTATTACTCCAAACTTGAGGCAACCATGAGCAAAGTCAGACTGGTCGTTGTAGGCAACGGCATGGTGGGGCACCGCTTCATCGAAGAGTTGATCGAGCGGGCCGAGCCGGGCCGATACGAGATCACCGTCTTCGGTGCAGAACCACGCCCTGCCTACGATCGCGTCCACCTCTCCTCCTACTTCTCTCACCACACCAGCGAAGATCTCTCCCTCGTCAAACCCGGCTTCTACGACAAGCACGGCATCCGCCTGCTGCTCGGCGAAGCGGTGAAAAAAATCGACAAAACGGCCCGCGAGGTGCACTCCAACAAGGGCACTGTGGTCGGTTACGACAAGCTGGTACTGGCCACCGGCTCCTACCCCTGGGTGCCGCCCATTCAGGGCAGCCAGCACCACGAGTGCTTCGTCTATCGCACCATCGAGGATCTGAAAGCCATCCGCAGCGCCGCCAAGAGCGGCAAGAGCGGGGTGGTGATCGGGGGCGGCCTGCTTGGCCTCGAAGCCGCCGGTGCCCTCAAGGCGCTGGGTCTCGAGACCCACGTGGTGGAGTTTGCCCCGGTACTGATGGCCGAGCAGCTCGACGGTCAGGGCGGCCAGCTGCTGCGCCGCAAGATCGAATCCATGGGCGTGCAGGTGCACACCAGCAAGAGCACCAGCGAGATCCTGATGCATGGCGGTGAGCAGGCGAAACACCGCCTCGCCTTCGCCGACGGCAGCCAGCTTGAAGTGGACGTGGTGGTCTTCTCCACCGGCATCCGCCCGCAAGACACCCTCGGTCGCTACGGCGATCTCGCCATCGCCGAGCGCGGCGGCATCGTCATTGACGATCACTGCCTCACCTCCGACCCCGACATCTATGCCATCGGCGAGTGCGCCGCCTGGCAGGGCCGCTTCTTCGGCCTGGTGGCCCCGGGCTACAAGATGGCCCAGATCACCGTCGACCACCTGCTGGGCGGCGACAGCCGCTTCGAAGGGGCTGACATGAGCGCCAAGCTCAAGCTGCTCGGCGTCTCCGTCGGATCCATCGGCGATGCCCACGGCCGCACCCCGGGCAGCCACAGCTATGTGTTCCAGGACGATCAGGCCGGCGTCTACAAGAAAATCGTGGTGAGCGAAGACAACAGCTGCCTGCTCGGCGCCGTGCTGGTGGGTGACGTGGAAGATTACGGCAACCTGCTGCAGATGATGCTCAACGCCCTGCCCCTGCCGAGCCACCCGGATACCCTGATCCTGCCTGCCTACGCTGGTGCCAAGCCGACCCTGGGGGTGGATGCCCTGCCGGAAAGCGCCCAGATCTGCTCCTGCTTCGACGTCTCCAAGGGGGACATCGCCCAGGCCGTCGCCGAGGGTCACACCACCCTCGCCGCCATCAAGCAACACACCAAGGCCGGTACCGGCTGCGGCGGCTGCGTGCCCCTCATCAGCCAGGTGCTCAACGCCGAGCTGGTGAAGCAGGGCATCGAAGTCAACAACCACCTCTGCGCCCACTTCCCCCACTCCCGTCAGGAGCTGTTCCACCTGGTCAAGGTGGAGGGGATCAAGAGCTTCGACGAGCTGCTGGCCAGGCATGGTCAGGGTCATGGCTGCGAGGTGTGCAAGCCGACCGTCGGCTCCATCCTTGCCTCCTGCTGGAACGACTACGTGCTGAGCCCGCTCAACACCCCGCTGCAGGACACCAACGACATCTTCCTCGGCAACATGCAAAAGGACGGGACCTACTCCGTCATCCCGCGCATGGCCGGCGGCGAGGTGACCCCGGAAGGGCTGCTGGCGGTGGCCGAAGTGGCCCGCGACTACAAGCTCTACACCAAGATCACCGGCGCCCAGCGCATCGGCCTGTTCGGGGCCCAGAAAGATGATCTGCCCGCCATCTGGCGCAAGCTGCTGGCGGCGGGTTTCGAGACCGGCCAGGCCTACGCCAAGGCGCTGCGCATGGCCAAGACCTGTGTCGGCAGCACCTGGTGCCGCTTCGGCGTGCAGGACAGCGTCGGCCTCGGGGTCTTCCTCGAGAACCGCTACAAGGGTATTCGCACCCCCCACAAGATGAAGTTCGGTGTCTCCGGCTGTACCCGCGAATGTGCGGAAGCCCAGGGCAAGGACGTCGGCATCATCGCCACCGACGCGGGCTGGAACCTATATGTGGGCGGCAACGGCGGCATGAAGCCGCGCCACGCCGACCTGCTGGCGTCTGACCTCGACCGCGAGACGTTAGTCCGGTTGATAGACCGTTTCATGATGTTCTACGTCATGAGCGCCGACAAACTGCAGCGCACCTCGGTCTGGCTCGGCAATCTGGAAGGGGGCGTCGACTACCTGCGCGAGGTGATCGTCGACGACAAGCTGGGGCTGGCCGACACGCTGGAGCGCGATATCCAGACCCTCATCGACAGCTACGAGTGCGAATGGTCGCGCACCCTCAACGAAGAGCAGGCGTTGCAGCGCTTCAGCCACTTCATCAACAGCGACAAGCGCGATCCGGACGTCCAGTTCGTTGCCGAGCGTGACCAGCACCGACCGGCGACCCCGGCCGAGCGCATCCCCGTCTACCAGATCGAGGTGGAGACCAAATGATGACACTTGCCTGCCAACTCAACGACATCCTGCCTGGCACCTGTGTTTGTGCCCTGCTGGAAGGTCGCCAGCACCTGTCTGTTCCGCTCGATGTGGAGGTTCAATCATGAAACTTGCCTGCCAGCTCAACGACATCCTGCCGGGCACCGGCGTCTGTGCACTCATTGAAGGACGCCAGATCGCCCTGTTCCGCCCGAGCGCGGCGGCCGAGGTGTTCGCCATCGACAACCGGGATCCCTTCTTCGCCGCCAACGTGCTGTCGCGGGGCATCCTCTGCGAACACGACGGCGAACTCTGGGTGGCCAGCCCCCTCAAGAAGCAGCGCTTTCGCCTGAGGGACGGCCACTGTTTCGACAACCCTGCGATGTCGGTACAGAGCTATTCCGTTGAAGTGCGCGACCAGCAGGTCTGGGTCGCCGTCTAAAGCCGATTTCACTCTCTTTCGGGCTGCCTGCGGGCGGCCCTCTTGAAGGAAACAAAGATGTATACCGAAACCATCAACAAGTGCGCCGCCAACGCGGCCCGCATCAACCGCTTCGAGCGCAGCGACAAGCTCGGCTTCTGGCTCAGCTCCGCCATGGCGGGGGCCTATGTGGGCCTTGGCATCATCCTCATCTTCACCCTCGGCAACCTGGTGGATCCCACCGTCCGTCCGCTGGTAATGGGGGCCACCTTCGGCATCGCCCTGACCCTGGTCATCATCGCCGGCTCCGAGCTCTACACCGGCCACACCATGTTCCTCACCTTCGGGGTGAAGACGGGCAAGATCACCATGGCTGACCTGCTGCGCATCCTGCCCCAGACCTGGGCGGGCAACCTGCTCGGCTCCATCGCGGTGGCGCTCATCTACTCCTACGGCGGCAGCCTGCTGCCGGATGCGGGCAGCCTGGCCCACAAGGTGGCGCTGGCCAAGACCCAAATGCCCGCGATGGTGCTGTTTATGAAAGGGATCCTCTGCAACTGGCTGGTCTGCCTCGCCATCTGGATGGCGCTGCGCACCGAAGGGGCCGCCCGCTTCATCGCCATCTGGTGGTGCCTGCTGGCCTTCATCGCCTCCGGCTACGAACACTCCATCGCCAACATGACCCTGTTCGCCCTCTCCTGGTTCGGCGCCCACTCCGAGGCCTACACCCTGGGCGGCATCGGCCACAACCTGCTGTGGGTGACCCTGGGCAACACCGTCTCCGGCGTCCTCTTCATGGGTCTGGGCTACTGGTATGCCACCCCCAAGGCTGAACGCCCTGTCGCGGTGACCGACGCCACCAGCACCGCCAGCCAGACCCAAACCGCCTGATCAGGAGGCCCCATGGACTACTTGCCCATCTTTTGCCAACTCGACAACAAACCCGTGCTGCTGGTCGGCGGCGGCGAGGTAGCGGAGCGCAAGGCACGCCTGCTGCTGGATGCCGGCGCCCTCCTCACCGTGGTCGCTCCCGAGCTCGACCCCGAGCTGGCTGAACTGGCTGCCAACGGGAGCATCGAGTGGCTGGCCGGCGAATTCGCGCCGCAGCAACTGGCGGGCAAGTGGCTGGTGGTGGCCGCCACCGATCGGCGCGAGGTGAACGCCCTGGTCTACCAGAGCGCAAATCAGGCGCGGATCTTTGCCAACGTGGTGGATGATCCCAAGCGCTCCAGCTTCATCATGCCATCCATCATCGATCGCTCGCCCCTGATGGTGGCCATCTCCTCCGGCGGCAAGGCGCCGGTGCTGGCCCGGCTGCTGCGGGAGAAACTCGAAGCCATGCTGCCCCAGCACCTGGGCGCCGTGGCGACCTTTGCCGGCAGCCTGCGGGATAGGGTCAAGGCGCGCTTTGCCACCATGGGGGAGCGGCGCCGCTTCTGGGAGCGGCTGCTCGGGGCCGATCGCCTCGGTCAGGCGCTGGCGCGGGGCGATCACGCCTCCGCCCACCAGCTGGCCGATACCCTGTTTGCCGAGGAGAGCAAGGCTCACGGCGAGGTGGTGCTGGTCGGTGCCGGCCCCGGGGATCCGGGTCTGCTCACCCTGCACGCCCTGCGCCAGATGCAGCAGGCGGATGTGGTGGTCTATGACCGCCTGGTCTCCGACGAGGTGATGGCGCTGGTGCGCCGCGACGCCAAACGCATCTTCGTCGGCAAACAGGCAGGCAACCACTGCGTGCCCCAGGAGGGGATCAACCAGCTCTTGCTGGACGAGGCGAAGAAGGGGCAGCGGGTGGTACGGCTGAAGGGAGGCGACCCCTTCATCTTCGGCCGTGGCGGCGAGGAGCTGGAAACGCTCGTTGGTACTGGCATTGGCTTTCAGGTGGTGCCGGGGATCACGGCGGCGAGCGGTTGCGCCGCCTACGCCGGCATTCCCCTGACCCACCGGGATCACGCCCAGAGCGTGCGCTTCGTCACCGCCCACGGCAAGGGGGGGGCCCAGGATCTCGACTGGCCGTTGCTGGCAAAAGACAGGCAGACCCTGGTGTTCTACATGGGGCTCTCATCCTGCGCCACCATCCGCGAGCAGCTGCTGGCCCACGGCAAGGGGGGCGACACCCCGGTGGCGCTCATCGAGCGCGGCACCCAGCCGAGCCAGCGGGTCATTCGCGGCACCCTGGACCAGTTGCCCGAGCTGGCGGTGGGGGTCGAGAGCCCGGCGCTCATCATGGTGGGATCCGTGGTGACCCTGGCCGATCAGCTCGCCTGGTTCGGCACCAGCCCCACCTCAATGCAGGCCAGCGCCTGACACGAGAAGCGCCTCATCGAGGCGCTTTTTTTTCACACCGTCAGGCCGCTTCGGCCTGTCTCCTTGTCCAGCGCCTCGGCCAGCAGGCGGACGCCGGGCACGATCGCCTCCTCCTCGATGGCATGAAAACCGAGCCTGAAGTAGTGACGGGCGGGCGCCTCATCCAGGAAGTGGTGTACCCCTGGCTCGATCAGCACACCGTTGTGGGCCGCCCGCCAAGCCAGCCGCAGGGTGTCGACCCCTTCGGGGGCACGTAGCCAGAACGCGCTTGCCCGGCTCTGGTTGCGCACGCAACCGGACAGATGGCGTTCAAGGGCTGCGTCGAGCGTCTCCCAGCGACGGGCGCTCTCCTCCCGATAACGGCGCAGGAAGGAGTCGTAGTGCCCCTGGGCGAGAAAGTGCGCCATCTGATACTGGATATTCGCCGGCGGATGGCGGTACATCAGCCGCCGTAGGGCTCGCAGCTCGTCCACCAGCTCGGCCGACGCTACCAGAAAACCGAGGCGAAGGCCCGGTGCCAGCGCCTTGGAGAGGGAGCTGACATAGATGACCCGGCCACTCCCGTCGCTGGCCTTGAGGGCCGGGCGCGGATAGGCCTCGATATTGGTCTCGGAGTCAAAGTCGTCCTCGATGATGAACTGATCGTGCCGTTCGGCATGTTGCAGCAGTTGCCGGCGCCGGGCATCGCTCATGCTCACCCCCGTCGGCGCCTGATGGCTGGGGGTGACATACCAGCAGTCGCAGGCAGACGAGGCAGGCCGCAGCACTATCCCCTCCCCATCGACCTCGTGAGGGACTACCTGCGCCTGCTGGAGCGTGAAGGTGTTGACGGCCTCGCGAAAGCCGGGATTTTCGACGCCGATCCGTGTGCCCGCCCCGATCAGCAACTGGGCGATCAGGCTCAGGGCGTTCTGGGTGCCCAGGGTCAGCAGGATCTCGTCGGCCCCGGCCAGGATGCCCCGCTTGGGCAGCACCCGGGTGCGCAGCTGCTCGATCAGCATGGGGTTGTCCTGATCCACCTGGTCGTACAGCCACTCGTGATCCCGGCACCCGCCCATGACCTGACGCGCCGCGGCACGCCACTGCTCCATGGGAAAGTGCGCGCTGTCGGGCTGGCCGTAGATGAAGGGGTAACGGTACTGCATCCAGCGGGCCGGTTTGGTGACGGCGACCAGCTCGGAGGGGTGCAGTCGCAGGCGGCTGCCCCAATCCGGGGCAACCTCCCCTTCTTGCACCTCGATGGGGACCGCCGACGTGGGCTGGTAGCGGGGATCCACGAAGTACCCGCTGCGCGGGCGACTGATGAGGTAGCCCTCATCCCTGAGCCCCTCGTACACCAGGGAGACGGTGTTGCGCGACACGCCGAGCTGCTCGGACAGGCTGCGGCAGGAGGGCAGGGTCTCGTCGGGCACGAAGCGTCCCCCCAGGATAGAGCCGATCAGCGCCTCGCGTAGCTGCTCCTGCAACCCCCGCTCCTCACAAAATTCGATACGCAGACTGTGTTCGATCATGGGGTGTTCCTCCGGCTTCCTGCCAAAGAGGACGCGATGCAAGAGACGTGCCTCGCTGCCCCCATCGTCCCCGGCATCTGGCTCTATCCCTCTCAAACGCCCCGCGATAAAAGTGAAAAGGCAGGGGGCTGGTCTCACTATCTGCACGATTATGCAGATAGTCGCACCTATTCTGCATAAACATAGCGTCCAGTCGGTCTCGTCATGGCAGTGGAGTGTTCCATCTTTTTGGCCCCCTGCCACACAATCAACGACTTACAGGGAAGTACTGCCATGCAAAGACACCACGTCAAACACCCGATCGCCACCCTGCTGGGGGGCCTGTTGCTCGCCTTCAGCCTGACCAGTCACGCCGCCGATCTCCCGGAGATTGAGAAGGCCGGGGTGCTCAAAATCGCGACAGAAGATGACTATGCGCCGTTCAACTTCATGAAGGACGGGGAACCGGAGGGTTTCCACAAGGAGGTGCTTGCCGAGCTCCAGAAATACGCTACCGGCTTCAAGCCGGAGCAGAGCATTCTGCCATGGACGGGATTGCTGGCCGCCGTTTCTGCCGGCCAGTATGACATCGCCATCACCGGCGCCCTGATCACCGACGAGCGCCTCAAGGTGTTCGACTTCATCGCCCCCGTCGCCTCGGCCCAGCACTACTACGTCAAGCGCGCCGGGGATGACCGCATCAAGGGGGTGGCGGATCTCAGCGGCAAGACGGTCGGGGTCCAGGCAGGCAGCGCGCTGCTGGCCCGTTTGCCTGAGCTGGAGGCCATGCTGGCCAAGCAGGGAGGCAAGCTCGGCGAGGTGGTGGAGTATCAATCCTACCCAGAGGCCTACGCCGATCTCGCCAACGGCCGCCTCGACTACGTCATCAACGCCGTCATCTCGGTCAACGATCTGGTCAAGACCCGCCCCGGCGTGTTCGAGAAGGGGGAACCCGTCTCCGGCAACGGCTTCGTGAGCTGGCCCGTGCCCAAGAACAACCCCAAGCTGCTGGCCTTCATGAACGGCTTCGTCAAACACCTCAAGGAGAGCGGCAAGCTGCAGGCCCTGCAGACCAAGTGGTTCGGTGAATCCTTCGATGCCCTGCCGGACGAAGCCATCACCACGGTGGCCCAGTTCCACCAGCTGGCCGGATTGAAATAGTCCTGACCGGGCCGGCGTCCGTGCCGGCCCCCTTCTGCGAGGAACGTCCATGGATTGGAGTGCGTGGAAACTGCTGTTTGAGGGGGCCCTGACCACCCTCTGGATCTCCGGCACCGCGATCGTGCTGGGCGTCACCGCCGGCCTGCTGATCGCCCTGCTGCGTAGGGCCAGGATACCGCTGCTGGACCCTCTGCTGGCGTGCTACATCAGCCTGGCCAGGGCCACCCCCCTGGTCACCCTGGTGCTCTTCCTGTTTCTCTCCCTGCCCGCCCTGGGCATACAGCTGAACAAACAGGTGGCCGCCATCCTGGCCCTGACCCTCAATACCGCGGCCTTCAATGCCGAGATCTGGCGCTCGGCCCTGAACAATTTCTCGCGCAACCAGCACGAGGCCGCCCTGGCCGTCGGCATGACGGACCCCGTCTTCTTTCGCCGCATCATGCTGCCCCAGCTGGTCACCGTCAGCCTGCCCGCCCTGGTCAACGAGATGTCCTCGCTCATCAAGAGCAGCCCCGCGATCGCCGTCATCGGCCTGGTGGACCTGACCCGGGTCACCAACCGGATCGCCTCGGTGACCTACGAGCCCCTGCCCCCCATCCTCGGGGCCGGCCTCATCTACGTGCTGATGATCGCCCTGCTGGTCAAGGCGCAGCACATCGCCGAGCGGCGCGCTCATCACCTCGCCATGTAACAGGAGTGCGACATGAACGAATGGGAGATCATCTGGCAGGCCCGCGGTACCTTCCTGACGGGCTTTCTCAACACCCTGGAGATGTTCGCCCTCTCCACCCTGCTCGGGTTGCTCTTCGGCGTCCTGCTGCTCTATCTGCTGGAGGGGCCGGATCACCCGCTGCGCCGGTCGATCCGCCTGCTGATCGACGCCATGCGCACCGTGCCCTTCCTGATCCTGGTCTACCTGCTCTACTACGGCCTGCCGGGGATCGGCTTTCGGCTCTCAGCCGACCATGCCGGCCTGCTCGCCCTGACGCTCTACCACGGCGCCTACTTCGCCGAGATCCTGCGCAGCCAGCGGCTGATCATGCCCGCCGGTTACATCGAGGCCGCCCAGGCCCACGGCTTTCGCCACTTCACCCTCTATCGCCGCATCATACTGCCGTCGGTACTGATGAGCGCGCTGCCGCTGCTCGGCAACCAGTTCATTCTCTGCCTCAAGGACACCGCCTTCCTGTGCATCATCACGGTGCGCGAGGTGACGGCGGCGGCCAACACGGTGCAGTCGACCTACTTCATCCCGCTCAAGGCGTTCGCCGTGGCCATCCTGCTGTACTGGCTGGTCACCCTGGCCATCGAGTTCGGCATTCGCCGGGCGGGCCGCCTTGGCCAGCAACGAGGACTCCAGCATGTCTGAACACGCCGCCATCACCATCCAGAAGCTCTCCAAGCACTTCGACAACGTCGAGGTGCTGCGCGATATCAACCTGACCGTCAAGAAGGGAGAAGTGGTCAGCATTCTCGGCTCGTCCGGCTCCGGCAAGTCGACCCTGCTGCGCTGCATGAACTGGCTCGAACAGCCGGATCGAGGCGCCGTCTACCTGGGGGATCAGCGCCTCGGGATCGATCCCGCCAGCGGCAAGCCCATGGGCAACCGCCAGCTGGCGGCCCTGCGCGAGCGCATCGGCATGGTCTTCCAGAGCTTCAACCTGTGGCCGCACCTGACGGTGCTGCAGAACGTGACCGAGGCGCTGTGCCACGTGAAGAAGCTGCCGCGGGAGCAGGCGGTCACCATAGCCCGCACCCAGCTGGAGAAGGTCGGCATGCTGGAGAAGGCGGGCGCCTTCCCCATCACGCTCTCCGGCGGCCAGAAACAGCGCGTCGCCATCGCCCGCTCCCTGGCCATGAGCCCGGAGGTGCTGCTGTTCGACGAACCCACCTCGGCCCTCGACCCCGAGCGGGTGGGCGAGGTGCTGGCGGTGATGAAGGCGCTCTCCGCCGAAGGCTACACCATGGTGGTGGTCACCCACGAAATGGAGTTTGCCCGCGCCGTCTCGGATCAGGTGGTGTTCCTGGAGAAGGGCAAGCTGATCGAGCAGGCGCCGCCGGAGGAGTTCTTCCTGCGCCCCCGTTCGGAGCGGGTGCGCCAGTTCCTGCAGACGGTGCGTCAATGAGGTGGCCGGCTGGAATGCAAAGAGGCACGCATGGCGTGCCTCTTTTCGTTTCGGTCTTTGCCCGGCCTCAGATCGGGTCACGATCGATGGCGAACGGAGACCAGGCCTGGCGGGTCGGCATCACCTCGACCCGGTTGATGTTGACGTGGGGAGGCAGGGTCGCGATGTGGAACATCTGCTCGGCGATGTCGTCAGCCGTCAGTGCCGTGGTGCCGCGATAGAGCCGCTCGGAGGCGCCCTGATCCCCTTTGGTGCGCACCAGGGTGAACTCGGTCTCGGCGATGCCGGGAGCGAGATCCGTGACCCGCACCCCGGTGCCCAGCAGATCGCAGCGCAGGTTGTAGCTGAACTGCTGGACGAAGGCCTTGCTGGCACCATAGACATGGCTGCCCGGATAGGGCCACTGGCCGGCGATCGATCCCACGTTGATGATGGAGGCCCCCGCTGCGGTGGCGATCAGAGTAGGCAGCAGGGCGTGGGTCACGTTCACCAGCCCGGTGATGTTAGTGTCGATCATGGTGTGCCAGTCCGCCAGCTCAACCCGCTGCGCCGGCTCGGGCGCCAGGGCCAGCCCGGCGTTGTTGATCAGTACGCCGACGGTGCGAAACGCCTCGGGCAGCCCCTCCACCAGGGCACGGACCGCCCCGGCATCGCGCACGTCCAGCTCGGCCGGGTAGACAGGCGCCAGGGGCGCCAGCTCATCGGCGAGCGCCTGCAGCCGGGCGAGGCGCCTCCCCGTGATGATGACGGCCCAGCCGGCCCGGGCAAATCGGCGGGCCGCCGCCTGACCAAAACCGGACGTGGCGCCGGTGATAAACGCAATCTTGTTCATGGTTGCTTCCTTGTCATAGTGGATTGTCTTGTTCACGGCGCCGGGTGCAACAGCACTCCGAACGCCAGCAGGATCAGCAGCAGTGCGGACCAGCGTCTGAGGCTCGTGGTACCGTGGCGGCGAAACAGCCAGGCGCCGACCCTGTCCCCCAGCAGCGAAGGCAGCCACAGCTGGGCGGCCAGGGTCAGCCACCCCTCCCCGAGCAGATCCCCGCCCCCGAGCGCCAGCAGTGAGAGCAGGCTGCTGCAGGCGAAGAAAAGGATGGCGGTGGCCCGCTGAGTCTCGGGACGACAGGGCTGGTTGAGCAGGTAGTACATCAGGGGTGGGCCCCCCGCCGAGGCGCAGGTCATGGCGAGGCCGGAGGCCATCCCCACGGGGAGCGCCAGGCGCGGCATCCCGCCAGGCAGTTGCCAGCGAGTCAGCAGCATCAGGCCCCCCAGCAGGGCGATGACCCCGGCCATCAGGTGCAGGCCGCTCGCGGGCAGCGCCTGCAACAACCAGACGCCGGCCGGCAGGGAGAGCACCATGCCGAGCAGCAGGGGCGCCAGCAGCGCGGGCTCGCGGTGCCGCCATGCCCAGGGCAGGGCACCGAGGACGCAGACCAGGTCCAGCAACAGGGCCGTCGCCACCGCCTGGGGCACGGGCAGCACCCAGGCCAACCCCAGTCCCATGATCACGGCGTAGCCAAAGCCGCTGAAACCGCGTACCAGGCCGGCCAGTGCCGCCAGCAGCAGAAGGGGGAGCAGGGTGGGGAGCATATGACCTCCGGTGATCGCCTCCCCCCACTCTAGGGAGGGCACACCTCCACCCCTAGGGCCAGACGCAGGGCGGCCTTGGGACACAGGCTGGCCCCATGGCGCGGCGGCGCTGGCCCTATCGCCGCCCCGGCCCGCTCCTTACTCTGGGCTGACACCTTGCCCGCACGCATCCCAAGGAGGCCAAGATGACGCACGGCAGCGAAACCCCAGTCACCAATCAGCAGGTCTGGCAGCTCGACAGGGAGTATGTGTTTCACTCCTGGTCGGTACAGGGAGGGCTGGACCCTCTCGTGATCGCGGGGGGCAGCGGTTGCACCCTGTTCGACCACGACGGCAAACACTACCTCGACTTCAGCAGCCAGCTGGTCAACACCAACATCGGCCACCAGCACCCGGCGGTGGTGGCCGCCATCCAGCAGCAGGCGGCCACCCTGGCCACCATAGCGCCGGCCACCGCCAACCTGACCCGCGGCGAGGCGGCCAAGCGCATCGTGGCGCGCGCGCCAGCCCGCTTCAACAAGGTGTTCTTCACCAACGCGGGGGCGGATGCCAACGAGAACGCGATGCGCATGGCGCGCATCTACACCGGCCGCAGCAAGATACTGTCGGCCTATCGTTCCTATCACGGCAACACGGGCGGGGCCATCGTCGCCACGGGGGACTTCCGCCGCCTGCCCAACGAGTACGCCCAGGGGCACGTCCACTTCTTCAACCCCTATCTCTACCGCTCCGAGTTCGGCGCCCGGGACGAGGCCGAGGAGTGTGCCCGCGCCCTGCACCATCTGCGCCGCACCATAGAGTGCGAAGGGCCCCACACCATTGCCGCCATCCTGCTGGAAACCGTGCCCGGCACCGCCGGGGTGCTGGTACCGCCCCCCGGCTACCTGCCCGGGGTACGCGCCCTGTGCGACGAGTTTGGCATCCTGCTGATCCTGGACGAGGTGATGGCCGGTTTCGGCCGTTGCGGCAGCTGGTTCGCCTTCGAACAGTTCGGGGTGGAGCCGGATCTGATCACCTTTGCCAAGGGGGTCAACTCCGGCTATGTGCCCGCCGGCGGCGTGCTCATCTCGGCCCCCGTCTCGGCCTATTTCGAGGATCACTACTTCCCGGGGGGGCTGACCTACTCCGGCCATCCCCTGGCCATGGCGGCCATCGTCGCGACCCTGGACGCCATGACGGAGGAGCAGATGGTCGAGCAGGCGACCCGAACCGGTCGCGAGCTACTGGGCCCCGGCCTGCGGCAGCTGGCGCAGAAGCACGAGGTGATCGGCGAGGTGCGCGGCCTCGGTCTGTTCTGGGCCCTGGAGCTGGTGTCGGACAGGGCGCGGCGCACCCCGCTGCCGGCGGATCGCATGGGGCAGATCAAGCGGGCGCTGATCGAGCGCGGCCTGCTGCCCTTCGTGGTCGACAATCGCATCCATGTGGTCCCGCCCTGCGTCGTCAGCGCCGCCGAGGTGGAGACGGGTCTCACCATCCTGGATCAGGTCCTCGCCCTGCATGCCTGACCCCGAGGCGCCCCCTGGGGGCGCCTTCCTCTTCTTTCTGTCATCCGCCGCCAGCTCCATTCTGGTATCCTAGTGACCATTTCCGACCCGATCCGTCACCAGGAAACCGCTTCTATGTCCCTTTCTACCCGCAATGGAGCCAAGCAGCGCGAACAGGATCGTTACCGCATCCTGGCCCTGCTGCTGGCCGACGACGACCTCACCGACAGCCTGCGCGACGCCGAGACACCGCTCGATGCGGTGCTGCGCGAACGGGCCGACGAGATCGCCACCATGGTCAACCGCCTGCCGGCGGCCGACATCGCCGACGCCGTCGAGTCACTGCCGCCGGACGAGCGTCACGCCCTGTGGGCGCTGGTCGATCCGGACAGGCGTGGCCAGGTGCTGGTCGAGGCGTCGGAAACCGTGTGGGACAGCCTCATCAGCGGCATGAGCGACAAGGCGCTGCTGCACGCCCTGAGCACCCTCGACATCGACGATCAGATCTACCTGGGGCAATACCTGCCCCGCAACCTGATGGGGCGGCTGCTCACCTCCATGGCCCCCATGGACAGGGAGCGGGTGCGGGAGGTGATCCGCTATGGCAAGCACACAGTCGGCGCCATGATGGACTTCGAGCTCATCACGGTGCGTCCCGATGTCAGCCTCGCCACCGTGCAGCGCTACCTGCGCCTGCGCGGCCAGATCCCGGACAACACGGACAAGCTGTTCGTCACCGACAGGCGCAACCGGCTGCAGGGGGAGCTGCCGCTCACGACCGTGCTGCTGCACAAGCCGGAAACCAGGGTGAGCGACGTGATGGAGCAGGACCCCGTCACCTTCGACCCGGAGGACAACGACGAGGCGGCGGCCCGCACCTTCGAGCGGGACGATCTCGTCTCCGCCGCCGTGGTGGATGCCAAGGGCAAGCTGATGGGCCGGCTCACCGTCGCCGAGGTGGTGGACCTGGTCTATGAGGAGAGCGACACCGATCTGCGCCGCATGGGGGGGATCAGCGAGGAAGAAGACGTGTTCGCGCCGGTCGCCAAGGCGGTCAAGACCCGCTGGGCCTGGCTGGCCATCAACCTCTGCACCGCCTTCGTGGCGTCGCGGGTGATCGGCCTGTTCGAGCACACCATCTCCCAGCTGGTGGCGCTGGCCGCCCTGATGCCCATCGTCGCCGGCATCGGTGGCAACACAGGCAACCAGACCATCACCATGATAGTGCGGGCCCTGGCGTTGCAGCACATCCAGACCGGCAACGTCTCCTTCCTGTTGTGGCGCGAACTGGGGGTGGCCCTGATCAACGGCCTGGTGTGGGGCGGCATCATGGGCATCGCCACCTTCCTGCTTTATCAGGATGCGGCGCTGGGGGGCGTGATGACCCTCGCCATGATCCTCAACCTGCTGGTGGCGGCCCTGATGGGGGTCATCATCCCCATGACCATGAGCCGGCTGGGGCGCGACCCGGCGGTGGGGGCCAGCGTGATGATCACCGCCATCACCGACACCGGCGGCTTCTTCATCTTCCTGGGGCTGGCGACCCTCTTCCTGCTCTGACACTCGCCCATCGCCCATGAACAAGGGAGCCATTATGGCTCCCTTTTTCATGCAGCTGGCGTTATGCAGGTGACGGGGTCACACCCGGTACTGCTCCACCGCCCGGTTCAGCACCCTGGCCTGTTCGCTCAATCCCTGGCTGGCACGGGCATTCTCCTCCGCCATCTGGCTCGACTCCCCCGCGATGTCGCGGATATTGCTGACGTTGCGGTTCACCTCGCCGGCCACCAGGCTCTGCTGCTCGATGGCGGCGGCGATCTGGGTGCTCATGTCCATGATGCGGGTAACATCCTGGGTGATCTGGCCGAGCAGCTCTCCCGCCAGGGTCGCCTGCTGCACGCTCTGGCCACCCTGCTCCCGGCAATCCGCCATCCTCGTCACTATGTGGCCGGTCTGCTGCTGCAGCGAGCCGATGATGACGGCGATCTCCTGGGTCGACTGCTGGGTGCGGATGGCAAGGCTGCGCACCTCGTCCGCCACCACCGCGAAGCCACGGCCCTGCTCCCCCGCCCGCGCCGCCTCGATGGCCGCGTTGAGCGCCAGCAGATTGGTCTGATCCGCGATCCCCCGGATCACCTCCAGTACCGAGCCTATGGTCTCGCTCTCCCGCTGCAGCTGGCTCACTTCGCCTGAGGCCTGCTCCAGCTGGGTTGCCAGGGTGTGGATCTGGTGGATGGTCTGCTCGACCGCACCGCGCCCCTCGCTGGCCTTGTGGTTGGTGGCCGCGGCATCGTTCGCCGCCTGCTCCGTGCTGCGGGCGATCTCCTCGATGGTGGAACCCATCTCGGTGGAGGCCGTCGCCACCTGATCCGTCTCCAGCAGCTGGCGCTGCGCGCCCTCGCTGGTGCGGTGCACGTTGCCTGCGAGGTGCTCCGCCGCCCCGGTCAGGGTGTGCACGCTCTGCTTCACATCCCCGATCAGGTGGCGGAAGCCATCCAGCATCACATCCAGATTGCCCGCCAGCTGCGCCATCTCGTCATCCCCCCGCAGGGCGATGCGCAGGCGCAGATCGTTGTCCTGGCGGATGCGATTGACCGTGTCATTGACCCGCGCGATAGGCCTGTCGATGCTGCGTCCCAGGAGCACGCTCATGAAGCCGATGACCAGGATGATCAGAGCACCGCAAGCCAGCATCAGGCGGTTGAAGCCCTTGGTCTGGCTGGCCAGTTCACTCTCTATCTGCTGACCCACCCTGCCGAGGGTCTGCTCGGCCTGTTGCACCTGGGCGCGCATCTGGCCGCGCAGACCGGCCTCCTCGCTCAGCCCCAGCTGCTGCATCCCCTGCACCAGGGCCACGAAGTCCTGGCGATACTGTTCGCTGGCCTGCTCCAGCTCGGTGCGCTGCTCCTCAGGCAACGCGCTCAGCCCCTGCTGGAAATCCTTGTGCAGGGTCTGGAAGCGATCCAGATACTGGATGTCGGTGCGCAGCATGAAGTCCTTCTCCGCCCGCCTCAGCTGCAGCATGGTGATCAGCAAGCCCTGCTGATCCTGCACCTTGAGGGCCTCCTCCACCCTGTGCACCGCCGCCCGCAGCCTGCCATAGAGGCCGTCCTCCGGCCCCAGGCCAATCTTCTTCTGCTGGGTGACCAGTTCGTTGAAGGCCTTGCCATAGGCGCTGACCCGGCCATCCAGCCCGGTCAGTTCGGCACGGGCAGCACCGAGGTTGTCATCCTCCCCCAGCGCCCTGTCGAGCCTGTGGATCTCCGTCAGCACGGTGTTGAACCGCTCGGTGACGGCCGGATCCTTGTGTAACAGGAAGTCCTGCTCTATCCGCCTCAACTGCAACATGGACAACTCGAGGCCGTCGACGCTGCGCTGTGCCTCCATCATGTGCCGGCTCTCCTTGCTGGCGTAGAAGAAGAGTCCGCTCAGGGTCAACATGGCCGTGGCGACAAGAACGGTATTCAGTATCAGCTTGTGACGGATCAGCACGATAAACCTCGGGATCAGGGGGTGGACTGCATCGGGCGCGTGCAGAATACGTTATCCATATGTCCGTTCAAGGAATATTCATTGAAATGCCACCCCCACTCCTTATACTGGATCCACCTGTTTCCAGCGGTGGATCTGACACAATGGAATACAACACTTCAGAACTGTGCGACATCTATCAGGACATGGTGGATGTACTCGAACCCATGCTCTGTTCCTTCGGTGGTCGTGCCTCTTTCGGCGGCGTCATCACCACGGTCAAATGCTTCGAATCCAACGGCCTCATCCGTGAGCTGGTCAAGGAGAATGGCGCCGGTCGCGTGCTGCTGATCGACGGTGGCGGCTCCATGCGCCGGGCGCTGATCGACAGCGAGATTGCCACCACGGCGGCGGAGAACGAGTGGGAAGGGATCGTCTGCTACGGCTGCGTTCGCGAGGTCGACATTCTGGAGGATCTCGACATCGGCATTCAGGCCCTGGCCGCCATCCCGGTCGGTGCCGACAGCAAGGACATCGGTGAGACCGATCTGCCGGTCAACTTCGGCGGTGTCACCTTCCTGCCGGACGATCATCTCTACGCGGACACGACGGGGGTGATCCTCTCCCCCGATGCCCTCGACATCGAGTGATCGGATGGAGACGAAGAATGGGAGCCTGGGCTCCCATTTTTTATGCCTGTCGTTCACCGAAAACAGGCAAAAAAAGAGGGCCAGTAAACTACTGGCCCCTTAACTGGAAGCAATGTGAGCAATGTCGTGCCTTCACAAGAAGTCCATCACGTTGGAACAAATGAAGTCTTTCCCGGAAAACAAGTTAACAATAATCATTCTCATTTAACTGTGCAAGCCTTATTTGTGAAAAGCGCAAAAAAAATGACCACAGGTGACTGTGGTCATTTTCGTCAGGCCTGGCGTGCCGTCGTCTGCAAGCCAGCCAGGCTGGCGTCGCCCACCAGCTTGTGGCTGAGGTAACGCAGCAACACGCCGTAGAGCGGCACAAACAGGCCCAGGCTTATCAGCAGCTTGAACACGTAATCCACGGTGGCGATCTCGACCCAGTGCTCGGCCATGAAGGGATCCGTGCTGCGCCAGAAGGCGATGCTGAAGAAGGTGATGGTGTCTACCAGGTTGCCAAACAGGGTGGAGGCGGCCGGCGCGACCCACCAGGCTTTCAGCAGGCGCAGGCGGTTGAACACCACCACGTCCATGAACTGGCCCACCAGATAGGCCATAAAGCTGGCCAGGGCGATGCGCGCCACGAAGAGGTTGAACTCCGCCAACTGGCCGACGCCCTGGAAGCCCCCTTCGAAGAAGAGCACCGAGAGCACGTAGGAGATGGCCAGCGCCGGCAGCATCACGGTCTGGATGATCCTGCGCGCCAAGCCGGCGCCGAAGATCCGCACCGTCAGATCGGTGGCCAGGAAGATGAACGGGAAGCTGAACGCACCCCAGGTGGTGTGGAAGCCGAAGATGGTGATCGGCAGCTGCACCAGATAGTTGCTGCTGGCGATGATCAGGATGTGGAACAACGAGAGACGCACCAGCGCCGTCTGGTGCTGAGCAGGGGTCAGATTCATATTGTGACCTTTTTGGTTAATGGGGTTAGGGAACCCATATCGCCACCATGGCGATAATCGAGGGGCGGGATTATACGCCCCCAAATTGATAGTTCAATCTTTATGCGGCTATTTCGAACAGTGGCGACTCACATTCGGAACCGGCCAGGGGTCAGTTCCCGTATTGCCGGGCGAGCCAGAGCAGCGCCTCGATGTCCGCCGGTTGCACCGCCGCCAGCCAGCAACCGCTGTGGTGTTCGAACTCGAGCCGAAGGCGGCTCCCCTCAAACTCCAGCAGCCAGCCGTGACGATCGGCCCCCCACTCCCGCTCGAGCGCCACCAGCTCCCATTCCTGCAACAGGGCTTCGGCCAGCACTGGAAAACTGTCCCAGTCGAGCGCCGGGCACGTCAGCATCACCACCCCGGCCTCTTTGTCTATCTGCGTGATCCGCCAGTTCATTCCCGGTTCCTCAACTGCTGCAAGAGAGTTCGCCGCCGCAATACCAACCCGGATGCGGGGTCGCCAGGTCCTCGTATTCGGGCTGCTCGTCAAAGGGGTGCTGCAAGGCCGCAAAGAGCCGCTCGAGCGGTTCCATGTCGCCCCGCTCGGCCGCGTCGATCACCTGCTGGGCCAGGGCGTTGCGCAGCACATACTTGGGATTGAGTGCGTCCATCCGTGCCTTGCGCTCCCCATCCTCGCTCCCTTCCCGAGCAAGGCGAGCCCGATAGCTTTCGAGCCATTCCTGCCAGGCGGCCGGGTCCGGCAACAGCGCCAGCAGGCTGGCGGGCCATGCCCCCTGCGTGGCCAGCATCCCCAGCCGGCGCAGGAAGAGGTGATAGTCCACCCCGTGCGCCGCCAGCAGCCGGAACAGCTCGCGGAACAGCGCCGGATCCTCCTCTTCCCACACCGCCAGCCCCAGCTTGGCGCGCATCAGCTCGGAGTAGTGCAGCATCAGCTGGTGCTCGTACTGGGCCAGGGCCGACGCCAGGGCGTCCCCCTCGACGTGACCGGCCAGCGCCTGGGCCAGCTTCTGCAGGTTCCAGTAGCCGACCGCCGGCTGCTGATCCAGTGCATAGCGGCCGCCCGGGTCCGAGTGGTTGCAGACGAAGTCCGGCACATAGGCATCGATGAAGCCGTAAGGGCCGTAGTCCAGGGTCAGCCCGAGCAGGGACATGTTGTCCGTGTTCATCACTCCGTGGCAGAAGCCCGCCGCCTGCCACTTGGCGATGAGGCGAGCGGTGCGGCGCACCACCTCGGCAAACAGCTCGGCGCCATCGCTCAACTCGGGGAAGTGGTGACGCAGCAGGTAATCGATCAGCAAGGGGATCTTCTCTCCCTGCCCGCTCCAGGCGAAGTACTCCACATGGCCGAAGCGCAGGTGGCTGGGTGCCGTGCGCAGCACGGTCGCCCCCGTCTCCACCTGCTCCCGGTAGACCGGCTCCTGGCTGCCCACCAGCACCAGGGCCCGGGTAGTGGGAATGCCGAGGGCATGGAGCGCCTCGGAGGCGAGATACTCGCGGATGCTGGAGCGCAGCACGGCGCGGCCGTCGCCGAAACGGGAGAAGGGAGTCTTGCCCGCCCCCTTCAGGTGCAGATCCCAGCGGCTGCCGTCCGGGGCCAGCTGTTCACCCAGCAACAGGGCGCGGCCATCACCGAGGCGCGGGCTGTAACCGCCAAACTGGTGGCCCGCATAGACCTGTGCCACCGGCTGCATGCCGGGCAGGGGCTGACCATGGCCACAGCAGGCGAGCCAGTCGGCTGCGCTGACCCCATCCAGCCCCAGCTCCCGCAGCAACTCCTGGTTGAGGTGCAGCAGCCTGGGTTCATGCAGGGGTTGGGGTGCCACGGCTTCGCAGGCCCAGGGCAGTTCGGTGGCGAAAGTGTTGATCAGCTTCATGGTGATGGCGGTTATCCCTGCGTATGCTCGTGTCACTCTGTTATACCGCCGTCAGCCTCTCCGGGCTAACGGACGATCGCGATTATTCATTTCAAGGAGAAGAAGATGCCAAAGTGGGTCTATACCCTGCCCCTGCTGGCGCTGGCCTGGGGACATCATGCCAGGGCAGCCGACATCGACGCGGGCAAGGCCAAGGCCGCGCTCTGCGCCGCCTGCCATGGGGCAGAGGGCAAGGCGAGCGTGCCCGTCTATCCCCACCTGGCCGGCCAGAATGCCGCCTATCTGGTGAAGCAGTTGAAAGCCTTCAAGGATGGCAGCCGCAAAGAGCCCCTGATGGTGCCCTTCATGGCGGCCCTGGCCGAGGCGGACATGGAGAACCTGGCAGCCTATTACGCCAGCTTGAAATAACTCGCCTTACCCGGGCGACCCCGGCCCTTCCATTGCCAAAGAGGGGGTATAACAGTGCCATCCATGCTTGCGAGGGAGGCCGGGGTCACTGACTACCGCCGGCAGTGCTCGATGATCAGGTCCATAAAGGCCTCTCCGAAGCGTTCCAGCTTGCGGTGGCCGACGCCGTTGATCGCCAGCATTTCGTCTTCCGTCATCGGCATCAGCTGCGCCATCTCCACCAGGGTGGCATCGTTGAACACCACGTAGGGCGGCACCTCCTCATCCTCGGCGATCTGCTTGCGCAGGGCCCGCAGCTCCTTGAACAGCCGCTTGTCGTAGTTGGCGCTGTCGAGCAGGCCGTTGCGCTTCTCCTTGCGACTGGAGATAGGCTGCAGGCGGGGCACCGCCAGTTCCAGCTTCACCTCGCCGCGCAACACGGGTCGGGCCGCCTCGGTGAGCTGCAGCACCAGGTTGCGGGTGATGTTCTGGGTCAAGAGCCCCTTGTGGATCAGCTGGCGGATCACGCTCATCCAGTATTCGTGGCTCTGATCCTTGCCGATGCCGTAGGTCGAGAGCTTGTCGTGGCCGTGATCCTTGATGCGCTGGTTCAGCGACCCGCGCAGCACCTCGACCACATAACCCACACCGAAATTCTGCCCCACCCGCCAGACGCAGGAGAGCGCCTTCTGGGCATCTTCGGTACCGTCATAACTTTTGGGCGGATCGAGACAGATGTCGCAGTTGCCGCACGGCTTGTCGTTGTACTCGCCGAAGTAGTTGAGCAGCACCTGGCGACGGCAGGTCTGCGCTTCGGCAAAGGCGGCCATCACGTTGAGCTTGTACTGCTCCACCTGCAGCTGCTGCGGGTTCTCGATGTTGTCGAGCAGGCGGCGAACCCGACCGATGTCGGCGGGATCGTAGAGCAGCAGCGCCTCGGCCGGGGTGCCGTCACGGCCGGCACGGCCGGTCTCCTGATAGTAGGATTCGATGTTCTTCGGGATGTCATAGTGCACCACGAAGCGCACGTTGGGCTTGTCGATGCCCATGCCGAACGCCACCGTCGCGACCACGATCTCGACGTCATCCTTGAGGAAGGCTTCCTGGGTCTGCTGGCGCAGCTCCAGCGGCAGACCGGCGTGATAGGGCGCCGCCTTGCAGCCGTGACGGGAGAGCCGCTCGGCCACCTCCTCCACCCGGTTACGGCTGGAACAGTAGACGATGCCACAGTTGCCCTTCTGGCTCTGCACGTAGCGCAGCAGCTGTTCGGCCGCCTTGAACTTCTCCACCAGGCTGTAGCGGATGTTGGGCCGATCGAAGCTGGCGGTGTGGATATAGGGATCGTTCAGCTCCAGCCGGTGCAGCATGTCGCTGCGGGTCGCCTCGTCGGCGGTGGCGGTGAGCGCCACCACGGGCACCTGGGGGAACCACTGCTTGAGCCGCCCGAGCGCCGCGTATTCGGGGCGAAAATCGTGACCCCACTGGGAGACGCAGTGGGCCTCGTCGATGGCGAACAGACCGAGGGGCAGCTCCGCCAGCCGATCCATGAACTCGTGCTGCAGCAGGCGTTCGGGGGAAACATAAACCAGCTTGATCTCGCCGCGACGCATGGCGGCGAAGTTCTGGATCATCTCCTCCCGACTCAGAGCCGAGTTGATGTAGACCGCCGCCACACCGTTGGCACGCAGGCTGTCCACCTGATCCTTCATCAGTGAAATCAAGGGGGAAACCACCACTCCGAGTCCGGGCCGCAGCAGTGCCGGGATCTGGTAGCAGAGCGACTTGCCGCCGCCGGTCGGCTTGAGCACCAGGGCATCACGCCCTGCCACTATCTGCTCGATGATATCGAGCTGGCCAGGCCGAAACTGCTGATAGCCGAAGACCGCCTGCAGCAGGGCAAGGGGGGTCTCTGGCTGGGCGTCAGGCAGGGTTTCGGCAATCGCGGTCATGGGCTCTCCTTTGGGGTCGCCATTCTAAAGCAGCCGCCGCCCACAATAAACCTGCCATTGCGACTGTTAAGGAAGTGTTGCAGACTGGCTGGAGTTTTTACTCTGCTTTGATGACAGGGATCGGGATCAAGGATGAAACAGATGCTCAAGAAGATGGCGCTCAGTGGCATTGCCAACCTGTTTGCCGAGAAGATGCCGTTCAACAAGCTGATCGGCATGCAGGTCACCCACTACGACTTCGACAAGGTCGAACTGCGCATCAGGATGGAGGAGAAGCTGGTCGGCAATCCCTTCCACAACATACTGCACGGCGGCGTCACCGCCAGCCTGCTGGACGTGGCCGGCGGCATGATAGTCGCCGCCTCCTGCATCGACGAGCTGGAAGACTTCTCCCCCAGCTACCTCAAGGAGCGCTTCTCCCGTCTCGGCACCATCGATCTGCGGGTGGACTATCTGCGCCCGGGCCGGGGCAACGAGTTCATCGCCACCGCCCACATCATCCGCGCAGGCAGCAAGGTCGCTGTCGCCCGGATGGAACTGCACAACGAGGAAGGGACTCATATCGCCTTTGGTACCGGCACCTACCTGGTCGGCTAACGGCAGTTATTGCATAAAAAATGCACTGACAAGCCGATTTTAATCATTAGAATTGCTACCCCCTCCCCCGTTCAGGGTCCATACTGAAAGTCGGGATTGTGTGCAGAGGGAGGATTGCAGACGATGAGTGCGATACTGGCTACCCAACCATCCAGAGCCTTGTTGACACAGCTCGAGGCCATGCGCGAACAGGTGCAGACGCCTGAGTGCCGTCACTGGTTGGAACAGGAGCTGGAGGGGTATTCTCTCTGTTCACCCCTGCCGTGGTATCGGATCATTGCCTGTCGGCAACGCGGTCACTTCCTGAATCTGAAGACGGGGAAATATCTGACTTGCCACATCGGCAGCCAAACGCTAAGCCAACGCGACCTGGCCCAAATTCAGTTCATCTATGCCCGTGAACCCGCCGCCCACTATTTGCTGCGTCATGATTCCCATATCGAGCCCTGGCCGGACCAACTGCTGGAAGCGTATCGAGAACAGTTGATCCCCGACCATCTCTGCCTGCAGGCCTGGCATGAGCCAGTGTCTTCGCTGCGTTCACAACTGATGGAGGGAATAGCACATTTCATTAGTGAGTACCCGAAGCATGCGGCTCTGCAAGCCCAACACGGCTTCAAGGCATTGCGGCATCAACACTGGCACATCTGAGCACGCGCCTGGCGCGCAAGGAGGGCACCATCGACAGGACCCACAACGAGATTGCCACAATCTAGAGTGCCGGAGTCAGGATCAGACTCCACCAGCGGGCCACCGAGCGGTGGCCCTTTTATTGTCCGGCGCAGAACAGCTCGGCAGGCAAGACAGGAAAGCATCACATACCATCGGACGGCGGCCAGCGACAGAGCCAGTGTCTCTTGGAGCGAAAGCCAAATACGAAAAGGCCGCTCAATTGAGCGGCCTTTTCTAATGTGGTCGGTGTGAGAGGATTCGAACCTCCGACCCCTTCGTCCCGAACGAAGTGCGCTACCAAGCTGCGCTACACACCGATGTCTGCGGGACGGGAATTTACCGAAAGCCCCGACCCGACACAAGCCTTTTTTTGCATTCGCCACAAAAAAATGGCTTTCCGCTCAACAATCCAGCGCCTTGAGGAAAAAAAGAACGCAGGGCTTCGTCCTGCGGCCTGATCATCCTTGTGGCGGCAACCGGAACTCGGCCGGCCCCAGCAGACGTCGTGACCAATCCGCCACGACCCCATGTTCCAGCCAATGGGCCGCATGCTGCCGCCAGTTCGGGGAGAGCGCCGGGTTGTCCAGCAGCAGTTGCAGATCCTCCTCGTTGCGGGGCTGGTTGAACAGGATGTCGGCGGTGCGCTTCACCGTGAGCCCGGGATAAGGACTGTCCACCAGCAACAGTTCATCCGCCGGTGCCACCCATCCCTCTTCCAGCACCCGCAGCAACCAGCCGCAGCGGCCACTGAGCTGCATCACCTGGGACAGCTGGCCATAGCCGAACCGCTGGTTGAGCTTGAAACAGGGGGAGCGCGGCTGGCTTATCTGGATCAGTGCCTCCCCGAGGCGGTAGACATCGCCGATGCAGGCCTGCGCCTCGATGAGCCCCAGACCAGAGAGATTCTCGCCAAAGGCGGCGGGCTGCCAGGGAGCTCGGGGGGCCGGCAGGCCCAGCGCGGTTTGCCAGGTCTTCCACCAGGCATAATGCTCCGCGGGATAATAGTGCAGGGCCCGGTCCGGGCCGCCGTGATGGCGTTGATCGCTCTGTTCATCCCCCTCCAGACCGGAATAGCGGCACCACAGGGGCGTATGAGACTCGTGCTTGTCGATGGCGCTGACGAGGCCGGGGTCCAGTTCGGGATGGATGTCGGCGCTCTGGCCGATAAAGAGGGAAATCCGCATTCCATGCTCCTGACGGATGGGGGAATGCGGATCTTAGGAGGTGTTGACGCCTGGGTGCAAGGTGCACCGGCGTCAACATCCGGGTCAGGCGACGGCCTGCATCTGGGTGGTCATGGCGATCTCGGCACGGCGGCGTTTTTCCGCCCGCGCCATCAGGTACCAGCTGCCGAAGGTGAACAGCGACACCGACAGCAGGATCAGGCTCGCGATGGCGTTGATCTCGGGTTTCACCCCGAGGCGCACCGCCGAGAACACCTCCATCGGCAGCGTGGTCGAGCCCGGACCAGAGACGAAGCTCGCCAGCACCAGGTCATCCAGAGAGAGGGCAAAGGACATCATGCCGCCCGCCGCCAGCGACGGGGCTATCATCGGGATGGTGATCAGGAAGAACACCTTCCACGGCTTGGCACCGAGATCCATGGCCGCCTCCTCGATGGAGAGATCCAGCTCCCGCAGCCGCGCCGACACCACGATCGCCACGTAGGCGGTACAGAAGGTGGTGTGGGCGATCCAGATCGTCACCATGCCCCGCTCGGCGGGCCACCCCACCAGCTGGGCCATGGCCACGAACAGCAACAGCAGGGACAGACCGGTGATCACCTCGGGCATGACCAGGGGGGCCGTCACCATGCCGCCGAACAGGGTACGGCCGCGGAAGTGCGGGATCCGGGTCAGCACGAAGGCCGCCACCGTGCCGAGCGCCACCGCCGCAATCGCTGTGTAGAAGGCGATCTCCAGGGAGCGGAACACGGACCCGATCAACTGCTTGTTGTCGAGCAGGCCGAAGTACCACTTCATGGACCAGCCCCCCCACACCGTCACCAGCTTGGAGGCGTTGAAGGAGTAGATCACCATGATGACCATGGGCAGGTAGATGAACAGCAGACCCAGCCACAGCATCAGCTTGGCAAAACCAAAGCGCCTCATACTTTACCCTCCAGCTCTTTGGCCTGGTTGCGGTTGAAGAGGGACGATACGGGGATGATCAGCAGCATAGTCTTCATACCTTGCCCTCCAATTCTTTCGCCTGGTTGCGGTTGAAGAGGATGATGGGGACGATCAGCACCGCCAGCATCACCACCGCCAGGGCAGACGCCACCGGCCAGTCACGGTTGTTGAAGAACTCCTGCCACAGCACCTTGCCGATCATCAGGGTCTCCGGGCCGCCCAGCATTTCCGGGATGACGAACTCGCCCACCACGGGAATGAAGACCAGCATGCAGCCGGCGATGATGCCGTTCTTGGAGAGGGGCACCGTGATCTGCCAGAACCGGGTCAGGTTGCGGGCGCCGAGATCCGAGGCCGCCTCCAGCAGGCTCTGATCGTGCTTGACCAGGTTGGCATAGAGCGGCAGCACCATGAACGGCAGGTAGGAGTAAACGATGCCGATGTAGACTGCCAGGTTGGTGTTGAGGATCTGCAGCGGCTCGCTGATGAGCCCCAGGTTCAGCAGCAAACCGTTGAGCAGGCCGTTGTTGCTGAGGATGCCCATCCAGGCGTACACCCGGATCAGGATGGCCGTCCAGGTCGGCATCATGATGAGCAGCAGCAGAACGGTCTGGGTCTCCTTGTTGGCCCGCGAGATGGCGTAGGCCATGGGATAGCCGATCAGCAGGCACAGAATGGTGCTGACCAGGGCCATCTTGAGGGAGCCGAGATAGGCCGCGATATAGAGCTCATCCTCCTGCAGCAACAGGTAGTTGCCCAGGTTGAGCAGAATGGTGAGCTGGCTGTCCGCCCAGCTCACCACGTCGGTGTAGGGCGGGATCGCCACATCCGCTTCGGCGAAGCTGATCTTCACGACGATGATGAAGGGCAGCAGGAAGAAGAGGAACAGCCAGAAGAAGGGGATGCCGATGACCAGCTGGCGCCCCCCCGCCTGTTTGAGTCGTCTCAATGCCTTCATGATTGCAGCACCACGCCGCTGTCATCTTCCCAGTAGAGGAACACCTGGTCATCCCAGGTCGGCCGCTTGCCGTGGCGCTCGGCATTGGCGATGAAAGCCTGAACGATTTTGCCCGAGGGCAACTGGATGTGATAAACGGAGTGGCCGCCCAGATAGGCGATGTCGTAGACCTCGCCCTTGGTCCAGTTGAAGTCCGGGTGCTCTATCTCGTCCGGCTTTTGCAGGCTCATCAGCAGCTTTTCCGGCCGCAGGGCATAGGTGACCTTCTTGTTCTCGGCGCGGGAACTGATGCCGTGGCCCACGTAGATGGGCTGCTCCAGATCCGCACAGGCGATGGTGGCGTGGTCCTGCTCATCCTCCACCAGCAGGCCGTCAAACAGGTTGACGTTGCCGATGAACTCGCACACCAGCCGGCTGGCCGGGGTCTCGTAGATGTCCATCGGGCTGCCGATCTGCTCGATGCAGCCCAGGTGCATGATGGCGATCCGCTCGGCCATGGTCATGGCCTCTTCCTGATCGTGGGTCACCATGACGCAGGTTACGCCGACCCGTTCGATGATCTCGACCAGCTCCAGCTGCATGGTGGAGCGCAGCTTCTTGTCCAGCGCCCCCATGGGTTCGTCCAGCAGCAGCAGTTTCGGGCGCTTGGCCAGGGAGCGCGCCAGGGCGACCCGCTGGCGCTGGCCACCGGACAGCTGGTGCGGCTTGCGGCGGGCATACTGGGTCATCTGCACCAGTTTGAGCATCTCTTCCACCCGGGCGTCTATCTCCGCCTTGGGCAGGCCATCCTGCTTGAGGCCGAAGGCGATGTTCTGGGCCACCGTCATATGGGGGAACAGGGCGTAGGACTGGAACATCATGTTGATGGGACGCTCGTAGGGCGGCATGTCGGTAATGTCGACGCCATCGAGGTACAACCGCCCTTCGGTGGGTCGCTCGAACCCGGCCAGCATCCGCAGCAGGGTGGACTTGCCGGAGCCGGACCCTCCCAGCAGGGCGAAGATCTCGCCCTTGTGGATGTTGAGGGACACGTTGTCGACCGCCAGCGTTTCGTCGAACTGCTTGCTTACCCTGTCTATCTTGACCAGCACTTCTTTGCGTTGCTGGCTGCCCTCGAGGGCTTTCTTGTAGGCACTGGAGGCTATCGCCATTACCAAACTCCCAAAGGTAATACCGGCCGGGGCCGATCCATAAAACAGTCTGGCGCCCCGGGATGGGCGCCAAGGTTAGGTTCCGGACTTGATCCTGGTCCAACTCCGGGTGATCAGGCGCTGCACCGAGCGGGGATGTGCTTCCTGCACATAGAGCCGCTCAAGCACCGCCTGGGGGGGATAGACTGAGGCATCCTCGCGGACGGCCTTGTCCATGAACTCTCCCGCCTTGATGTTCGGGTTCGCGTAACCCACATAGTCGCTCACCTTGGCGATCACTTCAGGCTCGAGAATGTAGTTGATCAGGGCGTGGGCCTCTTTCACGTTGGTGGCATCGGACGGGATCGCCATCATGTCGAACCAGAGGTTGCCGCCCTCCTTGGGGATGCTGTAGGCAATCTCGATCCCCTTGCCCGCCTCCTCGGCGCGGGACGCCGCCTGCAGGATGTCGCCGGAAAAGCCCGCCGCCACGCAGATGTTGCCGTTGGCGAGATCGCCGATGTACTTGGAGGAGTGGAAGTAGGCCACATAGGGGCGCACCTTGAGCAGCTGCTCCTCGGCCCGCTTGAGGTCTGCCGGCTCATGGCTGTTGGGGTTGAGCCCCAGGTAGTTGAGCGCCGCCGGGATCATCTCGTCCGCCGAGTCGAGGAAGGCCACCCCGCACTGGGAGAGCTTCTTCATGTTTTCCGGCTCGAAGAGGGTGGCCCAGGAGTCGATCTTGTCGACCCCCAGCACCGCCTTGACCTTCTCGACGTTGTAACCGATGCCGTTGGTGCCCCACAGATAGGGCACGGCGTACTGATGGCCAGGATCCACCTTGTCGAGCTGCTTGAGCAGCACGGGATCCAGGTAGCTCAGGTTTGGCAGCAGGGCGGGATCCAGTTTCTGGAAGGCCCCCGCCTTGATCTGCTTGGCCAGGAAATTGTTGGAGGGCACGACCAGATCGTAACCGGTACGGCCGGTCAGCAGCTTGCCTTCCAGCGTCTCGTTGGAGTCGAACACGTCGTAGACGGTCTTGATCCCGGTCTTCTGCTGAAAGTCGCTGAGGGTGGTCTCGCCGATATAATCGGACCAGTTGTAAAAATGAACCACAGGGGCTGCCTGGGTCAGATTTGCAAACCCCAGGGTCAGGGCCAGCGTTGCCATCTTGGTCATGTGCACGTATCAGTCCTCATGTGTGTGATTTTGCCAGTCGCGTGTCCATACGCGCCGTCCAACCTGTCGGGTGGTCACTCCCCTCCCGGCCGAACTGCGGACCGGGAGGGGTACTGCTCGTCTTGCTTACTTGCCTGACTTGATCTTGGTCCAGCTGCGGGTCATCAGACGCTGCACCTTGGCCGGCAGATCCGGGAAGGTGTAGATCTTCTTGAGGGTGTCAGCCGTCGGGTAGATGCCCGGATCGTTGCGGATCGCCTCGTCCACCAGCGGAGTGGCCGCCTTGTTGCCGTTCGGGAACTGCACCACGTTGGTGATGTTCGCGATCACGTCCGGCTTCATCAGGTAGTTGATGAAGGTGTGGGCTGCCTCGACGTTCTTGGCATCCGCCGGGATGGCGATCATGTCGAAGAAGCTGCCAGCCCCCTCCTGAGGAATGGTGTAAGTCAGGCTGACACCGTTCTTGGCCTCGGCAGCACGCGCCTTGGACTGTTGCAGGTCACCAGAGTAACCCACCGCCACGCACAGGTTGCCGTTGGCCAGATCCGAGATGTACTTGGAGGAGTGGAAGTAGGCTGTGTAGGGGCGGATGGAGAGGAACAGCTCCTCGGCCTTCTTCAGCTCGTCCGGCTTCTGGCTGTCCGGCTTGAAGCCCAGGTATTGCAGGGCTGCCGGCAGCATTTCGGTCGGCGAGTCGAGGAAGGAGACACCGCACTCCTTCAGCTTGGCCATGTTCTCCGGCTTGAACACCAGATCCCAGGAGTTGACCGGCGCATCCTTGCCCAGCACGGCTTTCACCTTCTCCGCATTGTAGGCATAGCCAATGGTGCCCCACAGGTAGGGAATGGAGTACTGGTTGCCCGGGTCGCTCGGATCGAGCGCCTTGAGCAGGTCAGCGTCCAGGTTCTGCCAGTTGGAGAGTTTGGACTTGTCCAGCTTCTGGAAAACGCCCGCCTTGATCTGCTTGGCCAGGAAGGGGTTGGACGGGACGACGACGTCATAACCCGAACTGCCCGCCAGCAACTTGGCTTCCAGTACCTCGTTGCTGTCGAACACGTCGTAGACCACCTTGATGCCCGTCTCCTTCTGGAAGTTGTCCAGGGTATCCGGCGCGATGTAGTCGCTCCAGTTGTAGACGTGCAGCACCTTCTCGTCGGCCATCGCCCCGGAACTCATCATGACCAGCGCCACGGAGGCAGCCATCATTCCCTTTTTAAAAGACATAGTCCTTGTCTCCTAAGCAAATTGTATGCGTAAGCCAACCTGCCTCGCGCAGCCTATCCCCGCAGCTTCTCAGCCGTCAGGTCCAGACTGAGCCTGGCCAGTTTGACCAATTCATCCACCTGTTCCTCGGTGATCACCAAGGGGGGCGATATGATCATGGTATCGCCGACGGCCCTCATCACCAAGCCATTGTTAAAACAGAACTCCCGACAGGTCATCCCGGCGTGGAGTTCGGCCGGGAAGCGACGTTTCGTCTGCTTGTCCTGCACTATTTCCAGCGCGGCCACCAGGCCTTTGCCCCGGGTTTCGCCCACCAGCGGATGGTCGGCCAGCTCTGCCCAGCGGCGCTGCAAATAGGGGCCGATACTATCATGAACGCGCTTAACTATGCTCTCACTTTGCATAAGCTGGATGTTGGCAATGGCCACGGCGCAGGCCACCGGATGACCGGAGTAGGTGAAGCCGTGGTTGAACTCGCCCCCCTCCTCCACCAGCACCCTGGCGACCCTGTCCCCGACCATCACGGCCCCCATCGGCAGATAGCCCGAGGTGATGCCCTTGGCCAGGCACATGAGGTCCGGTTTTATGCCGAAGCCCTCGCTGGCAAACCAGTGACCGGTACGCCCGAAGCCGCAGATCACCTCGTCGGCGATGAGCAGGATGCCGTACTGGTCGCAGATGCGCTGGATCTCGGGCCAGTAGCTTTCTGGCGGGATGATGACGCCACCGGCGCCCTGGATGGGCTCGCCGATAAAGGCGGCCACCTTGTCCACCCCCAGCTCCAGGATTTTCTCCTCCAGCTGGCGGGCCCGGGCCAGCCCGAACTCGTGGGCGCTCATGCCCTCCCCCTCACCGAAGTGATAGGGCTGATCGATGTGCACTATGCCGGGAATGGGCAGCCCGCCCTGGGCGTGCATCCCCTTCATGCCCCCCAGGCTGGCCCCAGCCACTGTGGAGCCGTGGTAGGCGTTGTGGCGGCTGATGATCACCTGCTTGTCCGGTTGTCCCTTGCTGGCCCAGTAGTGGCGCACCATGCGCAGCACGGTGTCGTTGCACTCGGAGCCCGAGCCGGTGAAGAAGACGTGGTTGAGGTGCGGGGGCGTGATCTCGGCCAGCAGGGTCGCCAGCTCGGCGGCAGGGGGATGGCTGGTCTGGAAGAAGAGATTGTAGTAGGGCAGCTCCTGCATCTGCCGGGTAGCGGCGTCCACCAGCTCCTGGCGGCCGTAGCCCATGTTCACGCACCACAGACCCGCCATCCCGTCCAGGATGCGGCGCCCGTCGGAGTCTTCCAGATAGACCCCTTCGGCCTTGGTAATGATGCGGCTGCCCTTCTTGTTCAGGGCCTGAAAGTCGGTGAAGGGATGCAGGTGGTGGCTGGCATCCAGTTGCTGCCACTCACGAGTGGTCTGCTTCATTGCTTGCTCCTCGGTTCCTTCGATTCGGCGGCATGGCCGCCAATTGATGAGGGCGCAGGCGATCGATCCCCGGTCACAGCCTCTCGCGGGTAGATCGCTTCATTGCCTGCTCCTCGATTCCTTTCCATTCGGCAAGCGCCGTCACCCGGTTATTGAAGGCGTCGGCCACCCCGGGTCACGGCGACCCGCGGGTATGTTGTGCTCTTGCCTGCTTGCGTCGTGACTGGGGGAGAGGCCCTGGCCTCTCCCGGGATGGGGTCACACGTTCAGCAGCAGGAACTCCCGTTCCCAGCGGCTGATCACCCCGAAGTAGGTCTCGTACTCCTTGCGCTTGACGGCGACGAAGGCGCGGGTGAAGCGTTCGCCCAGCATCTCCTTGATGGGCTCGCACTGCTCGAGATGGCTCAGCGCCTCCTCCAGGGAGCGGGGCAGGCTGTAGGGCAGCTCGTAGGCGCTCGATTTCATCTCCGGCAGCGGCTCCAGCTTCTCCATCATGCCGAGGTAGCCGCAGGCCAGGGTGGCGGCCAGGGCCAGATAGGGGTTCGCATCTGCACCGGCGAAGCGGTTCTCGACGCGACGGGCATTGGGCTCGGAGAAGGGCACGCGCAGGCCGCAGGTGCGGTTTTCCACGCCCCACTGCACGTTGCGCGGCGCGCTCTCACCGAAGGTGAGACGGCGGTAGGAGTTGACGTTCGGTGCCAGCAGGGCCGTCACCGCAGGGGTGTATTTCTGCAGGCCGGCGATGAAGTGCATGAACAGGGAAGAGTTGCCCCCCTCGCTGGTACCGAACAGGTTGTTGCCGTCCATGTCCTCCAGGCTCTGGTGGATGTGCATGGCGGACCCTGGTTCGTTGCTCATGGGCTTGGCCATGAAGGTGGCGTAGATGCCGTGGCGGTGGGCGGCTTCGCGCATGGTGCGCTTGAAGAGGAACACCTGGTCGGCGAGATCGATGGCATCTCCGTGCAGGAAGTTGATCTCCATCTGGGCGGCGCCTGACTCGTGGATCAGGGTGTCCACCTCCAGCTCCTGGGCTTCGCAGTAGTCGTACATGTCCTCGAAGATGGGATCGAATTCGTTGACCGCATCGATGCTGAACGACTGGCGGGCGGTTTCCGGGCGGCCGTTGCGCCCCACCGGCGGCACCAGGGGATAGTCAGGATCTTCGTTGCGGGTCACCAGGTAGAATTCCAGCTCCGGCGCCACCACGGGCTTCCAGCCCTGTTTCTCGTAGAATGACAGAACCCGGCGCAGTACGGAGCGGGGGGCGATGTCGATGAGCTTGCCGTTGACGTCGAAACAGTCGTGGATCACCTGAGCGGTGGGTTCCAGCGCCCAGGGCACGAAACGAATGGTATTGGGATCGGGATAGAGCTGCATGTCCCGCTCCAGCGGGTCGATCATGCTGTCATCATCCGGGTACTCGCCGGTCACCGTCTGGGTGAAGATGACCTCGGGCAGCCGCATGCCCCCCTCTCGCAGAAATTTGTTGGCTGGAATGATCTTGCCTCGGGCATTGCCGGTGAAATCCGGGAACAGGCACTCCACTTCCGTGATGCGATTGCTCTCCATCCAGCCCTTGATACTGTCCATGTTAAACCCCGACTCTACGGTTGTCATTGGCAAGGGTGTCTAATATAAGGAACACCCTTGTTAAGAAAATGTAAGCGACCACACCATAAAAGCCCGCGATAAAGGCCTTTGTCAAGCAGCGGTGTTTAAAAAACTATAAATAACGGCCTGTATAATGACCAGGGCGGCACCAAATACTAAACACTCTGTGTCACGATGAGCCCACTGCAAGCCTGATGCCAACGAAAGGCTGGGTCCGCACGAAACTCAGTCACACCCTGTCGGAGGAAGCCCATTTCTTTGCAAGTGCGCACACTCTTTATCCGATCTCCTTTGCATGCCTGCATTTTTTTGGTACAAGGCCCGCCCTGATTTGCACTCTCCTGCATGGATTTGGTGCAAATCGGGATACAAGGGCTTGGTCTGCAGGCAGACAGCCCCCATACATGGGAAAAATTGGGAAACTGACTGGTAGCAAACCATATGTGTGATTTCATGACTGAAGACCAGCTGGCCTTTTACAAGGGCCAGATCGAGGGGCAGATCGTCGAGCTCGAAGAACGTCTCAACTCCCAGGCCAGCCAGGCTATCGCCACCGATACCAACGAGATGGCCGACGAGATCGATCGTGCCAGCGTCGAGGAGGCCCGTCGTCTGGAGCTGAACCGCATCGAGCACGACAAGCTGCATCTGCGCAAACTGAAGGGAGCGCTCAAGCGCATCAATGACGGGGATTTCGGCTATTGCGAATCCTGTGGCGACGAGATTTCCCTCAAGCGACTGCAGGCTCGGCCCGAGTCCCGCTTCTGCGTCGAGTGCCAGAGCACCAAGGAATTCAACGACACCCACGTGTTCCGCCGCGTCGCCTGATGCGTCGGGTGGCCCATGCCGGTGCGGCATGGGCCACCCGCAGGCTTTCTCGACCGAGCCAGGCCTGACAACACCTGATTCCCTGCTCACGGCGTCACAGCAAGAGTGTGGAAACTTCTGTTAGACTCCGGGCAAGTCCCGGACTCTACAGGAGAACAAAGCGTGAAATGGCTCATCAGGCTGTGCTTGTGCCTGCCACTGCTGGCACAAGCACAGACGTTCACCGTCAAGGTCCCCAGCCGGCCGATCAACGACCTCGACAACGAGTACCAGCTCAAGCTGCTGGAACTGGCGCTCAACCGCGCCGGACAGCCCTACAAGCTGGAACGGGTCGAGCTCAACCTCAATCAGTACAGCCTCCAGCAAGCCCTCGCCAGGGGCAAGACCATCAATGTGTTCTGGATGGGCACCTCCAGCGCCCTCGAATCCTCCCTGATCGCCGTTCCCGTTCCGCTGTTTCGCGGGCTGGAAGGACTGCGCCTCTCCTTCATTCACGCCAATGCCCAGGAGAAGTTCAACCAGATCAATACCCTGGAGGATCTCAAGAAGCTGAAGGCGGCACAGGGGGTGGGGTGGGCCGACAACAAGATCCTGGAGCAGGCGGGCATTCCCACCTATGCGGGGCGCTACAGCAACCTGTTCCGCCTGATGAATGACGGCGACAAGCTGGACTTCTTCCCGCGCGGCCTGGTGGAGATCTTTGCCGAGCGCAGCGAGCTGGTGGCGCAGTATCCCAACCTGGTCATCGATCAGCATCTGCTCATCCGCTACCCCTTCGCCGAGTTCTTCTTCGTCAGTCCAGAGGCCCCCAAGCTGGCCAAGGCGATCCAGACAGGGCTGGAACGGGCCTATGCCGACGGCAGCTTCATGAAATTCTTCCACGAGAACCCCAGGATCCGCGAGGCCCTGGCCAGCGCCAACCTGGATCAACGGGTCACCATCTCCCTGCCCAATCCCGACATGACCCCCTTGCTCAGGCGAATACCGGCCCAATATTGGGAATATCCGCCCCAGCAAGGGCAGTAGCACTACGCCACCGTCGGGAATATGCCTTCCGGCGCGGGCAAACCAGCGGCTCGAAGGGATCTCATTCAAACAGCAGCGCCAGGGAGGTGCCATGAAACGACTCGACGAATGGTTCAGCGACTACGGCCAGAGCCACCAGCACCCGGTCAACGTGGCCATCCACAAGCTGGCGGTGCCCGGCATCTATCTCTGTTCCCTGGCCCTGCTGTGGTGCCTGCCTGCCGGGCCGCTGCCGCCGTCCCTCAACTGGGCGGCGCTGGCGGCCATCCCGGTGCTCGCCTTCTACCTGCAGCTGTCGTTTTCGCTGTTTGTGGGCATGGCGGCGCTGACGTCCCTTGGGCTGGCACTCTGTTACACCTGGCAAGGCCCGCTGCTGTGGCCCGCCCTCGGCGGCTTCCTGCTGCTCTGGGTGGCCCAGTTCGTCGGTCACAAGATCGAGGGCAAGCGCCCCTCCTTCCTTGCGGACCTGCAATTCCTGCTGGTAGGCCCCGCCTGGGTGCTGGCCAGCCTCTATCGTCGTTTGGGCATTCCCTACTGAGGAGTGCCGACAGGAGACACCATGACACACCCTCATCCCCTCAGCCGCGCCCTACCCCTGCTGCTGGGCATGCTCTGTGCAACCCCGGTGCTGGCCGACAAGGCAGACCCCGTCGGCGAGGTGAGCACCGCCTTCAAGCTGGTCGGCCCCAATCACAAGATCCTGGTGGAGGCGTTCGACGACCCCAAGATCGCCGGCGTCGCCTGCTATCTGGCCCGCCCCAAGACCGGCGGTGTCAAGGGCGGCCTCGGGTTGGCGGAGGATCCCTCCCATGCCTCCCTGTCGTGCCACCAGATCGGCCCCATCACCCTGCCTGCCAGGCTGAAGGCCGGGGAAGAGGTGTTCGATGTCAGCACCTCCCTGGTGTTCAAGGAACAGAAGGTGGTGCGCTTCTACGACGAGAAGCGCAATGCCTTGGTCTACCTGACCTACAGCACCAAGTTGGTGGATGGTTCTTACAAGAGTGCCGTGAGCGCCGTGCCCATCATGCCGTGGGGCTGATACCCCACCATTTATCCCGTGCTCAACACCTCAAGTTGTTGTAATTTAACTACATCATTATCTGCGGAGAGCGCACCATGAGAGTCGCCGTTTTCAGTACCAAGAGCTACGACAAGGAACACTTCCACCAGGCCAACAGCCAGTACGGTTTCGATCTGGAGTTCTTCGACGTGCGGCTGGAGGCCAAGACGGCCCGGTTGGCCCACGGCTTCCCCGTGGTCTGCCTGTTCGTCAACGATGATGCCGACCGCGAGGTACTGACCGAGCTGGCACAGTACGGCACCAGGGTCATCGCCCTGCGCTGCGCCGGTTACAACAACGTGGATCTGGCCGCCGCCAAGGAGCTGGGCCTGAAGGTGGTGCGGGTGCCCGCCTACTCCCCCGAGGCCGTCGCCGAGCACGCGGTGGGCCTGATGATGACCCTCAACCGCCGCATCCACAAAGCCTACCAGCGCACCCGCGACGCCAACTTCTCCCTGGAGGGGCTGGTCGGCTTCAACATGCACGGCCGCACCGCCGGCATCATAGGCACCGGCAAGATCGGCATCGCCACCCTGCGCATCCTCAAGGGCTTCGGCATGCGCCTGCTGGTGAGCGATCCCTACCAAAACCAGGCGGCCATCGATCTGGGCGCCGAATACGTGGACCTCGACACCCTGTTCCGCCAGTCCGACGTCATCAGCCTGCACTGCCCCCTGTTCAAGGAGAACTATCACCTGCTGAACAAGGAGGCGTTCGCCAAGATGAAGGACGGGGTGATGATCATCAACACCAGCCGGGGCGGCCTGCTCGACTCCAACGCCGCCATCGAGGCCCTCAAGACCGCCCGCATCGGCGCCCTGGGGCTGGACGTCTACGAGGAGGAAGAGGATCTCTTCTTCGAAGACAAGTCCAACGAGGTGATCACCGACGACGTCTTCCGCCGCCTGTCCGCCTGCCACAACGTGCTGTTCACCGGTCACCAGGCCTTCCTGACCCGGGAGGCGCTGCACGCCATCGCCGACACCACCCTCAGCAACATCCAGGCCATCGAGAGCCAGGGGCGCAGCGACAACGAGGTGGAGTAAACCCGCCGCCTCTTTCGCTCGCCATTCAGCTGCGCCGGGTTGTGAGACCCGGCGCCTTCGGGTAGGCTACCAGCCCTTTTTTGCTCAGGAGTCTGGCCGCCCATGTTTATCGGATTTGATTACGGTACCTCCAACTGTGCCGTCGCCGTGATGGAACAGGGCAGCCCCAGGCTGCTGACCCTCTCCGGTTCCCATTACCTCCCCTCCACCCTGCACGCTCCCCACCGGGATGCCATCGCCGGCCTCCTGGCCGAAGGGCTGGCCCCCGTCCAGCAGAGCGAGTACCTCAAGCTGCGCGGCCCCGTGGTAACCCGGGCCCAGGCGGTGCGCCGCCAGATGCGGGAAGAGGGGCTGATCGACGAACTCAGCTTCGGCGGAGCTGCCCTGGAGCGCTACCTGGAAGAGCCGGACGAGGGCTACTACATCAAGTCGCCCAAATCCTTCCTCGGGGCCTACGGCCTCAAGGCTCCCCAGATAGCCCTGTTCGAGGACATCGTCTGCGCCATGATGCTGCACGTGCGCCAGCAGGCGGAACAGCAGACGGGCACCCCCGTCCGTCAGGCAGTGATCGGCCGGCCCGTCAACTTCCAGGGGCTGGCCGGGGAGGAGAGCAACCGCCAGGCCATCGCCATTCTGACCGAGGCAGCCCGCCTCGCCGGGTTCGAGCGGGTGGAGTTCCTCTATGAACCCGTGGCCGCCGGCTTCGAGTTCGAGGCGCGCCTCACCGAGGATGCGGTGGTGCTGGTGGTGGATATCGGCGGCGGCACCACGGACTGCTCAATGCTGCGCATGGGCCCGAGCCATCGCGACCGGCTGGATCGCGACGGCGACCTGCTCGGCCACAGCGGCCAGCGCATCGGCGGCAACGACTTCGACATCCGCCTGACGGTGGAGGGCATGATGCCGCTGCTCGGCATGCACGAGACCCTCAAGACCGGCAAGCCGCTGCCCCACCCCCTGTTCTGGGACGCGGCCGCCATCAACGACGTCAGCGCCCAGAGCCGCTTCTACAGCCTGGATACCGCCCGCCAGCTGCAGGATCTGCAGCTCGACAGCCAGCCCGGCAGCAAGCTGCCCCGCCTCGCCAGCCTGCGGGCACACAAGCTGAGCCACCAGCTGGTGTGGCGCGCCGAGCAGGGCAAGATCGCCCTCTCCGACCAGGCGCTCAATCACCAGACCCTGAACGAGCTGGAGAAGGGGCTGGAAGCCGAACTCACCCGCGACCAGCTGGCCAGCGCCTCGGCTCCGCTGCTGGAGAAGATTGGCGAGCTGATGGATGAGGCGATCAACGCCGCCGGCGTCCAGCCGGATCGCATCTTCATCACCGGCGGCAGCGCACGCTCTCCCCTCATCAAGGCCTTTATCCAGCAGAAACTGCCCAGGGTACCGCTGGAAGGGGGGGACGACTTCGGCTCGGTCGCCTCCGGCCTCGCCCGCTATGCCGAGCGGCTGTTTGCCGCCTGATGGCCAGGCCCGTCAAGACGCACGGATAACATGGGGCCACGTTGTGGCCCCTTTTGCTGATAACGGGCCTCGCCCGGGGCGAGTGTTGCCATTTACCGACACCCCCCTTTTCTGCGGGGCGACAGAAGCGGTCGGGCGCGCCCCCCCGCGATCTGCCTCCGGCGCCCCGGTGCGGGTATGCTTGCCATACCCACCACCGGAGCCCCTTCAATGCCCAGATACCTGCTACTGCTGCTCGCCCTGCTTCTGCTCAGCGCCTGCAGCAGTACACCCCGCTTCGCCTCGCAAGATCTGCAGCACCATCACTGGGTGCTCGACCGGCTGGATGGCCAGGCCATCGCCAGCAGCCGCGTCAATCCGCCTGACATCGAGATCGGGGAACACTTCACCGTCAATGGTATCGCCGGTTGCAACCGCTACTTCGGCCAGGGTCATCTCGAGGGTGACAGGCTCTGGGTCACCAGCCTCGGCAGCACTGCCATGGCCTGCCCCCCCGGGCTCGATCTGGTCGAACAGGCCGTGCTCGCCACCCTGACCGAAGGCGCCACCCTGAGCGGCACGCCCCAGACCCTGATCCTGCAGGGGAAACGGCACCGTTTGGAATACAAGCTGCAAGACTGGGTGTTCTAAGGGTCACAAAACCGCTCACCGACAGGAACAACTGGCCAGGCTGTGGCACAATATGAGGCATTGTTAGCAATGGAGGCTGCCTCAGCCATGTCGATGGATCGCCTGTTTGGCAAGATCAAGCAACTGCCCACAATCCCCAAGCTGCTGCACGAGCTGATGCAGAGTTTCAACGATGAAAATGCCCGCATCGACGAGATCGCGGCCAAGATCGCCATGGACCAGGTGATCAGCGTCAAGGTGCTGCGTATGGCCAACTCGGCCGCCCTGCGTCGGGGCAACGAAGTGACCTCCATCGAGCAGGCGGTGATCCGGCTCGGCTTCAACCGCCTGCGCTCCGTGGTGGTCGCCTCCGGCATCATCAGCAGCTTCAAGGCGCCTCCCGGCTTCGACAAGAACCGTTTCTGGACCCAGACCTTCCAGGTCGCCACCATAGCCCGCACCCTGGCCCAGCAGACCAGGGCCGTGGATCCGGAGACCGCCTTCACCTGCGCCCTCATTCACAACATCGGCGAGCTGCTGATCCAGAGCACCCTGCCGGAGGAGGCCGGGCTGGTCAATCTGGCCATCGAGAAGGGGAGCAGCCGGGTCGAGGCCCAGCGGGAGATGCTGGGTTACGACTATGCCCAGCTCGGTGCCGAGCTGGCGCGACGCTGGAACCTGTCGACCGCCTTCGTCGACGCCATCGCCCAGCAGCTGGACCCCCTCTCCCACGATCCGGTCAGCAAGGAGGCCGTGCTGATCCGGCTCGCCGTCTTCGTCTCCTTCGCCTGGCACGCCGGCGTTCCGGCCCAGGCCATCATCGCCCGCTTCCCCAAACCCCTCGCCGACCAGCTCGGGCTGGATCCCGCCACCCTGGCGGATCAGCTCGAACAGCTGCACGAACAGGGCAATGCCCTGGCCGATTTGCTGACCCAGTAGATGTACAACGGCCGATCAGCAGGAGCCGGATCCCCGTCTCATTCTGGCGGATCAGCTCGACCTGCTCCACGAGCAGGGGAATGCCCTCGCCGACTTGCTGACGCAATAGGCCGACGGATGACAGCACAGCGGAGCCGGTTCTGCCGGCTCATTCTGGCCCGTCGTCACATACACCACCCCATGGACAGGCTAAGATGGCCCGAGCCGATCGCCTGATCCTGTAGCCTCTTTGACACAGTAGACACCATGACCCATCCCTTCCTGTTTCACCCCCAGGCAGCACCCTGGTTCAAAGAGAGTGCCGACACCCTGCAGCTCACCCTGTTCAGCGAGCTGGACGCCCCCATCCGCGAGGTGTGGCTGCGCCATGAGCCGGACAACGAGGAGTACCTGGTCGCCATGACGCCCATCTCCACCCGGGACAGGCTGCAGGTCTGGCAGGTCGAGCTGCCCCTCGCCCGGGGGCAGGACATTCACCTCTACTGCTTCAAGTGCCTCACCGACGAGGAGCAGTGGTGGCTGCACGGCGCCGGCGTCAGCGCCGCCATGCCGCCGCGGGAGCAACATTTCCGCTTCAACAGTCTCCACCAGCCGCCGGCCTGGGTCCAGGATCAGGTCTTCTACCAGATCTTCCCGGATCGCTTCTGCAACGGCGATCCGTCCCTGAGCGTCAAGCATCACGAGTACGAGTACCGCGGCAAGGCGGTCATCAGCAAGGCGTGGGGCGAACCGGTCAGCCGCCACGAGGAGGGTCACGGCGCCTGCGAATTCTACGGCGGGGATCTGGCGGGCATCGACGCCAAGCTGCACTACCTGCAGTCCCTGGGGGTGACGGCGCTCTACCTCAACCCCATCTTCGATTCGCCGAGCAATCACAAGTACGATACCCAGGACTACTTCAAGGTGGATCCGCACCTCGGCACCAACGCCCGGTTTGCCGAGCTGACCCGCAACCTGCACCAGCGCGGCATGAAGATCATCCTGGATGCGGTGGTCAACCACACCTCCACCGAGCACCCCTGGTTCTGCCCGCCCCTGGGGGCCCAGAGCAACCCGGACTCCCCCTGGCGCAGCTTCTACACCTTCGACCAGGAGGGGGATTACGTCAGCTGGAAAGGGATACGCAGCCTGCCCAAGCTGGACTTCTCCAGCGAACAGGTGCAGGACGCCGTCTATCGCGCCGACGACGCCATCCTGCGCTACTGGATGCGGGCCCCCTACCAGATCGATGGCTGGCGCTTCGACGTCATCCACATGCTCGGGGAGCGTGGCACCGCCGAGGGCAACCGCGGCCATGTGCGCGCCATCCGCAGCGCGGTGAAGCAGGAGAACCCCGACGCCTACGTGCTCGGCGAGCACTTCTTCGAGGCGAGCCAGTGGCTGCAGGGGGACCAGGAGGACGGCGCCATGAACTACTACGGCTTCGCCCACCCCATCCGCGCCTTCCTGGCGGGGCAGGACATCGCCTACCACCCCATCAGGATCAGCGCCACCGAGCTCGACCACTGGCTCAAGCTGGCGCGGGCCCACATCCCGTTCAAGAACCAGCTGGCCCAGTTCAACCTGCTGGACAGTCACGACACCGCCCGCTTCCTGCACCTGCTGGGAGAGGACAAGCAGCGGATGCGGCTCGCCGCCACCCTGCTCATCACCTACATCGGCGTGCCCTCCATCTACTACGGCGACGAGGTGGGACTCTCCGGCGGCAACGATCCGGACTGCCGCCGCTGCTTCCCCTGGGACACCACCGACTGGGATCACGTGCTGCACGACCACTATCGCCGCCTGATCCAGCTGCGCCGCCAGCGCCCGGCCCTGCGTCGGGGAGACATCCAGACCCTCTACGCCGGCCCCCACAGCTATGTGTTCGCCCGCACCCTGCAAAGCGATCAGGTGCTGGTGGCCTGCAACCGCCACCCCACGGAGCCGCGCACCATCAGCCTGCCCCTGTGGCAGACCGCCAGCCCCGCCAGCCGCTTCACCGACGCCTTCAACGGCGACAAGTTCGAGGTGGTGCAGGGGGAGGTGCAGCTCACCATCCCGGCCAACTCGGCCAGGGTGCTGCTCTCGAGCTGAACCGGCAGACTTGCCCTGACATAAAAAAACCGGCGCCTTGGGCGCCGGTTTTTTTATTGCGTATTTGGCCATGACTCGCGGCTCCGGCCGCAGCCAGGCACTGGCGACGACCGCCCTCAGTAGTTGATGCTGACGTAAGGCACTTCGGTCACGTCCCACGCCTGCTTGAGGTAGACGGTCAGCACGAAGAAGAAGTTGGCCAGCAGGTTGGCGAAGCGGTAGAGGATGGGATCGAAGCGCACACCGCTCTCTTCCAGCCGCACCAGCAGGCGCACCACCTTCTTGCTGCCGCAGCGGCACAGGTGCAGGGTCGGGATGGGCTGGGGCCCCTGGGGCAGCACGAAGCCGGTGACCCGGCCGCGACTCGCCTCGTTGTAGTGATCGTAGCGCCCCTTGAGCCAGTCCAGATCCTCCTCGAAGATGCCGAGCCGGCCCCGCACCGAGCCGTTGAGGTTATAGATGAGCCGCTGCAGCACCGCCAAATCCGCCAGCACGGGCCGGGTGTCCTCATCCGCCACCAGATGGGAGAGCACTGCGCCCACCTGGCAGCAGAGCTCGTCGGTGGCGATCTCGTAGTCGCACTGGAACTGGGTCTCGAAGATGAAGGGGTAGCAGAGCTCGCGCTTGTCTCTTGGCTTCTTGGGGTTCATGGCATCGCCGGGCAGGGGAAAAGGGCAGTGTGCCAGCCCGGGGGCGGGCTGGCAAACCCAGCGCCCCCGCCGACATCACGGGGGCGTTGCCAGACTAGCCGGTCGCCATCTGCTGGCCGAGCAGCCTCATCGCCTCCAGCATCCGCTGGTTGAAGCCCATGAAACCGGCACCCTGGGTCGCCCCGTCCTGGCCCCGCGCCGCCAGCACGGCAGGGGTCAACGCCTGCTGCTGGGCGGTGGGCAACAGGGCATCCGCCTGCTGCTGCATCTGGCTGAGCCTCGGCAGATAGTCCGCCAGAGGCTTGAGGCTCTCCTGCAGGGAGTGGGCCCCCTGGTACGCCTGGCTCAGCTTGGCCGACTGCTTGAGCTTGAGGGAGTAGGAGACCAGCTGACTGTCGTCCAGCTGCAACCCCGCCAGCCTGTCGGCCAGCGTCTTGTCGTCGCCGCTTCCGAAGAACTGGCCGGCCAGCTCGTCCAGCCCCTTCACCAGGTTGCCGATGGCATCCATTTCGGCGCTGTCGAGCTCCCCCTCCAGGGAGAAATCGAAACTCTGGCTCGATTTGAGGCTGATCTGGCTGCCATCGTGGCGGGACTTGAACTGCCAGCTGTCGCTGAAGCGCAGCATCACCTTGTCCCCGTCCCGGGTCTCGATCTCGAGGAAGGCCTGCTGCCGGCTGGCCATCTTGGCCGCCCCCAGCTCCGTGGTCGACACCTCGCCGAAGAACTCCTTCTCGAAGGACTCCAGCCCCTCCTGGATCAGCTTGTAGCTCTGATCCATGCCGGTCTTGATGTCATCGTTTTCCGCCCAGTCGCCAAGCTGCTTCCTGGCGTCGCCGAAGCCCTTGTCCACCCCCTTGCGAGCCTGGGCCATCATCTCGGCCAGATCCTCGTCACTCTTGCCATCCGCCCGTGCCGCCCCCAGCCGCCCGGTGACGAACTGCAGCACGTTGTCCGCCACGGCTTCGTAGTCGAACAGGGTCTCGGGCGTGACCTCCTGGGGCTCCTGCACCTTGGGCGCCTTGTAGCCCTGGCCGTTGATCTCCAGCGCAAATTGCAGCGCCTGCTGGATCAGCACCTGAGCCCACTTCGGAGGCTTGTTCAGGGAGACCTCCTCCCCCTTGTCCGCCGCTTTCGACGCCGTCTGTTGAGGCGATTTGGGAGCAATGCCCACTCCCTTGGGTTGGGCTGCGCCCATGCCATCGATCTGCATCATCACTCTCCCGCCTATAGTGGTGGATCGGTTATCGGCCCGACTGGCCACTTCTTGACCACAAAAAACTTGGACAATCCGCGACGGCCTTTTAAAATCCCCACCCTTTGGTTGGCTGCTGCCTGGCTGCAGCCTTCCCCGGTTTTTACCCGGCTCAGCCCGGCGCACGCGAGGTATCCATGACCCAATCCCAGCGAACTCCTGCCGACTACCAGGCCCAGCTCGACGAGAAGCGCGATCGTCTCACCGGCATGTTCGCAGGCTTCAACCCGCCCGTGCTGGAGGTGCACGCCTCCCCCGCCGAGCACTACCGGATGCGCGCCGAGTTTCGCATCTGGCACGAGGGGGATGACCTCTTCCACTGCATGTATGCCCCGGCCACCAAGGAGATCATCCGGGTCGACCAGTTCCCCACCGCCAGCCGCCTCATCAACCGGCTGATGCCGGTGTTGCTGGAAGGGCTGCGCCCGCACCCGGTGCTGCGCCGCAAGCTGTTCCAGATTGACTATCTCTCCACCCAGTCCGGCCAGATCTGCGTCAGCCTGCTCTACCACCGCAAGCTGGAAGCCGAGTGGCAGCAGGCCGCCGACGCGCTGCAGGCCGATCTGCGCGCCAAGGGATTCGATCTGCAGCTGATCGGTCGTGCTCACAAGCAGAAGATCTGCCTGGGGGAGGAGTTCGTCATCGAGCGTCTGACCGTGCAGGGGAGCGAACTCGTCTACAAGCAGGTGGAGAACAGCTTCACCCAGCCCAACGCCGCCATCAACGAGCAGATGCTGGGCTGGGCCCTGGACGTGACCAGGGGGAGCGAGGGTGACCTGCTGGAGCTCTACTGCGGCAACGGCAACTTCTCCATCGCCCTGGCGCAGAATTTCAGCAAGGTGCTGGCCACCGAGATCGCCAAACCGAGCGTGGACTCCGCCCAGTTCAACATCGCCGCCAACGGCGTCGACAACCTGATTATCCTGCGCATGTCCGCCGAGGAGTTCACCATGGCGATGCGCGGCGAGCGGGAGTTCAACCGCCTCAAGGGGGTCGACCTCTCCACCTACCGGTGCAACACCATCTTCGTCGACCCGCCCCGGGCCGGTCTGGACGACGCCACCGTCAAGCTGGTGCAGGACTACGACAACATCCTCTACATCTCCTGCAACCCCGAGACCCTGGAGGCCAACATGCAGGTGCTGGGCGAAACCCACGAGATCGCCCGTTTCGCCCTGTTCGATCAGTTCCCCTGGACCCACCATATGGAAGCCGGCGTCTATCTCAAGCGCAAGGCGGGCTGATGCCGCCGGGGCACAGCTCCCCGCTCGACCAGCAAGACAAGCACAGGGCCCTCGGGCCCTGTTTGTTTTGATTAGTTATCCCGGTGCAGAGGGTCGGCACAGCCGTTATGCTGGCGACACGCGCATTCGCGCCATGACCGGGGGCCACGCCACCATGCCACGCGTTCTGTTTGTTGAAGACGATCCCGACATCGGCCAGCTCATCAGCAGCTGGCTCGGCCGCCACGACATCGAGGTCCTGCTGGAGACCCGGGGCGATCGGACGCTGGCCAGGGTGGAGGCCGAGCAACCCGATCTGGTGCTGCTCGACATCATGCTGCCGGGCCAGGACGGCCTCTCCCTGTGCCGGGATCTGCGCCCGCGCTTCGGCGGTCCCATCGTCATGCTCACCTCGCTCGACAGCGACATGAACCAGATCCTGAGCCTGGAGCTGGGGGCCAACGACTACATCCTCAAGACCACGCCGCCCCCCGTGCTGCTGGCCCGGCTGCGGGTCCAGTTCCGCCAGCACGGACAGAGCCAGCAGGCCGTGGCCCCCGCCGCCCCGCCCCAGCGTCTGCAGTTCGGCCGCCTGCAGATCGACGGGCCGGGTCGGGACGTGCGCCTCGATGGCGACAGCATCCCCCTCTCCACCGCCGATTTCGATCTCTTGTGGGAGCTGGCCTGCCACGCCGGCCAGATACTGGGGCGGGAGGCGCTGTTTCGCAGCCTGCGGGGGCGCGACTACGACGGCCAGGATCGCAGCATGGACGTGGCCATCTCCCGCCTGCGCCGCCGGCTCGGGGATGACAGCAACAACCCGACCCGCATCAAGACGGTGCGCCAGAAAGGCTACTTGCTGGTGCCCCACGCCTGGGAATAGGCAGTTACCGAATGGCCTTGATGCTCTCTGCCCCCTTCTCCCCTGGCGGGAGAAGGGTTGGGGATGAGGGGACAACAAGGCAATGCCCGACCCAATCCAGGCAAGAGGAGAGCCCGATGCGACGCCTGTTTATCCAGTTCTATCTGCTGCTGATCGGCTGCTTCGCCCTGGCCATCCTGCTCATCGGCATGGTCTATCAGGTCAGCGCCGAGCGGGCGGGGGACCGCTATCTGGAGCGGATGATGCAAGGCTCCCTCGGCCTGCTCACCGGCGAGCTAGCCCGGCTGCCGCCAGAGCACTGGCCGGCCCGCGCGGCGGAGCAGAGTCGCCAGCTCAATCTGCCGCTGCAGATCGGGAGTCTCACCAACCAGCTCCTGGCCCGGGAGGATCAGGCCTTCCTCGAGGCGGGCAACATCGTCATCGTGGAGGAGGATGACACCTTCCTGCAGCGCATTCCCGGCACGGATCGGGTGCTGATCGTCGGCCCCGTTCCCTATCTCTCCTATCTGCATGAGCTGCACTGGGTGGACGTGGGCCTGCTGCTGCTCATCGGCCTCTCCCTCGGTCTGCCCATCCTGCTCTGGCTGCGCCCACACTGGCGCGGCCTGCAACGGCTGGAGCAAGCCGCCCGCCGGGTCGGCGACGGGGATCTCTCCTGCCGCACCGGCCTGCCCGCCAGCAGCAGCCTGGGCCGGGTCGGCCGCACCTTCGACCAGATGGCAGAACAGTTGCAGGCCATGCTGGCCAGTCGCAAACAGCTGACCGACGCCATCGCCCACGAGCTGCGCACCCCGCTGGTTCGGCTGCGCTACCGGCTCGCCATGCTGGCGTCGCCCCCCTCGCCCGAGGAGCAGCAGGGGCTGGAGCGGGATCTCGGCGCACTGGATGCACTCATCGAGGAGATGCTCACCTACGCCAGGCTCGATCGCCCCGAGCTGCCGCTGCAGTGCAGCGAGCTGGAGCTGGGCCACTGGGCCCGGAGCCGTCTCGCCGACTGGCAGGCCCTGCAGCCGCAGAAGCGCCTCTCCCTCGACGCCCCCGACCAGCCCCTGCCCTGGCACGGCGACGTCCGCCTGCTGGATCGGGCGCTGGAGAACCTTATCGGCAACGCCCTGCGCCACGCCACCAGCCGGGTCAGCCTGCGCATGGCGCGGCAGGGTGACGACTATCTGCTGGAGGTGAGCGATGACGGCCCCGGCATCGATCCGGCCCTCGCCCCCCAGATCTTCGAGCCCTTCGTGCGCCTCGACCAGAGCCGGGACAGGCGCACCGGCGGCGCCGGCCTGGGGCTCGCCATCGTGCGCAGCATCGCCCGCCACCATGGCGGCGAGGTGCAGCTGCTGCCCTGCAGCAGCGGTGCCCGTTTCTGCCTGACCCTGCCCGTACATTTGGATACAAACCGTCACCAGTCCCTCACTGAACCCCAGACGCCGTCGCCCTAGGATGAAGCCATGGAGAAAGACTCCATGCCATCAACCGAATGAGGAACTGGAATATGAACAAGCTGATCCCCCTGAGCCTGGCCGCTGTCTTCGCCCTGACCTCCGGCTTCACCATGGCTGCCACCCCGACCAAGGCCGCCGCTCCCCACGCCACCCAGACCAAGGTCGTGAAAAAGCACCACAAGGCCGCCAAGGCGCCGACCGTCCAGGTGGCTCCCAAGACCAAGTAATCCATACACCAGCGTCCCGCAATGAAAAAGGGGCCCCATCACGGGGCCCCTTCTGTTTTACCGGTTGCAAGCCTGAAGCCCGATGGACCTCAACCCAGCATGTAGTCTGCCGGCAGTGCGATGCGGGCGACCCCGGATTCCACCGCCGCCAGCGCCACGGCGCGGGCGACCCGTGGCAGCAGACGGGCATCCATCGGCTTGGGAATGACGTACTCCTTGCCGAAGGTGAGCTCGCTCACGCCGGCGGCGCTCAGCACCTCGGCCGGCACCGGCTCCTTGGCCAGGGCGCGGATCGCCTCGACCGCGGCGATCTTCATGGCGTCATTGATGCGGCTGGCGCGCGCGTCCAGGGCACCGCGGAAGATGAAGGGGAAGCAGAGCACGTTGTTGATCTGGTTCGGGTAGTCCGAGCGGCCTGTGCCCATGATGAGGTCGCCGCGCACCGAGTGGGCCAGGGCAGGCTTGATCTCGGGATCCGGGTTGGAGCAGGCGAAGATCACCGGGTTGGGGGCCATCAGCGCCACCGCCTCGGCGGGCAGCACGTCCGGGCCGGAGACGCCGACGAACACGTCGGCCCCGTCGATCACGTCCATCAGGGTGCGCAGGGGGGTGTCGTTGGCGAAGCGCTGCTTGTACTGGTTCAGATCGGTGCGACCGCTGTGGATCACCCCCTGGCGGTCCAGCATGAAGATGTTCTCGGGCGCCGCACCGCACTTGATCAGCAGGTCCATGCAGGCGGTGGCGGCCGCACCGGCCCCCATGCAGACGATGCGGCTGGTGCCGATCGCCTTGCCCTGCACTTCCAGGGCGTTGAGCAGGCCGGCGGCGGTGACGATGGCGGTGCCGTGCTGGTCGTCGTGGAAGACCGGAATGTCGCAGCGGGCGATCAGCGCCTCTTCAATCTCGAAGCACTCGGGGGCCTTGATGTCTTCCAGGTTGATGCCGCCGAAGGTGTCGGCGATGGCAGCGACCGTGTCGATGAACTGGGCGCTGGTCTCGTGCTTCACCTCGATGTCGATGGCGTCGATGCCGGCGAAGCGCTTGAACAGCAGGGCCTTGCCCTCCATCACCGGCTTGGAGGCCAGCGGGCCCAGGTTGCCCAGCCCCAGGATGGCGGTGCCGTTGGAGATGACGGCCACCAGGTTGCCCTTGCCGGTGTAGCGGTAGGCATCGGCCGGGTTGGCGGCGATCTCGCGCACCGGCTCGGCGACGCCCGGGCTGTAGGCCAGCGCCAGATCGCGGGCGGTCTCGGCGGGCTTGGTGAGGGCGATGGCGATTTTGCCCGGGACGGGCTGGGCGTGGTAGTCGAGTGCTTGTTGACGAAGATCGTGACGCTGATCGGACATGGGGGACCCCGATACGGAAATGAATGAGTGGTGCATTGGCTCGCCCACGGGCGAGGGCTGGGGATCATAATGAAAACCGCCGGGCTTTCACAGCAGAAAATATCGCCAAACAACGCCGACCAGCCACTCGGCAGCATGTACCACCAGCCGCATCTACCCAATTAGATATAGATTCGTTTTCAATCCATCACCGGGATACCGGCCCTCTCCTCCGCCTGACGGGCGATGGCCTCCGTCATCCCCTGGAAGATGAAGAGGTGGAACGGCAGCATGGCGAGCCAGTAGGCCAGTCCCCAGGCCCCCTGGGGGTGCCAGTGGGCCGTCACCCTGAGCCGGGTGAGCCCGGACTCCAGGGGCTGGATGTTGAACTCCAGCCGCCCGACGCCCGGGGCCTTCATGTTGAACAGCAGATCCAGCCTGCGCCCCTCGTCCACCCCGAGGATCTGCCAGGAGTCCAGCATGTCCCCCTTCACGAAGCGATCCGGGTTGGTGCGCCCCCGGGTCAGGGCCGGGCCGCCGACGAGGTGATCCATCCACTCCCGCACCACCCAGAGCTCGTTCATGTAGAAGTAGCGCTGCTCGCCCCCCAGTTGCTGCAACACCTGCCACACCACCTCGGGGGCGGCGAGGCAGTCGGCCTCCCCGCTCGCGGTGCGGTCGTAGAAGCCGTATTCGGGATGGCGCCAGCGCAGGCCGAGCGGCGTCTCCTCCCCCTGCTGCTCGGCGCCGAGCCTCTGCTCCAGGGCCAGGCTCTCCGTCAGCGCCTCGTCGAAGCTGAGCAGATGCTGGGGCAGCAGGGTGCGCAAGGGGCCGTCATCCGCCGGAATGTCGTGCTTGAGACCCCCTACCAGCGCCTTGGCGATGGGTTGGGGCACCGAGGTGGCGAATTGCAGCCACCAGGCAGAGAGGCGCGGGCTGAGGAACGGCAGCGGCACTATGGGGCAACGCTTGCCGATGTGGGCGGCGAATTTCTGCAACTGCTGCTGATAGCTGAGCAGCTCGGGCCCGGCGGCGTTGAAGATCTGGCCGTCCACCCCCTCTGCCCCCACCAGCCCGGCCAGATAGTGCAGCAGGTTGGAGAGGGCGATGGGGGGCGTGCGGGAGCGCACCCACTTGGGGGTCACCATCATGGGCAGGTTGAACACCAGATCCCGCATCACTTCGAACGCGGCCGAGCCGGGCCCGATGATGATGCCTGCCCGCAGCTCCACCGTGGGCACGCCGGCATCCCGGAACAGCTCGCCACAATAGCGGCGGGAATTGAGGTGGCGGCTGTTGCAGGGCTCGGGCTGGATGGCCCCCAGATAGATGATGCGCCGCACCCCGGCTGCGCGGGCGGCGGCGGCGAAGTTCTTCACCCCCTGCTGTTCCAGCCGGTGAAAGCCGGCCCCCGCCCCCATGGCGTGCACCAGATAGAAGACGGTGTCGACCCCGACGAGCGCAGACGACAGGGTGGCGGGCTTGAGGCTGTCGGCGAGGCGAAACGCCACCCCCTCCGGCAGGCGGCAGGGACGACGCGCCCCGGCGATGACCCTGTACCCCAGCCCCTGCAGGTGGGGCACCAGGTAGGATCCTATGTACCCGGCCGCTCCCATCACCAGACATGTGCGCATCGACTCTTCTCCCTTGGTTGAGCCCACACCATAGGGCATAGCGAGGAATTACAGAACGCCGACCAATAAAAAAGGCGCCCATTGGGCGCCTTTTTCAGAATGCTTCAGAAGCAAGATTACTTCTTGGAGGTCAAGCCACCGAAACGCTTGTTGAACTTGTCTACGCGGCCGCCGCTAGAAACTTCTTTCTGCTTGCCGGTGTAGAAGGGGTGGCACTCGGAGCACACGTCCAGGTTCAGATCTTTACCGATGGTAGAGAAGGTGTTGATGACGTTACCGCAAGAGCACTTGGCGGTGATGGCTACGTAGTCAGGGTGGATACCAGCTTTCATGGACAACCTCAATTATCAGGCCGTGTCGCCATCCGATCTCTTGTCGGACACCACACGATTGTTGAACACAGTTTCAAAGGCTGCGAATAATATAGGAAATGCCTGAGATCAGGCAAGTGGCTTCGCAGAAAAAATAGGCAACATCTGGTGAATTCTTCCCAACCCCTGGATCTGGTTCGTGTGGCCGTGCCGGTGCCGTTGCGCCGTCATTTCGACTATCTCTCCCCCCTGCCCTTGCCTGCCCCCGGCTGTCGGGTCGAGATCCCCTTCGGCCCCCAGACTCTGGTCGGTCTGGTGGTGGATCACCCCGCCGACAGCCAGGTGCCGCGCGACAAGCTCAAACCCATCAAGCGCGTGCTCGACAGCGCCCCCGTGCTGGGGCCGGATATCCTGGCGCTGATGGCCTGGAGCGCCAGCTACTACCAGCACCCCCTGGGGGAGGTGCTGCCCCACGCCCTGCCGGTGCTGGTGCGCAAGGGGGAGCCCGCCGCCTATCGGGAGCTGGAGTTCTGGTTTGCCACCGAGGCGGGCATGGCGCTCGATCTCAACGATCTCAAGCGGGCGGCCAAGCAGCAGCAGGCCCTCGCCCTGCTGCGCAAGGGGCCGCAGACGCCGTCGGCCCTCAAGCAGGAGGAAGTCCAGAGCGCTGCCCTCACCGCGCTGGAGAAGAAGGGGCTGCTGGAGAGGCGCTCGCTGGAGCCGAGCCACGAGGGTGACTGGGCCGCCCGCTTCGAGCCGGGGGAGGGGCTGCGCCTCAACGGCGAGCAGGCGCTGGCGGTCTCTGCCGTCACCAGCCAGAGCGACAGGTTCGGTGCCTTCCTGCTGGATGGCATCACGGGATCCGGCAAGACCGAGGTTTACCTCAGCATCCTCGAGCCCCTGCTCCAGGCGGGCAAGCAGGCTCTGGTGATGGTGCCGGAGATTGGCCTCACCCCGCAGACCATCAACCGCTTTCGCCGCCGCTTCAACGTGCCCGTGGTGGCGATGAACTCGGCCATGAACGACAGGGAGCGGCTCGACGCCTGGCTGGCCTGCCGCGACGGCGGTGCCGCCATCCTGATCGGCACCCGCTCCGCGGTGTTCACCCCGTTTCACGACCTCGGCATCATCATCATCGACGAGGAGCACGACGGCTCCTTCAAGCAGCAGGACGGCTTTCGCTACCACGCGCGGGATCTCGCGGTGATGCGCGCCCACCGTGCCGGCATTCCCATCCTGCTCGGCTCGGCCACCCCGTCCCTGGAGACATTGCACAACGCCCGCAGCGGCAAGTATCACCACCTCAGCCTGACCCGGCGCGCCGGCAACGCCCAGACCGCCCGCCAGGTGATCCTGGACATCAAGAACGTGCGGCTGCAGGCCGGCCTCTCACCCCAGCTGGAGCAGCTGATGGCGGAGCATCTGGCGGCCGGCAACCAGGTGATGCTGTTTCTCAACCGCCGTGGCTATGCCCCGGCCCTGATCTGCCACCAGTGCGGCTGGAGCGCCGCCTGCGAGCGCTGCGACGCCTGGTACACCTGGCACCAGGCCGGGCGGCGGCTGCACTGCCACCACTGCGACAGCGTGCGCCCGCTGCCCCACCACTGCCCGGAGTGCGGCAGCAACGAGCTGATCGGCTCCGGGGTAGGCACCGAGCAGCTGGAGCAGCTGCTTGGCACCGTTTTCCCGCAATATCCGGTGGTACGCATCGATCGGGACAACACCCGGCGCAAAGGGGAGCTGGAGACCCACCTCGGCGACATCAAGGCGGGCAAGTACAAGATCCTGATCGGCACCCAGATGCTGGCCAAGGGTCACCACTTCCCGGACGTGACATTGGTTGGACTGCTGGATGTGGATGGCGCGCTATTCAGCGCCGATTTTCGCGCCGCCGAGAAGCTGGCCCAGCTCTACACCCAGGTGGCGGGCCGGGCCGGTCGCGCCAGCAAGCCGGGGTTGGTGGTGCTGCAGAGCCACCACCCGGAGCACGCCCTGCTGCAGGATCTGACCCAGAACGGTTACGGCCACTTCGCCGACACGGCGCTCAAAGAGCGCCGCCTGCTGGGGCTGCCGCCGTTCAGCCATCAGGGGCTGTTTCGGGCCGAGGCCAACGGCCGGGACGAGGTGCAGTTGTTCCTCATCCGGCTTGCCGATACCCTGCGCAGCGCCCGCTATCCCCAGGTGCAGGTGCTCGGGCCCATCAGTGGCTTCATGGAGCGCAAGGCGGGCAAGTTTCGCATGCAGTTGCTGGTGCAGGGGCCCAGCAGGGCACCGCTTGCCCAGCTGCTGGACTGGGCGGTGAAAGAGCTGGAGGCCTGGCCCGAGACCAAGAAGGTGCGCTGGAGCCTGGATATCGATCCCACCGAGCTGAACTAGGGCCCCTCTGTCAGCACCGTGTGCGCCAGCCCCCTGGCCTGTTCCAGGGCCAGGGGCTGCTGATAGCTGTGGGCCATCACCACGGCCCCCTCCAGCAGCAGGCACAGGCCCGTCGCCTGCGCTGCGGTGCACGCGAGCACCTCCCTGACCCAGTACAGCAGGGCCTGCTTGTGCGCCACCACCAGCTTGCGCACCGGATGGCGCGGGTCGGAGAACTCGGCGCTGGCGTTGATGAAGTTGCAGCCGTAGAAGTCGCTGCGGCCAAACCAGTCGGCAAAGCCGTCGAACAGCGCCTGCAGCCTGGCCTCCCGGCCAGAGACCCCCTCCATCCTGGCGTCGAGCAGGGCAAAAAATTCCGTATCCCGCGCCATCAGCACGGCCTCGATCAGGGCGTCCTTGGTGGGGAAGTGGCGATACAGGGTGCGCTTGGTGCTGCCCGCCTCGGCCCAGATGCGATCGATGCCGGTGGCGTGAAAGCCGTGGCGGTTGAACAGCCGATAGGCCGTCGTCATCAGTTGCTGGCGTTTCTCACTCACCTTGATTTCCCCCTTGAAGTACACCGATCTGTCTACCTAATGTCGCCATCAGGGTCAAGAGACCCTTCATCCACGAGGAGACAGAGATGGAGATGCAACGATGGAGAGCGGCCATGCTGGCCGGGGCGGGCGCCAGCACGGCCATCGCCGTGCTCGGCTGGCTGGATCTGGGCTGGCAGTGGACCCTGCTGATGGCACCGTTCGGGGCGAGCTGCGTGCTGCTCTTTTCCCTGCCGGACAGCCCGCTGGCCCGGCCGCAGAACGTGCTGGGAGGGCATCTGCTCTCGGCGATCCTGGGGTTGCTGGTGCAACTGCTGCCCCTGCCCATGGAGCTCAAGCTGGCCCTGGGGGTCGGTCTCGCCGTCGCCCTGATGCAGGGCCTGGGAGTGATCCATCCCCCCGCCGGCGCCAATCCGCTGGTGGTGCTGCTCACCGCGCAATCCTGGCCCTTCCTCTGGCAGACGGTGCTGCCCGGCGCCCTGCTCCTGATCCTCATGGCGCGCGGCGCCAGCTGGATGAAGCAGCGGCCGCTGCGAACCCCATGATCGACGAGGGGGCCCTGGGGCCCCCTCGTCGTTGTCACCGCCCGGTGGTCAGGGCCTATTCGGCGACCTGAGACACCCCGGTCAGACGCACCTCGACCCGGCGATCCGGTGCCAGACAGGCGATCATCTGCGCCTTGGCACCGTCCGGGCAGTTGCCTCCGGTCACCGGAGAAGACTCGCCGCGCCCCTCGGCACGCACCTTGTCCGCAAACAGTCCCTTGGCGATCAGGTAATCCGCCACGGTACGGGCACGCTGCTCGGAGAGCGTCTGGTTGTAGGCATCGGACCCCAGCCGATCGGTATGACCGATCACCGTCGCCACCCCATCCTTCGGATTGGCGGCCAGGATATCGGCAAACAGCTTGTCGAGGGCCTGGCTCGCGGCCGGCTTCAGGGTCGCCTTGTTGAATTCGAACAACACGTCGGAATCCAGGCTGAATTGCTTCTCCACCAGCACGGGTGCCGGGGCCGGCTCGGGGGCCGGCGTCGGTGCCACCGGCTCGTCACCCACCTGGCCGAAGCGGTAGAGCATGCCGACCGACAGCAGGCCGTTGTCCAGCTCTATACCGGACTCACCGGGAGAGGTCTTTCCGAGCGGCGTGGTGTACTGGTATTCGAGGCGGGCGGCCCAGTCGCGGTCGATCGAATACTCGAGCCCCAGCGCCCCCACGAAGGCGGCGCCGTTGTAGCTGCCACTGCCCGAGTCAGACAGCGCGTTGACGCCATCGTTGTACCAGGCGTTGATGGAGCTGTCCGTCCAGGCGTAGGCACCGCCCAGACGGCCATAGATCTCCAATGCCTCGGTCGCCGGGAAGCCGATCTTCATGGTGGCCTGGATCATCTGGGCCTTGGCCTCGCCCTCCAGCCCGGAATCGATGCCATTGCCCGAGTAGTGCCGGTCGACCTTGTACTTGCCGAGCCAGTCATAGCCCAGCTCGATGGCCACGTTGCGGTTGACCTGATAACCCACGAAGGCCCCCAGCCCCAGGTCGTCACTGTTCTCGTTCACCTTGGCGGCGTCCAGCAGGTCTTTGATGTCGGAGTCGTAATCCGCCCCGAAATAGTTGGACCAGCCGGCCTTGCCGCCGACATACCAGGTGTTGTCCTGGGCGGCGGCCTGCACCGTCCCCGTTGCCATCAGAGCGCCGATCAGGACGGCGAGCGTAGATCTGTTCATGGATGAGCCCCTGCAATGAATTGTTATGACGCGACTGCGCCTCTCTTCCCTGACGGGGCCCCGAACCCAAGCCCCGTATTCAGAGTATCCCATCTGCAACCAGCCTCAAACGACCAGGGACTCAGGAGTGTGATATTGGCGACATTATCGACAGTCATCCCCCCCCATCCTCCGGGTGGGTCAGGCGGCTGCCCATAAAAAAACGAAGAGCCAGGCTCTTCGTTTTGGATCGAGTGGTAATTGCCGTCACTGGCGGCTCTGGCTCGCCAGGAACAGCCGGTAAGCGGGATCCTCGCTCACCTCTTTCCAGCCGTAGCCAATCTTGTGCAGGTAGTCGTGGAAGGCCGCCACGTCTTCGTCCGGCAGCTCGAAGGCACACAGCACCCGGCCGTAGTCCGCACCGTGGTTGCGGTAGTGGAACAGGCTGATGTTCCAGCGACACCCCAGGGTCTCGAGGAAGCGCATCAGGGCCCCCGGCTGCTCCGGGAACTTGAAGCTGTAGAGCCGCTCACCGAGGGGCCGGGCCGGGCGGCCGCCAATCATGTAGCGCACGTGGTTCTTGGCCAGCTCGCTCTCGGTCATGTTGACCACCGGATAGCCGTTGCCTTCCAGCTGCTGCTGGATCTGGCCGAGCTCCTCATCGCCGCCGGTGAGGCGCACCGAGACGAACAGGGAGGCCTGCACCGCATCGGCGTAGCGGTAGTTGAACTCGGTCACCATGCGGGGTCCGAGTTGACGGCAGAAGTCGAGGAAGGCCCCCTTGCGCTCGGGGATGGTCACCGCCAGCATGCCCTCGCGCTTCTCGCCGATCTCGCAGCGCTCCGACACGTAGCGCAGGCTGTGGAAGTTGACGTTGGCGCCGGAGAGGATGGCCGCCATCCGGCCGCCCTTTACCTGCTCACGCTCGCTGTAGGCCTTGAGGCCTGCCAGCGACAGAGCACCGGACGGTTCGGCGATGGCGCGGCAGTCGTCGAAGATGTCCTTGAGCGCGGCGCAGATCTGGTCGTTGGAGACGGTCACCACCTCGTCCAGATACTGGTTGCACAGGCGAAAGGTCTCCTCGCCGATGCGCTTGACCGCCACCCCGTCCGCAAACAGGGAGACCCGCTCCAGGTTGACCGGCGTGCCGGCCTCCATGGCCGCTTTGAGGCAGGCGGAACCCTCCGCCTCCACCCCGATCACCTTGACGTCCGGCAGCAGCTGCTTGATGTAGACCGCCACCCCGGCGGCCAGGCCGCCGCCACCCACCGGCACGAAGACGTGGGTGAGATGGGTGTCCTGCTCCAGCAGCTCCTTGCCGATGGTGCCCTGCCCGGCGATCACCTCGACGTCGTCGAATGGCGGGATCAGGGTGTAGCCCTCCAGCTCGGCGAGGCGGCGGCTCTCGCCGTAGGCCTCGTCGAAGCTGTTGCCAAACAGCAGCACGTTGCCGCCCTGGCGGCGCACCGCGTCGATCTTGATGTCCGGCGTGGTCTGGGGCATCACGATGATCGCCTTGATGCCGAGCTTGGCCGCCGACAAGGCCACCCCCTGGGCGTGGTTGCCAGCGGAGGCGGCGATGACGCCGCGCTCCTTCTGCTCCTGGGTCAGGGTAGCGATCTTGTGGTAGGCGCCGCGCAGCTTGAAGGAGTGGACCGGTTGCAGATCCTCCCGCTTCAGGGCCACGTGGTTGCCGAGCCTGTCGGACAACTTCTTCAGGGTTTGCAAGGGGGTGACCCGCGCCGCCTCGTAGACGGGGGAGAGCAGCACCTTGCGTAGATAATCCGCCGCAGAGACCATGGCTTATTCCCCCAGCATCGAGCGATCGCGCACCGCACCCTTGTCGGCGCTGGTGGCAAACATGGCGTAGGCGCGCAGGGCAAAGGAGACCTGACGCTGACGATCGACCGGCTTCCAGCCCCGGGCCTCGACGGCGACGCGGCGGGCGGCCAGCACGCTGTCGGCCACCTCCAGCACCATGCTGCGGGCCGGGATGTCGATGTTGATGATGTCGCCATCCTCCACCAGACCGATAGTGCCGCCGGAGGCCGCCTCAGGGGAGACGTGGCCAATGGAAAGGCCCGAGGTACCGCCGGAGAAGCGGCCATCGGTGATCAGCGCACACGCCTTGCCGAGGCCCATGGATTTCAGATAGGTGGTGGGGTAGAGCATCTCCTGCATGCCCGGGCCCCCTTTCGGCCCTTCGTAGCGGATCACCACGACTTCGCCAGCCTTGACGGTGCCGTCCAGGATGCCGGTCACGGCGCTCTCCTGGCTCTCGAATACCCGGGCCGGGCCGCGGAAGGTGAGGTTCTCCTCGTCCACCCCGGCGGTCTTGACGATGGCCCCGTTGAGGGCGAGGTTGCCGGCGAGCACGGCGAGGCCCCCCTCCTGGCTGTAGGCGTGTTCGAAGGAGCGGATGCACCCCTCGGCACGGTCCAGATCCAGCTCGGGCCAGCGGCAATCCTGGCTGAACGCCTTGGTGGTGCGGATCCCGGCCGGGCCGGCGCGGTAGAAGTCGTGCACGTCCTTGTCATCGCAGCGGCTCACGTCGTACTGCCCCAGCAGCTCGACCAGGGTGGTGCCGAGCACGTTGCGAGCGTCGCCGTGTACCAGGCCCGCCTTCTCCAGCTGGCCCAGGATGGCAACCACGCCGCCGGCGCGGTGCACGTCTTCCATGTGGTATTTCTGGGTGGAGGGCGCCACCTTGCACAGCTGGGGCACCTTGCGGGACATGCGGTCGATGTCGGCCATGGTGAAGTCGACGCCCGCCTCCTGGGCCGCCGCCAGCAGGTGCAACACGGTATTGGTGGAGCCGCCCATGGCGATGTCCAGGGCCATGGCGTTCTCGAACGCCGCCTTGGTGGCGATATTGCGCGGCAAGGCACTCTCGTCATCCTGCTGGTAGTAGCGGTTGGCCAGGGCCACGATGCGCTGACCCGCCAGCTTGAACAGCTGCTCGCGATCCGCGTGGGTCGCCAGCAGGGAGCCGTTGCCCGGCTGGGAGAGGCCCAGGGCCTCGGTCAGGCAGTTCATGGAGTTGGCGGTGAACATACCGGAGCAGGAGCCGCAGGTGGGGCAGGCGCTGCGTTCGATCTGATCGCTCTGGGCGTCGGAGACCTTGGGATCGGCGCCCTGGATCATGGCGTCCACCAGATCCAGCTTGATGATCTGATCCGACAGCTTGGTCTTGCCCGCTTCCATGGGGCCGCCGGAGACGAAGATCACCGGGATATTGATGCGCAGGGCGGCCATCAGCATCCCCGGGGTGATCTTGTCGCAGTTGGAGATGCAGACCATGGCGTCGGCGCAGTGGGCGTTGACCATGTACTCCACCGAGTCGGCGATGAGTTCGCGGGACGGCAGGGAATAGAGCATGCCGCCGTGGCCCATGGCGATGCCGTCATCCACGGCGATGGTGTTGAACTCCTTGGCGACCCCGCCGGCGGCCTCGATCTCCCGGGCAACCAGCTGACCCAGATCCTTGAGGTGGACGTGACCGGGCACGAACTGGGTGAAGGAGTTGACCACGGCGATGATAGGCTTGCCGAAATCCTGATCGGTCATGCCGGTGGCACGCCAGAGGGCGCGGGCCCCGGCCATGTTACGTCCGTGGGTGGTGGTGGCGGATCTCAACTTCGGCATTGTCTCTACTCCCTGAATGCCCCTGGGGCGCATTGTCTTTCAACATGAATGTGTGATTCGCGGATCGGGAATCGATCCTGGTGAGGGCACCGCCGGGCGCCCTCACCGGAAGCGACTCGGGGAGGCGTATGGCCTCCCCGCGCACGTCAGTCCGCCACCGGGGTCAACCAGCCCCACTTGTCCTCGGTCTGGCCGTTGAACAGGCCGAAGAAGGCGTTCTGCAGCTGCTCGGTCACCGGGCCGCGGCAGCCGGCGCCCACCTGCATCCGATCCACGGAGCGCACCGGCGTCACCTCGGCAGCGGTGCCGGTCATGAAGATCTCGTCCGCCACATAGAGCGCCTCTCGGGGCAGCGCCTGCTCGCGCACCTCGTAACCCAGATCCCGCGCCAGCGTCATGATGGTGTCGCGGGTGATGCCGGGCAGGATGGCCGCGGTGGCGGGCGGGGTGAACAGCACGCCGTTTTTCACCAGGAAGAGGTTCTCCCCCGCCCCTTCGCTCAGGTAGCCGTTCACGTCCAGCGCCAGCCCCTCGGCGAAGCCGTTGCGCCTGGCCTCGCGGCTGATGAGCTGGGAGGAGAGATAGTTGCCACCCGCCTTGGCGCCGGTGGGGATGGTGTTGGGAGCGAGCCGGTTCCAGGAGGTGACGCACACATCCACCCCGTTTTTCAGCCCCTCTTCCCCCAGATACGCGCCCCACGGCAGGGCGGCCACCATCAGGTCAGCCTTGGCATCCAGCGGTGGATGCAGCCCCAGCCCCACGTTGCCGACAAAGGCCAGCGGGCGCAGGTAGCCGCTTTTCAGGCCGTTCTCGCGCACCACGGTGCGGCAGGCTTCATTCACTTCGGCCTCGCTGTAGGGAACGTCCATCCAGTAGATCTTGGCGGAGTCGAACAGGCGGCGGGTGTGCTCCTGCAGGCGGAAGATGCAGGCGCCCTTGGGGGTATCGTAGGCACGCACCCCTTCAAACACCGAGGAGCCGTAGTGCAGGGCGTGGCTCATCACGTGCACCTGGGCATCCTGCCAGGGGACCAGCTTGCCGTTGAACCAGATGAATTTCGGTTGGGTAGCGGATTGGGAAGGCTGTGACATTGGCTTGGCTCCTTAAGCGCTGATCCGGGGTTGCTGTTCCAGTGCATCGACCCGGGAGACATCCACCAGCTTGACCAGCTGGCTCCACAACTGCTGGATGGGACGTACCGACTCGACAGTAACCGTGATCCGCAGCTGTTGGCAATCCTGCTCCGCTCTCGTTTCCATAGTGAGGGCGCAGAGGTTGAAACCGCGGTGACGGACCACCCGCAGCACCCGTTCCATCACTTCGGGTCTGGGCTGGGCGTGGATGTGCAGAGTGTGCTGGTTGTGCTGGTTCATGGGCGTTGCTCCATCATCTTGTGGTTGGCGACTCCTGGCGGTACCAAGGGCCAGACATTTTCTTCCTCTGAAATGGCCACATGCAGCAGATAGGCCGTGTCGCTCGCCAGCAGGCGATCCAGTGCCGGGGCTATCTCCTCCTTGCATGTGATGGTCTCGCCCGGAATGCCGAAGGCGGCGGCCAGGGCGACGAAGTCGGGGTTGTCGGAGAGGATGGTCTCGCTGTAGCGGCCGTCGAAGAACAGCTCCTGCCACTGGCGCACCATGCCGAGGCGCTGGTTGTCCAGCAGCACCATCTTCACCTTGAGCTGGGCGCGGCGGATGGTGCCGAGCTCCTGCACGTTCATCATGAAGGAGCCGTCGCCGCTCACCAGCACCACCTCGTCTTCGGGGCGCGACATCTTGGCGCCGATGGCGGCGGGCAGGCCGAAGCCCATGGTGCCGAGACCGGCGCTGGAGAGGTGGTTGCGCGGGCTGGTGAAGCGCATGTGCTGGGCCACCCACATCTGGTGCTGACCCACGTCGCAGGCGACCACGCTGGTGTCAGGCAGCCGGCTTGAAAGCTCTTTGAGCAGGGCCGGGGCGTAGATGGCCTGACCCGGATGGTCGTAACGGAAGGCGTACTCGTGGGCCATGGTGGCGCAGTGCTCGCGCCAGGGCTCGATGGCCAGGGTCATGGCCAGGGCCGGCAGCACCCGCTTGAGATCCGTGGTGATGCCCACCTCGGCGGCGCGGCGCTTGCCAAACTCGGCGGCGTCCACGTCCAGGTGGATCACCTTGGCCTCGGGGGCGAACTCCTCCAGCTTGCCGGTCACCCGATCATCGAAACGGGCGCCCACCACCACCAGCAGGTCGCACTGCTGCACCGCCAGGTTGGCGGCCTTGGTGCCGTGCATGCCGAGCATGCCCAGATAAACGGGGCTGTCGGGGTCGAGCGCACCTATCCCCTTGAGGGTGGTGACCGCCGGCATGCCGGTCGCGGCGGCAAAGTCGCGCAGCTGCTGCTCGGCGTTGGCCATGCCCACCCCGCCACCGACGTAGAGCACGGGGCGCTCGGCAGCGGCCAGCAGGGTACGGGCGACCATCAGCTCGGCCGGGTTGAGGGGCTCGGGATCCTCCACCGCAAACAGCGGGCTCTGGGCCGGCACCGCGGCCAACTGCACATCCTTGGGCAGATCGATCAGCACGGGACCGGGGCGCCCTTCGCTGGCGATGGCGAAGGCCTCGGCAATCACCTGAGGCAAATCCGCCACGTCCGTCACCATGAAGGAGTGCTTGGTGCAGGAGAGGGACATGCCGAGCACGTCGACCTCCTGGAACGCATCCGTGCCCACGGCGGCGCAGGGCACCTGGCCGCTGATGGCCACGAGCGGCACCGAGTCGAGCAGCGCCTCCGCCAGACCGGTCACCAGATTGGTGGCGCCGGGGCCGGAAGTGGCGATACAGACCCCCACCTGGCCGGAGGCGCGGGCATACCCCACCGCGGCCATGGCTGCCCCCTGTTCGTGGCGGCAGAGCTGATGGGCCAGACCGCCGTCATACAGGGCATCGTAGACCGGCATGATGGCTCCGCCCGGGTAACCAAACACCTGGGTCACACCCTGTTTCTTGAGAGCCTGTACCAAAAACTGCGCGCCGTTCATGTGGAAAATCCTGTCCTTTGGTCGAAAAAAAACCCCCGGGCCGTGAGGCTCGGGGGTCGCTTTGTTTCGTTCTGTCCGGTGGTGGGTCTATCCCTTGTTCCGTGCAGCCAAACGAGCCCCGAGCGGTGAGATAATAATCACCACTAGGACCACAATAATGCTGACGAAACGGGAGGCCATGCTCATAGTTACAACCGGAAATCCTGTGAAATGGGGGCGGTTTATGCCGCGAATGGCTATTAGAACTAGCACGGTGATTTTTATTGGGCAAGCACTTTTTACCTGACAAGACTCTGATTTTCCCTGTCAGTAAACACGCAATGCGGAACAAAAAACCAATAAAATATGGTTAATCAGCATATACATCAAACCAAGGACGGGATTTATGTCATTAGCTGTTGTTTATAGCCGTGCCAGCCTGGGGATAACGGCGCCGCAAGTCACGGTGGAGGTGCACCTCTCCAACGGCCTGCCCGCGTTCAACATGGTGGGTCTGCCGGAAACCTCGGTGAAGGAGTCGCGGGATCGGGTACGCAGCGCCCTGCTCAACGGCAACTTCGAGTTCCCGAGCAAACACATCACGGTCAATCTGGCTCCCGCCGATCTGCCCAAGGAGGGGGGCCGTTTCGATCTGGCCATCGCCATCGGCATTCTCGCGGCTTCCAAGCAGATACCGGCAAAATACCTTCTCGATCACGAATTTTTGGGAGAGCTGGCCCTGACCGGCGAGATCCGCCCCGTGCTCGGTGTGCTGCCCGCCGTGCTCGCCTGCCGCGACGCAGGGCGCACCCTGCTGGTTCCGCGGGAAAACGGCCCGGAGGCTTCGCTCATCCAGGACGCCGAGGTACGCACCGCCCATCAGCTGCTGGCCGTTACCGCCTGGCTGGCGGGTCAGTACGAGCTGCCGCTGCCGGATCCCCAGAGCGCGGAAACCCTGCCCGACGTGCCGGATCTGCAGGACGTGATCGGCCAGTCCCAGGCGAAGCGGGCGCTGGAGATCGCCGCCGCCGGCAGCCACAACCTGCTGTTCATCGGCCCGCCCGGTACCGGCAAGAGCATGCTGGCCAGCCGATTGCCCGGCATTCTGCCGCCGCTGAGCGAACAGGAGGCGCAACAGACCGCCGCCATCCACTCCATCGGCGGCCTAACCCCGCGGGCCGGTCACTGGCACCACAGGCCCTATCGCACACCGCACCACAGCGCCTCGGCAGTGGCGCTGGTGGGCGGCGGCAGCCACCCGAGGCCCGGCGAGATCTCCCTGGCCCACAACGGGGTGCTGTTTCTCGACGAGCTGCCGGAGTTTGAACGCAAGGTGCTCGACTCCCTGCGCGAACCGCTGGAGACGGGCCACATCACCATCAGCCGCGCCGCCCGCCAGGTGGACTTCCCCGCCCGCTTCCAGCTGGTCGGTGCCATGAATCCCAGCCCCTGCGGCCACTATGGCGATGGCCAGACCCGCTCCAGCCCGGATCAGGTGCTTCGCTACCTCGGCAAGCTCTCCGGCCCCTTTCTCGACCGCTTCGACCTGACGGTGGAAGTACCGCTGCTGCCCAAAGGCAGCCTCACCGGCAAGGCCGAGCGGGGGGAGCCGAGCCGGCAGATCCGCGAGCGGGTGCTGGCGGCAAGGGAGCGCATGATCGCGCGCAGCGGCAAGCTCAACAACCTGCTGGATAGCCGTGAAATCGAAGCCGTTTGCCGACTTTCACCGCCAGATGCCGAGTTTCTTGAGAATGCGATCCAGAAGCTCGGGCTCAGCATCCGGGCCTGGCACCGCATCCTGCGGGTGTCGCGCACCATCGCCGACCTCGCGGGGAGGCCCGTCATCGAGCGGGAGCATCTGATCGAAGCGCTCGGCTATCGCGCCATGGATCGGCTGCTCTCGCGCCTGCGCAGCGGCCAGTGAGCGAGGGGCCAACCCCTCAAGCGGGGATGCCTTCCATGGTCTAGTCGTGCCTCGGCTGATATTATGGCCACTGATCTGACCACTTGGTTGCCATCCACCGACACGAAAACGGATTCCGCCATGCCCAACAAGCTGATAGAGCGACTGCGCGGCAGCCTCTCGACCCTGCTCTATTTCATCAACACCCTGTTCTGGTTTGCCCCCGTCCTGCTGCTTGGCCTCATCAAGCTGCTGCTGCCCATCAACGGGTGGCGCACCCTCTGCAACGCGCTGCTGGATGGCTGCGCCGGCTGCTGGATAGGTTTCAACAACCTGATCCAGAAAACCATCATCAGAACCCCTTTCGAGGTGGTCGGAGTGGACAAAGGGCGCCGGAATGAGTGGTATATGGTGATTGCCAACCATCAATCCTGGGTCGACATACTGGTACTGCAGCGGATTTTTAATCAAAAAATCCCCTTCCTGAAGTTTTTCCTCAAGAAAGAACTGATTTGGGTACCTTTTCTCGGTCTGGCCTGGTGGGCGCTCGACTTCCCCTTCATGCGACGTTATTCCCGTAAATTCCTGGAAAAACACCCGCATCTGAAGGGAAAAGACATAGAGACCACGCGAAAGGCCTGTGCCAAATTCCGCCACATTCCGGTGAGCGTGATGAATTTCGTCGAGGGCACCCGCTTCACCGCCAGCAAGCACGACAAACAGGGCGCACCCTATCGTCACCTGCTGCACCCGAGGGCGGGTGGCGTCGCCTTCACCCTGGCGGCCATGGGGGATCAGCTGCACAAGCTGGTGGATGTGACCATCGCCTATCCGGGCGGCATCCCGAGCTACTGGGACTTCATGTGCGGTCGGGTCAAGGAGATCAAGGTTCGGGTCCGCTTTCTGCCGATCGAACGCAATCTGGTGGGGGATTACTTCAATGACCCCGAGTTCCAACAAGAGTTTCAGCAGTGGCTGAACGGGATCTGGTGCGAGAAGGATCAGACCCTGGGCCAGCTACTGGCGGACAAGACGCAGTAAGACACTCATGCTAAGCCTGCTCCCCGGCCCCCTGGTGCTGCTCATCAGCACCGGCCTGACCATATTGTTTACCGCCCTGTGCGCCAGCCTGATCCTGCTGGTGTCCCTGGCCAAGCTGCTGCTCTCCGTGCCGGCCTTCGGCCGTGCCTGCAGTCGCCTCAACAACCGTTTCATGCGCCTGTGGCTCGGCTGCAACGCCCTGGTGATCCGCCTCACCACCCGCATCGACTGGCAGGTGGAGGACGACACCCGGCTGCGCAAGGATGGCTGGTATCTCATCATCAGCAACCACCTGAGCTGGACCGACATCGTCGTGCTGGGCCATCTCTTCCGCGACCGGCTGCCGGTGCCCAAGTTCTTCATGAAGCACGAGCTCATCTACATCCCGCTGCTGGGGCTCGCCTGCTGGGGGCTGGACATGCCCTTTATGCGCCGCTATTCGAGAGAGTTTCTGCTGCGCAACCCGCACCTGCGGGGCAAGGACATCGAGACCACCCGCAACGCCTGCGAGAAGTTTCGCCACATCCCCACCACCGTCATCAACTTCGTGGAGGGCACCCGCTTCACCGAGGCGAAGCGCGACGCTTCCCGATCCCGCTTTCGCCACCTGATGCCCCCCAAGGCGGCGGGGCTCGCCTTCACCCTGGCGGCCATGGGCGATCAGTTCGACAGCCTGATCAACGTCACCATCAGCTACCCGGACAACACCGAGACCCCCTTCAAGGACTTCCTGATGGGGCGGATGAAGCGCATCCGGGTGCGGATCGAGGAGCTGCCGGTGGACGAGCAACTGGTAGGGGATTACTTCAACGACAAGCAGTTCAAGCGCGGCTTCCAGGAGTGGCTGAACCAGCGCTGGCAGGAGAAGGACGCAATACTGGAAGGCTGGCAGCGGGCTCAGGCGCCCGTCCCATTGACCGCCAAGGAGAGCGCCGACGCCAGTTCGGGCAGTTGATCCTCGCTGAACACGGCGATGCCGTGGCGGCGCAGCAGGGCGGTGGTCTTGCCCTCTCCCGCGACCGAGACCCCTTCGAAGCGGCCGTTGTAGATACGGCCGCTGCCGCAAGAGGGGCTCCCCTCTTTCAGCAGGGCGAAGCGAATGCCCTGCTGCTGGCAGAGCGCCAGCGCCAGGGCGGCGCCGCGATCGAACTCGGTCGTCACATCCAGCCCACTTTCGGTGACCACAGACTCACCCTGCCGCTCGGCAGGCGGTCGCGGGGTAGGCAGCCCCCCCGCCACCTCGGGACAGAAGGCCAGCACCCGCCCCTCGGCACCGAGCTCCCTCAGCCAGTCGCTGACGATGCCCTTGCTGCGGCCGTCGTAACGCACTGGCTGACCCAGCAAACACGCGCTCACCAGCACCTTGGGCACGCAGACATCCATCATGCTTCCGCTCCATTCATCACCTGGTCGAACATCACGCAGCAGGGGTTCTCCAGCCGGTAGAGGATGGCGGGCCGCTGTTTGCCGGTGCGCTTGCGGCCGGTGTCCGTCAGGATGTCGGCCCGGTGGATCCGCTTGCGAAACGCTGCCGTGTTCATGGGGGTCTGCAGGATGATTTCGAAGGCACGCTGCACCTCGGAGAGGGTGAACTCCGCCCCCAGCAAATGCAGCGGAAGGGTGCTGTAACGGCTCTTGATGCGCAGCCGCTCCAGCCCCATGGCGATGAGCTGGGGATGGTCGAAGGCGAGTTGCAGGTCGGGCAGGTCATCCAGAGGGTGCCAGCAGCCGCGCACGGCGCCAGCCTCGGGCTCCGCCAGGCACAGGTAGACGAGGGTGGTGGACCAGCCCCGGGGATCCCGCTCCAGATTGCCGAGGGTACAGACCTGCTCGCTGTAGCACTGCGCCAGCCCCCATTGCGCCAGCAGGCGGTGGCGGGCGGCATCCAGATCCCGATCCCGGGTCTCGTCGATGCGCAGGGCCGGCAGCTGCCAGCAGTGGGCAAAGGGGGGGCGATCCCGGGTTTCGAGGAGCAGTTCGAGCCGCTCCTCGCGCAACCGCAGCACCACCATATCCAGACTCATTCTCGGCATCCTGGTCGACCTGCTCGCCTTCTAATAATGTTTGGTAGATAATATCACAAGAATATTATGTGCAGGAGTCACCCATGGGAACCATCGCCAGCCTGGATATTGATGCGCAGAAGGGGTTTACTCCGCTCTGTCCGAACGAGCTGCCCGTCGCAGGCGGGGATGACATAGTGGCGGCACTCAACGCCCAGGCCGCCCTCGCCACCCTGCGAGTCGGCAGCAAGGACGCCCACCCCGCGAACGCTGCCTGGGTCGTGAGCGAGCCGGCCGCCATGCTGCAACCGCTGACGCTGCCCAACGCCGACCTCACCTGGCCGGCCCATTGCGTGCCGGGCACCCCTGGCTTCGAGCTGCTCGACGGCCTGCCCGCCCCCATCGACTACGACTTCTTCGTCTGGAAGGGGGTCGAGCCGGATCTGCACCCCTATGGCGCCTGCTACCACGACCTGGCCGAGCGTCGCAGCACCGGGCTCGTCGAGTTCCTGCAGGCCCGTGGTGTCAGCACAGTGCTGGTCGGCGGCCTGGCCACCGACTACTGCGTCAAGACCAGCGTGCTGCAGCTGCGCCGCGCCGGCTTCCGGGTCATCGTCCACCTCGATGCCTGCCGCGGCATCGCCCCCGAGACGATCGCCCAGGCCCGTGCCCAGATGATCGAGGCCGGCGCCGAGCTGGCCCAGACTCTGGCCGATGTACAACGCCTGCTGGACGCCTGATATGCCCCCGATCCTCAACAGCCTGCTCGACACCGATGCCTACAAGCTGCACATGCAGCAGGCGGTGTTCCATCGCTACCCGGATGCCGAGGTGGTGGCCGAATTCCACAGCCGCAACGAAGAGGATCTGCTGCCCATGATGGGCGAGATCGAGGAGCAGCTGCGCCTCGCCGGCTCCCTGCGACTGACCCGGCCCGAGCTCGATTTTCTGGCCGAGCGCCCCTTCTTCACCCCGGATTATCTGGATCACCTGCGCCGCAAGCCGCTGGATGCCTCCCTGCTCAAGGTGTTCGAGCAGGATGGTCGCATCAATGTGCGGGTCGAAGGCCCCTGGCAGGACGTCATCCTGTGGGAGATCCCGGTGCTCGCCATCATCAGCGAGATGCGCAACCGCTTCCGCTACCCCCAGTTCGGCGTCAGCCAGGCGCTGGAACGGCTCGACCAGAAGATCGACAGGCTGGAACGGGATCTGAGCCCGGAGGAGATGACCGAGTTCAACCTCATCGACTTCGGCACCCGTCGCCGCTTCTCCCACGCGGTGCAGGATGCAGTGGTGGGCCGCCTCCAGGATCGGCTGCCGGCGTTTCGCGGCACCAGCAACTACCAGCTGGCCCAGAAATACCGGCTGCCGGCGGTGGGCACCCAGGCCCACGAGTGGTTCCAGGCCCACCAGCAGCTCGGCTTCCCGCTGGAACTCAGCCAGCGCGCGGCCCTCACCAGCTGGCTGGACGAGTTCACCAACCATCTCGGCATCGCCCTGACCGACTGCATCACCATGGATGCCTTCCTGCGTGACTTCGACTTCGAGCTGGCGAGCCGCTATCAGGGGTTGCGCCACGACTCCGGTGACCCCGTGGTCTGGGGCGAGAAGGCCATCAGCCACTACCAGCGCCTCGGTATCGATCCCGCCACCAAGACGCTGGTCTTCTCCGACGGCCTAGACCTCGACAAGGCAGTCCGGCTGTTCCGCCACTTCCGCGGTCGCATCAACACCAGCTTCGGCATCGGCACCAAGCTCACCTGCGATCTGCCCGGGGTCACCCCGATGAACATCGTCTTCAAGCTGATGGAGTGCAACGGCGGCCCGGTCGCCAAGATCTCCGACAGCCCGGGCAAGACCCTGTGCCGGGACGCGGACTTCATCCGCAACCTCAAGCAGGCCTTCCACGTCGGGGTATAAGACGCCTTTTTGAGTGCCCCATCTTGCGCACTGCGCCGATGGCCCCCTACCATGACTCACCTGAAAGGTCCGACACCCGTCGGACCTTTCGCTTGTTCGAACGCCAGACCACAAGGAACCACCCATGACCTCCAGATGGATATTCGCCCTCACCACCCTGCTCGCCAGCCTGAGCGCCGTCGCCGCCGAACCGCTGCGGGTCTCCGCCATCCCGGACGAAGCCCCCACCGAGCTGCAGCGCAAGTTTGCCCCCCTGGGTGACTACCTGGCCGAGAAAACCGGCCGCGAGGTGGTGTTCGTGCCGGTCAACGACTACGCCGCCGTGGTCGAGGCGCTGGCCGCCGGCAAGCTGGACATGGCCTGGCTCGGGGGCTTCACCTATGTGCAGGCACACCGCCGTGCCGACAAGGTGGTGCCTCTGGTGCAGCGCCAGGAAGATGCCCAGTTCACCTCCAAGTTCATCGCCAATGCCGACAGCGGCATCAAGACCCTGGCCGACACCAAGGGCAAGGACTTCGCGTTCGGCTCCCCCTCCTCCACCTCCGGCCACCTGATGCCGCGCCACTTCCTGGCCGAGCAGGGCATCAACCCGGAGCGTGACTTCGCCCACGTCGCCTTCTCCGGCGCCCACGACGCCACCGTCGCCTGGGTCGCCTCCGGCAAGGTGCCGGCCGGTGCGCTCAACGCCTCCGTGTGGGAGAAACTGGTGGAAGAAGGCAAGGTCGACACCACCAAGGTCAAGGTGATCTGGACCACCCCGACCTACTTTGACTACAACTGGACAGTGCGTGGTGATATGGATCCGGCCCTGCAAGAGAAGATCAAGCAGGCCTTCCTCAGCCTGGATCCGGCGGTGCCCGCCCAGGCCGAGATCCTCAAGCTGCAACGCGCCACCCGCTTCATCGAGACCAAGCCCGAGAACTACCTGGGCATCGAAGCCGCCGCCACCCAGGCCGGCCTGCTGAAGTGATCGCCGTCGCGCTGGACGGGGAAGGATTGCGGCTCGGCCAGAGCCGCATCCTGCAGCCGTTCAACCTGCAGATAACGGCAGGCGAGTGCGTGGCCATCATAGGGCCGAGCGGCGCGGGCAAGACCAGTCTGCTGCGGCTAATCGGCACCGAGCTGCGCGGCGAAGGCCGGCTCGCCCTCTGGGGCCAGGATCCCTGGACCCTCTCCACTCAGGCCCGCCAGCGGCTGCGCAGCCGGATCGGCATGGTCTGGCAGCAACCGCCGCTGCCCGCCTCCCAGAAGGTGGTGACCGCCGTGCTGGCCGGCCGGCTCGGTCAGTGGTCCCTCGGCCGCGCCCTGCTCTCCCTGCTGCGCCCCTGCGACCCCGAAGGCGCGCGAGCCGAGCTGGCGCGCCTCGGCCTCGCCGACAAGTGGCAACAGCGCTGCGGCGAGCTCTCCGGTGGCCAGTTGCAGCGGGTCGGCATCGCCCGGGTGCTCTATCAGCAGCCGGATCTGATCCTGGCGGACGAACCCGTCTCCGCCCTCGATCCCGTGCTCGCCCAGAGCAGCCTGGATGCCCTGCTGGCACAGGCCCGCGCCCGGGGCAGCACACTCATCGCCAACCTGCATGCGGTCGAGCTGGCGCTCGGCCGTTTCCCCCGCATCATCGGCCTGCGGGAGGGGCGAGTGCTGTTCGACTGTCCGGCGGCGGCCGTCACCCCGGCCATGCTGGCCGAGCTCTACGCCGGTGATGACGAGGCGGCGGCGTGTTCAATTTGACTAGCCGCTGGCGCCATCCCCTGCCCTGGCTGCTGCTGCTCATCGGCTACAGCCTGTGGCAACAGGCCGACGGCTGGCTCGGCCTGTTCGACGGCCAGAGCTGGCGGCAGATGGGCAACTTCCTCGCCACCAGCTGGCCGCCCCGCATGGATCGGGACTTCCTCGTCCTGACCCTGACCGCGACCCTGGAGAGTCTGGCGGTGGCGACATTGGGACTGGCGGGCGCCCTGCTGCTCGGTGTGCCGTTCGCCCTGCTCGGCTCCCGCGCCCTGTCGCTGGCCGAACTGGGGCCGGTGCCCAGCCCGCTGCGCGGCGCCTTTCGGGCCCTCTCGCGCCTCGTCGCCATCGTGCTGCGCAGCCTGCCCGAGCTCATCTGGGCGCTGCTGTTCGTGCGTCTGTCGGGGCTCGGGCCGCTCGCCGCCATCCTGGCCATCGCCGTCAGCTACGGCGGCATGCTGGCCAAGGTCTACAACGAGATCATGGAGAGCGGTGCCCTGCAACCGGCCCGCGCCCTGCTGCTGGGCGGTAGCGGCCGGCTGCAGGCGCTCTGGTACGGCGTGCTGCCTGCGGTGCGTCAAGAGCTGCTCTCCTACACCGTCTACCGCTGGGAGTGCGCCCTGCGCGCCTCCGTCATCATGGGCTTCGTCGGCGCCGGCGGGCTCGGTCAGCAGCTCGAACTCTCCCTGCGCATGTTTGCCGGTGGCGAGGTGGTGACCCTGCTGCTGGCCTTCATCCTGCTGGTGACGCTCGCGGATGGCCTCAGCGCCTGGCTGCGCCACAGCCGCTCCCCCGGCCTGCTGTTGCTGATCTGCCTGGGGCTGGCCGCAGTCCTCGCGCTGTATCAGCTCGACTGGCGCATGCTGAGCTTCTCACTGGGGGGCCTGGGCACCTTCCTGGGGGAGTTTTTGCGACCGGACTGGTCATGGCCCTTCCTCAAGACAGTGGCTATGGGCCTGCTCGATACGGTGCAGATGGCGCTGCTAAGCACCCTCTTCAGCGCCCTGCTGGCCCTGCCGCTGGCCTGCCTCGCGCGCCACTGCTGGCCGCTGCGGCTGCTGTTCAACCTGCTGCGCTCCGTGCCCGAACTCATCTTCGCCAGCCTGCTGGTGATCGCGGTCGGACTGGGGCCGGTGGCGGGCATACTGGCGCTGACCCTGCACACCACCGGGGTGCTGGCGCGGTTGTTCGTGGAGACCCTGGAGAACGCCGATCCCGCCCCCCGCCTCGCCTTGCAGCTGAGCGGGGCCGGCCCTACGGCCTGCTTCTGGTACGGGGTGTTCCCCCTGGTGGCGCGCCAGTGGCTGGCCTACAGCCTCTATCGCGGCGAGATGAACCTGAGGGCCGCCACCATACTCGGCGTGGTTGGCGCCGGCGGCCTGGGACAGCAGCTCTATGTCTCGCTCAGCCTGTTCCGCTACGACCAGACCGCCACCCTGCTGCTGGCCATACTGCTGCTGGTCTGGCTGGCGGAGGCCCTCAGCCGCCGCACCCGCTTGCCGCGCCCGGCCCCCAGCCAGCGGGATTGCCAGATCTGACCCCCGCCTTGCATGGCCCTGATAAACAAAAAGCCCGCCGGTTTGCACCGGCGGGCTTTTTTCACGAGGTCAGTCTGGATCAGTCTTTCTTGGCCAGCAGGAATTGCACCAGCTGGTTGAACTGCTCCTGGGAGGTGATGGATTCGATCTTCACCATGTACTTGCCGTTCACCAGGAAGGCCGGCACGCCGCGCACGTTGTAGCTCTCGGTGTTGCGGTCGAACTGGGAGACCATGCCGGAAACGGCGAAGCTGTCGACAGCACCGTCGAACTCCTCGGCCGGCACGCCGTTGTCCACGAAGATCTGCTTCACGTCACCACGGCTCTGGGGGATCTGGCGCTGGGTGTGGATCTTGTCGAAGATGGCCGGGGTCAGCTTGCCTTCGACGTTCAGCAGGTTGGCGACGGCGTAAGCACGCTGCATCTCGGGCCCCATCTCGCGGCCCAGGAAGGCCACCGGGTTCTTCTTCATGGGTACGCCTTCCGGCAGGCTCTTCGCCAGCTCTTCGGCGATCGGCTCGAACTTGGCGCAGTGCGGGCAGAAGTAGGAGAAGAACTCCATCACTTCAGGCTGGGCGCTGCCGGTCTGGGTGACCACGTCATAGTTGACGCCTTCCTTGAATTGCGGGGCGGCGTGAACCATGGGGATCATCAGCATGGCGGCGAGGAAAAATAGGATTTTTTTCATGACGTTTCCTGTTAAGGGATCACTGTGAGGCACGCCCGGCGAACCGAAGCAGTCCAAGCCTATTGTGTCCCCCTCGTGCCGTCAATGGCAAAGGCAGCCGGGGGAGGCTGGCATGCCTCCCCCGGCGACCTCCCTCACCACTGGGGCATCAGGCTCAAGGGAGGGGCCTTCAGTGCCGCCAGCTGGTCGTGCAGGGTGGCGATCTGCTGGCGCCAGTAGTGTTCGGTGTTGAACCAGGGGAAGTGGCGGGGGAAGGCGGGATCCTCCCAGCGCCTGGCCAGCCAGGCCATGTAGTGGACGATGCGCATGGCCCGCAGTGGCTCGATGAGCGCCAGCTCCCGCGGATCGAACTCCATGAACTCCTCGTAACCTGCCAGCAGGGTATCGAGCTGGAGCTGCTGTTCGTGGCGCTCCCCGCTCAGCAGCATCCAGAGATCCTGGATGGCCGGGCCGGTGCGGCAGTCGTCGAGATCGACGAACAGGGGGCCGTCGCGCCACAGGATGTTGCCGGGGTGGCAGTCCCCGTGCAGGGAGATCCGCGCCACGTCCAGGGTCATGGCGTCACACACGTGCCGGATCAGCTCGTCGAGCACGCCGAAGAACTGCTTGGCCAGGCCGCTTGGCAGCCACTCGCCGGACGCCAGCAACTGACGCGGCTCGTGCAGCATGGTCTCCACGTCCAGGGGGACGCGGTGATGGAACCCGTGACTGGCCCCGACCCTGTGAATGCGGCCGAGATAGCGCCCGACCCACTCCAGCTGATCGAGGTTGTCCACCTCGAACTGGCGGCCGCCGACGCTCTGCCAGATGGCAAAGGGGTAGCCCTGATGCTCCAGCAGGGTCTCTCCGGCGAAGCTGAGGGGCACGGCGACCGGGATCTCCGTCTCCCCCAGGCGGGCGGCGAACTCGTGCTCCTCCAGGATCTGGGCCCGGCTCCAGCGACCGGGGCGATAGAACTTCACCACGTAGCGGCGACGATCCTCGTCCTGAAACTGGTAGACCCGGTTCTCGTAGCTGTTGAGCTCGATGAGGCCGGAATCGATGCGCAGGCCGCTGAGATCGATGGCATCCATGATGAGGTCGGGATTGAGGTCGGAATAGTTGAAACGCATGTCATCCACCATAGGAAAGGGGCGCTGTTGCGCCCCATTCTATCCGATCCGGCCCGGGATGGACGACCCGCCCTCCCGTAAACCGTCACAACCTGCCGATAAAGTTGCCGGTCCGTGCAGGGTGCCCTTTGGCCATCCTGTCACAGCCTGCTGATAAATTTGCTCGGCTGACGCAGGGTACTCTTGCTGTCGTCCGGTGCCGCCCCTTCCCGCTTGAGCACGAACTGGACGTCCAGGGTCGGTCGCTTCAGGTTGAAGGGATCCACCGCCAGGCTCACCGGCAGGGTGAAAATTTCCCCTGGTTTGAGAGTCACTTCCCGCGGCCCGAACCACTGGAACTCGGGCAGCCCCTCCACGTCCAGCCGATAGGTCTGGGACTGCAGGGTCTTGTTGAGGATCTTGAGGGTGTAAGTGTTCTCGATGAGCCCCTCGCTGTTCTCCCGGAACAGCTGGTTGCGATCCCGCAGTATGTCGAGCCCCATAGGCATGATGGACATGGCGTTGTAGACGAAGACCCCCAGCATGACGAGCATCACCAGGCCGTAGCCGATCAGTTTGGGCCGCGCGACCTGGGTCTCGCTGTGGGCCAGCTTGTGCTCGGTGGTGTAGCTGATGAGGCCGCGCGGGTAACCCATCCGATCCATGGTCTGGTCGCAGGCATCGACGCAGGCGCCGCAGTTGATGCACTCGTACTGGAGGCCGTCACGGATGTCGATGCCGGTCGGGCAGACCTGCACGCAGAGATCGCAGTCGATGCAGTCCCCCAGCCCCAGCGCCTTGGGATCGGCCTTGCGACCACGGGCGCCACGGGTCTCGCCGCGCTTGCTGTCATAGCCGACGATGTAGGTGTCCTTGTCGAACATGGCGGACTGGAAGCGGGCATAGGGACACATGTGGATGCACATGATGGCCCGCATCCAGCCGGCATTGCCATAGGTGCAGGCGGCGAAGAACAGCACCCAGAAGATGACCCAGCCACCCGCCTGCAGGGTGAAGAAATCGGGTACCAGCTGGAACACATCCTGGAAGTAGGCGACGAAGGTGAGGCCGGTGCCCAGCGACAGCAGGATCCAGGCCAGGTGCTTGGTCCCCTTGCGGGCCAGTTTCTCGCCGCTCCAGGGCGCCGCATCCAGCTTGCGCCGCTTGTTGGCAGCCCCCTCCAGCTTCTCTTCGAACCAGATGAACATGAAGGTCCACACCGTCTGCGGGCAGAGGAAGCCACACCAGACCCGGCCGAGGAAGGTGGTCACGAAGAAGAGGGCGAAGGCGGCGATCATGAAGACCCAGGCCAGCAGGGTGAGGTCCTGCGGCCAGATGGTGGCACCGAAGATGTGGAATTGCTGGTGCTCCAGATCGAACAGCACCGCCTGGCGGCCATCGTAGCGCAGCCAGGGCAAGGCGACGAAGAGCACGACGAAGAACCAGCCCATGGCCTTGCGCACTCGCTGCCAGTAGCCGGTCTGGGACCTGACGTAGATACGCTTGCCGGGGTTGAACCTGTCGTCACCCGCCTTGAAGGTGTTGGGATTGAAGGTCCCGGTGACGTCACCGGTCACATCCTTGATATCGATCTTGTCCTGGTCCGACATTGCAATACCTTGCTCCACTCACATTGTTATGAAGCCGATTATATCTTAAACAACCTGCTAATTGTGTGGGTTAAATGTATCTATAGTTCGAGTGCCGTCGCAGTTTCAGGTAACAAAAAAGGCCCATAGCCAGTTGACTATGCGCCTCTTTGCAGATTCCCTTGAAACCTTTCTCTCCCCGGGGCAGGGAGACCGGCTTACTTGATGCCGCGGGCCTTGAGCAGGGCTTCCTTGAAGTCGGGCACATGATCCTTGGCCAACCCCGGGATCATCGCCTGCTTGTCGGATTCCCGCATCTTGAGGTGGTAGATCAGCATGTCGTCGGTCAGCTCGGACAGGGGGCCTTCAAATCCGGCCTCCTCGGCCAGCTTGGCGACAAACTGCACCAGGCTGAGATCCTGTTCCTTGATCCAGGCGGGCTGCAGCAGTTCGAGCAGCTCTTCGATACGATGACATTGCATAGACGACCTCTTTCAATCTGTCTTGTGAAACTCAGGCAACCTTACCCATCAAGGCTACTTCGATACGATCCCGGCCATTATGCTTGGCCTGGTAGAGGGCCGCATCCGCTTTTTGGACGAGATCGGCGATGGAGTGGTGCGAATCCGGCACCAGAGTCGCCACCCCGAAGCTGCAGCTGACCCGACCCGAGACACGGGACTTGTGGTGGGGAATGCCGAGGGCGCTCAGGGCCGTGCGTACCTGTTCTGCGATCTGTATGGCTCCCTGCATGGTGGTGCAGGGCAGCAACAGGGCGAACTCCTCCCCCCCGTAACGGGCGGCCAGATCATCCTCCCGGCGCAGCACCCCGGCCAGCAGGCTCGCCACCTGCTGCAGGCATTGGTCCCCCAGCTGGTGGCCATAGTGATCGTTGAACTGCTTGAAGTAGTCGACGTCCACCAGCACCAGGGAGAGGGGCGCCCGGGCCCGGTGGCAACGGCGCCAGGCCCGCGCCAGGCTGTCATCGAGGTGGGCCCGGTTGGCGATGCCGGTCAGGCCATCGAGACGGGAGGTGAGCTTGAGGTGCTCCGAAACCGCCTTGAGCTCCGCCACCAGCTCGGCGTTGGAGAAGCTGTGGTAGAGGGAGGCCACCTGATCCCGCCGCAGGCGTCGCAGCAGGGTGGGCAGAAACACGAACAGATAGCCCGCCAGCATGCAGGAGACGATCCGCTCCTGCTCGTTGCCGCCACCCAGTTCGAACAGCATGGCGAGCCCCAGCGGCAACACGGCGCCGTAGAGGGAACGGCGACTGCCGAACAGCATGATGGCGCTGCCGGTGAGGATCAGGCTGGAGAGCATCATCATGGCGGCGCGGTAGGTGTCCGGCAGCTTGCCCATATAAAGCAGTACGCCGAGGGCCCAGATGATGGAGGTGATGGTCACCCCGACAAAGAGTTCTCGCTCCAGCACCGGCAGCGGGAGCTGCGCCAATCCGGGCCGACGCCAGCGCAGGTGCCACCCGCGCCCCAGCAGCAACAACAACACCAGGCCGAGCCAGCCAAATGCTTCCCCGGCGGGCAGGTAGTCGTGGAATAGCAGGCTCCAGCCAAGCGCCAGCAGCGCCAGACAAGGCAGGCTGAAGGAGGCGTGGGTATAGAGCTGGACCATGATGGCCCGCCGAACCTGATGTTTCACACTCTGGGTCAACTGGGGGCTCCCTGTACAATAGCCGCCCAGTCTAACACTCCCCTTTCCTGCTCAACAATCAATCGACCGCTATTAAGAAGCCGCTCAGCGCCTCTCCCGCCTTGTGAGCGCCACGCCCCTCAGGGTGCGGCGCCAGCAGCCGGGGCTCTCCGATCACCCCTTCTCCAGCTCGTCGAGGATGGGGCACTCGGGGCTCGTGTCCCCATGGCAGCAACTCACCACCTCCTCCAAGGCACCGAGCATGGCCTGCAGCCCCGCGATGCGGGCCCGCAGATCGACGATCTTCTCCTGGGCCAGCTTCTTCACCTGGGCGCTGGTTCTGTGCTCGTCCCGGTAGAGTGCCAGCAGCTCCTGACACTCCTCCAGGTTGAAGCCGGTCTCCCGCGCCCGCTTGACGAAGCGCAGTTCCCGCAGGGCACCGTCGCTGTAACTGCGGTAGCCGTTGTCACTGCGCACCGGCGCCGTGATGAGCCCGATGCTCTCGTAATAGCGGATGGTCTTGGCGGTCAGGCCGGTGGCCTTGGCAACCTTGCTGATGTTCATGGATGACTCCTCTTCGATTCGGATGGGCGCCGGCTGCCCGCTCCGGGTTGCCAGCGCTTCAGTAACAGTGAATTGCTCAGTACGGTGATGCTGCTCAGGGCCATGGCCGCCCCCGCCAGTTCTGGGCTGAGATAGCCCAGGGCCGCCAGCGGAATGCCGATCACATTGAACGCGAAGGCCCAGAACAGGTTCTGCTGTATGGTCCGCCAGGTCGCCGCCGAGATGTCGATGGCATCGGCCACCAGCCGCGGATCAGATCGCATGAGCGTGATGGCGGCGGTCTCCATCGCCACGTCGGACCCCGAGCCCATGGCGATCCCCACGTCCGCCGCGGCCAGCGCCGGGGCGTCGTTCACACCGTCCCCCACCATGGCCACCAGCCCGGAGGTCTGCGCCCGCAGCGCCGCGACCTTGTCCACCTTGCCGGCGGGCAGCACGGAGTCGAAGGCTCCGTCCAGCCCCAGCTTGGCGGCGATATGGGCCACCGGCGCTGGCGCATCACCGCTCACCAGCCAGCTCGCGATGCCGCGCCGGCGCAGGGTGGCGATGGCCTCGGGGCTCTCCGGCCTCAGGGTATCGGCCAGGGCAGCGAGGCCGGCGACCACGCCGTCGATGGCCACCCAGACCCGGGTCGCGCCGTCGGCGGGTTGTTCATCCTGCGCGGGTGCTTCGATGCCGAGCTGGGCCAGCAAGGCACTGTTGCCGATGGCAACCCCATGGCCCGCCACCTGGCCGAGTATGCCGGCGCCGACTCGCACCTCTACCGCCTCCGGCTGGGGCAGCGCGGCATCTTTGCCGACTGCCTCGCGCATGGCCAGCGCCAGCGGGTGCTCGCTCGCCTGTTGCAAGGCGGCGGCGAGGCGCAGCTGCTCGTCGCTGCCGCTCCAGCTCGCCAGCACAGGCCGCCCCTGGGTGAGCGTGCCGGTCTTGTCGAAGATGAGCGCCTTGATGGCGTGGGCCTTCTGCAGGGTATCCACGTCTTTTATCAGGATGCCGTGGCGGGCCGCCACCCCGGTGCCGGTGACGATGGCCGCCGGCGTCGCCAGCCCGAGGGCACAGGGACAGGCGATCACCAGCACGGCGACGGCCGCCAGCAGCGCCTGGCCGAAGTCACCACTATAGGCATACCACGCCAGCAGGGTGAACAGGGCGATGGCCATCACCACGGGCACGAACACGGCGGAGACCCTGTCCACCAGCTGTTGCAGCGGGGCCTTGCCCATCTGGGCGCTCTCCACCAGGGCGATGATCTTGCTGAGGCTGGAGTCCTCCCCCACGGTCGTGGCCTCGATCTCCAGCACGCCGGAACGGTTGATGGCGCCGCCCAGCACGGCATCCCCCAGCGCGCGCGGCACCGGCAGGCTCTCGCCGGTGAGGATAGATTCATCCAGTTCGCTCTCGCCGCTCGTTATCTTGCCGTCCACCGGCACCCGCTCGCCCACCAGCACCCGCAGCCTGTCGCCACGCAATACCTCGTCGATGCCGACGCTCTGCCACTCCCCCCCGCGCCAGACGGTGGCCGTCTCGGGGCGCAGGGCCATCAGCTCGCGAATGGCGGACTGGGTGCTGCGCCTGGCGCGCGCCTCCAGCAGCTTCCCGAGGGAGATGAGGGTGATGATGATGGCGCTCGCCTCGAAGTAGAGCTTGCCGCTGGCGGCCGCCCCCAGGGTGAGCAACAGATAGAGGCTGTAGAAGTAGGCGGCGCTGGTACCGGTCGCCACCAGCACATCCATGTTTGCGGAGCGGTTCTTGAGGGCAAGCCAGGCACCGCGATAGAAGCGGGCCCCGATCCAGAACTGCACCGGGGTCGCGAGCACCAGCTCCAGCCAGGCGGGCAGATGCCAGTGCAGCAGGCCGGCCATGGAGAGCATGCCCACCAGCAGCGGCAGGGTCAGCAACGCCGAGATACAGACCTGGATCAGCGCCTGGTGGGCGGCGGCAGACTCCTGCGCCTCCCGCTCCAGCAGTTGCTGGCGGCGGCCGCTCGCCGAACCTTGCGCCAGCTGGGCGTCAAAACCGATCTCCTCGATCCGGGTGCGCAGGGCGGCGGGGGTCTGCATCCCCGGCACCAGCACGAGACGGGCCTGTTCGAGCGAGAAATTGACGTCGGCGGAGATCACGCCGGGCAGCGCGGTCAGCATCTTGTTGAGGCGGGCGGCACAGCCGGCACAGGTCATGCCGCCGATCTGGAAGGTGAGTGTCTCCTGGCCATAGTCGTAGCCCTGGGCCTTGATGCTCTCCAGCACCTCGGGCAGGCGGTCGCCATCGGTCAGGTCGATGGCCGCCTGCTCCAGCGCGAAGTTGACGGTTGCCTTCACGCCCTCCAGCTTGTTCAGGGCAGCAGAAATACGGCTGGCGCAGTTGGCGCAGCTCATGCCGGTCAGCGGCAGTTGAATATGTGTGGTCATGGTGTTCCTCCCCGGAACTGGTCGGCCAATAGAGTGCCGATGAACAAACCTTAACCTTTACTGTAAGGGTAAGCTCAAGCCACGATCTTTACTTTATTTGGCCATGAAAAATGGCGCCACCCCGGCAAGGGTGGCGCCATCTTTCAGGATATGGCTCTATCAGATGCCGTACTGGGCGCGATAGGCCTGCATGGCCGCCAGTTGTGTTGCCAGCTCCGGCTGCTCGGCCTGCTTCTCTTCCAGATAAGCGATGAGATCGCTCATCTGGATGATGGCGATAATGTGGGCGCCGTAGTCACGCTCCACCTCCTGAATGGCTGAAAGCTCGCCCTTGCCCTTCTCCTGGCGGTCCAGCGCGATCAGCACGCCGGCCAGGGAAGCGCCGTTGGCCTGGATCAGATCCATGGATTCACGGATCGCGGTGCCGGCGGTGATGACGTCGTCCACCAGCATGATGCGCCCCTTGAGCGGGCTGCCCACCAGATTGCCGCCCTCGCCGTGATCCTTGGCCTCCTTGCGGTTGAAGCACCAGGGCACGTCCACGTCGTGCTGCTCCACCAGCTGCACTGCGGTGGCGGAGGCGATGGGGATCCCCTTGTAGGCTGGGCCAAACAGCACGTCGAACTCGATGCCGGCATCCATCAGGGCGGCGGCGTAGAAGCGGCCGAGACGGGCCAGATCGCGGCCGCTGTTGAACAGGCCGGCGTTGAAGAAGTAGGGGCTCTTGCGGCCGGATTTCAGGGTGAATTCACCGAATTTGAGAACCTGTTTCTCCAGGGCGAACTCGATAAATTGACGCTGGTAGGCTTTCATTCTGGCTCCTTGCTTGGCTTGTCGTTGTCTTGTGTGGGGGTATAAAAAAACGCGGTCAATGCCGCGTTTTTAAAATCAGGAGAGCGACTGCTTCTGCAGCGCGATGATGTCCATGATGCCGCCCTTGGCGAGGGCCAGCATCGCCAGCAGCTCCTCGTGGGTGAAGGGCTCGGCCTCGGCGGTGCCCTGCACCTCGATGATGCGACCGTCTTCGGTCATCACCACGTTCATGTCGGTCTCGGCGGCGGAGTCTTCCACGTACTCCAGATCGCAGATGGCTTCGCCCTGGAACATGCCGACGGAGACGGCCGCGATCATCTGCTTGAGCGGGCTCTGTTTGATCAGACCCTTCTCCAGCATCCAGTTCAGGGCATCCACCAGGGCGACGCAGGCCCCTGTGATGGCGGCGGTGCGGGTGCCACCATCGGCCTGCAGCACGTCGCAGTCAACGGTGATGGTGTGCTCACCGAGCGCGGTCAGATCCACGGCGGCGCGCAGGGAGCGGGCGATCAGGCGGGAGATCTCCAGAGTGCGGCCACTCTGCTTGCCGGAGGCGGCTTCACGGTTCATCCGGGAGTGGGTGGAGCGCGGCAGCATGCCATATTCGGCGGTGACCCAGCCCTGCCCCTTGCCTTTCAGGAAGCGCGGCACGCTGGTGTCGACGCTGGCGGTGCACAGCACACGGGTGTGGCCGAATTCCACCAGCACGGACCCTTCAGCATGCTTGGTGAAGTGGCGGGTGATGGTTACCGGACGCACCTGGGCGGCGCTGCGATCGCTGGGACGGGACATGGGACTGACCTCTGGGCTGGCTGAATTGGCGCAGGAGTATAAGCCATTGCTACTCAAATATCAGCCGCTAAAACCACGCCGTCGGCTGACGGGGCAGGCCTGGCTGAGTATACTGGCCGCACACTTCATCAAGCCCGGAACAATCAATGATTCACAGCATGACCGCCTACGCCCGCAAGGAACTCAAGGGCGACTGGGGCACAGCCGTTTGGGAAATTCGTTCGGTCAACCAGCGCTATCTGGAGACCTACATTCGCCTGCCGGAACAACTGCGCAGCCTGGAGCCGGTGCTGCGCGAGCGTTTCCGGGCCAAGCTGCAGCGGGGCAAGGTGGAGTGCAACCTGCGCTTCGAGGCCGCCCAGGCTGCCGCCAGCCAGCTCCACATCAATGAAGAGCTGGCCAGACTCATCATCGAGAGCGCCAACTGGGTGATGAAGGAAGCGGGTCAGGGCCAGCTCAACCCGGTGGACGTGCTGCGCTGGCCGGGCGTCATGGCTGCCGCCGAGCAGGACATGGACGCGGTCGCCACCGAGCTGATGGCCGGTTTCGACCTGACCATGGATGACTTCCTCGCCTCCCGCGCCAGCGAAGGGGCCAACCTCAAGGCGCTGATCGAGCAGCGTCTGGCCGGCATTCAGGTGGAAGTGAAGAAGGTGCGCGAGCACCTGCCGCAGATCATCGAGTGGCAGCGCCAGAAGCTCACCGACCGGCTGGCCGAAGCCAAGGTGGAGCTGGATCCGGCCCGCATCGAGCAGGAGATCGTGCTGCTGGCCCAGAAGATCGACGTGGCCGAGGAGCTGGATCGCCTGGAGATGCACATCGGCGAAACCACCAAGATCATGAAGAAGGGGGGCGCCTGCGGCCGTCGCCTCGACTTCATGATGCAGGAGTTCAACCGCGAGTCGAACACCCTGGGTTCCAAGTCCATCAACGCCGAGGTGACCCAGTCCGCCGTCGAGCTGAAGGTGCTCATCGAGCAGATGCGCGAGCAGATCCAGAACATCGAGTGATCCCTCTCCTCGATGCACAGCCCCCGCCATGCGGGGGCTTTTTTATGTCCGCTTCCCACCGAGAACAGCGCCCTGGCTGATGGCAACCCTAGGCGAAGACAGCCTGGCCTTCGCCATCAAACAGAGAGGGCCTGCCATGCAGACCCTCCCGTTTTTCCGAACCACTTAGGTTTGTCGCCCGTTCAGGCTAGACCGGTGACTTCAACCTGCGGCTGCGCAGCAGCAGGGGAAGCTGGTAGAGCACCAGGGCGCCGAGCACCAGGCCCACGCCGGCCAGCTTGGCGCCGCCCAGCGGCTCGTCATAGAAGAGGGTGCTCAGGATCAGGGTCCAAATCGGTTCGAGCAGCATCAGCAGGGCGGCGTGGGCCGTGGTCATCCCACTCAGGGCGTGGGTCAGCAGCCAGTAGCGCAAGGTGGTGGCGATCAGGACGCTCGCCGCAAACCAGCCCCAGATGCCGTGGCTGATGTCGGCGGGCCACTGCTCGGTCAGCAGAGAGAGCAGGGTGCCGAGCAGCCCGGTCACCGCCAGCTGGATGCAGGTGAGCCAGGTGGGGGGAATGGACTGGGCGAAGTGGCGGTGTACCGCGAGCTGGACCCCCAGGGTGGCGGCTGCCGCCAGAAACCAGAACAGGGAGAGCGACACGCCCCAGTGGGTGCTGCTGGAGAGCAGCAGCAGGCCGGCGACGGCGAGCGGCAGGGTGAGCCAGTAGTGGCGGCCGGGTCTGGCCTTGAAGGCAGCCCAGGCGGCGAGCGGCGCCATCAGGGTGGCCACGCTCATGATGAAGGCGCCGCTGCCGAGCGCATCGCTCTGGCTGATGGCGGTGACCCAGAACAGCAGGCTGGCCCCGAGCAGGGTGCCGCACCCGGCAGCCCGCAGCAGCTGCGAGCGGCTGGGCGGCGGCTCCCGCAACCAGGCTAGTGGCAAGAGCAGCAGGGCGGCCAGCAGGAAGCGGCTGCCGATAAAGGCGGCGGTGGGCAATTCGCGGATAGCCTCTTTCGAGAAGAGCCAGCCGGCGGCGGCCAGCAAGGTGACCAGTATCATCAGCAGCAGGGGAACGCGGTTCATCGGGGCATCGCAGGGTGAAGACAGAGGGCAGAGCATAAAGGAAAGAGGGCCGGATTGTCTCCGGTGGATTGCTCAGGGGTTGTGCCCCAGAGCCAGGCTGCGGCAGGGAGGCGGGGCGGCCACCGGGCCGCCCGCTCAGTCGTTCTCCAGGCTGGCGAGGCAGTGAGACAGGGTGCGCGCCAGCGCCCCCTGATTGCGCAGCACCACGGCGCGAGCCTGCTCACCCATCTCCCGGCGAGCGCCGGCATCGCCGAGCAGCCGGCTCACCGCTTCGCCAAGGTCATCGGCATCCGCCACCACGGCGGCCCCTCCCTGGGCCACCAGCTGGCGGGTGATGTCGCTGAAGTTGAAGTAGGCGGGGCCAGTCAGGCAGGGCTTGCCGAGCGCCGCCGGCTCCAGCAGGTTGTGGCCGCCGATCTTCACCAGACTGCCGCCGACGAAGGCCAGATCCGCCGCCGCCAGCATCAGCGGCAGCTCCCCCATGGTGTCACCCAGGTAGATCTTGTCGCTCTCGCCAACCGCACTGCCCGCCGTGCGCCGCACGCAGCCATAGGGGGCGCACAGCTCGGCCACCCGATCGAAGCGCTCGGGGTGGCGGGGCACCAGGATCAGCAGGGCGGAGGGATGAACCTTGAGCACCCTATCGAAGGCGGCCAGCACCTGCTCGTCCTCTCCCTGATGGGTGCTGGCGGCGATCCAGACCGGTCGTGCCTCTCCAAGCTGCTGGCGCAGGGCACGCCCCCTGGCCTGCACCTCGTCGCCAAACTGGATATCGAACTTGATGGAGCCGGTCACCGCCAGCCGGCTACGGTCTATCCCCAGGCGATGGAAGCGATCCGCGTCGTCCTGATGCTGGCAGAGCAGGTGGGTCAGAGGCCGGCTCAGGGCATCGAAGGCCCCCTGGAAACGGGCATAGCGCTGGCAGGAGCGCTCAGAGAGGCGGGCGTTGAGGATGGTCACCGGCAGGTGGCGCGCCTCGCAGGCCGCCAGCCAGTTCGGCCACAGCTCGGTCTCCATCACCCAGAGGGCACGGGGCTTGAAGGTATTCAGAAACGCCGAGACGGCCCAGGGATAATCCAGGGGCGCGTAGCGGTGCACCACCAGATCCCCGAGCTTGGCCGCCTGTTCGGCACCGGTACGGGTGGTGGTGGTGAGCAGGATGGGCAGCTCGGGCAGCTCGGCCTTGAGGGCGCGAATGAAGGGAGTGATGGCCAGGGTCTCCCCCACGCTCACCGCATGGATCCACAGCGGGGCCTCCTGCCCCGTGGCGGGCACCCGCCCCAGGTGCTCGGCCCAGCGCGTCCCGAAGCCGGGCTTGCCCTTCTTCGGTCTGTAGAGCGCCAGCAGTGCCAGGGGCAAGCCCAGATGGATCAACAGGTTGTAGAGCAGCCGGTAGATCATCTTATTGACCTGCGCTCTCTTCACCCGTCCCAGCCACCGGCTGGCGCGCGATGAGCAGATCCGCCGACGCCCCCCGCTCCAGCCGGTTGCCTGCCTCGATGACCTGCTCGGGCATCAGATCGATCAGGCACTTGAGGTGGCCGAACTTGCAGGTGCGCTTGAAGCAGGGGCGGCACTCGATGTCGGTGTGGACGATCTCGACCCTGTCCGCCAGCGGCGGCGTGTAGAGGGGCGAGGTGGAGCCATAGACGCCGATCAGCGGCCGGTTGAGGGCGGCCGCCACGTGCATCAGGCCCGAGTCGTTGGCGATGACCCGGCCAGCCAGCGCCATCAGATCGATCGCCTCGTGCAGGCTGGTCTTGCCCGCCAGCACGTGGCAGTTGGGGCGCGACAGGGGGTTGATGCGCTCGCGGATGGTGTTCGCCACCGCCGCATCCTTGCCGGAGCCGAAGATCCACACCTGCCAGCCCTCGTCGAGGTGCTTCTGCGCCACCACGGCGTAGTGCCCCTCGGGCCAGCGCTTGGCCGGGCCGAACTCGGCTCCCGGGCAGAGCACCAGCACGGGGCGGGCGCGATTCAGACCGAGCCGATCCAGCGCCTTGCCCTGGTTGACGAGGTCCACGTGCAGGGAGGGATGGGGAATCGCGGGAATGTCGGCCCGGCTCTTCATCTGCCCCTTGGGGTAGGCCAGCGCCAGATACCCTTCCACCATCAGCGGGAAGGCCTTCTTGTTGCTGCGCATGTCGTTGAGCAGGCCGAAGCGATGCTCCCCCTTCCAGCCGGTACGCACCGGGATCCGGGCAAACCAGGGGATGAGCGCCGACTTCATGGAGTTGGGCTGAATGATGGCCTGATCGTACTTCTCTGCGGCCAGCTGCTTGCCGAGCCGGCGGCGTTCCCCCAGCTTGAAGTCGCCATGGCCGAGCGGCATGGGGATGGCCTTGTCCACCTCGGGCATGCGCTCCAGCAGGGCCACGCACCAGGCCGGTGCCATCACATGCAGCTCGCTGCCGGGGTGGTTGCTCTTGAGCGCCTTGTAGAGGCTCTGGGACATCACCATGTCGCCGACCCATGAGGGGCCGATCACCAATATCTTCATCGCGCGTCTTCTCTCGGGACTGGCCCGGCTGTTGATCGTTACTGGGCGAGATTATGCCCCAAGAAAGGCCGAAGAAATAACAGAAGATCCCCGCCAGCCCTGCAAAGGGGCCTCATATCCGGGATCGCATGCCCCACCACGTGGCAGATGGGTCGGTCAGCGACCTCGCGTGAGGCGAATGCCTGCCGCCACCCCTTCCTGCGGGCCTGGGAACCGGGACAAAGCTGGCAGCGAGCCCATGCCCCGGGCAAGGTTTTAGGCTAGAATGGGCGCCAATCCGAGCATGACCCGCCCGCCGGGTGCCAACAAGAGTTCCTCACCTGTGAAAAAACCGACCCTGGCGGCCGTCCTGATCGTCAAGAATGAAGCCGACAACCTGCGTGCCTGCCTCGCCTCTCTCGAGGATCTGGTGGACGAAATCGTCATCCTCGACTCCGGCAGTCAGGATGATACCCCCGCCATCGCCGCCGAGTTCGGCGCCCGCTTCTTCGTCAACACCGCCTGGCCCGGCTTCGGCCGCCAGCGCCGTCTGGCCCAGTCCCATGTCCAGTCGGAATGGGTGCTCTGGCTGGATGCGGACGAGCGGCTCACCCCGGCGCTGCGAAGCGCCATCGCCGACGTCATGGCCAACCCGGGCCAGGACACCATCTACTCCATCCCGCGCCTCTCCTGGGTATTCGGCCGCTTCATCCGCCACAGCGGCTGGTATCCGGATCGGGTGCTGCGCCTCTATCCCAAGGCGCTGACCGGCTACAACGAGGCGCTCGTGCACGAGAAGGTGGAAGTGCGCGCCAACATGCAGATCGTCAACCTGCACGGTGACCTGCTCCACTTCACCTACCGGGACCTGGAACACTATCTGGTGAAGTCCGCCGGCTATGCCAGAGCCTGGGCCGATCAGCGCACCGCCCGCGGCAAGAAGGGCTCTCTGGGCCAGGGGCTGGTGCACGCCGTCGGCTGCTTCCTCAAGATGTACCTGCTCAAGGCCGGCTTCCTCGACGGCAAGCAGGGCCTCCTGCTGGCCATACTGTCGGCCCACTCCACCTTCGTGAAGTACGCCGACCTCTGGATCCGCCAGCAGCCCCGGACACCGGACCAGGCGGGCAAGTAACCCGCCAGATCATCCGTATCACGAAACAGGGCCCATCGCGGGCCCTGTTTTTATTGCTCGATTTTTTCCTGCCAGAACGGCGGCGCCCAGCGGGCGATCGCCGCCGCTATGGCCTTGGGATCGAGCTGGCTCATGTCTTCCGGGTGATCGCTGTCTTCCGGCGGGCTGAACGCCAGGTGGCGTCCTTCGCCGTTGAGCGGGCGCCAGCGCAGGGGCGTCGCCGAGCGGTGCGCCGGGAAGAAGCCGACGGTCGGCACATCCAGCGCTGCGGCGATGTGCAGCGGCCCCGTGCTGCCCGCCACGAACAGGGCGGCGTTGGCCATCACCTGACAGAACTTCGGCAACCCCTCGTCGGAGCGGTAGATCCAGCCGTTGCCGCCGTGGGCCAGCAGCTCGGCCGCCAGCTGTTCCGCCTTGCCCTCCTCCCCCGGCCCCGCTGTCAGCACGCACTGCAGCTCGGGACAGGCCTGGTTGAGCTTGATGATGAGGCGTGAATACTGCTCGATGGAGAGGTTGTTGGCCGAGCCACCGCTGCCGGCGTGCACCATCAGCCAGGGGCGGCCGGCATCCAGCTTCAGGCGGGTGGCGACCTGCTCGCGCACCTGTTGCAGGCTGGCGGGGTCGAAGTCGAGGTAGGGGCCCTGCGGCTCCACTGCCGCCTGATGCTGGTCGGCGAGGAAACGGCGCACCAGATCCAGGTTGTATTCGTACTCCGGCTTCTGGGAGCGGGAGCGGCGCTGCACCAGGCGATGGTTGTAGAGCACCTGGGCCAGCTTGGTGGCGGGGGCCAACCGGTAGGGAATGTGCGCCTTCCACACCAGCTTGGCGTTGCGGGTGTTGGAGAAGAGGCAGATGGAGGCATCGAAGGCGGCTGCCTTGATGCGCGCCAGCAGGGCGCGTTGCTGTTCCTTGTCGGCCCGGGCACCCGGGTCCAGGATGATCTCGTCGATCCAGGGGCAGAGGCGGGCCAGCGGCGCCGTGTAGGCGGGAACCAGGGCAGTCACATGACACTCCATGGAACGCTTGAGCATGGCAAAACTCGGCCAGGCCAGCATGAAGTCACCAATCTTGTCATTGCGGACTACCAGAATACGTTTCATAAAAAATCCCTTTGCTCCCAGTCACCCACGACGGAAGCTTGATGCGCGATGCGGGTATTCTTGCCTGATGCAGGGCGATTCTCAAGCGATGACACCGAAGGCCCCCGATTTGTGGGCAAGACGCGGGGGCTCGCGCCAAAAATCCGCGCCAACGCGGTCGCGCCCAACCCGCAACACCCCCTATAATGCGACCAATTTTCCGGCTTCAGGAAGTCAGCAGCATGACCAACAAGGTAATCTACCCCGGCACCTTCGACCCCATCACCAACGGCCACACCGACCTCATAGGCCGGGCCGCCAGGCTGTTTGACGAGGTGGTGGTCGGGGTGGCCAACAGCCCGAGCAAACGGCCGCTGTTCGATCTGGCGGAGCGTGTCCAGCTGGCCCGGCAGGTGACGGCTCACCTGCCCAACGTCAAGGTGGTGGGCTTCTCCGGCCTGCTGGTGGATTTTGCCAGGGAGCAGCAGGCCAACGTGCTGATCCGGGGCCTGCGCGCCGTCTCCGACTTCGAGTACGAATTCCAGCTCGCCAACATGAACCGCCGCCTGATGCCGACCCTGGAGAGCGTCTTCCTCACCCCGGCGGAAGAGAACTCCTTCATCTCCTCCACCCTGGTAAAAGAGGTGGCGCTCCACGGCGGCGACATTCACCAGTTTGTCGACCCCGTGGTGGCCCAGGCCATCGCCGCCAAGCAGGGCAAATAACCCCCTCGCGGGATCTGTCAGTCCTCTCACGGGCCAGCCAGTTGCCCTTGTTGCGCGTCAGCGCTGGCAGTGGGAGCAGAATACTGTGGTGCGCTGGCCCATCTTCACCTCGCTCAGCAGGGTCTGGCAGTGGAAACAGGGTTGGCCGCCCCGGCCATAGACCTGCAGCTGCTGGACGAAATAACCGGGCTTGCCGTCGGCACTGGTGAAATCCTTGAGGGTGGTCCCCCCCTGCCGAATGGCCTCGGCCAGCACCCGCTTGATCTCGCTCACCAGGTTGCCCAGCCGCTCGGCGCTGATGTTGCCCGCCGCCCGCTTGGGGTGAATGCCGGCGGCATAGAGCGCCTCGTTGGCGTAGATGTTGCCCACCCCGACCACCACATGGTTGTCCATCAGGAACAGCTTGATGGCGGTGCTGCGCCCCTTGGCCCGCTCCCGCAGATAGTCGGCGCTGAAGGCGTCGGTGAGCGGCTCAGGCCCCAGCTTGGCGAGCAGGGCGTGCGCCTCGGCCGGTTCACGGGTCCACAGCAGGGCACCGAAACGGCGCGGATCGTTGAGCCGCAGCAGTTTGCCGTTGGCCAGCTCGATGTCCACGTGATCGTGCTTCTCGGCCGGGGTGCCGATGTCCAGCACCCGCAGGCTGCCGGACATGCCGAGATGCAGGATGGCAGTGCCGAAGTCGGTCTCCAGCAGCAGGTACTTGGCGCGGCGGCGGACCCGGTGAATGACGAGATCTACCAGCTCCTGGATTTCGCCAGGCACGGGCCAGCGCAGCCGGCCGTCCCTCACCACCACGCGGGTCACCTTGATGCCGGTGAGCCAGGGCGAGATCCCCTGGCGGCTGACTTCAACTTCCGGTAATTCAGGCATAGACGGGCCTCTCGCTCAGGACGTGGTTAGGGGATGGGACGCATCAGATCGCGATATTGCGCCTGACTCAGGCTGAGCCAGGTCGAGGGGGGCAGCAGGGCGCCAAATTTGCCGTCGTCCTGATAGAGCCCTACCTCGACGGGATCGCTCTGGCCGGCGATCCAGATCTTGAGGGTGACCGGCGCGCCGCGCACGGCCTCCCCCGGCGGCAGCAACCAGCCCTGCCACGCGTCGATACGGGCGGCCAGCTGGGCGCTGTCGAGCCCCAGATCCGGCCCGCTGCGCCACCCCTGGCCGATGCGCTCTATCTGCCAGCTCGGTCCCTGCCAGGTCAACACCACGGCATCCGCCGGCAACAAGGGGCGTGGTCGCTGGGCGCTGTTTTCCTGCTGCACCTGCTCGAGCCGGTGCAGCAGGGTAATGACGATCAGCACGCCCACGATGATCACGTTGTTCCAGCCTTTGCGGCTCAATTTAAACATGGCAAGCCTCCCTTCCAACCGGCAGTGTACTGAATTCCGACCATAAAAAAACCCGGCACAAGGCCGGGTTTTTGCAGCAAAACCAAGTAATTACTTGATTTTGCCTTCTTTGTAGATCACATGCTGACGAATCACGGGATCAAATTTCTTGATCTCCATTTTTTCGGGCATGGTGCGCTTGTTTTTGGTAGTGGTATAGAAGTGACCAGTACCGGCGCTGGAGTTCAGGCGAATCTTATCGCGAATACCTTTAGCCATGATCTAATTCCTTATACCTTAACGCCGCTGGCACGCAGTTCAGCCAGAACCACTTCAACGCCGCGCTTGTCGATGATACGCATGCCTTTTGCGGATACGCGCAGGCTCACGAAGCGTTTTTCACTCTCAACCCAGAAACGGTGAGTGTGCAGGTTCGGCAGGAAACGACGCTTGGTAGCGTTGTTAGCGTGCGAACGGTTGTTACCAACTGCCGGGCGCTTGCCGGTTACTTGGCATACTCTAGACATGTCAGTCTCTCCAAATCTTACTTCATTGCTCGAGCAAATATCTGCCCCGCTGGCCTTCGATTGCGGGGCAAACAGAAGGCGGCATTTTATACAGCATCCGTGATCAAAGATCAACTAATACAGTGCCAGAGCCCAGTCTATAGCCAACCACGCTCTGCAAAAGAAACCGTGATGCCGTCACCGATCACCAGGTGATCCAGCACTCTGATATCGACCAGGGCCAGGGCGGCCAGGATCCGATCCGTGATCTGGCGGTCGGCCCGACTGGGCTCGGCCACGCCGGACGGGTGATTATGCGCCAGATTCACGGCGGCTGCATTATGTTTGAGCGCGATCTGCACGATTTCCCTGGGCCAGACGCTCGCAGCGTCCAGCGTACCGTAAAAAAGTTCGACGAACTGGATGACCCTGTGCTGGTTATCGAGCAGCAGCAGCGCAAAAACTTCCCGCGGCCGATCCCGCAACTGGGCCTGCAGATAGGCCCGGGTGAGCCCGGGCGAGGTGATCGCCTCCCCCCGTTGCAGCTGCTCGGCCAAATGGCGCCGTCCCATCTCCAGCACCGCCTGCAATTGGGCATATTTGGCCGGCCCGAGGCCATGCGCTTCGCAGAAGGTCTGCTGTTCGGCCCCGAGCAACGCCCGCAGGGAGCCAAACTGCCGCAACAGCTGGCGGGAGAGATCCACTGCACTCAACCCGCTCACCCCGGTGCGCAGGAAGATGGCCAGCAGTTCGGCATCGGAGAGCACCGTCGCTCCGCGGCGCAGCAACTTTTCCCGTGGGCGCTCCTCTTCAGGCCACTCCTTGATGCTCATTTGTCTCTCCCTGTCTGCCTATTGAGAGAAAACATAGCAAAGAATCCCGCGAGCCCGACCACAACTCCCCCATGTCAGCCTCTGTCGCCACCCACCGGCTGTGCTATCTTAGCCGACCAGTCAGATTGAGCCGGAAGAGATACAGCAGATGAGATTGGCCGATAAACGTATCCTGTTGGGTGTCAGCGGTGGTATCGCCGCCTACAAGAGTGCCGAGCTGGTGCGCCGCCTGAAAGATCAGGGGGCCGACGTGCGCGTGGTGATGACCCGCTCCGCCAAGGAGTTCATCACGCCGCTGACCCTGCAGGCCGTCTCCGGATACCCGGTCTCGGACAGCCTGCTGGATCCGGCCGCCGAGGCGGGCATGGGCCACATCGAGCTGGCCAAATGGGCCGATCTGGTGCTGATCGCCCCCGCCAGCGCCAACCTGATGGCCCGCATGGCCGCCGGCATGGCGGACGAACTGCTCACCACCCTCTGTCTGGCCACCCCGGCCCCGGTTGCCCTGGCACCGGCCATGAACCAGCAGATGTATCTGAACGCCGCCACCCAGGCCAACCTCAAGACCCTCGCCAGCCGCGGCATCCAGCTCTGGGGGCCGGACTCCGGCAGCCAGGCCTGCGGCGACGTGGGTCCCGGCCGGATGCTGGATCCCCTCGACCTGGTAGAGCGCTGCTGCCAGCAGCTCGCCGCCGAGCCCCTGCTGGCAGGCGTCAGGCTGCTGCTCACCGCGGGACCGACCCGCGAGGCGCTGGATCCGGTGCGCTACATCAGCAACCACAGCTCCGGCAAGATGGGTTATGCCATCGCCCGCGCCGCCCGCGAGGCGGGCGCCGAGGTGATCCTGGTGAGCGGCCCCGTCAGCCTGCCAACGCCCCTGGGGGTGGAGCGGGTCGATGTGGAGAGTGCCCAGCAGATGCATGAGGCAGTGATGAGCCGGGTTGGCGAGTGCGATCTCTTCATCGGCTGCGCCGCCGTCGCCGATTACCGCCCCGAGCAGGTGGCCAGCCAGAAGATCAAGAAGACTGGCGACAACAACCAGATGGTCCTGACCCTGGTCAAGAATCCCGACATCATCGCCGATGTGGGAGCCAGGTCAGACAAACCCTTCACCGTCGGATTTGCCGCCGAAACCGTGGATGTGGAACAATACGCCCTCGACAAATTGCGACGCAAACGGCTGGACATGATCGCTGCCAACGATGTGTCCCGTGCCGGCCAGGGCTTCAATGCCGATGACAACGCCCTGACCGTCTTCTGGCAAGGGGGTCAAGCCGCGCTGCCCCTGGCCGATAAGCTGACGCTGGCTCGTCATCTTGTCGCCCTGATTGCACGCCACTATCGACCTTGAGCCCGCTCCCGGGCCCATTGAACATGCCGGGTGCCCCACAGGCACCCGCTGAACCACCCGATCGCCCGGCGATCCAATTGAACAATATTCATGACGACACAAATTGAACTGAAAATTCTGGATGCCCGTATCGGCACCGACTTCCCGCTGCCCGCCTACGCCACGCCCGGCTCCGCCGGCATGGATCTGCGCGCCCTGCTGGATGCCCCGCTGACCCTGGCCCCGGGCGACACCACACTAGTGCCGACCGGGCTGGCCATCCACATCCAGGATCCGGGTCTGTGCGCCACCATCCTGCCCCGCTCCGGCCTCGGCCATAAGCACGGCATCGTACTGGGCAACCTGGTGGGTCTGATCGATTCCGATTATCAGGGCCAGCTGATGGTCTCGGTGTGGAATCGCGGCAACGACAGCTTCACCATGCAGCCCGGCGAGCGCATCGCCCAGCTGGTGATCCTGCCGGTGGTTCAGGCCAGCTTCCAGCTGGTCGACGAGTTCAATCAGAGTGAACGGGGTGAAGGCGGGTTTGGTTCTTCTGGTCGCCAATAACAAGACCACACGGCCCCTTGGGGCACGTGCCAAATAACAGAATCAAGCCATTGTTTTTTTTAGGGGAATCCATGGCAAGCAGTAACCAGAAACAGAGTCGGCGCGATCAGATCCTGCAGGCACTCGCCCACATGCTGGAAACCAGTCCGGGCCAGCGCATCACCACGGCTCGCCTGGCGGCCGAGGTTGGTGTGTCAGAGGCGGCCCTCTACCGGCATTTTCCCAGCAAGGCGAGGATGTTCGAGGGGCTGATCGACTTCATCGAGGATTCCCTGCTGTCACGGGTCAACCTGATCATGGCCGAAGAGAAGGACACCATGGCCCGCTGCCACCACATACTGCAGCTGCTGCTGGTGTTCGCCGAGCGCAACCCCGGCATAACCCGCATCCTCAACGGCGATGCCCTGCTGGGGGAGCACGATCGGCTGCGGGATCGCATCAGTGTCCTTTTCGACAAGCTGGAGACCCAGCTCAAGCAGGCGCTGCGGGAGAAGCGCCTGCGGGAAGGCCAGGGCTTCCAGCTCGACGAGACCATGCTGGCCAACCTGCTGCTGGCCTATGCAGAGGGCCGGATCAGCCAGTTCGTCCGTTCCGAGTTCAAGCTCAAGCCCACCGCCGGCTTCGAGGACCAGTGGCAGTTCATGCGCAGCCAGCTGTTGCAAAGCTGATACCGAAGGGCGGATCAACCAGCACGTCCGCTCCGAGTTCACGCTCAAGCCCACCGCCGGCGTCGAGGACCAGTGGCAATTCATGCGCAGTCAACTGTTGCGGAATTGAGACAACCGGACCCGAAAAGGGCGAGTACACAGGGAGGCCTTGGCCTCCCTTGTTTTTTATGGCAGCGTGCCATGACAGGAAATAAGCACCAGATGCGACCCAGACTGTCGCGTTCCGGTGTTAGATTCATGCCCCATCCACCTTCAAACCAACAGGATATCCTATGGAACCCGAGATCATTACCGAAGCGCAAACCTGGCTGGTCAACAACCAGGGGCTGATCATCGAGTATGCGGTCAACATCACCGCTGCCCTGCTCACCCTGCTGGTCGGTTACATCGCCGCCAACCTGCTCAGTGGTGGTGCCGTCAAGGTGATGCAGAGCCGCAAACTCGATACCACCATCACCGAATTCGTCGGCAGCATCCTCAAGTACACCATACTGGTGTTCGTGGTGATCGCCGCCCTGGGCCGGGTCGGTGTGCAAACCGCCTCCTTCGTGGCCATCATAGGTGCCGCCGGTCTGGCCATCGGCCTGGCGCTGCAAGGGTCGCTCTCCAACTTCGCAGCCGGCTTCCTGCTCATCATCTTCCGCCCCATCAAGGCGGGGGAATTCATCGAAGTGGCCGGCACCAACGGCATGGTTCAGGCGGTGCAACTGTTCACCACCACCCTCACCTCAGGTGACAACAAGATGGTGGTGGTACCGAACTCCGCCATCCTCAACGGCACCATAGTCAACTACTCCCGCATGGATACCCGCCGCGTCGACATGACCTTCGGCATCGGCTACAACTCAGACCTGCGCAAGGCCAAGCAGATCCTCGAGCGCCTGGTGAGCGAAGAGTCGCGCATCCTCAAAGATCCGGCCGCCACCATCGCCGTCGCCGCACTGGCCGACTCCTCGGTCAATATCGTGGTGCGCCCCTGGGTCAAGACCGGCGACTACTGGGGTGTCTGGTTCGACTTCCACGAGAAGGTGAAGCTGACCTTCGACGCCGAAGGCATCGAGATCCCCTTCCCACAGATGGTCATGCACATGCAAAAAACGCAGGCTTGATCCCCTGAATGCGACAATGCCAGCCCCCGGGCTGGCATTGTCGTTTCTGGGCCCCGGTCACCCGGGCCGGCCTCCTTTGCCTCGTCACTGTGCTCAGCCGAACTCAGGCCAGCCGTCTGGCCAACCGGTTGAGTAGCGGCTGTACCAGCACATAGCCCCCCAGCACGGCCCCCATGACCGCCAGCACCCGCATCTCGAGCGTCGGGGCGGCCGTCGTCAATGCCAGGGTCAGCAGGCCGATGAGACCGGTGGCGATCAGGCTCAGGGCAAACAGGGACAGTACGCGTTTCATGTCGATCTCCTCGTTCCAATAACCTGGCCATCCCTGGGAGAATCGTCCATCTGGTCGGATAATAACCGGCTCCGGACGGAGCAAGTTTGCGTTTGCGCATAAAATCGACGAAAAGGTGTATTGCCAGGCGTCATTTGCGGGGATGGGCACAGTGTCTCTCCGGCCCTTGGCTGAAAACCCTTTCACCCGTGCAAGCCAGGCCAAGCATGCGCCAACGCAAGATCCTGAGGCCACGGGTGGCTCATAATCGCCGCGTTTTGGTTGTAAACTCCTTCGGTGCAGACAATTGGTAAAGCTCTGTTACACGGGCTGAACGCAGCGCCCGGTATAATGCTCGAATAATAAGGTTTGGCGGGAGCCTTGCCTGCAAGGTTCAAACACAACTTGGCATTTCAGGAATCCTATGAAAAACATCAATCCGACCCGGACCCAGGCCTGGCAGGCACTGGAAGCCCATTTTGCAGCTAACAAGGAGAGCCGTCTCAAGGATCTGTTCGCACAGGATCCCCAACGTTTCGACAAGTTCTCCCTCACCTTCGGTGGCGACATCCTGGTCGACTACTCCAAGAACCTGATCACCGAAGAGACCCTCAAGCTGCTGGTCAACCTGGCCAACGAAACCGACCTGCGCAGCGCCATCGATGCCATGTTCAACGGCGACAAGATCAACATGACCGAAGGGCGCGCCGTGCTGCACACCGCCCTGCGCAACCGTTCCGATCGCCCCATCGAGGTGGACGGCAAGGACGTGATGCCGGAAGTCAACGCCGTGCTGGCCAAGATGAAGGGTTTCTGCGAGAAGGTCATCTCCGGTGAGTGGAAGGGCTATACCGGCAAACCGATCCAGCACGTGGTCAACATCGGCATCGGCGGCTCCGATCTGGGCCCCGTCATGATCACCGAGGCCCTGCGCCCCTACAAGAATCACCTGGAGATGCACTTCGTCTCCAACGTCGACGGCACCCACATCGCCGAGACCCTGAAGAAGATCGATCCGGAAACCACCCTGTTCCTGGTGGCCTCCAAGACCTTCACCACTCAGGAGACCATGACCAACGCCCTGACCGCCCGCGACTGGTTCCTCGGCCACGCCGGCGACAAGGCTCACGTGGCCAAGCACTTCGCCGCCCTGTCGACCAACGGCAATGCCGTGGCCGAGTTCGGCATCGACACCGCCAACATGTTCGAGTTCTGGGACTGGGTCGGCGGCCGCTACTCCTCCTGGTCCGCCATCGGCATGCCCATCGCCCTCTCCCTCGGCTTCGAGCACTTCGAGGCCCTGCTGCAAGGCGCCTTCGAGATGGACATGCACTTTGCCACTGCCGCCTATGAGCAGAACGTGCCCGTGCTGCTGGCCCTGATCGGCCTGTGGTACAACAACTTCTACGGCGCCGAATCCGAAGCCATCCTGCCCTACGACCAGTACATGCACCGCTTCCCCGCCTACTTCCAGCAGGGCAACATGGAGTCCAACGGCAAGTACGTGGACCGCGACGGCAACAAGGTCGACTACCAGACCGGCCCCATCATCTGGGGTGAGCCGGGTACCAACGGCCAGCACGCCTTCTACCAGCTGATCCACCAGGGCACCAAGCTGATCCCCTGCGACTTCCTGGCCCCGGCCATCAGCCACAACCCCATCGGTGACCACCATCCGAAACTGCTGGCCAACTTCTTCGCCCAGACCGAGGCCCTGGCCTTCGGCAAGAGCAAGGAGGCCGTGGAGGCCGAGTTCCTGGCCGCCGGCAAGACGCTCGACCAAGTTAAAGAGCTGGTGCCGTTCAAGGTGTTCGAAGGCAACCGCCCGACCAACAGCATCCTGTTCAAGAGCCTGACCCCGAAGACCCTCGGCTCCCTGATCGCCATGTACGAGCACAAGATCTTCGTGCAGGGCGCGATCTGGAACATCTTCAGCTTCGATCAGTGGGGTGTGGAGCTGGGCAAGCAGCTGGCCAACAAGATCCTGCCGGAGCTGGGCAACGACGAGGCGGTCACCAGCCACGACTGCTCCACCAACGGCCTGATCAACACCTGGAAAGCCTGGAAGGTCTGATCGTTCACGCCCTCCGCAATGCAAAAGCCCCGCTCGATGAGCGGGGCTTTTTTGTTGGCTTCAATCGGTCTGCTTGCATCATCCGGACGACTGGCCAGGTGTCTAAGCCAGCCAGTAACGGGGATCGTCATCCCCGCCCCTTCTGATGCTGCGCAGCGAAGGCTTAGCCGCCGACGGCGATGCGCTTCATGTCCTTCATGTAGCCGCGCAGGGTCTGGCCGATCTTCTCGATCGGGTGGTTGCGGGTCGCCTCGTTGGCAGCCAGCAGGGCCAGGTTGTCCACGGCCTTGCTCTCGGCGCGGGCGCTGCCCAGATCCCCGGCCTGCAGGGTCGGCATAAAGTGCTCGCGCAGCAGCGGCACGGCGGCGTTGGCGAACAGGTAGTTGCCGTACTCCGCGGTGTCGGAGATGACCACGTTCATCTCGTACAGACGCTTGCGGGCGACGGTGTTGGCGATCAGCGGCAGCTCGTGCAGAGACTCGTAGTAGGCAGACTCTTCGTAGATGCCGGAGGCCACCATGGTCTCGAACGCCAGCTCGACACCCGCCTTGACCATGGCCACCATGACCACGCCGTTGTCGAAGTACTCCTGCTCGGCGATCTTGCCGGCATAGGCAGGGGCATTCTCGAAGGCGGACTTGCCAGTCTCTTCGCGCCAGCCGAACAGCTTGGCATCGTCTTCGGCCCAGTCGGCCATCATGCCGCGGGAGAACTCGCCGGCGATGATGTCATCCATGTGCTTCTCGAACAGCGGACGCATCAGGGTACGCAGTTGCTCGGACAGCTCGAAGGCACGCAGCTTGGCCGGGTTGGAGAGACGGTCCATCATCAGACTGATGCCGCCCTGCTTCAGGGCCTCGGTGATGGTCTCCCAGCCGAACTGGATCAGCTTGCCGGCATAAGCGGGATCTGTGCCCTCGGCAACCAGCTTGTCGTAGCAGAGCAGGGAACCAGCCTGCAGCATGCCGCAGAGGATGGTCTGCTCGCCCATCAGGTCGGATTTCACTTCTGCAACGAAGGAGGATTCCAGCACGCCGGCACGGTCGCCGCCGGTGGCAGAAGCCCACGCCTTGGCGATGGCCATGCCCTCGCCCTGGGGATCGTTCTCCGGGTGAACAGCGATCAGGGTCGGTACACCGAAGCCGCGCTTGTACTCTTCACGCACCTCGGTACCCGGGCACTTGGGGGCGACCATGACGACGGTGATGTCGGAGCGGATCTGCTGACCCTCTTCCACCACATTGAAGCCGTGGGAGTAACCCAGTGCGGCGCCCTGCTTCATCAGCGGCATCACGGTCTTCACCACGTCGGAGTGCTGCTTGTCCGGAGTCAGGTTCAGCACCAGATCGGCGGTCGGGATCAGATCTTCATAGGTGCCGACCACGAAGCCATTGTCGGTGGCCTTCTGCCAGGAGGCACGCTTCTCGGTGATGGCGGCCTTGCGCAGGGCGTAGGAGATGTCCAGCCCGGAGTCGCGCATGTTCAGGCCCTGGTTCAGGCCCTGGGCGCCACAGCCCACAATCACCACCTTCTTGCCCTTGAGCGCCGCACAACCGTCCGCGAACTCTTCGCGCTGCATGAAACGACACTTGCCCAGCTGGGCCAGCTGCTGGCGCAGGTTCAGGGTGTTGAAATAATTAGCCATGGTGATTGCTCCGTTCGATTGATTCCATGCCGGGTAACGGCGTTGTCCAAACCACTATAGCGCGGGACACTTATTGCCTGAACTGATATATTCGAAACAGTACGTTGCAATAATTGAAATGTGACGCCCCGCCATTTCCCACCCCGGATAGCCCCATTTCGGGTGCCAACCCGGGCAGGATATGGGCGGTACTGACGACTCGGCGCCGTGCGCCCCCCAGGAATAGATAGATGGACCTTCGCAATCTCGAGCTGTTTCTCCACCTCGCCGACTCCCTCCACTTCGGCAAAAGCGCCGATGCCATGGCAGTCAGTCCCTCCACCCTGAGCCGCGCCATCCAGCGGCTGGAGCAGGAGACCGGCTGCGTGCTGTTCGAGCGGGACAATCGCTCGGTACGGCTCACCCCGGCGGGGGAGAAGCTGCGAGAGTTTGGAGGAGCCCTGTTGCAGGAGTGGCGCCAGCTCAAGCAGGAACTCAAGCGCAGCGACGAACCGCTGCAGGGGCGGCTACGGGTGTTCTGCTCGGTCACCGCCAGCTACTTCCTGCTGCCCGAGGTGCTGGAGCGCTTTCGCCGCCGCTATCCCCAGCTGGAGATCAAACTGGAGACCGGCGACCCGGCCCTGGCGGTGGACAAGATCCTGGCGGACGAGGCCGATCTCGCCATCGCCGCGCGGCCGGATGCCCTCTCCTCCAAGCTGGAATTTGCCAGCCTGCAGCAGGTGCCGCTGGTCTTCATCGCCCCACGCAATGCCCCCCAGCAGAGCCAGTGGTTCCAGCAGGGCGAGCCGGACTGGGAACGGCTGCCCCTCATCCTCTCCGAGCAGGGGCTGGCCCGAAAGCGCTGTGACCAGTGGTTTCGCAACAAGGGGATAGCCCCCAACATCTATGCGGAAGTGGCGGGCAACGAGGGCATCGTCGCCATGGTGGCACTCGGCTTCGGCGTCGGCGTGGTCCCCGCCGCCGTGATCGATCACAGCCCCATGGGGGACAAGGTGCGCATCGTCGAGCCCAAACCGGCGCTCAAGCCATTCGACGTCGGCATCGCCGTGCTCAAGAAGCGGCTGGAAGAGCCGCTGATCCGCGCCTTCTGGGATACGGCGCGCGGCCAGGGCGGCACGCGCTGACCCTGCGACGGGGTGCCGTGACTGCCGATACACAGTTATCAAGTGTCAAATGTATCAGTATGAAAGCGGGAGAGAAGGAGGGAGACTGGCCGGCCCAAGCAGCCACCATCAGGGAATAGCACATGAGCCAGAATCTTGTCGAAATCCAGAGCGCCATCCTGTTCGCAGAATATCTGCAGAGTCTGGGGATACAACGCCATGAACTCGATCGGGAGCAGGAGATCTACCTGCAGGACCGGCACCTCGCCACGGTGCAATGCATCCAGGGAGAGCTGCGATTTTATCTGCGCGCCAATGCCCTCGCCCGATCGTGATCCGCAACCGGTCACAGAACGAACGCGCAAAGCGTATTAGACTGGCACCATCCGTCACCCTCGACCCGGGGGTCGTCCTCAGGAGTGCCCATGAAACAAAGCGGCCTGGATCGGCTCTTCAAACCCCACTCTATCGCCGTCATCGGTGCCTCCGGCGATCCGCAAAAAGCCGGGCATGTGGTCATCAGACACCTGCTTGCGGGCCAGTTCCAGGGCCCCATACTGCCGGTTGCCCCCCACAGCCAGTCCATCGCCGGGGTACTCGCCTATCCTGATGTCGAGAGTCTCCCCCTCTCCCCCGATCTCGCCATCGTCTGCACCCGACGCGAGCGGGTGCTGCCACTCATCGAGGAGCTCGGCAAGAAGGGGACGGGGGCCGCCATCATCCTGGCCGCCCAGTTCTCCGGTGACGAGCGCCAACGGCTCAGAGCGCTGTGCCGGCAGTACGGTATCCGTCTACTCGGCCCCAACAGCATGGGCATGCTGCTGCCGAGCCAGGGCATCAATGCCAGCTTCTCCCCCATTGCCGCCACCCCGGGGCAGGTGGCATTTCTCTCCCAGTCGGCGGCGGTCAGCACCACCATCCTCGACTGGGCCAAGCAGCGCGAGATAGGCTTCTCGGCCTTCATCTCCCTGGGGGATCACTGCGACATCGACTTCGGCCAGCTGCTGGATCAGCTCTCCCGCGACGGGACGACCCGCGCCATTCTGATCTACATGGACAAGCTGCACGATGCGAGGCACTTTCTCTCCGCCGCCCGCGCCGCCTCGCGTAACAAGCCCATCCTGGTCCTCAAGAGCGGGCGGCACGACCCGGCCAATGGCCTCGACAACGTCTATGATGCCGCCATCCGCCGGGCCGGCATGCTGCGCGTCCGGGATACTCACGAGCTGTTTGCCACCGTCGAGACCCTGAGCCACTCCCTGACCCTCAAGGGGGAGCGGCTCGCCATCCTCTCCAACGGGCGGGGTCTGGCCAACATGGCCGCCGATGTGCTGCTGGCGCGCGGCGGCAAGCTGGCGATGGCACCACTCGACATCGGCAGCGATGCCGATATCGAGTCCTACAAGAGTGCGCTGGAGGCCCTGCTGCAGGGGGAGGCTGCCGACGCCATCCTGCTGATCCACGCCCCCTCCCTCACCGCCCGTGGTGCGACCCTCGCCAGCAGCCTGATCGACTTCATCAGGCAGCATCCCCGTGCTCGTCGCTTCAACATCCTCACCAACTGGGCGGGGGAATACTCCGCCCAGGAGGGACGTCGCTTGTTCAACGAGGCGGGGATCCCCACCTATCGCACTCCGGAGAGCGCCGTCACCGCCTTCATGCACATGGTGGAATATCGCCGCAACCAGAAGCAGCTGATGGAAACCCCGGCCTCCCTGCACGGGGACCGGCTCGATGTCGAACGCTGCCAGCAGCTGCTCCAGCAGGCGCTGGAACGCCAGCAGCGGGTGCTGGATACCCACTTGGTCCAACCCATCATGCAGGCCGCCGGACTTTCCACTCTGGCGACCTGGATCGTCACCGATTCTATCGAAGCCGCCCTGACGGCAGAGCAGATCGGTTACCCGGTGGCCGTGAAGCTGCGCTCACCCGACATCGCTCACAAGTCAGAAGTGCACGGCGTCATGCTGAATCTGCGCACCTCGGCGGAGGTGGCTCAGGCGGCGGATGCCATCCTGGACAGGGTACGTCAACACGACCCGGGTGCCCGTATTGAAGGCCTGCTGGTACAGCGTATGGCGCGCCGCAGCGGCGGACTGGAGCTGCGGCTCAGGTTGCAGCAGGATCCCGTCTTCGGACCCGTCATCCTGCTTGGCGAATCCGGCGCCGAGCCTCACGAGATGGTCGCGGCCCTCCCGCCCCTCAACCAGGCGCTGGCGCGCTACCAGATCATCGGAGCCCTCAAGGACGGCAAGATCCGCGAGCAGGCCAGTCCAATACGGCTCGATATCGACGCTCTCGGCCAGGTGCTGTGCCAGCTCTCCGAGCTGCTGCTGGCCTTCCCCGAGATACAAGAGCTGGACCTGCATCCGCTGCAGGCTTGTGGCGATGAGATGGTGATCCTTGATGCCCGTCTCGTCCTGATGGAGAGAGGGCAACAGATGCTGCCGCTCGCTATCCGCCCCTATCCGACCGAGCTGGAAGAGGGCGCCTGGCTCAAGGACAAGAGTCATGTGCTGCTGCGCCCCATCCGCCCCGAGGATGAGCCCGCCCACAAGCAGTTCGTAAAGCTGGTGTCCGATGAGGACAGGTACAAGCGCTTCTTCGCCGATGTGGGGGAGCTGGGGCACGAAGAGCTGGCCCGCATGACCCAGATCGATTACGACCGGGAGATGGCCTTCGTCGCCGTGGGGCAGGACGGTCCTTTCAGCCAGCAGATCCTGGGGGTGGTTCGAGCCATTGCCAGTCCGGATCAGTCGGATGCAGAGTTTGCCATCCTGGTGCGTTCTGACTTGAAGGGGCTGGGGCTCGGCAAACTGATGATGGAGAAGATTGTGCGCTACGCGAAAGAGCGAGGCATTGACCAACTGTCGGGCATGACCATGCCCAGCAATCGCGGCATGATCAACCTCGCCAGGCGACTCGGCTTCAAGATCGATATCCAGCTGGAGGATGGGGTGGTCAATATGGCGCTGCCCTGTGCCGATGAGACAGAAGGGGCATAGCACCAGAAAATAGTGGGGATGAGAAATTTCAGGCAATAAAAAAGCCCGCTCGAATGAGCGGGCTTCTTCAATT